>HF995316.1:557-14335 GCA_000432275.1 Proteobacteria bacterium CAG:495
ACACCAGCCAAAACCAAACTCATACGCAAACTCGCGGCAATGACGGAAGATAAGCAGAATGTTAAAAAAAACATTTCGGTTAATTCGAAACCTGATTATCGGTACCATATGGACTTACCTCTTTATGGTACTTGCTAATTTAGCGTTGTTTTATCTGTGGAACTTCAATCTGTTTTCTGCCCACAGCTGGAAAACCATCGGGTACTTTTGGGAGGCCGGCGGCGTTATCAAAAAGGCCAAAGATTACCTTTTTTTGTTTATGCTGCTGTGCGTTCCTTGGTTTTGGATTTGGGGTTGGCGTCTGCTCACCAGGGTAAACTACCTAAACATTTTGTTGTTTCCCGTAAACGCATACAATCGCTATATCATCAATAAATACGGCCATGATTCCAGCCGGATTATACTGAAAAACCTTAAATCCAGCCAAAAAAGCATTGAAGAGATAAAAGCCCGGTTGGAATCCATCAAACCCGAAGCGCCGAAAGAAGTTAACACAATCCGGGAAGAGATTAGGAAAAAGCTCGAAAATACCGGCACCAAATATAACTAAAGAGTTGTTAACTTATTGGTGCTAAAATGTAACAAAACTATGGAGTAGATGTCGTTTGAAACCTTTATTGATATTGATGCGCATTATCATCGTCGGTATCTTCTGGAGTATATTCTTTCTGGAAGGAATACGCGTGATTATGCTCACCAACTGGCGCTTTGACATCCTCCGTCCCCGCCATTGGGAACACGCTTGGAACCTCTGGTTGTCCGGCTGGGTTATTGACGATCCCAAAGAATGGGCTTTTGTGCTTATCATTTTGACCTTTATTCCCCTTTGGTTGTCCGGCTGGGCTGCCCTCAGTATGATTCGCTATGGCCGTATTTTCGGCTGGGTAATGTTTTTTCCGCTCAAGTTTTTCAATAAAATATTTGAAAAACCGGTTAAAACCATTGCCAATGTTGCCAGCGTAAAAGTTGTAAAAAAGAAAAAGTCTTATAAGGAAATTCGTCCCCGCAGCTTAAGACCGCCAATGGACAGCAGCCCGGTTTCCATGCCGCAGCAACCCTCCGCAATTTCTGCAACGACAGCGGCTCCTTCTCATATTAAACCAGCTGCGCCGGTCATCGCTCCTACCGCCGCACCGGCAAAACCGGCGGAATTTGACCATTCGCTCTTCCAGTTCGACGACGAACCGGCAGAATTCGACTTTGACCTTTTTGATGAAAAACCCAAAGAAAAAGAACCGGAACCGGCAACGCCTCCTCCGGCTGCTGCACCGGCCTCCGAACCTCCGGCCAAAGAACGTGGCAAAAACAACCGCAATAAAAACAATCGCAACAATCGTAACAGCGATTCTCAGAATCAATCAGCTCCGGCGGCACAACCGGCTGGCCGCGGCGTATCCAACTCCACCCTGGAAGTCCTTAAACAAAAAGGATATGAAGTTATCACCAGCGCAACCATAAAGAATACGCTGATAGACTTTATCGGTGTATCTGCCGACCAAATCTGCCTTTGCCTGAACGACAAAGAACCCGGAGACTGGCTGGCTGACGAAGAACGTTTTAATGACGAAGAGCCTTTATGGTTTTCCGAAAGCTCCCACCGTATTTCTCCGGTGCGCAAAATTGACATCGCCCGCCTGATTTTGAAAGACAAACTGGCGGAAGCGGACATGGATTTCAAAGTAGAAGCTTATGTCATTGAACAAATCGGAAACATAATCAACGCCGAAGATATGTTTGAAATATGGGACGAAATGAAAATTAACGTCACCCGTATTGACCGCGGCACCCCAAAAGAGTTAAAATTGTTTGCCAAGGCGCTTGACGACGCCAATGGCAAAATCAGTCATGACAAATTTGAAAAGATAAAAAAACTTGTTCGTAGTATTGCTTAAATCATAGAGGAATAAATGGCACTGAATAAAAGAGGAAAAGAATGGGAAGAATATGACAACGCCGTCCGTTGGATGGTTATCACCGTTGTCCTTTCCGTCATAGTCACCATCATCCTGGCTCTGGCAGCCATGCCTCTCGGCTATCTGCTCGGTTCCGGAATTTCCAAAGATACTTTAAACGACGTGTCAAAATACTTCGCTCTGGTTTTTGAACGTCCCAGTTACCTCTACTCCCGTTATTGGAGCTGGTTCAAACAGTTGTTCAATTACCACGGAGACTTTTCTTTCAGCCTTTGGATTCCCATTCTGCCGTTTTTAAGCCTCCCTGCCGGCCTTATCATCGGCGTCATAACCAACCCTTACCGTTTTCAGTCCAACATTCACGGTTCCGCCAGACTGGCCGAACTTAACGATGTGAAAAAAATGGGACTTCTTGACGGATTTTGCATCGTCGTCGGCAAATTTAAAGGTTATCTGCTGAAATTAAACGAAACCCTTTCCGTTCTGTGTTGTGCGCCTCCGGGTACCGGTAAAACCGCCGCCGTGGTTATTCCGACAATTTTCAACTCCCCCGGAATGAGCATCGTCGTCAACGACCCCAAACCCGAATTATGTTATAATACTTCCGGCGCCAGAGCCAAAGTAGGTCCGGTATTCATTATTAACTGGGGTATGGAAGACAATCCTGCCGAAGGCGTCTATTATCCCAGTTGGAATCCCCTTTCGCCCACCGCCGTCCCGGCTCCCGGACCGGCACGCGATATGTATGTCGATTCCATGTGCAACGTTTTGGTGGAAGATCCCAAAGGCGGTGCCGACCCCCACTGGTCAAAAACCGGTCGTGCGGCATTGACCGGCTTTATCCACTTTATCGTCTCTAAATGTGAAAAAGCTCGGGCCAACGATTACTTTATCGGCCGTGTTTACGAAGGCAAACTCGACGAGGAAGATAAGCGCGTCCTTGAGGGATATTATCTCGAAATGCACGACCCTCAAGCCTCTCGGGCAATCCAAAACCTGCGCACCAACAACATCACCATCGACAACTATCTGCCCATCGGAACCTGGGCGCTTTTGCCTGAAAAATGGATTGGGCGCGAAGCTTGTATCGCTATGATTCTGGAATGGATTACCGAAGCCCAGATAAAACAGACTCAAGACATCAAACGCCGTCTTGACGAAGGCGATCAGATGGCGGCAATGGCTGACCCTATGCGGGATTTGCTTGAAGAAGCCGTCAACGAAGCCCGTAAATTCGGCTACTCTGCCCGTTGTATCGTCGAATTGAGCCAATTGAGCTCAATGCCTGACAAAGAACGTGGTTCAGTGCTTTCAACCGCGTTTTCAGGCATCGGTATCTTTAAAAACTCCGCCGTGGTTGCCCGAACCAGTTTCAGCGACATCAACTTTAAAGACCTTCGCGGACTGAAAGACCCGATTACCGGCGAATTTAAACCTATCTCCGTTTATCTTTCGGTTAACCAGGTTGACGCCCGTGCTCTGTCTGTAATCTCGGGAACATTCATTGACCTGATGTCCTCTTACCTGATTGCCAATCCGCCTAAGTTCAAGCACCCGACCGACGGCGTTATGGGACCTTTTCCCGCATTGTTCGTTATGGACGAGTTTCCTACCATGCCTAAGCTGAAAGCGGTTATCGACGGCCCGGCGGTCGGACGTGGTATGAAAGTGTCCTATTTGCTCATAGGCCAAGACTTAGGCCAAATTTCGGGCAAATACGGCAAAGACGATTTGGAAACGGTTATCTCTACCACCGCCTGCAAAGTCATTCTCTCTCAAAACAACGAAGTGACTGCCCAGCGTTTTTCAAAAATGATAGGTACCATGACCGTTCAGACTTCCTCCTTCTCCAAAACCGAAGGCGGATTAGGCAAAGGCAGCAATCCTTTTGCCAAAAACGTCAACTACTCTCTCCAGGGCGTACCGGTTATCTCAACGACGGAATTGCTGAGCTTGCCGAGATTCCATCAGGTTGTGCTGATTCAAAACTATATCGACCGTCCGATTATGGCAGAATCTCCATGCTGGTTTATGGATAAAAAGATGAAAGCTTTGGCTGCCTTGCCTACGGCGCCTAACGTTCCGGACTGGATTATCGCCCAGCGTGAAGACATCAACGACGATATGTTGGCCAAACTCGGAATTGATTATGATCCCAATGAAGAATATGACGATTCCGAATTTGAAGAAGACGATGACGCTGTCAAATAAAATGAGGTAAAAATGTGGGAATGGTCTAACCGGCTTTTACGCAAGAAAGATTCTGAGGAATCTAAATCGCTTCTTGCGGCCTACAACGACCTTCTTTTGCAAAATGCCTATGCGCCCGAACCGCTGAAAAAAAACGTTTCGGCACAAAAAAATTCCTCTCCGGAAACAACGCCGGTTCCCGAAAGGATGCAGCAATTGTTAAACCAGCGGCTTGAAGAATATGCGCTAAACAACCTGACGCTCAAAGAATGCGTGTATGACCCGCAAACCTGGCAGGAAATGAGCTCCTGTTTCACCGAATATCAAAAAATTCGCAAAATATTCCTGAAACTTTTGGGATATTCCTATGCTTCCGAATGCACAAAAGCAGGATTGACCAAAGCAGACATAAAACTGCTGCGGCAAAGCATTGCTCCTGAAAATTATAATACGCATATCAAAATACCCTTTGATTTCGGAGGCGGACTTGATTTTGACAACTTATGCCTGATAAAAACCCATCCCTGTCACGGAATTATTCACAAACTGATTGATTTGCAAATCGAGAATGGTTTTCTGCGCACATACAAAAAAATCTACATTCCTTGGTTTGAAGGAAAAATTTACCATGATTGACAACCTTTTTGAAAAAGCGCGCAAACTGCCCGGCTGCGTAACTTTTCCTCCCGCGGAACCCGAACAGTTCAAAACCGTGGATTCTTTTCTTTCCAGCCGTAAATTTGCGGCGCTGCCTGAGGATTACCGAAAATTTTTACGTCTCAGCAACGGATATATTTTTAACGGAATAGAATTTATGGGAACCGTTGTTCACCAGCGTATCGAAAAACGCTATGTCTTCCCCGACATCATCCAAATAAACAAACCTTATTCAAAATATGAATATTTCCGCGAAAAAATGCTCATAGGACGCGTTTCCGAAAGTTTTATCATCTATGACCGCCTGAATGCTTCTTACGCGCTCATCGACCGGATAAACCTGCGTACGCGCATTGAACTGAAATCTTTTGCAGATTTGTTCCTCGGTCTTTTAAAACTAACCGAAACCGACAGTTAATTTTCGTTATTGCAGTCTTCCTCAGATATCGCCTTTTCCAGCTGGGCAATGTCCTGCTCGTCAATTTCCGTGGCGGCAAAAGTATATTTTTCGTTAAACCAGTTTCCCAAATCAATGTCGGCGCATCTTTTCGAACAAAACGGCCTGTATTTCATATCGGTCACTTCTTTTTTACAAATAGGACATTTCATTACATCACCCGTATCTTATTTTTCTACTCTGCCGGTACCCTGACAACTTGCGCATTCTTCGGTTAAAACGTCACGAAGGGTGGGACGGCGGCGCATTCTGACGATTTCCACGTTTCCGCCGCGGCTGAGACCGAAAATCGTGCTTTTAACATAATCTTTTTGCAGCTCCTGCTCCAAAACTTCAATAACGTTTTTCAAATAACGGTATTCGGAAACGCCGGCAAAGTCGATAACTATCTTGCCGGAAAGATTCCTCAGCTTTATCTGCTTGGCAATCTCAAAAGCCGCTTCCATATTCAGCCGCCCCAAACTCCCGTTCGCTTTGTCTCCGCCGCTGTCAACGTCAATTGCAACACAGGCTTTGGTTTCTTCAATTGTAATTCTGCCGCCGCTTTTGAGCTTAACCTCTTTTTGCAGCGCTTCCAAAACGGCATCTTCCAGCCCGTAGTCCTCAAACGGAGAACTGCTGAATTCTACAAGCACTCCCTCTCCGGTTTTTTCTTTGATTTCTTCTTCGTTGTTGTGGTTGTTAACGACTACTTTTCGCAATGCAGCCTTGTTTCTGGTAATGTAATCAAACAACGGATTGTTTTTTTGCCTTAACAGACAAGGTGCTTTGCTCTGTCGCGCTTTTCGCAGCAGTTCTTCGTATTCATTGCGCAGAAATTCCATTTCTTCGCGAATTTTCTCGACTTCGGCATCAACCGCCGAAGTCCTGATAATCCACCCTTCCTGCCCGGTCGTGTTATCCAAAACCGTTTGCCTGTATTCTTCGGCTTTTAATTTGTCTTCAATCTTGTTTGAAACTTCAATCGTCATCCGATACGGGCAATACACCGTATATTCTCCGACAAACTGCAAAGAACGGACCAAACGGGCGCCTTTTTCCGCACGTTGTTCCTGAGTCACCTGAACGACCAAACTTTGCCCTTCGGTGGCAACCAGCTCGTCCATTCCGTTTTCTCCGGCATTAATGAAAGCTTCTCTGCTGTCTCCTATATCCAGAAAATATCCTGTTTTCCCGTTTGCCAAATCAATTTTTCGGGTAATTCTGCCTAAGTAAATATTGCCTTCCCCGGCAGTTGTAAAATCAACGATTTCAAGCTCCCTCATTTCACCGGAAGCCAAAGCGGCAATTCGAGCCTGATTGTTTTTCTTTTCATAAACAAGCGTATCAATTGACATTCTGTATACTCCTATTTAATTCCCGCCGAATTCAACAGATTTTTTGTTTCATACAAAGGCAGCCCGATAACGCCGGAAGTCGACCCCATAATTTTTTTTACAAAAGCCTCCATCAACCCTTCGCTTCTGTACCCCGAACAACCGACCCAGTCATGACCGGCGACATAAGATTTTATTTCGTCTTCGGTCATTCTCTTTACAACCATTTTAGTCGTATTGAGCTTTACCGAAACTCTGCCGTCTTTGTTAACCACGCAGACGGCGCTCAAAACTCTGTGGGTTTTGCCCGATAACATACGCATAACCCGTTCCTGTTCTTTGTCGTCATGCGCCTTTTGAATTATCCGGTTGCCGACAACAACGACGGTATCACAGGAAAGCACTATTTCCCCGGGATGCTTTTCCGCCACGTGCAATCCTTTTTCAAGCGCCATCCGCTTAACATATGCCGAAGCCTTTTCCGACTTGAACGGCGTCTCATCGACATCGGCCGGCTCAATAAGTTTGGGAATATAGCCTATCTGCTCCAGAAGCCTTTTCCTTTGCGGAGACCCGGAAGCAAGAATAAAGTTCTTAGTACACATCCTGAAATAATCCTTTTTGACCTGAAAATATAGATAAAGGCAAATTATTTTAACACAATTTGCCTTTAATTCCGATTAGTTTTTTATGACAACCTGCCGCTTATGCTTCGTCGTCATACGTTTTTTCCATTCTTTCGTGGCGTTCCTGAGCCTCAATTGACAAGGTTGCAACCGGACGGACTTCCAAACGTTCGATGCCGATAGGTTCTCCTGTGTCTTCGCAATAACCGTAAACGCCGTCTTCAATTCTCTTGAGAGCTTCGTCAATCTTGGAAATCAGCTTCCGGGCACGATCGCGTGTCCGCAGTTCTAACGCCTTGTCTGACTCCAAAGAAGCCCTGTCAATCTGATCCGGCTGATTTAAACCGCCTTGCCGCAGGTCATCCAAAGTGTCTTTGGATTGTCCTATCAAAGATTTTTTCCAGTTAAGAAGTTTTTGGCGAAAATACTCTAACTGCATTTCGTTCATATATTCTTCATCAGCTGAAGGTCTGTAGTCGGGGGGAAGAATAACTGCACTTTCCATTGGTCTAACTCCTTAACAACAAAAGTATGCTTCCATATAGCAAGCAAAATATATAATTCAACAAATAACTTCAAGCAAAAAAAGACATTTATCACCGCGATATTGCTTCGATTCCCTCATTTTGTCAGTTTAGCCAGCTCAACTTCCACCCGGAGTTCTATTTCTGCCATAATTTCCTGCAGTTTCGGATCGGAAGTTTCTGCCTGTTTTTCCTTGACCATCCGCGAAATGTCTATCAGCTTGTCGGTGGCAATGTACCCTGTCAACAATGCATCGCGGATTTCTTCAAGCTTGTCCAACAGCTGATTGCCCCGTTTAAGCAGTTTTTTGCGGATTTCCCTTTCTTCTTCGCCGTTTACCATCTGCGTGGCAAAAATAGCGTCGGCTATCGAAATATTGCCGGCACCGCTCACCGGAGCATTGTTGTTTTTCATCGTTTCGCTGAGAAAAGAGGAAAAGCTTGGACCCTCTCCGGGACGTTTTGCCGTTTTGGCTGAATTAAGCTCATTGCTTTTATTAATGTCGTTAACTTTAATCAAATCAGCTCCTCAGGTTATTGAAATGTCCAAATAATCGTATTGCTGCCTTTAACCTTGCAGCTTTGGGCAGCCCGGGCCACGTCAAGTGGCAAAGCTTTGGAATCTCCGCGTTTAACCCCGTCGATGGGAAGAACAAAAATCGTCGAATTTATTTGCAGCTGAATAAGGTCAGATCCCTGATGCGTCATCCAGTTTATCTGGCTCAGGTTCATACAGGCCTTGGGTGACAAATCCTTAAAGGTAATCTGATAATACAGCGTGCTGAGCGCTGATTTTTCAATCAAAACTTCTCCGCCCAGACGATGATATATTTTGCCGTTTGCCAACATTTGGTTAGGCACGACTTTTTCTTTGACCAGCGTGGCCACAGTGCCCAAATTGCCGTAATGGCCGTCCACCGAATAACGGGCGGAAACGTTTTTCTGCAGCTCGCGGATTTCACTGGTGACAATGTTTTGTTTAAAACCGTCAAACAAACCGCCGATAAGATTGATCGCCGAGATGCCGAGTACGGTCATGATTGAAATAACCGCAATTGCCTCCACCATGGTGCCGCCTTTTTGGTTTATTCTGAACATTACGTCTACTCCGTATTTTTATTAAGAATATCACCAAAAATTACAGTAAACAATCTTTTTGTAATATTAATTTACTTCCTTTTTTCAAAATATAGTCTATAGTATAACCCGTAATAGCCTTAAGATATATTAGGACTAGTCTTAGAGTTGAACTTATAAAAAGGAATTTATACATGAAAAGAACTATTGGTGCCTTGATGGTCGCCGCATCTGCAATTGCTTTTTCTGCAAGCGCAAATGCTTATGAATTCAAACCTTATGTCGGTTTAGATTACACGTATTCGGACTTTATCGGCCTGAATACCAATGCCGCTACCGTAAACGTAGGCACAAGCTACAACAAATATTTCGGCACGGAACTCTTCTATCAGTTTTCTGACTCTGATAAAATCGAAGACACCAAAGTTTCCCTGAGAGCTTACGGTTTGGATTTGTATGGTTACCTGCCTCTCGGTTGTGAACAGAAATTTGCCCTTTTGGGTACTGCCGGTATTTCCAACATTGATTTGAAAATCAAAGAACCGGGTGAAAAAAGATACACCGAAAACGGCTTAGGCTACCGTTTGGGTGCCGGTGCACAGTATACCATTGACGAAAACCTGTCTGTAAGAGCTTTGGCTCGCTACACTTTCACCGACAAAGTTAATTCCGTAGATCACATTATGGAATACACTGCCGGTGTCAGATACAGCTTCTAATTCTGTCATCAAAAATCAAAGGAGAGAACAGTGTTCTCTCCTTTTTCTTATAAAAAAACGCTGTATTTAAACACTGTATTTAAATTTTTGTTGTCTTTTCCTCATTAAAAAGCTGGTCAAATTTTATTTTACGAACTATATCTAAATTAGTTTCAGTTAATTAAATAAGGAAAAAAATATGCCTAAACTGTTGTCCGTTTTAGCCGCCGTCTGCCTAATTGCCGCCTGCTCTCCTCAAGAAACAGAGCAAGACAAAACTGCCGAAAACATTTCTCCGGCCGCCCCTCAGGTGCCTCTTGACGAAGAAATCTATTCTTTCGACCTCAATACCTTAACCCCGGGATGTTCCGGTGACAGCCAGATAATCTGCGCCATCAATATGTCCGTAAAATGCACCATCAATCCGGAATTTTCCGAATGTGCCGAACATAAAGATGAAATGCCGGATTTTGTCTTTATGCAGGATGAAAGCCTCCAACGGCCAACCTCCCAGTCATATAAAATCACCAAAATAAAACCTCTGGAAGACAATCTGGTGGAAGTCTATACCCAAAGCACCTGTAACGGCAACTGGTTTGGCCTTTGTAACGGAAACATCATTTACGTCATGAATTTAAAAGACGGAAAATGGATTGTCAAAGAACTCTATGCAATTGAAGCTTAATTGCTGTTCAAACTTTCTTCCAAAGCCTTATCAAATTTAGCTTTGACTTCGCGAGATTGATAAGGCTTTTTTGCAACCGTAATCCGCCGCTCGCTGTCCATCGCCCCCAAATCTTCATTCAGCGTCTGGTTTTCGGGAATTTGTCCGGTATTGTTAATATGTTCCAGGTCTCTCGAATAATCGTCATATTTTTGCTGATACAAAGGCATGCTGTCATCGGTTTCCGCTTCGTCCTCTACCGCTGAATCATAAATCTCTGCCTGCTCTTCCTCCGTTTCGGAGTCCCTGTAATTTGCTTCTTTAATGGTTGTTTCCGCACCTTTGGTATAACGAGGCATCGGCAGTTTTTCCGGTTGGACTTTGGCGTCTTCAGGCATAAAAAACTTGGGTTCCAGCCGCTTTCTCACATATGAAGCCTGAGCCAGCGCATCTGCCGCCGTCAAAAGCACTGCCGCCGCGAAAAAAAGAAAACACATTTTTTTCATAAAGCACCTCGTCAACCATAATTTAATAAATCAACCGTTATAATAAATTACATGAAAAAGCTTTTTTTTATATTAACGGTTTTAAGTCTCCCGACATTTTCAACAGCCTCGGCTCAGACAATTGACTGTGCGGCAATAAAATCCGTTCCTGCTATAGAGTTTACCACTTCATACGGAAAACTCGCTTATGACTTTTCAAAAAACAACAAACAAATAACAGAAATAGCCGCCCGACACGGCATTGTCGAAAAAGGACTGTTTGCTTCAGGCCTGGCAACCATAAACGTCAGTTGGGAAATATCCGTCAATACCATAGGCAAAATTTATGGAGACTATGACATTTGCGTCGTTCCCACCAAAATAAACGTTTTTATCGGCTATACCGACCCTAAAATATATATTTCCAACGAAATAAAAAAAGACTCTTGTGAATACAACGTTGTCTTGAGGCACGAACAAACGCACCAGCAAATAAACAAAACCGCATTAGACTACTTCATACCTTTATTCCAGGACGCGGTCGAAAAAATCGTCGCTAACGTCAAACCCGTTCAAGTCTCCAGCCTGACGGAAATAGACAAGGCGACGACACGGCTTACCCAAACCTATGACAAAAAAATATCGCCTCTGATAAAAGTTTTCAAAGAAGACTTGCTGATAGAACAAAGCAAGCTCGATAACCATAGCAATTATGAGCACGAAAAAAAGCTTTGTACTAAAAAACTTAAAAAGTAAAAAACTACTGCGCTGCGACTTTTCTGGCATCGGATGAAATAATCTCGTCCAAAAAGGCTTCCGCACCCTTGAACGCAAAGTCAATATACGTTTTATCCTTAGCCGAATTGTTTTTATAATAAATGCGAACAGTCGTCATTCCCACTTCTTTGGCAAACTCCAAATTAGAATAACTGTCGTCTACAAAAACGCAGTCGCGGGGATCTGCGCCGATTTTCTTGCAAAACTGCACATAAACCTCGGCACTTTCATTTTTTTTGTAAACACCGAAATCTTCAACAGAATAAAATCTGTCTTTGAAAAAGTCATACAAACCGATATGTTTTAATATCTTTTCGGAAGCATAACGGTCGCTTGCCGTAAAAATGTATTGTTCTGCCGGAACCTTTTCGATTTTTTCCAGCAGGTTGTCGTAGGCCGTAATTTTTTCAACCGGCTTTCTCTTGTGATAAGCATAAAACAAATCTGCCGGATTAACGCCGTAATCACGATAAAAAATTTCACCGCCGTTACGATAAACGGTATAAGATTCCGTAACTTTTTGCTTGGCCTCCTCAACACTCATCGGAACTTTCAAATCCCATACCAAAGCTTCTGCCATAACCGTGTCCAGCATATCAGCCCATTCCGGCGTCCGCAGATAAAGAGTGTCGTCCAAATCCCAAATTAAAAATTTTCTACCATAAACCACGGTTAACTCCTATCAAACCATAACCTTGCCCATACTAACAAAAAAAGCAAAATCGTCAACCTCTATTCTTTTGCGGAAAATACCCTGATTGTTGTGAAAACGTTTTCCCTCTTGAATATCCTTTTTCCGAGCTTATTTTTTCAATAAATCAAAAATACAAGTGAGGAACAAATGCTAAAAGGTTTCATAACTTCGCTGACTTTGGCCGTTTTTGCCGCTTTTCCTGTTTATGCTCAGGAGGGCATCAGCGTGGGTAACCCTGGTTCGGCCAATACCCTGATTATCCGTCAGGGATACGCGATTTCAACCTCAGATCCGGTTCCGCTGTATCCGCCGCAAACTCAACAGACCCGCCCTTATGATGCGGAAAGCAATCAAATGCAGCCCTCCTATACGCAGGACCAGCTTATTATTGATAATGTAACGGAAACCTACACGCCGGCAGAAATACAAACAAACGTTAACGGACAGCAAGTGCGCTATTAAACGTTCCAAAGCGCCCCTTTAATCTTCTTTTCCAAAAATTCCTGATGATTTTTAAGTTCTTCTTCAGACAGGGGAAAACTGCGTGCTTCGCGAAAAGCCTTGCCGTTAAAAGAAATTTCAACCGCCTCTCCTGCGGTCTTCTTGTTTTTTTTGGCATCAAGCAACAAACTGGGTTCCCTGCCGCCCAAAAGTTCCAAATAGACTTCGGCAAGCAGCTGGGCATCAAGTAACGCTCCGTGCAGTGTACGATTGGAGTTGTCAATGTCAAAACGTTTACAAAGTGCGTCCAAATTGCATCGCGCACCGGGAAACAGCAGTCTGGCAATTTCCAGCGTATCAACTACTCTGTCCCAGGTAATCTCGCTCTTCCCCAGTTGTTTAAGCTCATAATTGACAAAGTTGATATCAAAAGATGCATTATGGGCAACCAATACCGCATCTCCGATAAAATCAAGCCATTCGTCGGCAACTTTGTCAAAAGTAGGATAATCTTTTAAGAAATCATACGACAGGCCGTGAACCTTAAAAGCCTCCTCGGGAACTTCTTTTTCCGGGTTGATATATTGATGATAAGTAACCCCGGTAGGCATATGGTTAATCAGTTCAACCGCACCGATTTCAACCAGTCTTTCCCCTTTTGCATATTCAAAACCCGTCGTTTCGGTATCAAATACGATTTCTCTAGTCATCGGCGCTTTCCAATCCTTGTATAATGTTAATCATTTCAACCTTGAGCAGGTTTTTCGGCTTGTCGGTATTGACGACAACGTCGGCCAGATTTATTTTATAACTGTTACTCAGCTGAACATTGTTAATCTTGTCAAAATCTTCCGCCGTAACCTTATCCCTGTTCATAACCCGTTGCTTTTGTATTTCATAATCAACATCCGCAACCAGTATAAAATCGCAGTATTTGTCCCATCCCATTTCAAACAGCAAAGCGACGTCAATGAAGAAAATGTCGTTTCGGCAGGCGTTTTTACGAATAACGTCTTTTAAGGTTTCGCGCAAAAAAGGATGAATAAGTCCCTCCAAAACCTTGAGCTGCCTGTTGTCGGAAAACACGATATTTCTCAAAGCCCTTTTGTTAACCTGACCGTTTTCCGCCACTGCGGGAAAATGCTCTTGAATAACCTTAATAAAGTCTTTTTTAAAATACAAACGGCGAACCCAGCCGTCCACGTCAAAAACGGTATATCCCAGTTTTCCGACAATCTTGGCTATTGTCGTCTTGCCAC
>HF995316.1:14356-93717 GCA_000432275.1 Proteobacteria bacterium CAG:495
CTTGCCACAGCCGATGGAACCGGTTATTGCGACTAATTTCATTAAAATGTCCTTTATTCAATATCTTGCCATAGTTATAAACAGGACGTTAACCTTTTGTGCATAACTAAGCTTTAACTAAAGTTTATAACTTTTTATCACCATATTGTAAAATTTAATCTAGCAACTTACGCACAGGTTAATATGCCTGCTGACAGTTGTGCATAAAAAAACTTATTAACAAACTCTTAAAATTTTCATTTACAATATTATCTGATTGATTCCGCAAAGATTAACGAATCATTAATTTTTTTATCAGAATCTTTATTAACAATCTGTTAACTTCTGGATAAACGGATGAATAAAAAACTATCCACAAGAGTCACAGGGATTCACTATCAACCAAAACATTTTAAATATTTATTGATAGGCCCTGCGGGGCTGTTCATAACATTTTTCAACTTTGCATTTGACTCTCACCTAATTACATAATATAAAAAAATCAATCCCGCCTTTTAAACAAAATCCACATTTAACAATCAAGGTTTCCATGAATTTAAAAGATTTAAAACAAAAATCTCCTACTGAGTTGCTAACTCAGGCAGAAGAGCTTGGCATTGAAGACGCATCTTCCATGCGTGTTCAGGATTTAATGTTTGCCATTCTGAAAAAAGTGGCTAGTGAAGACAAAACCATCTATGGAGAAGGTACGATAGAAGTTCTCCAGGATGGTTTTGGTTTTTTACGCTCTGCCCAGTCAAATTACCTTGCCGGCCCTGATGACATTTACGTTTCTCCGGCACAAGTTAAAAAGTTTGGTTTGCGCACCGGTGATACGGTGGAAGGAGAAATCCGGGCTCCAAAAGACAACGAACGGTATTTTGCTTTGGTTAAAGTGAATAAAATCAACTTTGAAGATCCTGAAAAATCCAAGCTGCGTGTCAATTTTGATAATCTGACCCCTCTTTATCCGACAAAAAAACTTAATTTTGACATTATTTGCGGCGAAAAAGATTATACGACCCGTGTTATAGACTTGATTTCTCCGCAGGGAAAAGGACAGCGCGGCTTGATTGTAGCGCCTCCCCGCACCGGTAAGACCGTTATGCTTCAAAATATCGCACATGCCATTGCCAGCAATCATCCTGAATGTTATCTGATGGTATTGCTGATTGACGAGCGTCCTGAAGAGGTTACCGATATGACCCGCTCCGTTAAGGGTGAGGTTATTTCCTCCACTTTTGACGAACCCGCCACCCGCCATGTTCAAGTGGCCGAAATGGTTATTGAAAAAGCCAAACGTTTAGTGGAAACCAAAAAAGATGTTGTTATTCTGCTCGATTCCATTACGCGTCTCGGCCGTGCTTACAATACGGTTATTCCTTCGTCAGGCAAAGTTTTGACCGGCGGCGTCGACGCCAATGCCCTGCAGCGCCCCAAACGTCTGCTCGGAGCAGCCCGAAACGTTGAAGAGGGCGGTTCTTTGACGATTATCGCCACGGCGTTGATTGATACCGGCTCCCGTATGGATGAAGTTATTTTTGAAGAATTCAAAGGTACCGGCAATTCTGAAATTATCCTTGATCGCAAACTTACCGACAAGCGTTTGTTCCCGACCATTGACATTACTCGTTCCGGAACGCGCAAAGAAGAACTGTTGGTTGACAAAGACCGCCTTTCCAAGATGTGGGTCCTGCGCCGGGTTCTGATGCAAATGGGGATGACGGACGGTATGGAATTTTTGCTGGACAAGCTTCGTCAGAGCAAGGACAATGAAGATTTCTTCAATACTATGAATTCCTGATAAAATAAAAAACCTGATTGTAAAAATCAGGTTTTTTTTAAGATACCGGACAAAAATGCATTGACAAATATATTTTAATATTAAATACTTAAGCATATTTTATAACAAATATACTTAAACAATGTATGCAGTAAGTTTAACATATTCCCATTTTTCTGCGGCCCAGAACTTTGTTCTCGAGGCGCTTGCTGCTGCATTTATTAAAACTTCTCTAATTCTCGCTGGCTTGTTGATTATCAGCCTCTAGGCATCTCCATTAAGTAAGTTTGGGTGCTTGGAGGGTAATTTTGACAAACTGAAAATCAACAAAACAACAACGGGAATTAACAATGACAACAACAACATACCAAAATTTATCTGAATTTGATTTTATCTTTGAAAACAATCGTTTTCTTTGTTCTTTGCTTATCCTTATCAGCCCCTATTTGCTTTGGTAACTTGAGCGATTAGGGGGAAATAATTTTTAAGTTACCGGTTTGTTTAATTTATTGATAAGTAAGTAAAGTTCAGAGGATAAAATGTTAGAAAATAAAGAATTATTTGATACGGTTGAAGATGTAAAATCAGATTTTAACGATTATTTTGCCCGGATAGGCGGCAAAAAGTTTAAGCAGTTCTACTATGATTGGCATATTGAGGCCATGATAGCGCCGTTTGCCGAATTGACAGAATATTTTACGTCAAATTTTGAAAACCCGCATCGCTCTTTTTCCAAATTCTCCGCTGCATTCAAACAAAATGTTGCAGACTACAATGTAGACAATCCGGCCAACAGTTCGCTGAAATGCAGGGAATTTTCCGTTACAAAAGACGGACGGTTGGCTCAGACGATAGATCAGATTGAAACGTTCGGGTTCGAATTCAGACAATTTATATATAGTTTTGCCACCCGCAAAGACCATGACGAAGCGTTCGGAAACTGGCCTATTAAAACCAATATGCCCTATTCCACAACCTATGGACTGCAAACCGCCGTCAAAATTATAGATTATCTGGATAAAAATTTTGCATCGCTCCAAAATGCTGCCGACGTTAAACAGAAAGCCGGTTTTTTGGTTGATGCCTATCTGCGTAACAACTATGTTCGCGATTACCGATATACGCCGCAATACACGTACGAGAGCCGCCGCAATTTCGTAAACAGACTGGTTTCCCGGCGCGAAAAACTTTCCGAACAGTTTAATCAGGCTTTGGTTGAATATAAAAATCTTCCGGTTCGTCCTCAGGGAAGATTTTCCGATACTTTTCAGATTGAAACCAAAACGCCGGCCTCTTTCGGACAATATACGCCCAACGGATTCGAACTGGAATTTTATGTTCCTGAAGAAATGGGCGATTATGCCAAACTGATATCTTTTTTGAAAAACAAAAACGGTTGGAAAGGCATTTATACCAGCAATAAAGACTCCAGCGTTTATGATGACGCGGATTCTGCCGGAGTTATTATGAGGGACGAAAGCCTGGCTCGCTACAACGGTCTTGCTGCCGTTGAATATGCATCCAAGATTATGCGTACCCCCAAAGATGAAGAGGCCTGCTTGAGACTGTTTGATTCTTTTGAGAACGGCTATGCCAATGTTCATTGTTCGCTGCATCAGCACGTCTCTAACCAAGAACTTGACTTTGACGGGTACAAGCGGTTGGTTAAAAGAATGATGCAGTTCGAAAAGGCCATAGTGCGCAATTTTGCGGCACCGGAAAGGCATGACGGCAAATTGCTTTATGCTACCTATATCAGTCGCAATTTAAGCACTAATGACAGCCGGGACTACCCTCTGCTGTGCCTGATGACGGATATGTGTGACAACAAGGATCAACTGGTGGAAATGGTAAGTTTCGGCCATAAGTATAAAACCTTGAATATTGTTCCCGAACATACTGTCGAATTTCGTTTTATGAATGCGCATTTCAATAAGGAATTTGTATCTGCTTTTTTGCAGTTTAATCGTGATATGGTCAACAGTGCCGCCAATAATGAAGGAACCTTTGTTAACCGAGCTTTGGCCAAAGAATACAGCTGGAAGAAAAATCGCGAAACGGATAAAAAAACCGTCATAAAACCGCTGTCTTATTACTACGAACATCAGTACGACAGCTATCGTCCTCAGGAAACCGTTTCAAAATCGACGATTGACGGTGAACAAAAATATGCACATTTGGTGGTTCAGGCCTTGAACGAAACCAAAAAACTGGCATACTCAAATCCGTTGTTTATCAGTAAAGTAAAGGCGCGTCATGTCAGATAAGGCTTATAATATTGTTAACGCAGATTCCCAAAAACCTCTGATTTTAACATGTGAACATGCTTCCGCGCTAATTCCCGATTCATATCAAAATCTTGGATTGGACGCTGATTGTCTCAATACTCACATAGCCCGGGACAAAGGGTGTCGGGAACTGACTTTGTCACTGGCTGAGCAGCTGGGAGTTACCGCATTTATAGGTGGGTATTCCAGACTTTTGATTGATTTGAATCGGCAGGAAAACGAAAAAGAGCTCATCGTGCAAAGCAGCGACGGCATAGATATTCCTGCCAATAAAAACCTCTCGGATGAGGAAAAAGAAAAGCGTCTGAAAAGCTATTACTACCCCTATCACCGGGCTATTGACGACAAAATAGAGACTTTAATCAAACAGGGAATTAAACCCCGTATCTTTTCCGTTCATGCATTCACCCCTCAGCTCCGGGGCGGAAGTTATCGCCCGTGGAATGCCGGAATCTTGTTTAACAAGGAAAATCCTTATGCAGCGAACGTTTATGCAAAAATAAAAGATATTGCGGGACTGAATATTGAAACCAATGTCCCTTATGATTTGCGTCTTTACAAAACCGGGTCTTCTTTTGTTCACGGAGAAGAAAAAGGATTGGACAACTGCCTTATAGAAATCCGGGATGATGAATTTGATAATCTTGACGCCGGCGTCAAAAAGTGGACGTCAATTCTTGCCGGGGTGATAATTTAAGAAGAAACTGGGCTTAGCTTTTCAGCCAGGCGTACAGCTCGTCCATATTGTCAAAAATATATTTGACACCGAGTTTTTTTATTTTTTCGACATATTCCGGATTATTGTTCATTTCACAGCCAATATATGCAACGGCAGTCATTCCTGCTCTCAGGGCGGCAGTCATTCCCGGCAGGGAATCTTCTATAACGACGCAGTTTTCCGGTTGTTCTCCCATTGTCTTGGCCGCCAGCCAAAACAAATCAGGTTCCGGTTTGCCGTGTTCAACCATATCGGCGGTAAATATTTTTTCATCGGGGAATAACGAGCCTATTTTGACCGTTTTTATTTTTTCTGCGGTTTTGCTTCTGATTCCTCCGGTAGCGATACATTGTTTAAAGTTCTTGTCATTAAATATTTTTTCGATTCCCTTGGTAAGGCAAAAACCTTTGTGCATTGTTTCATAATCGGCCGCCAAGGCGTCTTCCCAGAATTTGTCGTCGGTTTTGATGCCTAACTTGTCCAGGTTAAGCCGTTTGGTTTTGTCGCTCATTCCTCCGAGATATTTGTTCGCTGTTGCAAAGTCCCAGTCGAGATTAAATTTCTCGTTCAACATTTTTTGACGGTTCTTCACCCACAGATGTTCGGTGTCGGCAATGACGCCGTCAAAATCCCATATTATTAAT
The DNA here is from genome assembly GCA_000432275.1 of Proteobacteria bacterium CAG:495. Lineage (GTDB taxonomy): Bacteria > Pseudomonadota > Alphaproteobacteria > RF32 > CAG-239 > CAZU01. The sequence goes on from HF995316.1 coordinate 19,769, forward strand.
TTAAATTTGTGCTGGGTCATTTTTACAACTTTCGATTTAAAATTTTTGAGTCCGCAGAAAGCCTCTACAGAGGATTTTTAACGAGTCTATGATAGATTTGTTAAGAACCGGTAAATTTGCTTTCCAGAGTCAAAAAAACCGGCTTTTTTTAATCTTGCAAGATTTTGGCTTTCTGAGTATAACTGTTTTAACAAAAGGAGCCTTTTATGGATAACAAAACTATTTATGCCTTGTCAACGGTATGCGGCAAATCCGGAGTTGCCGTTGTCCGCATTTCCGGAGATGATGCCGTGTCGGCCGTACGAAAAATGACGAATTTGCCGGCAGATCTGAAACCGCGTTACGCATATTTTTCCGCTTTGCGTCACCCTGTTACACGTGAAACATTGGATCATGCGCTTGTTCTGTATTTTAAAGCGCCGCATTCCTTTACCGGAGAAGATGTTGTCGAATTTCAGATTCATGGGTCGCGTGCCGTTGTAAATTCCGTTTTGGACGCATTGGCAGCCTTTTCTTCTTTTCGTTTGGCTGAGCCTGGTGAATACTCCAAAAGAGCGTTCTACAACGGAAAAATGGATTTGACCGAGGCGGAAGGTTTAGCTGATTTAATAGATGCCGAAACCTCCGAACAGCAAAAGTATGCCATGCGGCAGATGGAAGGCGGTCTTAAAGATTTGTATGAAGACTGGCGCGAAAAACTGCTGACGATTTTGGCTCATCTCGAAGCTTATATAGATTTTCCCGAAGAGGAAATTCCCTCAGATGTCGTCGATACAATGATGAACGATGTATTTAAACTTTCCTCGGCGATAAGCAAACATTTGCAGGGAGACAATATCGGCGAACGCCTGCGCGAGGGGTTCCGCGTTGTTATTGTCGGTCCGCCCAATGCCGGCAAATCCAGTCTGCTGAATGCCGTTGCCCGACGGGAGGCCGTAATAGTGTCTGACATTGCCGGCACAACCCGGGATGCCATAGATATTCATTTGGATTTAAAAGGGTATCCCGTTATTTTTACCGATACTGCCGGATTGCGTGAAGCTGAAGAGGAAATAGAAAAAAAAGGCATCGAGATCGCTTATTCCAAAATTCAAGATGCCGACTTGGTCGTTTGTTTGTTTGATGCGTCCAAAGACTCTGTTCATATCTTTGATAATATTAAAAAATCTTTTAAAAACAAAATCTTGTTTGTTGCTAACAAAAGTGACAAATTAACTTTTGAACAACGTTCAGAGTTAAATGCCGAAGAATGCCTGGTCATCTCGGCCAAACAACATGAAGGCGTCAGTGCGTTGCTTGATAAAATTACCGAAGAAATAGCCGGCCGCTTTACTTCCAACTCCGGATTGCTCATTACCAGACGCCGTTATCGCGAAGCTTTGCAAAATACGCTGGATAACCTTGCGGCTTTTGATTTGAATAAGGAAATAGAATTGTCTGCCGAAGACATCAGACTGGCGGCTCGCGAGCTCGGCAAAATTACCGGACGCATTGAAGTCGATGAAATTCTTGATAAAATATTTGGCAGTTTCTGTATTGGCAAATAAGACGTCTTTTCTTTCAGGGTTAAACCGCCGCATTAAAAAAACATTTGTTAAAAACGCCGTTGAATCTAAGTTCATCGGCATTTTTATTGTATTTAAACACTGTATTTAAAGTTACGGGTAACATTCATTAACATTATTTGAATGTATAGGGAATCAGCTTGCCTTGACGGCAAAGGTTTTTCCCTATATGGTCTGGCTATCTTTTTCATATTATTAACCTATTAAATGTATTTCATCATGAAAGAACGTGTTTTAAGAATTGTTGGCGATAACCGCAAAGATGCCGTTATCCTCAGTGTGTATGCCAGTAGTGTAAGAAACGGTCTGCTTGATCTGAGAACGCTTCCTCACATTATAGAGTCTTTGGAACATTTCGGTAAACGTTTTCCCACCGGAGAAGATGTTCTTGCTATTGCCCGAACGCAGCAGGAATTTTCTGATTTGGTGTCCTATCTTCTGGCGGTTTATCCTAAGGAAAGAACAACCGTTCAGTATCAGAATGCAATCAATTGCATAATGAACCTGTATCTGATAGAGCCTTCAATCGCCAAAGAAGCCAAAAATTTTGAGTCGTTGGTTATGCGTATTGACGTAAAACCGTATTGATTTGATTATTGTAAGTCTGAAGCTGCTAAACATAACGTTTGGCGGCTTCATTTTTTTATATTAAAGGCTTGAAGATTTGCATCGTTTAGTGTAAAAGCAACACAACAATATTTGAAATAAAAGGCCTTAAAAACAAATGACTGAACTGGTTTATGATGTTATTGTCGTCGGCGGCGGACATGCCGGCTGCGAAGCTTGTGCTGCCGCGGCCAGAACCGGAGCCCGTACGGCTTTGGTAACCCATCGGATTGATACTGTCGGCGAAATGTCCTGCAATCCCGCTATCGGGGGTTTGGGTAAAGGACATTTGGTCCGTGAAATAGATGCGCTTGACGGTTTAATGGCACGCGTTATCGATAAGGCCGGCATTCAGTTTCGTATGCTCAATGCTTCCAAAGGTCCTGCCGTTCGCGGTCCCCGGGCACAGGCAGACCGAGATTTATATAAAAAATATATGCTTGAAGCCTTGCGCTCTCAACCCCGATTGGAGTTGATTGAAGCGGCTGCCGAGGGTTTTCTTTTTCAGAATAATAAGATCTGCGGCGTTATCCTCGCTGACGGAACCCGTCTTAACGCAAAAACGGTTGTTTTGACTTCAGGAACTTTTTTAAACGGGGTAATGTTTGTCGGACATCAAACAACTGTCGGCGGACGATACGGAGATATATCCTGTGCGGGAATAACACCGTATTTAAAGTCGGCGGGCTTAAAAACGGGACGCCTGAAGACCGGAACCCCTGCCCGTTTGAATGGCAAAACAATTAATTGGGATATTCTTGCTACCCAAGAAGGCGATGCCCATCCGGAGCCTTTTTCTTATCTAACGAAGGAAATAACCAATCCGCAGATTAAGTGCTATATAACCCATACCAATGAACACACACATAAAATCATTCGCGATAATTTCTCAAAATGCGCTCTTTTCTCCGGCTTGATAACCGGAATCGGCCCGCGCTATTGTCCCAGCATAGAAGATAAGTTGGTCAAATTTGCCGATCGTACTTCTCATCAGATTTTCCTCGAGCCGGAGGGATTGAATACCGACGTCGTCTATCCGAACGGTATTTCCACTTCTTTGCCGGCAGACGTACAGGATGCTTTCATCCACACTATGGAAGGGCTGGAGAAAGTCGAAATTTTACGTCCGGCTTATGCTATAGAATATGATTATGTTGATCCGCAGGAACTTAACAGCCGTTTGGAATGCAAAAAGGTTGAAGGTTTGTTTCTTGCCGGACAGATAAACGGAACAACCGGATATGAAGAGGCTGCGGCTCAGGGACTGATTGCCGGAGTCAATGCCGCATTGCGGGCTTTGAACATAAACAGGGATTTTGTCATTGACCGTTCGGAAGGATACATTGGTGTTATGGTTGACGATTTGATAACCAAAGGTGTCGATGAACCTTATCGTATGTTCACTTCCCGGTCCGAATATCGTTTGTTTCTTCGTGCGGACAATGCCGATATGCGCCTGACTCAAAAAGGATATGATGCCGGTTGCGTTGGAGCCGAACGTTACAGTGTATTTAAAGCTAAAAAGACGGCGGTAGAGGGTTTTCGTAACCTCGCGGAGCAATTATATACAACTTCGGCAGAACTGGAAAAGCTTGGGGTAAACATCAAAAAAGACGGCACAAGGAAAACGGCATTTAATGCAATGTCGTATATAGACGTTTCACGTGAAACAATCAACAAGCTTTGGCCGGAACTGGCCGTTGTGCCTGACGATGTTTATGAACAAATTGAAATAGAGGCGCGCTATGCCGGTTATATAAAACGTCAGCTTGCGGATATTGAGGTGTTTAAAAAAGATGAAAACCTCAAAATCAGGGAAGATATCGATTATGAAAAAATAGGAGGTCTCTCTCGGGAGATGGTGGCAAAATTATCAAAAGTACGTCCCTCTACTATCGGAGAAGCTTCTCGTATACCGGGTGTTACCCCGGCGGCAATAACGGCCGTATTGGGATATTTGAAGAAATAATCTTTAGAGGTAGAGCTATGAAAAAAGGTTGGCCCGACCGCAAACAGGCAGAAAAAATCTGGCAGCAGGGAATTGATTATGCCATAGAGCATCATACCATGAGTCCTCAGATTGTTAAGGAATATATTTTTCATACTCAGGGAATAGCTCGTTCGGCGGCGCTTATTGCGGCACGGCTTCCTGATATGGATACCGAGAAGGCTTATGTGTTAGGGTTGTTGCATGACTATGGAAAGCGCAAAAATGAAAAAGCGCGGGAAGACTTTCATGTTCGGGACGGATATGAGAGTCTGATGGCAATGGGATATCCTGAAGTCGCGCGCATTTGCCTTACGCATAGTTTTCCGAAAACAAATTTTGATCATGCTGACTATGCCTATCCGTTGGAATGGCTGGATTGGGCTTCTGAAAAATTGGCAGACCTCACCTATGACGATTATGACCGCCTTATCCAGTTTTGTGATATGTTGTTTGAAGGGCTTAATATTGTAACAATTGAGGAGCGAATTTTAAATATTTCCCGGCGTTATGGCCTTGAGCTTTCTCAACTGAGCGCTCTTAAAAATAATGCGCTAACCTTAAAAGCATATTTTGACAAACAATGTAACACAGACGTTTATGCCCTTCTTGGATTGGTAAAATAAAGCTGTTTACTAAATGTTAGCAACTTGCCCTTATAATGCCTAAAATGACGTTGTCTGTGCAGAAAGCTTAACAAAGCACCCCGTGTTGTGAAAACCTGAAGGCGGCAGGCTTGCATATTTTTTAACTTGTAATAATAAATTTGACTGTTTTGATACAGGCTGTTTGGAATAAAAAATGAATAAAATCCAAAATTTCAGCTATCACACCCATAATAATGCTTTAGGCGTTTTTGATGGCAGAAGCGGTGCTCTGGAAATGTTGCAACAGGCAGAAAATCTCGGTTGGTCCGAAATCGGAGTCACCAACCACCTTATTTGGCATCCACATATGCCGCAATGCAGCAAGATGTTTTTTCAGGATTTTGACAAGCTGGTAGATACTATGCAGCGCAGTCTTGAAGTCTTAAGAGAAGCAGCCTCCCAAGTTAACATTAAGGTTTTGTCCGGATTTGAAGTTGACTTTTTTCCCTCTGCCTTGTGGCGGCGTCAATTTGAAAAGCTCTTAAAGGTTTTGGATGTTGATTATTATATCGGTTCAACTCATACGGTTCGTACCGCTGATGAAAGCCGTATTTATAATATCTTCCATCTTGAGGAGCTTCCTTCCGGTACAACCGCGGAAGATATGGATGAGCTGATAAAGAACTACTGGCTGAATGTTATTGAATCTGCCCAAAGCGGTTATTTTGCCTTTATTGCACACCTTGATTACTGCGCCATTTTCAATTTAGGGGTAGAGCCAAAATGGGATGATTATAAATGGCGTTTGATTGAGGCTTTGGCTAAAGCAAAGCAGCCTTTTGAGCTGAACACCAGCGGCTTCGAACGTATCAAATCCCCTCACCCGGCTCCCTGGATTCTAAAGGAATTAAAAGAGCGGAACGTTCCTGTTGTTATTTCTGATGATGCCCACAGCACAACAATGCTCGGACGTTATTTTAATGAAGCCGAAGATTTGTTGTCATCCCTGAATTATACGAATCGCTGGAAATTTAACAAGTAGACTCTTTTTATATTGAGAAAATGATTCAATAAACAATGTGTAAATGTTTGTTTTTGGATTCAATTTTTGTTTTTAGATTTCGTTGGTCAAATAATGTGTTTATAACTGAATTTTTATCTTTTAAATTTTTCATAAAAATTATAAAAATAAATTATGAAAAATTTTATAGGCACATATGATGTTTCACGTGAAACATTTGAAAAATTAAAAACCTATGAGAGACTCCTCGTCGAGTGGCAGCAAAAGTTTAACCTTGTCAGCAATTCGACTTTGGAATGCGCATGGGAACGTCATTTTCTGGATTCTGCACAGCTGTTTAAATTCATCCCGCCTAATGCCAAAATAATGTATGATTTTGGCTCCGGCGCTGGTTTTCCGGGAATGGTCTTAGCTATTATGGCAAATGAAAAAACGCCGTATTTAAAAGTCAAGCTGGTTGAAAGTACCGGAAAGAAAACGCTGTATTTAAACGAAGTGAAAAACCAAACTTCTGCAAATGTTGAAATAATCAATCAGAGAATCGAATCTCTTGTTCCTGAAAAGGCCGATGTGATTACATCGCGTGCTCTTTCTTCTCTGAAAGAATTGTTTGAATATGCCCATAAGTTTTGTTCTCTCAAAACAACCTGCATTTTTCCCAAAGGCAAAAAGTATCAGGAAGAAATTGCCGATGCGCGCAAAAGCTGGAACTTTGATTGTCAGGTGTTTGACAGCGAACAAAGCGACGAGGGAAAGATATTAGTGATTACCAAGTTATCTAAAATTAAAGGAGTGAAATAAATGCCCAGAATTTTAGCCATTGCCAACCGAAAAGGCGGCGTCGGTAAGACAACCACAACTGTTAACGTAGCCACAGCTATGGCTGCCGCCGGGAAAAAGGTTTTAGTTGTTGATCTTGATCCGCAGGGTAATGCCTCAACCTCGATGGGTGTTAATAAAAAAGGCCGTATGAATTCGACTTATGAAGTTTTGGTCGGCGATTGCAAATTGTCCGAAGCTATCGTCTGGACCGAAATTCCCAATTTTTCTCTGGTTCCTTCTTCGCCCGATTTGGCCGGCGCGGAAGTTGAACTGGTTAATATGGATAATCGTGAATTTGCTCTTAAAAATGCACTGGCCAAAGATGCTGTCAATTATGACTATATTTTGATAGACTGCCCTCCCTCGCTCAGCCTTGTCACGATAAATGCTCTGGTTGCCGCTGATGCCGTAATCGTTCCTTTGCAGTGCGAATTTTTGGCTTTGGAAGGTATTACTGATTTGATTCGCAATATCAATCAGATTAAAAAGAAGTTTAACCCCAAGTTGGCGTTGCACGGCGTTGTCCTGACCATGTACGACAAGCGTAACAATCTGACTCAGATGGTCGAAGACGACGTTCGCCAGTTCTTTGGCAAAAAGGTTTACAATACCGTTATTCCCAGAAACGTCAGAATCTCGGAAGCGCCTTCTCATGGCAAACCGGTTTTGATTTATGATTTTAAGTGCCCCGGTTCGCAGGCATATATTAACCTGACCGGAGAAGTTTTGAAAAGAGAGAAGGAATTGATAGCATGCTGATAGATGATGATTTGGATGAACTCTTGAATGATAAGGAAGCCGCACCGGCGCCTTCTGCCGGCAGTCATAAGCGCAAAAGCCTCGGCCGCGGACTTGGAGCCTTGCTTGGTGACGACAGTATCAGCATTTCTGACGCTCCTGCGGAAGTTTCCGACAAACATGACGCTCTGATGGTCGATATAAAAGACATCAAGCCCAGCAAGTATCAGCCGCGTACCGAATTTGACAAGGAAGCTTTACAGTCTTTGGCCGAGTCTATCCGTGAAAAGGGTGTTCTTCAGCCGCTGCTTGTTCGCAAACAAGGCGGCCAATATGAGCTTATCGCCGGTGAACGTCGTTGGCGTGCATCAAAAATTGCCGGGTTGAATCAGGTTCCCGTTATTATAAAGGATTTTGACGACAAAGAGGTTCTGGAAGTCGCTTTGGTCGAAAACCTCTTGCGCGAAAATCTCTCTGCCATAGAGGAAGCTGAGGGTTTTCAGCGGCTGATAGACGAGTTTTCACACACCCAGGAAGCTTTGTCTCAGATTGTCGGCAAGTCGCGCAGCCACATTGCCAATACTTTGCGTTTGCTCAATCTTCCCGCATCCGTTCAGGAACTGGTTAAAGAAAACAAGCTCTCCGCCGGTCATGCGCGGGCGTTGGTTGGTTTGGAAAACGCCGAAGCTTTAGCCAAACAGATTGTTTCTAAAGATTTAAGTGTCCGCCAGGTTGAAGAACTGGTTGCCAAACAAAAAGAGCCACGTCAACCAAAAGCCAAGAAAACTAAAAATGAAGATTTGGAACAAATCGAACAGGAGTTAATCAAAAATTTAGGGTTGCGTCTTAAAATCACCCCCAACAAACAAGGCGGCGGCAAAGTTGTTTTGCAATACGCTTCCGTTGCTGAGCTGGATATGATTATCGAAACGTTGGAACAAAAACGCCGAAATGATGTACAGCCTGCCGCGAACGCTGTATTTAAAGCGGAGCAGCCGGCCTCGCCGTCAGAAAAGTTTTCAATTAAAATTGTAGATTAAAAAAGGAAAGAACTAAAATGACTATATTGGATAAGATGTTGGAAAACTGCGCTCAGGCCGGTTATGCCACAACAAAAAACGTTGAAAAGATTGCCAAGGCAAAAAAAATGATGTTCGGAGAAGAAGAATGGCAGCGCTGTCCCTGCGACGGCAATAACCCTGCCCGTTTTTGCATTTCCGAAACCTGCCGCGCCGACATTGAGCGCGACGGCGAATGCCACTGCCATTGCTACCGTAAAAAGGCAGCCGGCGAATAAGACCGCGCAAAAAATAAAAATGGGGAGAAGAAAAGCAGGATGGGGATCCTGCTTTTTTCTTGTTTGGTAACCATATCTTTACTAAAAAATTTTATTGTAAGAGAAAATTCTTGGATTAAATAAAGTTATGTGCTTTAATTAGACGAAGCACAGTCAGCTAAGGAAGCAAACCATGTTTTTCTTGAAAAAGTTTTTATTGGGATTCGGTGCCTTATTTCTTATTTTGCTGGGAGGTGCCGGTACGCAGAGTCAGAGCACCCTGTTGCAGGGCGGCGGCTTTCTCGGGCTGATAATTGGTCTGGTTGTTCTTTATATTTTTGCTAAAATGGCATGGCGGGCAATGGGCTGCCTTCCTTCAGTTTTTCTCATATTGGCAATTGTTGTTTTCATCGTTTATGCCATTGGCGGCTTTAAAAACGGCATCGGTAACGTCGGTGCAAATCTACGGAGCTTTATCGGACAGAGCTCAACTTCCAAACAGGTAAAAATGGCTAATGCTTCTCAACAGTCCGGCGTCATAGCCCTGTTGGAGGAAGAAGACTTTGAAGCGCCCATCAGCGAAAGTTTTTCTGCGCCTGCGGCAAATGCCGAACAATTGCGGGAAATGCCGGCTCAACCGGTCCCGGCACAAAATCGTCAGCCCCGGCGTCAGCCGCAGGAAGAACCCGGCTTTTTGGATAAGCTTTTCGGTGGTGAATCTTCTGATCAAAAAGGATTTAATCCGCAGGATTATCCGGCGGTTTATTCTGCTGCCGGCGTGGTTACCGGTGATACGTTGACGTTAAACGGCCGTTATTTCCGTTTATATGGTATTGATGCGCCTGAAAGCAACCAAACTTGTGCCGACGCGGTAGGCCGTTCTTACAGCTGCGGCCGTCAGGCGGCGGCTTGGCTGAGCAGCTGGCTTCAGGATAATACGTTGGAGTGCCGGGTGATGCAGCAGGATGCCAAAGGCAATATGGTCGGCACCTGTTCTTTGGGAGCTTACGATCTCGGCGCCGCTTTGGTTAATGCCGGCTGGGCCGTGGCTTATACCAAATATACCGACATTTATGTTCCTTATCAGGTTCAGGCTCAGGAAAATGGCCGCGGATTGTGGCAGGGCGAATTTTATATGCCTTGGGATTGGCGAAAGCTTCAGGCTCGCAAACCAAATATTAAGATTATCAAAACCAAACCCAAACGCAAAAGAACTTTCTTGAACCCGATGGGATAGCCGATGGAACAAACTATACAGCTCAAGCTTACTGATGAAGCGCATACCGTAAAGTTCGGCCAGACCTTGGCGCATCTTGCGCAAAAAGGAGACGTTTTTGCCCTGTACGGAACTTTGGGAATGGGCAAAAGTGTTCTTGCCCGGGCTTTTATCCGGGAGCTTACCGAAGCAAAGGAAGTCCCGAGCCCTACGTTTACTTTAGTTCAGAGCTATGAGGCTCCTGACTTTGAAATTTATCATTTTGATTTATACCGCATTAAAAATCCTGATGAAATTTTTGAAATCGGCGTAGAAGAGGCAATGTATGACGGCGTAAGTCTGATTGAGTGGCCCGATAAGATGAAACCTTATCTGCCCCGAAACCTGCTTAAAATAGAGTTAATGCCTGACGGGGCAGGGCGTCGGCTAGTTTTCTCCTGTCGGGATAATGCAAAGTTTGTCCGTTTTGCTTCTCTGCAAGGATTGTTTGATGGCGAATAACGTTTATGCTTCCTGCGTTTCCGTCGATGGTCAAGGCGTTCTGCTTATCGGTGGTTCCGGCACCGGAAAATCTGATTTGGCGCTGCGTCTGATTATGGATAAAAAGGCGGTGCTGGTTGCCGATGATCGTGTGGAACTGGAGCTCAGAAATTCTCTGATTACGGCTTCTGCGCCGTTGCCGCTGAAAGGATTGCTTGAGGTGAGGGGAATAGGAATAATGACATTTCCCTGTCTGTCTGAAGTCCCGTTATCTCTGGCTGTCCGCCTGAATTGCGCTGAAGAAAAAACAGAACGGTTGCCTGCTCCTGAGTTTTTTGAATTTGGTGGTGTGCGTATCCCTCAAATCCGTCTCTGTGCTTTTGAAGCGTCGGCCGCAGCCAAAATAATTGCCTTTTTGCACAATCCTCTGGCAGATGTCTGATTTAAACTGTGAGGATTTTTGCCTTAGAGGTTGATTAATTCCGGGCTTGGTCCTAAAATATGCCCAAATATTAACTGATTAAGAGAGAAATATAATGCTTTTAGCTAAAACCGAAAACTTTTTGCGCCGCCAGGGTAAACCTTTGGTTGCTTTTATCTCCCGTCTTGGGGAATTTTCTGTTTTTGTCGCCCAGACAGTTTACAACTGCCTGACGCCGCCCTTTTACGGCCGCAATTTTATGCGCCAGGTCATCGACATGGGCTTTTACTCTCTGCCGGTCGTCGGCTTGACGACGATTTTTGCCGGTATGGTCATCGCTTTGCAAAGTTATTCGGGTTTTATGCGTTTTGGTGCGGAAGGCGCCGTGGCTTCGGTTGTGCTTATTTCCGTTACCCGCGAGCTGGCGCCCGTACTGTCGGCATTGATGGTTGCCGGCCGTATCGGTGCGGCAATGGCGGCCGAAATAGGCACGATGCGGGTTACCGAACAAATTGACGCCTTGACCACTTTGTCGACCAATCCTTTCAAATATCTGGTAACTCCGCGCATCTGGGCCGGATTGATTGTTATGCCGATACTGGTTTTAATCGGTGACGTCATCGGTATTTTTGGCGGATATGTGGTCGGTGTTTACAAGCTCGGCTTCAACCCGGCCAACTATGTTAATTCGACTTTGCAAAACTTACAGGCGATTGATATTACGACCGGTTTGGTCAAAGCTGCCGTTTTTGGCTTTATTATCTCCCTGATGGGCTGCTATAACGGTTACAAGTCAAAAGGCGGTGCCCAGGGTGTCGGTACCGCAACCACAAATGCGGTTGTGTCTGCATCTATTCTGATTTTGATATTCAACTATGTCATTACCGAACTTTTCTTTTCAAAATAAAGCTGTGGAGAAACAAAAATGAGTGAAACAAAAATTAAAATCCGTGATCTTCATAAGGCTTTTGGTAAAAAGGTTGTGCTTGACGGCGTTGACCTGGATATTGAAAAAGGGGAGTCCCTGGTTGTTATCGGCGGTTCCGGAACCGGAAAATCGGTTTTGATTAAATGTATTCAGGGGCTGCTTCGTCCGGACAGCGGTTCGATTTTGATAGACGAAGAAGAAGTCGTCGGTATAGACGAAGAGCAAAAAGAGGCTTTGCACTCCAAAATGGGAATGCTCTTCCAGGGCGGAGCTTTGTTTGACAGCCTGAGCGTTTGGGAAAACGTTGCTTTTGATATGCTGGAAAATAAAAAAATGGATAAACGCCTGGCAAAAAACGAGGCAATTCGTGTTTTGCGCTCCGTAGGTCTGGCTCCTGACGTAGCCGATTTGTCGCCTTCCGAACTTTCCGGCGGTATGCAAAAACGCGTCGGCCTGGCCAGAGCAATTGCTTCTCGCCCGGAAATCATTTTCTTTGATGAACCCACGACTGGTCTTGACCCCATTATGGCTGACGTTATCAATGATTTGATTATTGAGTCCGTCAAAGGATTGGGGGCAACCGCTCTGACGATTACGCATGATATGGCTTCTGCCCGCAAAATTGCCGATAAAATTGCCATGCTTTACAAAGGCAAGATTATTTGGCAGGGAACCGTCAAAGATATGGATAAAACCGACAATCCCTACGTTCAACAGTTTATTCACGGCTGTTCGCAGGGACCGATTAAAGTGGAGGTTTAGCCTTGGCTAAAAAGGATTCAAAACAATTTGTTTGCCAGAACTGCGGTTCGGTTTACCCCAAATGGCAGGGAAAATGCGACGCCTGCGGCGAATGGAACACCATTGTTGAAGAGCAAATTGGCGGGGAGGGGTTTTCAAACCTTAATCCCAAACGTTCCAAAGGCAGAATAATTGAGTTTGTCCCTTTAAGCGGTTCTCAGGAACACCTCAGCCGGCTTTCTACCGGAATCAAGGAACTTGACCGTGTTTGCGGCGGCGGCTTGGTCGCCGGTTCGGTTATTTTGGTCGGCGGAGATCCCGGCATCGGCAAATCGACGTTATTGTTGCAGGCTTGTGCCAAAATAGCGTCATTACCGGCTTTGCCGGAGGTTTACTATATATCCGGGGAAGAAGCTATTGACCAGGTGCGCATTCGGGCTAAACGTTTGGGGCTGGATCAAACCCCGGTTAAACTCGCCAGTTCCACCGATATTAAAGATATTGTCGCGACGCTTGAAAAAGCCGATGCGGCGGTGGTCATAATCGATTCCATTCAAACGATGTACTTGGACGAAGTTGAGTCTACGCCCGGCAGTGTCGCCCAGGTTCGTGCCTGTTCTTATGAATTGATAAAATTGGCCAAACGCAAAGGGTTTACGCTTTTCTTGGTAGGACATGTCACCAAACAGGGAGCCATTGCAGGTCCCCGGGTACTGGAACATATGGTTGATACCGTACTCTATTTTGAAGGCGAACGCGGCCACCATTTTCGTATTCTCCGCGCTGTTAAAAACCGTTATGGCGCAACCGATGAAATAGGCGTCTTTGAAATGCAGGATCAGGGCTTGGTTGAAGTTGACAACCCTTCGGCGTTGTTTCTTGCCGAACGGCAGGGAAATATCTCTGGCTCCTGCGTCTTTGCCGGCATTGAGGGGTCTCGTCCGGTATTGGTGGAAATTCAGGCTTTGGTCAGCCCGACCAGCTATGCCAGCCCCCGGCGGGCGGTTGTCGGTTGGGACAGTAATCGGATGTCTATGGTTCTGGCCGTCTTGGAAGCCCGCTGCGGAATGAATCTGAGCTCTCAGGACGTTTATTTGAATATTGCCGGAGGGTTGCGCATTTCCGAGCCGGCTGCTGATTTGGCGGTGGCTATGGCCGTTATCTCTTCGCTGACAAACAAGCCGCTTCCGGCTGATATGGTTATTTTCGGCGAAATCGGCCTTTCCGGAGAAATCCGTGCCGTCAGCCAGCCCAGTCTGCGCCTTAAAGAAGCCGGCAAACTCGGTTTTGCCAGCGCTATTACGCCGCCCACCCACAGCAAGGAAAAGAAGGTAAACGTCGAGATGAACCGTTTTGAAATAGGCAATGTTCATCGTTTAATCAACTGGTTTAACTAAAAGGCATTTAACCAATGTATCAGCTCAATAATCTTGATATTATCATTTTGTTTGTTATCGGCATTTCTGCTTTGATAGCTCTTAGCCGCGGTTTGGTTAAAGAGGTTCTTTCCATCATCGGATGGGTTTTGGGAACGATAGCGGTAATTTATATTTTGCCCGTGCTCACGCCCTTTGCCAAAAGTTACATCGAAACCGGATGGCTTGCCGGGGTAGTAACCGCTTTGTTTATTTTGATACTGTTCCTGATTGTCTGGATTCTGTTTACCGGAAAAATCGTCGGTTCCATCCGTCGCAGCAAGCTTAGCGGTTTAGACCGTATGCTTGGGTTGTTTTTCGGCATCGCCAGGGCCTGTTTGCTGGTTATTTTGTTTTATATCCTTATCAGCTGGATGATTCCGGTCGATAAGCAGTCCGATACCTTGCGCGAGTCCAAATATTTTCAAATTGCCGGCAGTTTTGCCAAACCGATTGAGGAGCTGATTCCCGAAAGCACTTTGGAAATTATCCGCGAAAAAACCAAACAGGTCAGCGAGCAAGCCGAAAAGGCCGATAGAGAGGAAAAAGCCGAAACAGAGGCCAAACAACACCTTGAAGAACAGGACGAAACCGATGAGTTGTTTGAAAAACTCGCTCAGCCGCAGATAAAGAAAAAGTCTGCACCGGCCCAAAAGGAAAAGCTGAAAAAACCGGTCAAAATTGAGGAGAATTTTGACGGTTATAAAGAGTCCGAGCGTGATAACCTCGACCGCCTGATTGAAAATACGATGGAATAAAAACAAAAGCCGGCATTTTGCCGGTTTTTGTTAGTTGCTGTACATTCCGCTGACCAGAGCTTCGCTTATGACATGACCCCGCATGGCTTCCTTGAGCTTTTTCTCGCTGAACCCTTCTTTCAGCGGTAAGTCTGCATTCATGGCATAAACATGCAAATCATAGCGGTGAGGGGCTTCCGGCGGCGTCATTCCTCCGTATCCCGGATAATTCCAGCTGTTTTTGCCTTGAATAAAATTTCCGCCTTTGCGGCTGGCATCTTCCGGAATTTTCAATTCTTTCAAGTTGGCAATGGACCAATGCGTCCATGGTTGTCCCATAATCGGAATGGCATTGTCGTCTTTTAAAATAACCACGAAAGATTCTGCCGTTATCGGTACTTCGCTGATTTCAAAGGGAATGGACAATGCCGGCAGCTTATTTGCAAAGTCAGTACCCTTGGCGCCGTATTTGTCTTCAAAATTTCCGTCTTTTATGGCCGCACTGCTTATTTTCATGACACATCCTTTCATCACGGGGAGGATTCCGATATAATCGAACCCGTTTCAAAAACAATATGTCAGTAATGTCAGGTTTATAGTTGCTTACGGGAATTTAGCGCCAGCTGAATGGTGCCTTCGTCCATGTAGTCAAGCTCGGCACCCATCGGAATACCTTGAGCCAGCGTCGTAACTTTAACGTCAAACTCTTTCAGCCGCGATACCAGATAATGAGAGGTAATTTGTCCGTCAACCGTTGCCGGCAAAGCCAAAATGACTTCTTTTATGCTTTCCTGGCCGATTCTTGACAACAGGCTGTCAATATTCAGGTCTTCCGGAACAACCCCGTCCAAAGCCGATAAAATGCCGCCCAGCACGTGATATTTTCCCTTAAAGAACGAAACCCTTTCCATCGCCCATAAGTCGGCGACGTCCTGAACCACGCATAAGGTGCCGGTTTCTCTTATGCCCGATGCACAAATGGAACAGGGGCTGGTCGTGTCATAGTTGCCGCAGGTTTCACAAATCTTGATATTGTCCGCAACTTCCGTCATTGCTTCTATCAAAGGCAAAAACAGGGCTTCTTTTTTCTTAATCAGCTGCAAAACAATCCGCCGCGCCGAACGTGTGCCCAGAGACGGCAGTTTCGATACCAGCTTAACCAGTTTTTCAATTTCGGTTCCGGCCATGGTTTTCTGCTTTTAAAAGGGAAGTTTTAAACCGCCGAGATTCAATCCGCCGGTCATGTCCGATACGCTGTTTTGCATTTTGGCGTCAACTTTTGCCTTGGCATCGTTATAAGCTGCCGTAATTAAGTCTTCCAAAATGTCGGTTTCGTCGGCAACGACCAAAGATGTGTCAATCGTAACCTTTTTCATTTCAAACTTTCCGTTCAAAACGACTTTGACCATTCCGCCGCCGCTGACGCCTTCGGTTTCTTCCTGCGCCAGTTTTTCCTGCATTTCTTCCATTTTCTTCTGCATTGCCTGGGCTTGTTTCATAATTCCTTGAATGTTCATCATGATTATAAATCCTCGTCAAAATAAGTTTCAGCGTCTTCAAAACCCGTTGTTTCGTCTTCAAGGCTTTCCTCGGTAAGCTTACGGGTCAGTGTTTCTATTTTTGAGCCTTTAAATTCGGCCAAAATCGCCTTTACCAAAGGCAGGTCGGCAACATTTCTCTTATTAGCCTCGTCGGCAGCCTGTTCATGTTGCGCTATTGTTTCGCCCATTTTGCCCCGGCTGGTCTCTATTTTCCATTTTTCCCCGGTAGCTTCTGTCAAAACTTTTTGCAGGTTAAGCAGAAAATCGTTGTTAACCTTGTCCGCCAGAGTCATTTTTATCTCACCGGGCTTAAACTCGGATATCGATACGTCGTTTTTAAGGGCGTAAATCAACAGCATCCGCTTGGTTTGTTCCAAATAGGATATCAGGTCTTCCACGGTATTGAGCGTCGTTTTGTTTTCTGCCGCCGAAATGCTGCCGGCAGCCGCAGTTTCGGCACTGCTTGTGCTTAAGACAGACGGTGCTGCCTTAATTGTCTCGGACGGAACTAATTTAGATTTTTTTTTTACGTCGTTTAAGAGTTCAAACGGCGTTGGCAAACTGGCGGAATAGGCAATCCTGATAAGTATCATTTCCAGAGCGTCAATTTGTACCGGCGCAATGGCAAGTTCGTTAATGCCTTTTATCATCATCTGCCAGATTTTTGATAAAACGGCAATGGATACATTCGGAGAAACCCTTTTGCAAAATTCCTTTTCGCTTTCCGAAAGGTTGTCATCGTTCATGCACGCCGGCACGATTTTAACCTTGGCCGTCATATGGGTGATGTTGATTAAATCCTGCAGCATGGTCGTCGGATTGGCACCGTTTTTATACTGCTCGGCCATATTGGTAATAACCTGGTCTGTTTTACCGTTGACCAGGCTTTCGAACAAAGCGAAAGTCTGATTGCGGTCTGCCAGCCCGATCATATTTTTAACAATGTCGGTCTTAACGGCGCCGGACCCCAGAGATATGGCCTGGTCTAACAGTGACAAACCGTCGCGGCAGGATCCGTCCGCCGCTTTGGCAATGATATGCAGGGCTTCTTCCTCGGCTTCCAGCTTTTCATTGGCAATAATGTTTTTGAAATGGCCGACCAGCGTATCGATAGTCAGGCGTTGCAGGTCAAACCGCTGACAGCGGGATAATACCGTAATCGGAACCTTGCGGATTTCCGTTGTCGCAAAAATAAAGATAACATGTGACGGCGGCTCTTCCAGCGTTTTTAACAAGGCGTTAAAAGCGTTTTTAGACAGCATATGAACTTCATCGATGATATAAACCTTGTAACGGGCATTGGTCGGCTTATAACGTACGCCGTCCAAAATTTCGCGGATGTCATCCACGCCGGTACGAGAAGCTGCGTCCAGTTCCAAAACGTCTATATGGCGGGAAGCTGCAATCGCCTTGCAATTTTCACAAACGCCGCAAGGGTTGACCGTCGGACCGCCATTGCCGTCTGCACCGGTGCAGTTTAAGGCTTTGGCAATAAGCCGGGCCGTCGTCGTTTTGCCGACGCCGCGGATTCCCGTTAAAATATAGGCATGATGCAGTCTGTTGTTTTTTATTGCATTGGTCAGGGTTCTGACTAACGCATCCTGACCCAGCAGCTCGTCAAAATTCTGCGGGCGGTACTTTCGTGCCAAAACCACGTACTGCTTGTCATTTTCATTAGAGATGTCGTTAGTTGCTTCTGTCATAAAATTATGTAGAACCTGTCAAAAAAATGGTGGAGAGCATCGACCTTAACCGGATTCGTTACGGCTGCTTCCTTCCGGACCTGACCGGGTTGGCGAACGGTCAACCCGTTGCCCTCCTTTGCTATAAATATCAAATATCCGTTAATATTCAAGCAAAATTTAGTTTTATTCTGCGCTTAAGGGATAACAATTCCCATTTGACGCAGCTCTTTGTTGACGGCTTGGCGCTCGCTTTCCGGATCCCGGAAACGAATGCCCTGATTCTCAATCGGCAAAACCTCTCCGTATATCAGAATTTGAGCCGTAGCATTGTCTTTGCCGTAAATTAAGGGGGCTCTGTAACTGCTGTCTATGTTGACAGCGGATAACAGCTCTTCCTCGCCGCTGTTTGTAAACTTGCGCGGAGCAGAGTTAATGACGGCATCGCCTTCGGGACGGATTTCCAAAATGTCCAGACTGTGTTGATTGGAACCGTCTTCAAACAAACGGAAAACGCCGCTGATGCCGGCATATCCGTCCGGATTGGTAATCACTTTGTTAATGTTGTCCGTGTCTTGTTTGGATATTTCGTTGGCTAGCGCTACGGCATCATAGGCAAAAGAATACAGGCTGCTCGGTTTTTCGCCGAAAATGCCGGCATATTTGTTGGCAAAATAGCTGCTGTGCATTCTTGACAGGGCCGGATACCAGCTGTGAACAATTGAGGATTCGTTGTTCAGCCGGCTGCCTTCCCAAACCGAAGTACCCAAAAACTGCACTTGCGGATAGGCAACGTCATAATAGGCAAACATCGAAATCGCCGCTGTAAGCTTGGCGCCGGATTCTGGAATTATGATGGCATCAAAGCCTATGTCTCCCAATCCTTCTTTGGTGCTCAGCCGCTCCAAAGCCTTTTTGGACGTACCGTCGCCGTTGTCTGCTTTGCGCTGAAGCATATTGCGCAGGCTGCTCAAACGGGCGTGCCTGGTCTGATAATCCGTCATTTCTTTGATGATTCCCGAAAAATCAGAAGTGCTCGGAGCGTAAAAACCGATGACAGTTACTTCTACGCCGTTTTTCTGAGCGGATTTGACAGCAGCTTTGGCAACCGCGCTTCCGGTAGAGTTGTCCGGCAGCAGCAAAGCAAAGCGTTTGCGCCCTTTTTGTGCCGCATAAGTCATAATCCTGTTGACTTGTTCCTCAATCAACAGGCCGAGTGTGTAAACCGTCGGCTGCAAAACTTCCTGTGCGGTGGAAAAGGCGATAACCGGCACTCCCTGATAGATTGTTTCGTTTGAGATGGCCTGAACTTCAGTACTCATTAGCGGGCCGATAATCAGGTCCGAATTTTGGCGAATGGCATTTTCTGCGGCGATTCTTGCGCCGCTGGGCGTACTTTGGGTGTCATAATACTGCAAAACCAGATTGGGGTTTCTTACGTCTTCCAATGCAACCATCGTCGCATTGCGCAATCCCTGGCCGTGTTTGCTCGCTTTTCCCGTTAAAGGCAGCAAAACGCCGACGCGAAAGCTCCGGCTTGAGGTTCCTGAAATGTTTATTTCGCTGATGTCCGTGTTGAAGGCGTTGCTGCCGCCCTGATCGCTGATTTCCGGACCGCGCGGCGTCGAACAGCCGATGATGCCCAGACAAAGCAAACAAATACTAATTTTTTTTAACACTTGCATTTTATCCCAAAATAGAAATGATATAACTATATGAACTTTATAAGAGTTTTAGTTTAATTTTTAACTAATGTAAAGAGAGGTCTTTGTGAAAAGCGGTATTTACGTTGTTGCGACCCCCATCGGCAACCTGAACGACATTTCTTCCCGGGCGCTGGAGGTTTTGCAGAACGCCGACGTTATCGCCTGTGAAGACACCCGGGTTACCAAAAAGCTTTTTTCGTTGCTGGGGCTCGGTTTGAAAAAAACTTTTGTTACGCTTCATGACCATAACGAAGAAGAACAGGCGCAAAAACTGATAGATATGGTCAACCGCGGACAAAGTATTGCTCAGGTCAGCGATGCCGGTTGTCCGTTGATTTCCGATCCCGGCTATAAGCTGATAAAACGCTGCCGTGAGCAAGGCGTTGCGGTTACCACGATTCCCGGTCCCTGTGCCTTGATTTGTGCCTTGCAGCTTTCCGGCCTCCCCACCAATTCCTTTATGTTTGCCGGCTTTATTCCCAATAAAGATAAGGCGCGCAAAGATTTATTCAATAAATTAAAAGATATAGACGCCACGTTGGTTTTTTATGAAACGGCTAATCGGATTGTCAAAACTCTGGAAACGGCCGGAGAGGTCTTCTCTTTGCGCGAAATGGCGGTTGCTCGGGAAATTACCAAAGTTTATGAAGAGTGTGTCAATGGCAGTGCGGCGGAATTGATAGAACACTTTTCTCAAAAAGAGCCCAAAGGCGAGATGGTTTTGATGATTGCGCCGCCGACGCCGGGCGAAGCTGCGGCGGATTTGGACATTGCCGCTCTGATTCGCCGGGAGTTGGCCGAAAACAGTCTTAAAACTGCGGTAAAAAACGTGGTTTCCCAATACGGGCTTAACAAAAACGAAGTTTATGAATTGGCTCTGAAAATAAAAAATGAATAATTATCAGAACGGACATTTGGCCGAATATATGGCAATGTGGTTTCTGCATTTTCGCGGATACCGCCTGTTGTTTCAAAACTATCGCTGCGGCAAAGGAACACATGCCGGTGAAGTTGATTTGATTATGCTTAAAAAGAAAACCGTTGTGTTTATTGAAGTTAAGCAACGTCAAACGCTTGAGAAAGCCGCCTATGCCGTTTTGCCCCCGCAAAAAAAGCGGATTCGCCGTGCCGCCGAGGCTTTCCTTTCCCGCCACCCTCAATATATGGACTATGGCATACGTTTTGACGCGGTGCTGGTTTCCCTTCCGTTCAAAATCGTTCATCTTCCGAACGCGTTTTAATCAGGCCTGATGTTTTGACTTAAGCTGTCCGCAGGCAGCCAGAATATCCTGTCCCCGGGCAACTCTGATTGGGGCTTCGTAACCGGCAGCTTCAAGTTCTCTTGAAAAAGCGTGCACTTTATTGTTTGAACTCGGTTCATACTGGCATCCGGGCCAGGGGTTAAAAGGAATCAGATTGAATTTTGCGCCGATTTTGTTCTTTTTCATTAAGGCGATAAGCTCTCTCGCATCGTCAAGACTGTCGTTAAAATCCTTCAGCATCAGATATTCAAAAGTGATATAACGGCCCGGACTCATGGCTTTTTGATATTCCTGACACCCTTTGAGCACTTCTTCTATCGGATAACGGTCGTTGATAGGCATAATTTGCGAACGTTTTTCGTTGTTGGGAGCATGCAGGCTGATGGCCAGTCTGACACCCAGTTCGGTTGCAACCAGAGGAATTTTGGGAGCAATGCCCGAAGTTGAAAGCGTTATTTTTCTTTTGGATATGGCAATACCGTCTCCGTCAGACAGGATTTTAAGTGCCTTAATGGTATTTTCCGGGTTGTGCAGCGGTTCTCCCATTCCCATAACCACAATGTTGGAAAGAAAACGGGTTTCGTTCGTCGGACTCGGCCATTCGCCGTATGCGTCCCTGGCAACCATAAACTGGGAGACAATTTCCCCCGCCGTCAGATTTCGGGTGATTTTCTGGCTTCCGGTATGGCAGAATTTGCAGCCGACCGCACAGCCGACTTGCGTGGAAATACACACGGCGCCGCGGTCTTCTTCCGGAATATAGACCGTTTCAATCCGCTGGCCGTCTGAAAATTCCAGCAGCCATTTGTGGGTCTTGTCTGTTGAGATTTGCTCGGTAATGATTTTCGGGCGGCTTATCGAAAAATGTTGTTTGAGTTTTTCGCGCAGATCTTTGGAGATGTTGGTCATCTTGTCAAAATCGGTTTCTCCGCGAAAATAAATCCATTGCCACAACTGCTTGGCCCGGAATGCTTTTTCTCCGATATTGACCAGCTCGGCCGTCAACTCTTCTTTAGACAGCCCGATTAACTCTTTTTTTTCCATTATTTGCTCTTACATTTATTGGATATGGCACGATAAGCGCTGCTGAAGCCGCTCAGGGAGTAGGTGTCTTTGGTTTGCGTTCCCCGGCTGGACGTTCCGTGAACAACCATGCGGCTGCCGCGTTTCATCGCGTCTACGATTTCCTTGTCGACTTTTTCACTGACCGCCCAAGCCTTGTCGCCGCTGGTAAACAAGCGGTCAAAGGTTTTGGCGCCGATTTTGATTGTAACTTTTGAATCCGGTTTGTAAGTATAGCCGGCATTAATATTCAAAACGTCAAAGCTTTTTTCGTTGGGACGATGGGTTATAACCGCATAAATGTCGCCGCGGCGGCTGTATTTGCCCTCGTCTTTTTTTGGCGTAGAAGCCATATAACAGACGGGTCCGGCGGAATCTCTGTAATAATAAGCGACCCAGTCGTCATATTCGCCGATCATCTGCGGTGCGGCCGCATTTGCCCGGCAAATGCCGCAAAAGTAAGCTAAACCTATTAAAAATAAAAATTTTTTCATACTGACATACCCACATTATGGTTAAATTTAACATAATAGTAATTGAAAAATATATAAAAACTGTTAACTTCAAAAAAAATTTTTCAGGTAAAAGGTTATGATTAGAGATAATTATCTGGACGTAAACAAACTGGTCGGCAATAAAAAAATCTTTAAACTGTTTCGCGTCGTTGAACAACACGGCGGCGTTTTGCGTTTCGTCGGAGGTGCCGTACGCGATGCTCTTAAAGGGCTGTCGGGATTTGACCTCGATTTGGCAACCGATTTGTCTCCCGATGAGTTGGTGGAAGCTTGCACCGAAGAAGGGCTGAAAACGGTTCCCATCGGCATCAAATACGGAACCGTGGGCGTCATTATTGACGATGAAGTGCTGGAGGTTACCTCATTGCGCCGTGATGTAAAAACCGACGGTCGTCATGCCGAGGTGGAATTTACCGACAACTGGGAGGAGGATGCTTCCCGCCGTGACCTTACCATTAATGCCGTTTATGCTGATGAAAAAGGCAACGTTTTTGACTATTACAATGGCATTGAAGATTTGGAAAAAGGGACTGTGCGCTTTATCGGCTCACCTTCGCAGCGTATCCGGGAAGACTACCTGCGCATTTTGCGTTTTTTCCGCTTTTATTCAAATTTCGGACAGGGACCGGTCGACAAAAAGGCCTTGGAAGCCTGCCGGGAAAACCGGGAAGGGTTGACAACCCTGTCTATGGAGCGGATTCGCGACGAATTTGCCAAGATTTTGCTGACCAAAAATGTTGTTTCCACTCTGCGGATAATGTTTGAAAATGATATTTTAAGCTTTATCCTGCCAGACCCCCAACATTTGGATAAACTTGATTTCTTGATTAACCTGGTCGATGAAGAAGAACTGCCGCACGAAGCGATGCGGCGGCTGTATACTATTTATCAGCCGGATAAGGCCTTGGCCGAAAACCTGGCTGTTCGTCTGCGTTTAACCAAAAAGCAAAAACAGCATTTTGTAAGCTGGGCGGAAAACGAAGTCAAGCTTGAGGAGTACCAGAATGAGACGGCTTTGTACCGGCTGCTTTATCGTTTTGGCGCCGAGTTTTGCGTTGACAAGCTTTTGCTGCTGTTAGCCGAGCGTCAGCAAAGTATTCTCGGTTTGCATAATTTGATAAAAAAAATCCGCTCTATGGAAATTCCGGAGTTTCCTCTTCGCGGTAAAGACATCATCGCTTCCGGCGTTAAAAATCCGCATCAAATCGGTCCGATTCTGAAAGAATTGGAAGAAATCTGGATTGGCAGCGGGTTTAAGTTGAGCAAGCAAGAACTCCTTGACATCAGGGATAAGTTCAAAAAAGTCGCCGGCGAATAGCCAAAATGCGATAAAGAAAATAAAAAGCCGCGTTTTTCTGATAAAACACGGCTTTTTCTAATTGGTGGAGGTAAGCGGGATCGAACCGCCGACCTAATGATTGCGAACCATTCGCTCTCCCAACTGAGCTATACCCCCGATAATGTTCCCCCGGTCAGGGTGAAATATGAGAAAAGCACCGTCCGTGACGATGCTTTTCTTCGAAATTGGTGGAGCTAAGGAGGATCGAACTCCTGACCTCTTGAATGCCATTCAAGCGCTCTCCCAGCTGAGCTATAACCCCATAGGCAAGGACAATATATAAAAGAGGAAATTCCGTTTGTCAAACAAATTTTTTGAAAAATTGTTTTTTGCGTCGTCCTGCAAATATTTTGCATAAATATTTTATGCTGAATTTGCTTTTGTCGGTTGATGTTTTGTTTCTATATTAAATCTGTTTAATGACTTTGCAGGGATTGCCGACCGCTAAGGAATTGTCAGGGATGTCTTTATTGACGACGCTTCCGGCACCGATAACGCAGTTATTGCCGATTTTGACGCCCGGCAAAATGGAAACGCCGGCCCCAATCCATACGTCATTTCCGATGTTGACCGGTTTTGCATATTCTTCTCCGCTTCGTCGC
Organism: Proteobacteria bacterium CAG:495; assembly: GCA_000432275.1. GTDB lineage: Bacteria > Pseudomonadota > Alphaproteobacteria > RF32 > CAG-239 > CAZU01. The sequence goes on from HF995316.1 coordinate 44,018, forward strand.
CGTTCCGCATCAAGCGGATGTCCTGCCGTATAAATTCCCACGTTAGGCGCGATAAAAACGTTGTTGCCGATTGTAACTTTGGCGCCGTCTAAAATAGTCAGGTTAAAGTTAGCGAAAAAATTGTCTCCCACTTCGATGTTATACCCGTAATCGCAATAAAAAGGAGCTCTGATTCCGCAGTTTTTGCCATGCTTCCCCAACAGGGAGGACATAATCTTTTGCATCTTTTCCGCATCTGCGGGAGGCGTATTGTTATATTCAAAGCAAACCTGACGCGCATGCCTGCGGTCTTTTTTCAGTTCTTTGTCTTCAGCGTTGTAATTTTCGCCGTGCAGCATCTTTTCTTTCTCGTTCATAAGTTAAGAATCTCCTTGTCTGCGTTTGAAAAAGCCGCTTTTGCATCCCATTCCCCAGCTCATGACCAGTTCAATTTCTCCCGTTGATACATCGGTTTGTTCGCTGATGATTTTAAATCCGGATTTCTGATAAAAACGCAATGCCTTGCCGTTTTTTACAAAAACCCGCAAACTCAGGTTTGGCCGCTTTCTTCGGCTGTATTCGAGAAGCTTGGTCCCGATGCGCTGATTTTGGTGCTGCGGAGCAATAAACAGTGCGCCGATATAGTTGTTTTCGCACAAGCTGATAAAACCCTTTATCCGGTGCCTGTCCTCAAAGACATAGGTTTCCGTGTTGGGCAGGTAGTAGTCCCTGACCGTGGATTGCATTTTTTTCCAATAAGCGGCGTCTATAAAGGCATGGGCAAGCAAACTGCTTTCCAGCCACAATCTCGTTAACTTTTCATAATCTGCCGGCTGTGCTTTTCTAATCATTAAATGTCCAGATCGTCTACAAACTTGGCCCGCTCAATAATAAACTTGAAACGGGTTTCCGGATTCTTACCCATCAGGCGTTCAACCTGCCGCCGGGTTTCAAAGGCTTCTTCTTTGCCTTCTTCCGTATCGGTGTTAGGAAGCATAACGCGCAACAACATCCGGTTTTTCTTGTCCATGGTCGTTTCTTTAAGCTGTTGAGCGCTCATTTCGCCCAACCCTTTAAAACGGCTGATTTCCGGTTTTTGATTGCCTTTCACTACCTTTGCCAAAATCTTGTCTTTGTCATCGTCGTCCAGGGCATAGTAGTTTTTTCCGCCTATCGCTATTTTGTATAACGGCGGTGTTGCGATATAAAGATGTCCGTTTTCAATCAGTTTGGGCATTTGCTGATAGAAAAAAGTCATCAGCAGGGAGGCGATGTGTGCACCGTCCACGTCGGCATCGGTCATGATGATGATTTTTTCATAACGAAGATTGTCTTCGTTGTAATGCTCTTTGACACCGCAGCCCAAAGCTTCGCACATATCTTTTATTTCCTGGTTTTGCAGGATTTTGTCAAGGCTGGCGCTGGCAACGTTCAAAATTTTGCCGCGCAGGGGAAGAATGGCCTGTGTAAAGCGGTCGCGGCCTTGTTTGGCGGAACCGCCGGCCGAGTCTCCTTCGACGATGAAAATTTCAGTATCGTGAGCCGCCGCCTGCGAACAGTCGGCCAGTTTTCCGGGGAGACGGAGCCGTTTGGTTGGTGTTTTACGGTTTTGGACTTTCTCCTCTTTTTTCTTTTTACGTGCTTCAGCCCGCTCAATAACGTATTCCAGCAATGCGGTGGCATTTTCCACATCCGACGTCAGCCAGTGGTCAAATGAATCTTTGACGGCGGATTCCACCAGACGAATGGCTTTGTTGGATGTCAGTTTGTCTTTGGTCTGTCCCTGAAATTGCGGATCTCGGATAAAGACGGAAAGCATAATGCAGGCATCGCTTAAAAAGTCTTCGCCGGTAATGGCCGCCGCTTTTTTGATGTTGGCCATTTCCCCGTATTCTTTCAAACCGCGGATAAGGGCTGCTTTAAAACCGAGTTCGTGTGTTCCGCCTTGGGGAGTGACGACGGTATTGCAGTATGAATGGCAAAAGCCGTTTTCGTCTTCCGGCCAGGTAATTGCCCATTCAACCTTGCCTTCGTCGTTTGCCAGATTGGCATCGCCGGAAAAAGGCTTGCGGTTGATGGTTGTTCTGGCGCCTACCTGATAGTTTAAAAAGTCAAGTAATCCGTTGGGAAAACACAGCTCAGCTTCCTGCGGGGTGACGTCGCCTTCGCACAAGACTTCCGGAGCACATCTCCAATTGATGTGAATTCCTTTGAACAAAAACGCTTTTGAGCGAGCCATGCGATAAATTTTGTTAGGCAGCAAACAAGAATTTGCACCGAATATTTCCGGGTCCGGTTTGAATGTGACCGACGTTCCTCTGCGATTGGGGGCGTTTCCCACCAGTTCCAGCGGTCCCATCGGATAACCGCGGCTGTATTCCTGCCGATACAACTTTTTGTCACGGGCTATTTCTACACTGAGTTTTTCGGATAAGGCATTGACAACAGAAAGGCCGACGCCGTGCAAACCGCCGGAAACCTTATATGCCCCGCCGCCGAACTTGCCGCCGGAGTGCAGCATCGTCATAATGACTTCCAAGGCTGATTTTCCGGGATATTTGGGGTGCGGATCCACAGGAATACCGCGGCCGTTGTCGGTAATTGTCACCGAATAGTCGGCGTTCATCTGAACCTCAATCTTATTGGCATAGCCGGCAACAGCTTCATCCATCGAGTTGTCCAGTATTTCGGCAACCAAATGATGCAGGGCGGTTTCGTCCGTGCCCCCGATATACATGCCCGGGCGGTGGCGGACCGGTTCCAGCCCTTCCAAAACCTCAATGCTGGTTGCGCTGTAATCGTTGCTGGCGGTAGTTGTGTTGGGTGTTTCAAATAAATCCGACATTTTTTCCTCAAATATATTCCAAATTTAGCGCTAACATACAGTAATTAAGCGTTTTAGGCAAGTCCAAACCTCCAAGCGTGAACAAGATTTTTATTTGACGCGTTTTGCCCGCCCGTATGGATTGCCGCTTCTTTGATTATGGTCGTCGCTGCCAAACGGTTTGCGTCGGCGCTTTAATAATCGGATTTTTGCCGTTTTCTGTTGAGGACGGCGTATTTATGTTAAAAGGGCCTTGTTTTCCAGTCGTCTCCGCGGTGTTTTCGAGGCGCTTTTTTTTATCCGTTTTTTTGTAAAAAACACTTGCAAAATCATTAAATTAGCGTTAGAAAGAGTCCCGAAAGAGCCGCATGGTGCGGCTTTATAACTCACACGCAGGTATCTGGGGCTGCTTTTAAGCCTCACTCCGGTGTCTTAAAAGACCGTGAGCCTGCGGAGGATTAACCGGAAAATAAAGGAAATTTTAATATGGCACTTCCTACATTTACATTGCGTCAGATGATTGAAGCTGGCGTACACTTTGGTCACCACGCCCGTCGTTGGAACCCGAAGATGGCTCCTTACATTTATGGTAAGAAAGACAATATTCACATTATCGACCTTCAGAAAACTTATCCGATGCTGTATACGGCATTGGCCACCACGCGCGAAATTGCTGCCAACGGCGGTAAAGTTCTGTTTGTCGGCACCAAAAGACAGGCTCAGGATATCATTAAGGAAAACGCTGAAAGATGTGGTCAGTACTATGTCAATCACCGTTGGCTTGGTGGTATGCTCACTAACTGGAAAACCGTTTACAAATCAATTTCCCGTCTCGTTAAACTGAACGAAATGGCTGAGAAAAATGATTACGCCGGTTACACCAAAAAAGAAATGCAGAACCTGAAAAAAGAACAGGATAAGTTAAATCAGGAACTCGGCGGTATCATGAATATGGGCGGCCAGCCGGATTTGGTTTTCGTCATTGACACCTGCAAAGAATCTTTGGCAATCAAAGAAGCCAAAAAGCTGGGCATTCCCGTAATCGGTATCTGCGATACCAATTCAAATCCTGAAGAAGTCGATCTCCCGGTTCCGGGTAACGATGACGCTATCCGTGCTATTCAGTTCTACTGCGAAATGATTTCTGCTGCCGTTCTCGACGGTATGCAGGCACAGATTGCTGCCCAAGGTGTTAAGGTAGAAGAAATGGTTGAGAACGCCGAAGAAGCTAAACCTGCAAAGAAAAGAGCTTCTAAAAAAGCTGCTGCCGAGGCTGCTGCTGAATAGTTCTAAACCGTTTTAGAAATATTATCAAAATCTCGCGGCGGTATTACCCTCAAACGGTAACTATCGCCGCATTTTAATCATAAAGAAGGATACAAAAATGACAGATATTACAGCTGCTATGGTAAAAGAGCTGAGAGAAACAACAAGCGCCGGTATGCTTGATTGTAAAAAAGCTTTGGTTGAATGCAACGGCAATATGGATGAAGCCGTTGACTGGCTGCGCAAAAAAGGTTTAGCTTCAGCTGCTAAAAAAGCCAGCCGTATTGCTGCCGAAGGCTTGGTTGCTGTTGCCGTTGACGGTAACAAAGGTGCCGTTGTCGAGGTTAACTCCGAGACTGACTTCGTTGCTAAAAACGAAATTTTCCAGGAATATGTTACCGACGCTGCCATTGTTGCTCTGAGAAGCAACGGCGATGTCTGCGAAATGAAGAAATTTAATTGCCCGAAATGCGGCAAAACCTTTGAAGAGCGCCTGACCGACATGATTGCCAAGATTGGTGAAAATATGAATCTCCGTCGTGCGAAAATGATTGAAGTTAATGACGGTGTCGTCGCTTCTTACATTCACAATGCTGCCGGAACCAACATTGGTAAAATCGGCGTATTGGTTGCTTTGGAATCTAAGGCTGACAAAGCGAAATTGGCTGAACTCGGCAAGCATATCGCAATGCACGTTGCCGCTTCCAATCCTTTGTTCCTGAACGTTGCTGCCGTTGATCCGGCTGCCGTTGAACATGAAAAGGCAATTTATTCTGAACAGGCCAAAGCTTCCGGCAAACCGGAAAATATCATCGAAAAGATGGTTGAAGGCCGCGTACGCAAATATTATGATGAAGTCGTTCTGGAAGAACAGGCTTATATCATGGATCCTGACAAAAAGGTTAAACAAGTTGTTGCCGACACGGCCAAAGAACTTGGGGCAGATATCAAAATTGCTGATTTTGCCTGCTTTAAGCTTGGTGAAGGTTTGCAGAAGAAAGAAGAAGATTTTGCTGCTGAAGTCGCTTCTCAGCTCAACAAGTAATTCGATGCAAAAGCAAAAAGCCCCTCGCAGGAGGGGCTTTTTTATTGCTTAAAGCTTCATTGTACCCTGAAACTTTCTTCCGGCATCCATTCTCCCGGACTGGGCATAACGATTGTTTTTTTGAAACAGGCTGCCATATAAGGGCCTTTTTGCACAACCGCCTCAAAGGAGAAAGATTTTGGATAATAAACCTCATGGTTAATTACCCGTTGCTGATAAATAACATCCCGGATGACTCTTTTATGGATGTCGTCAAAATGAAAATAATAAGCTTCATCGTCTCTGATTTCTTCATCCTGACATTCCATAATCAGATAGGCTTTGCGCCGAATAATTTGAAAAACGATATGATGGCCTTTAAGATAGTAATAAATGTAATTTTTACTTTCGTATCTTGCCGGCAAAGTTCTGACAATTTTTGAATTGTCCTTAATTTTGTACTCTAGCGCCACTCCTTTGATAAAGATAATTTCGTGTCGTTCATCAAGCAGCTTAAAAATTTCTTCGGGCCGGTCGCCCCTGTGGTTTCGTATTCTCATAACACATAATTATTTAATTAAACATATTTTCAGATAAGTTGAAAATACCCTCGGAGAGCCGCCTCGTCAAGTCTCATTTTAACGTTCCAAACTGCGCTGCCGGGCATATTCTTCCAAAACCCGTTCGCGTTTTTTCTGCAGTTCGTATTCTTTTTGACGTTGTTCCCTTTCCCGGGCTTCTTCGGGAGTCTCGCGATGATTGACAAAGGCATCGCGCAGACTCAAAAGCTTGTTCAAAACTTGTCTTTGCGATAGTCCGTCGATGTTCATCTTAATGTTGGCAATGATGTTTGAGGGCGTTAAAATGCTTTGCAGCGTTTGCAAATCCAGCATTTCCTTATTTGCGACGATTCTGTTTAACTCAACGTCCAGAGCCTCCTCAAACGTCTCGTCGTCATCATCGTCTTCGGCTTTTTTTATAATTTGAATCAGAAATTTTTTGAATAGCTTGTTGACCAGTTTGATAAAGTTGCGGTTGGTAACGGTTTCATTGCCCGATGCATTCATCAGTGCAAAAAGCAACAGGTTTTTTAAGTATTTTTTTTGTACGCCGGCCAAAGGAATGTTGCTCGAAATACCCTGTCGGGCAGCCCGTAAAACCTGTTCCCTTTCCTTTGAAAATTTTTCTTCCGTCATCATAACCTTCCTGCCGCAATGTTATGATAATAGCAAAAAAAGCCCTTTTATGCAATAACGCAATTAGACAGGGTGTTATCTCTCGCGGTATCTGCTGTAAATGCGGATATCTTCCATTTTATGCTGCAAGATCATTTCCTTGCTTAAGGACCAGTTTTTGCCGTTTTTCTTGCGTATATAAGGCTGAAATGCCTTTGCCACCTTTTGATATACGTCCTTTTTGAAAGGTACTATCCGTTGCGGCGCTTCACTGATGTCAACCCATTCATATGCCTTGAACTCTATTTCTTCAGGATGGGTGGCAAAATCAATTTCTGAATCTTCGCCGTAAAAATAAAACAAAACCCAGTACTGCTCTTGCCCGATATTGTTTCTGCCGAGTTTTTTGAAATTTTCCAGTATCTCTGTCGGAAAGTCGTATCTCAGCGGTTTGTTAAGCTGAGCGACGAGCTCAACCGAAGTTATGCCGGTTTCCTCTTTGAGCTCGCGATAAGCCGCTTCCAGAGGCGTTTCTCCGTTGTCAATACCGCCTTGGGGAAATTGCCACGCAAATCCGGGTTTGTCTGCTCTGGCACACATCAATACTTTTTGGTCTTTGTTAAAAACCGCAATTCCGACGTTTTTACGGTAAACTCCCGCCATCTTATTCCACCACCAGATTAGAAACCGGAACCAAAGCCAGAGGTTTCTCTATTTTGGTGTTTTTGGATTCTTTATAATCAACTTGGGGCGAAAAAGTCTTAATCCAGTCGTTTACCGCTGTCAAAATAACCGGTTTCGATTCTACCACGATTAAAACCTGCCCTTTTTCCAAAGCCATATTTTCCGCCATTTTTAAAACCTGATTAATCAGTTTCTTGTCCAACAGGTCTTCAATGACAAAATTTGCTTTTTTTCTGGCCAGGCCCGGAACGCTGATGTTTTCCAAACCGTTGCCGCTGGTAGCGTCAATCATGAGCAGCCCGCGGGTTTTCAATTCTTCCATCAGTTTTTGCAGAATTTCGCTGTTGCTTTCGTCTGCAACGCCGTCATTGACAACCACCCCGCCGATGGGAGCTCCGACGTTTAGCGACTTTTTCAGGCGGTTTATGCTTTCATCGCTGCTGATCGTCAAGCTCATTGACATCGGTCCGCTGTCGGATTTCAAAAAGTCTTTGGAAGCAAGCAGCATGTCAACATAGGTTTCATGTCCCTGTTGTCTGACCGGAATAATTTTCTTGTCGCTGTTTTGGGCATAAGGGCTGAATGAAAAACTGACCTCCGAGGCGAAACCTTTGTTAATCATATCCAAAGCGCCTTCGTCAAAACCAAGGCCTTTAACGACGATAGCCACGCGTTTGAAATTAGGTTTGACTTTGACGCTTTTTCCATATTGTATCCATGGCTTTTTTCCGTTGTCGGAGATTTTGGGCAGACGGTCGTCTCCGTTGATTTCCGTAAGCTTTTCATTTAAATTGACATGGCGCAGGGATTGCGTCGGGTCTTTGCTGCCCAGTTTGCTGACGCTCGGCACCGTCGCCAAAACGTCGTCCATCGTCAGTTCTTTCTTTTTTTCCTTTGCCGGTTTGGGTCTGCTTTCCGGAACTTTGTCTATTTCGATTTTAGGTTCTTCCACTTCCGGTTTTTTTTCGACGACTTCGTTTTTCTTTCCCGGCTGGTAATCGGGAAGCGTCAAAATAAATTTCGGCGCTTTGTTTTCATCGTCAAACATCAGCTTGTCAATTTTTGATAAATAAACCGGCTCGCTTTTTTTATCTGCAAACAGATACCCGATTCCGACCAACACCAGCAATGTCAGAAAAACGGCACCGATTAATTTTTTGTATTGATTAAGCTTTTCTATCAAGGTTGTCTCCTATTTGCCCTGCGTATAAATGCCCAGAGCCTTTACCAAATCAACCGCGCGGGACAATTGGTAGTCCTTTCTCCAGTCCTCGTCCTTGGTATTGTTTTCGGTCTTTTTGTCTTCTCCGGTTGCTTCGTTTTTAAGAGCGTTGCGATACTCTGCCTCGCTGAGGCCGTAATTGTTAATGTACTCCTCCACTTTTGCCGGATGAACTTCTACGTCGGGAATGATTCCGGTTGCCTGGATAGAACGTCCCGAGGGGGTGTAATAGCGGGCGGTGGTTAAACGCATAGCGCCGTATTTCCCGAGCGGAACAACCGTTTGAACCGAACCTTTTCCAAATGATTTTTCACCCAGAATAATGGCTCTTTTATGGTCTTGCAATGCTCCGGCCAAAATTTCGGAAGCGCTGGCCGAACCGTCGTTAATCATCACGACAATCGGCAGCCCGTCGGTAATGTCGCCTTCTTTGGCCGTATAGCGGACGGTGTCCTCTTCGTTGCGTGAACGGGTTGAAACGATTTCTCCTTTGTCAAGAAAAAGGTCCGAAATGTTGACTGCTTGGTCCAGCAGGCCGCCGGGATTGTTTCTGACATCCAGTACGACGCCTTTAATGTTGCCCTTAAGCTCTTTTTTAGCCTGTTTGATGGCTTTCTCAACCATTTTGTCGGTGTCTCCGCTGAAAGAAGTAATCCGGATATAAGCGACGTCGCCGCTTTTAATGTCGTTTTTGACCGACTGGATTTTGACTTCTTCCCGTTTAAGCGTAACTTCAAACGGTTTCTCTCCGACCCTGCGGATTGTCAGCTTTACTTTTGAACCGACCTTGCCGCGCATTTTGTCGACGGCATCGTTGAGGCTCATGCCGATAACCTGTTCTCCGTCTATGTTGGTAATATAGTCGCCCGGTTTTAATCCTGCTTTGGCAGCCGGAGTGTCGTCAATCGGTGAAACGATTTTAACCACGCCGTTTTCCATGGTTACTTCGATTCCCAAACCGCCGAATTTGCCTTTGGTCTGCTCGTTCATATATTTGTAGCTTTGGGCGTCCAGATAACTGGAGTGCGGATCAAGGGAAACCAGCATACCGTTGATGGCCGATTCAATCAGTTTTTTATCGTCTACCTCTTCAACATAAGATGTCTTAGCCCTTTCCATAACTTCGCCGAACAGGTTAAGCAGTTCATAGGTGTCTGCCTCTTCGGCAGATTTGGCAGCCTTTTCGGCACAGGCGTTTGACATTCCGAGCATAAGGCTCAGGGCGATAACGGCTAAAACTGATAATTTTTTTGACATCTTTTCTCTTCCTTTGTTTTTTCTAAAGCCTCATCCAGGCCATCGGGTCAATCGGTTGATTGTTCTTTCTGAGTTCCACATATAATTTGGCGTCGCCGTCGTCCGGCATTTGCCCTACCGGCTCGCCGGCCAGCAGCATTTGTCCGAGATCGACGTCTATGTTTTTCAGCCCGGCCAGCAGCGTCAGATATCCCTCGCCGTGCTCAATGATAATCAGGTTTCCGTAACCGCGGAACGGTCCTGAAAAGATGACGGTTCCGTCAAATGGCGAAATGACTTGAGCCTGATCCCGCGTTTTAATAATAATGCCTTTGGAAGAAACCCCTTTGACCTTTTGCTCGCCGTATGCGGTAACTATTTGTCCGCGGGCCGGCAGAGGCAGCTTCCCTTTTGCCTTAATAAAACTTCCGCCTGTTTCATTTATAAACGCCGGTTGGGATTTAATCAAGTCAGCAGTTTGTTTTTCTTCACGATTTTTTGCTTCCAGCCGTTTTTGTTCTTCGGCTTTCTGTTGGGCAATTCGTCTTTTTTCTTCTTCCTTGCGCAGTTTTTCTTGTCGCTGTGCTTCCAGTTTTCCCAGCAAATCCCGCAAATCCTGTGCCTGGCTCGCCAGCTTGTCCATATTGCGTTTGGCGCGTTCGCTTTTTATCTCCACCGCATTGCGGATTTTTGACTTTCGCTGAACCAGCAGTTTCATTCTTTCGTGTTCTTTTTCCAAAACCTGTTTTTGTTTGGATATCTGCTGGAACTGTTTTTCAACCAGATTTTTTTTACGGGCAATCGCGTCAAGTTCTTTGCGGATTCTCTCTGCATTTTCTTCCAGATAAGGCACCGTTTCGCGCAGCAGCATGGCACTGCGGATAATTTCTACCGGGGTCAGCGGTTGGACAAACAGGGCTTCGGTGGGTTTTAATGCCAGATTTTGCAGGGCTGACAGCGTTTTTATCAGGTTGTCGTCTTCTTCGGTAAAACCTTCTTCGGCGGTTTTTAAGTCCGCTTTCAGCTTTTCAAGCTGGGTTTCCATCCGCGACAGTTTTTCCTCATTGTTCTGAATTAACTTCGCGGCTTTAATCATCTCTTGGCTGACGCTGGTAAGTTCAAGATTGATTTGAGTGGCCTGAGCCTGTAATTTACGATGTTCAATGCTTTGCTTTTCAACCTGTTCTTCCATTTTTGCCAGTTCTGATTTTGAAACGGAAACCGCCCATGCCTCGCCGGACGTTGCCGCCGCAAGGGCAACGCTCATCCAGCAAAGGTAATGGACGGTTGAAAGTTTCATGCGTTCTCCGGCTTAGTCTGCTTTTCTGACCAGCAGGGAGTGCCCTGTCATTTCTGCAGGTTTTTCAATATGCATCAAATCCAGCATGGTCGGTGCAATATCGGCCAGCCGTCCGTCGTTCATTCGGCAGATGTGCTCCTGACTGTTAACCAGAATAGCCGCAACTTTACCGACGGTGTGTGCGGTATAGGGTTCTCCGGTTTTTTCATCAACCATTTTTTCTGCATTGCCGTGGTCTGCGGTAACAATCATGACGCCGCCGACTTTTTTGATGGCTGCTTCAACCCGTCCCAGACATTCGTCTACCGCGGCAACCGCTTTAAGGGCTGCTTCCATTATGCCGGTATGTCCGACCATGTCGCCGTTGGCGTAATTGCAGATAATGGTGTCAAACTTTTTGGATTCGATGGCTTCAACCAGCTTGTCGGTAACTTCATAAACGCTCATTTCCGGTTTAAGGTCATAAGTTGCCACCTTGGGGCTGGCAATGAGGATTCTTTCTTCGCCTTTGAACTCTTTTTCTTCGCCGCCGTTAAAAAAGAACGTGACATGAGCGTATTTTTCGGTTTCGGCAATACGCAGCTGGGTCAGCCCGTGTTCGGCCACCACTTCGCCGAATATGTGGGTCAGAGCCTCCGGCGGAAACATCGTGTTCATAAAACGGTTGTGGTCGACGGAATATTCCGTCATGCCGACATGCTTTGAAAACTTAACCTGTTTTTTACGGGCAAAACCGGTGAATTCGGCGTCAGCCAAAGCATACAGAATTTCTCGGGCGCGGTCGGCGCGGAAATTTGCCATCAAAATGGCGTCGCCGTCTTCCATGCCCTGATAATCGCCGATAACGCAGGGAATGACAAACTCGTCGGTAACTTTAGCTGCATAAGAGGCCTCAATAGCTTCTTTTGCCGTGGCATAACGCTTGCCCTCGGCAATCAGCATATTGTTGTAGGCCGCTTCGACGCGGTCCCAGCGTTTGTCTCGGTCCATTGCATAAAAACGGCCTTCGATTGTTGCTATTTTAACATCTTTCAATGCCGCGATTGATTTTTCAAAATCGGCTAAAAAGCCTTCAGCCGAAGCCGGCGGCGTGTCGCGTCCGTCTAAAAAGGCATGAACCCAGACTTTGATTCCGTTCTTAGACAGGATTTCACACAAGGCAACGATATGGTGCTGGCTGGAGTGAACGCCGCCCGGGGACATCAACCCCATAACGTGAGCAGCTTTTCCGTTAGCCTTCAAAGTGTCTATCATTTCATTCAGAACCGGGTTCTTTTCTAGGGAACCGTCTTTTATGGATTGGTCGATTCTGGGCAAGTCCTGCATAACGACGCGGCCGGCGCCGAGATTGGTGTGTCCGACTTCAGAGTTGCCCATTTGGCCTTCCGGCAGTCCGACCGCCAGTCCGTAGGTTTCCACCAGACAATGCGGATTTTCTTCATACATCCGATGCCAGTTTGGCGTATGTCCCATTTCAATAGCGTTGTCGGGAGTTTTCGGCTCGCGATAACCCCAGCCGTCCAAAATCATCAACATTACAGGTCTTTGTGTCATTATTTCCTCACATTCAAATTGTCATCCCGATTTTCTTACGCGGGATATTTTCAAAACTTCTACGTATTATATATAATAATTCGCAAACGAAAAGCACTATTTTCATTCTTAACCGACTAATCTCAAAGAGCTTGCTCCGATAAGATGAAAGCGGCAAACAACGTTTTGAAAGTATGTTCTGCCACGGCTGAGGTGTTGCTTTTTGCCGACGGAGCAAAGCTTTTCAACAAATGGTTTTGAACCTTTCTTTTATTCGGCAGCTTGAGCGGCCATCATAATTTTTTTCCAGATTTCGGCAGGCAGACCCGAACCGTAAACGCCTTTCATCGGGCTGTCGTCGTCATTGCCGAGCCATACGGCGCAGATTAAGTCTTCCGTAAAGCCCACAAACCAGGCGTCGCGGTTGTCCTGTGATGTTCCGGTTTTTCCTGCGGCAAAGAAGGGCAGGGCGGCACGCTTGCCGGTTCCGCCTTTAAGCACCTTGGACAGCATCTGCGTCAATTCTTCCGCATCGCCGCCGTCGATGATTCTCATCTTGTCGTCTCCGCCACGTTGATAAAGCTGATAACCGTCTTTGCTGTAGATTTCTTTGATAGCATGCGGCCAGGTGGAAAATCCGCCGTTGGCAATGACCGAATATGCCGCCGCCATGTCAATGACCTTTACTTCAAACGTTCCCAATGCCAGCGAGGGTGTATTTTGTATCGGGGTGGTTATTCCCATTTTCCGGGCATTCCGGATGATTTTGTTTCTCGGCAGTTGCTCGGTCAGATTGATGGTTGCCAGATTGAGAGATTTCGCCAGTGCATATTTGAGCGTGACTTCGCCATAGTATTTTTTATCGGAGTTTTCAGGGCGCCAGCTGCCGATGGAAAGCGGTGCGTCCATTACCTTGTCTTCCGGTTTCCATCCCTGTTGCAGGGCAGTCAGATAAACAAAGGGTTTAAATGCCGAACCCGGTTGACGCAGAGCCTGTGTTGCCCGGTTAAACTGGCTCTTGTTGTAGTTTACGCCGCCGACCATGGCTTTTACCGCGCCGTTTTTATCCAGGACCACAACGGCACCCTGGGTAACGTTACGGTTCTGATTGGCCTCGACCGTTTCTCTTAAAATCCGTGAAGCGGCCTCTTGAATATGTTGATCCAATGTTGTCATCACATAAATGTCGCTGTCTCGTTCGCCGATATAATCGTTAACCTCGTTGTAAACCCAGTCGGCAAAATAATTGGCATCTTCGACTTTGTAGTTTTTTTCTTTACCTAACCTCATCGTCAGGGCTTCGTCTCTTTCCTCAGGGGTAATGGTGCGGTTGCTGACCATATTTTGCAGTACAACTTTTGCTCTTTCCATGGTTCTTTCTTTGGAGGCAATCGGATTATAGCGCGACGGAGCTTTGAGCATACCGGCAATAATGGCCGCTTCCAAAAGGTTAAGGTCGCGCGACGATTTTTGAAAATACTTTTGGCTGGCGGCTTCAATGCCGTATGTTCCCGCCCCCAGATAGACCCTGTTAAGGTAAAGGGTCAGAATTTGCTCTTTGCTGAACTTATGTTCAAGCCAAAATGCCAGCAGCAGTTCCTGGGTCTTGCGCTTGATGCTCTTTTGCGAAGTCAGAAAAAGGTTTTTTGCCACCTGTTGGGTAATGGTGCTGCCGCCCTGAGCGTATCTGCCGGCAAAGACGTTGGCAATCATTGCCCGGGTAAACGAAATGATGTCAAAGCCGAAATGCCCGTAAAACCGCCGGTCTTCGGTGGAAACGATGGCGTCGATGACATACTGCGGCAGTTCTTCCGAACGGATGACTTCTGAATAAACCGTGCCGAAAGTCTGTACTTCGTTACCGTTTTCGGCAATAATGGTCGTCGAAGGTTGGCGCGTGCGCGAAACCGCTTCGTTGATATCCGGCAGCGTAAAAAAACAATAGATCAGATAAATTAATAAAGTTATCACCAGCAATCCAAAAAATTTTAGGAGTCGCATCCGATTCTTAAAACGTTGTTTTGACTCTCTTTTTTTAGTTTTTTTTCTTTTTTTCTGAGCTTTAGCCACGATTCGCGTCCTTTTCTTCCTTGCCTCGATTCGCAATTTGTTTTAAAAATTAAATTATTCAGTAACATAAATAAGTTAAGGAAGATTTTATGATCAATGTTTCGGTAACGATCAGTGAGGATTTGAACAGAAAAATCGCAGCCATTGCAGCCAAAAGCGGCAAAACGGTTGATGATTGTATTGCTCTTGCGCTGCGTGATTACATTGACAATTACGAAGACGTTTATAAAACCGATTTGTGTTCGGTTGACAGTCTTGAGCGCTCTTTCTTTTTATCTATTGGCGAATAAGCTTTCATCCGCTATATTTATTTTGCCGCCCGGTCTGCAAGACAGTTGCCGGGTGTCGCTGATTAAGGAAAAATGCCATGTCCCACAAAATCTGCCTGATAGACGGTTCCGGTTATATCTTTCGCGCTTTTTACGGTTTGCCGCCGTTGACCGCGCCGGATGGTACGCCCGTAAATGCGGTTTATGGCTTTACCAATATGTTTTTAAAACTGACCTCAAAAATCCCCTGTGAATATTGTTTGGTTCTCTTTGACGCCAAACGGCAGAATTTCCGTAACGATATTTTTCCCGACTACAAAGGCACGCGTAAAGAAATTCCCGAAGATTTGATTCCTCAGTTCTCCATCATCCGCGAAGCGGTAGAAGCGCTGAACCTTCATCACCTGGAAATGGAGGGATATGAGGCGGACGACCTGATTGCCACTTATGCCAATATGGCGCTGGCTCAAGGGCTTGAGGTTGTTATTGTTTCCGGCGACAAGGATTTGATGCAGCTTATTCGTCCCGGCGTCGAATTCTATGATCCGATGAAAGACAAGTTCTTTTCGCCGGAAGACGTTAAAGAAAAATTCGGCGTTTATCCGGAACAGGTTGTCGATGTGCAGGCTTTGGCCGGAGACACCACCGACAACATTCCCGGCATTCCTGGCATTGGTCTGAAAACGGCCGCGCAGCTTGTCAACGACTTTGGGTCGTTGGAAGGCGTTTTGACCAAAGCCGGGGAGATTAAACAAAACAAGCGTCGCGAAACTATCCTCGCAAATATTGAAAATGCCCGTATATCTCTTCAGCTGGTGACGCTGCGCGGCGACGTTCCCGTCGGCCATCGGATTGCCGAATACAAATGCCTGCCTCCCGAAATGGCAAAACTTGACCGCTTCATAGAAACTTACGGTTTTCGTTCAATCCGGCCAAGGCTTGAGAAATGGGTGCTTGAACGCTGTAATAAGATAGCGTGCCAAGACTCTGAAAACACTGTATTTAAATCTTCGGAAGCGGAGAGTGAAAACAGTGTATTTAAATCACCTGAGAACGCTGTATTTAAACAGCCGGAAAAAAGTTATGAACTGATTCAGACAGAGGCCAAGCTGAAATACTGGGTTGATTTGATTTATAAAAGCCACGTTTGCTCGATAGCTGCGGCTTATAACGGCCCGGATCCGGTCTTTGACAATATTGTCGGTCTTGCTGTCGCCGTCAATTCCGGAAAGGCCGCATACATTCCTTTTGCGCACGGCGCGGAGCATGATAATATGGATTTGTTTGCAGAAAATCGCAGCGTAAGCCAGTTGTCCGAAGAAACCCTGAAACGGTATCTGAAACCTTTGCTGTCGGATAAATCCGTTCTCAAAATCGGTCATAACATCAAGACGTCTATGCACTTTATTGCCAAGTTTTTGGGAACAGGGACCGATTTCTTCCCTCTGGAAGATATTGCCGTCCTTTCTTATGATTTGGACAGTTCCGAGCACGGACATGCCTTGGACGAACTTTGCGGATTGTTTTTGGATATTACTCCGCAGAAGTTTGAAGAGCTTACCGGCACCGGTAAAAATAAAATACCTTTTGACAAGGTCGGCATTGAACAGGCGATGGATTATATGGCTGCCCGGGCCGACTATGCGCTGCGCCTTTACCATATCCTGAAACCGCGTCTGATTGCCGAACAAAAAGTCGGTGTTTACGAAAATTTTGATCGGCCGCTGCTAAAGACGCTTTATGCGATGGAAGAACGCGGAGTTATGGTAAACGCTAAAGCTTTGCAGGAGCTCAGCATTTACTTTGACAGCGAAATCCGCCAAATAGAAGCCCGGATTTTTGAGCTTGCCGGCGAAGAGTTTAATGTCGGCTCGCCCAAGCAGATTGGTGAAATTTTGTTCGACCGGCAGGGACTGAAGGGCAAAAAAACGCCTACCGGCGCCTGGCAGACCGGCGCTGATGTCCTGGAACAGCTTGCCGAACAGGGAATAGAACTGGCTCAAAAGATTCTTGACTGGCGCGAATTCAGCAAGCTGAAGTCAACCTATAGTGATGCGCTGTCTGCGTTGCTTGATAAGGATAATCGCATCCATACGACCTATAATCAGTTTGTTGCCAATACCGGACGCCTGGCTTCCAATAACCCTAATCTTCAGAATATTCCCATCCGCAGTGAGCAAGGGAAGAAAATACGGGCTTGCTTTATTGCCAGACCGGGACACAAGATTATTTCGTCTGACTACTCGCAGGTGGAGCTGCGTTTGCTGGCGTCGGTCGCTGATGTCAAAAATTTGAAAAAAGCTTTTGCCGACGGCATCGATATTCATTCGGCCACGGCTTCTCATGTGTTCGGCGTTCCGGTTGATAAGGTCGATGCTAACCTGCGTCGTCACGCTAAGGCAATCAACTTTGGAATCGTTTACGGCATATCCCAATATGGACTGGCCAAAAATATCGGCGTCAGCTCTGATGAAGCGAAAGCTTATATCGACGCCTATTTTGCGCAAATGCCTGAAATCAAACAATATATGGAGAAAACAATCGCTTTTGCCCGCAAACACGGTTATGTCTTAACGCCTTTCGGACGTAAATGTTCGGTTTTGGGGATTAATGATAAAAACAAGCGTCTGGCGGCAAATGCCGAGCGTGCGGCAATCAATGCCCCGATTCAGGGCGGTGCCGCAGATATTATCAAGCTGGCGATGAATAAAGTTGAGTTTGAACTCGCCAGACAGGGATACAAAACAAAAATGCTTCTTCAGGTTCACGATGAACTTGTTTTTGAAGCACCCGATGATGAGGTTGAAGCTGTCAGCCGCCTCGTAAAGGAAATTATGGAGAACGTCGTTGATTACGAAGTTCCCTTTACTGCGGAAGTAGGCGTCGGAACCAACTGGGCCGAAGCGCACTAACTCGCGGAACAAGGTAAAAAAAGATAACATAATTATATGAGGCGGCTACCAATTCTTGGTTATGTTTTCTAACATCCGGAATCCTTCCGGTATTTGTCCGGTTCTTTGCGGCGACAACTTCCGCAATCCGGACTTTTAACCTCAATATACCAAAATTAATAACAAAGCTTTGTGAACAATCAATCTGCAGTCTTAATTGTTTGTCTGAATTCTAAAGATATAAAAGTTAAAAAATTATTACTCGAAAAGTGAATCAATCCAGCGATTCGCTGCAAATACAAGCCTGGATTCGTTTTGCCGCGGATAAAAATTTTTTTTTCGATTCGACGATTTGAGCGGAAATTATTTTTAGAATCCTGAAATCTGACAAAGACTCGTAATTTTAATAAAAAAAATCCCTTGTTCCTAAAAGGGAAAAGGGATTTTTCTGTGTAAGACTGTTTTTCTCTAAATTTCTACCATATCTTTTACCGGAGCTGAGTTGCCCTTGTAATTGGCTTCAATTCCCAGCGAAAGGTTTTTTATTCCGCTTAGCCTTCCTGTCGAGATATCGAATTGCAAATCCACTTCATGCCCGATACGGGTATGGACAAGAACGCCGAAAAGGTTGCGTTCGTAGCAGCCGTCTATAACGAAATAATTGTTGGTTGTCTGTTTGCCTGTTGATGTAGTCTCAAAAATAACGGAAATAAAAGGCACGTCTTTTACCGAGTATCTTTCGATACCTTTAATAATCTGTTTCATACTAATTTTTTTTATTTAATTGATTAATAATTTTTGCAAATTAGCATCATTTTAGCTTAATTCGGCACTGTTGTCTAGACAAAATGGTCTAAAAGTTTTCTGCCCTTTTCAAACCGCTGTTTTTAACCCGTTTTTTTATTACCAAAGTATTGGAAAACTTTGTTTTTTGGCTTGGTAAATAATACAAATCGTAGTATATTTTCCCCAACTGAAATTTGTTACTAATTAAAGGACAGAAATATTATGAGTTCAGAGATGACCCAAGAAGAAATTGATAAGGAAGAAAAAGAGTACGGAGCCGATTCCATTAAGGTTCTGAAAGGCCTTGACGCTGTTCGTAAACGTCCCGGAATGTATATTGGCGACACCGATGACGGTTCCGGTCTGCATCATATGATTTACGAGGTTTTGGATAATGCGATTGACGAGGCTTTGGCAGGTTATTGTGACAAAACCGAAATCATTCTGAATCCCGACGGTTCCGCCACCATCCGGGACAACGGCCGCGGTATTCCTGTGGGGATGCACAAAGAAGAAGGCGTCTCTGCGGCTGAAGTTATTATGACCGAGCTGCACTCCGGCGGTAAGTTTGATAATAACTCCTACAAGGTTTCCGGAGGTTTGCACGGTGTGGGCGTTTCTGTGGTTAACGCATTGTCTACCTGGCTGCGTCTGCGCATTTGGCGCGAAGGGCATGAGCATGTTGCCGAGTTTGCCCATGGTAACGTAACCAAACATCTGACCGTTGTCGGCGATGCTCCCGGAAGACATGGTACCGAGGTAACTTTCCTGCCTTCTCCCGAAACTTTTACACAAACCGAGTTCAGTTTTGAAACTCTCGAACGCGCTATTCGCGAAAAAGCTTTTCTGAATTCCGGTGTTTACCTGAAACTCATCGATAACCGCGGCGCCGAACCCCGTGAGGTGGATTTCCACTATGAAGGCGGTCTTAAAGCTTTTGTGAACCATATCAATAAATCAAAGGCTCCTCTGCATGACGAAGTTATTGCCGTTTCCGGCGAAATGAACGACATTACGGTAGAAGTCGCCTTGCAATGGACCAATGCCTATAACGAGAGTATGCTCTGTTTTACCAACAACATTCCTCAAAAAGACGGCGGTACGCACCTTGCCGGTTTCCGCGGTGCCTTAACCCGTACGCTTAACAACTATGTCCTTGAAAACGGAATGCTCAAAAAAGAAAAGGTTGCCCTTACCGGTGACGATATGCGTGAAGGTCTGAGCTGCGTCTTGTCGGTCAAGGTGCCTGATCCCAAGTTTTCATCCCAAACCAAGGACAAGCTGGTTTCTTCAGAGGTTCGTCCGGTAGTTGAAAACATTGTCGGCGACAAGCTTAAAGAATGGTTGGACGAACACCCCAACGAAGCTAAGGTTATTGTCGGAAAAATTCTCGAAGCCGCAACCGCTCGCGAGGCGGCCCGCAAGGCGCGTGAACTCACCCGCCGCAAAGGCGTGCTTGATGTGGCTTCTCTGCCCGGAAAGCTGGCTGATTGCCAGGAAAAAGACCCTGCTTTGTCAGAAGTCTTCATCGTTGAGGGAGATTCCGCCGGCGGTTCTGCCAAACAGGGGCGTCATCGCCGCAATCAGGCGATTATGCCGTTGCGCGGTAAAATTTTGAACGTTGAACGTGCCCGTTTTGACAAGATGCTGAATTCCGCCGAAATCGGAACCATCATTACCGCGCTTGGCACCGGTATCGGACGTGACGATTTCAATGCCGACAAATGCCGCTATCATAAAATTATCATCATGGCCGATGCCGATGTCGACGGAAGCCATATTCGTACTTTGTTGCTGACGTTTTTCTATCGCCAAATGCCGGAGCTGATTGAGCGCGGATATGTTTATATTGCTCAGCCGCCTTTGTACAAGGTTAAAAAAGGCAACTCCATTCTCTACATTAAAAATGAGCGGGAAATGGAGGATTACCTCATCCGCGGCGGTTGTGACGATGCAACTTTGACGCTTTCCACCGGGGAGCAGGTCATCGGCGAAGACCTCATCAGCTTGGTTGAACAAAACCGCAAGGCGCGCAGTATGATTGGAACTTTGAGCAAAAACGTTCCTGAAAAGATTATTGAGCAAATGGCTATTTCCGGTCTGTTTGATCATCAGCTGTTCAATGACATTCCTGCATTGAAAAAAGAACTGGAAAAACTGGCGGCTCGCCTTAATGAACTTGAAGCTGAATATGACCGAGGCTGGGAAGCCGAGGTTCAGGGTGATGGTTCCTTGCTGTTCCAGCGTACGCTGCGCGGCGTTACCGAAAAGCATAGTGTTGGTAACATCGTATTTGAAAGCCCGGAAGCTCAGGCGCTCAACAATATGCGCGACGTGCTTCGTGAAAACTTTGGTAACGTAAGTATTCTGACTTCCAAACAGGGGTTGGAAAAAAAGATTACCGGTCCGGTGACTTTTGTTGACGCGATTATGGCTGCCGGTAAAAAAGGCATTGCCATTCAGCGTTATAAAGGATTGGGTGAGATGAACCCCGAGCAGTTGTGGGAAACCACGCTTGACCCTGAAGCGCGTTCTCTTCTGCAAGTTAAAATCGACCGGATGGAAGAGGCTGACGAAACCTTTGCCACCCTTATGGGTGATGTGGTCGAACCCCGTAAAGAGTTTATTCAGGATAATGCCCTTAACGTGGTTAACTTGGATATTTAATTCTCAGTTAAAAACCCCGAAGTTTCAAGCTTCGGGGTTTTTATGAATTTGTTTCATACCGAAAGTAACGCAAAACGTTGTCAAAAGCTAGAGCTTGATTGTCGGCGGCAATTGTTGGCGTTTAAATGCCTGTGACTGGTATCTTTTAATAATCCATTCGGTAGTAACTGCATCATAACCTTCTGCGGCGATTTCGGCTGCGCTCAGATGACGGTCGAGGTACAACTCCAAAATCTTGTCCAGAACTTTATACGGGGGCAGGGTGTCTTCGTCTTTCTGATTTGCGGATAATTCCGCGCTGGGAGCCCTGATAATTACCTCCATCGGCAGCACCTGGCCCTGTTCGTTACGCCATTTCGCCAGCTCAAAAATCTGGCTTTTGTAAAGCTCTCCGATTGGAGCCAATCCCCCGCAGGTATCGCCGTAAAGCGTACAATATCCCATGGCAATTTCGGATTTGTTGCCGCAGGCCAGAAGCAAATAGCCGTCCTGGTTTGATTCTGCCATTAAGATTAATCCGCGTATCCGGGCTTGTAGATTTTCCCGCACAATATTTTTCAACGGTGCGTCCATAATCAGTTCCAGAGACTTCTCCATATTGTCGACGTCAGGCTGGATATTTATTTCCTTAAAGTTTAACTTGTTCATGGAGGCTATTTTGCGGGCAATCTGCAAACTCAGGCTTGAAGTGTTTTTCGTATACATCATCAGGGCGTGTACATGTTCGGCTCCCAGGGCATCCATGGCCGCAATCGCCGTAACGGCGGAATCCAGTCCGCCGGAAAGGCCCAAAACCACGTCTTCAAAACCGTTGTTGCGGCAGTATTGACGAATTCCGTTTGTCAGATTCTTCCAAATTTCCTGCATCAGAGTTCTCCTTTTTTGGGGCTTAAATATTCTTCGATAAAATGATAGTTAAGCGGATGAACGAAATTTTTCCAACGCCGGTCGCCGATAGTCATCATATCGCGCACCATGCTTCCTGAAACGTAAGGAAAGTCTGGATTGGTCCGGTCAATACACTCGATATGCTCAAAACAAGGGGTAAACCATTGAGCGTCATAAGGGCTCCCTGCGTAATAAACGTCCGGCGTTCCCCATTCCGGCATATTTTCGCGCATAAAATCGAGGACGAAGTCAGCCCATTGCGTCGGATTGTTGATGTCAAACAGACCCATAACCTTAAGTCTTGCCGTTTCATTTTGAAAAATATTTAAAATCATTTGCTTGCGGGTAAGATAGGTAAAGGGGTTTCTGGCGGTTCCTTGTTCTTGAATAGAACCCAGAATGACCGTAACCCGGGCGCATTTTTCAAGCATGTCGCGCAATACCCGTTCGTGTCCGATATGCAGCGGCTGCGCCCGCATAACCACTAGTCCGTGTTGATATTGATAAGACATCGGCGCCTTCCTTTCAAATTACCAAAATTATGACCGTAAACTTGGAAAAAAGCAAATACAATTTATATTGACTCTGCCTGCTTATGAATTAAACTTAAACCTCAACCAACTAAAGGCCTTTGTCTTATGAAACCGTATGTATATTTGTTTTTTCTTTTTATGTTGTTGCCCGCCCCCGTGTTCGCCGGAGAATGGGACTTTTCTTACAACGGACATGTCCAGGGACTGTATGGCTACAGCGATCTCTCCAAACGCTTCAAACACAATGACAAAAGCAATCACGGCGTAGGCCAGGGTGATGTCGGCTTTACCGTGCAGTATACCTACAATGACGATTATTCTGCCAGTCTTAACCTTGATGTTATGGGCGGCGTCGACCAGGAGCTTGAAGATTATAACCAGGGACGCTGGGGTGAAGAGGCTTACCTTATTGCCGACAGTCCGTATGGCCGGTTGATGGTGGGACAAACTTTTAACGTAGATGCTCAGTTCCATGAGGGGGCGCCGACAGCCGGTGCTTTGGCCAACAATAACGACGTCGTCGATTTTATCAGTAATCCCAACTGGAAACGTAACGGCAAAATCACGCGTTTTGCCACCCTTAATACGACATATATCAATACCGACGGCGTTGCGCCTAAAATCAGTTACATTTCTCCTGCTTTTTATGACACCATGATAGGTTTTACTTATGTTCCCGATGCATATAACCGTCGGGGATTGATTAACAAATTTGCTTCTTACGAAAAAGACGGCGGCTTTGTCGCCGGCATTTACAATGCTTCTGATTTGGGGTTTGGGGACGCTAAAGTTTCTTTCGGTTATGCCGAATTTCACGACAACGACAAGGAAATGTCTGCCAGCCTCAGTTTAAGCCGGGGCGGTTGGACGTTAGGCGGCGGTTGGCGCAAAACTTACACTGACGGCCGGGACAAAAGCCTGAACGCCGTGATGTCCCGCACGCCGGAATTGTTTGACAATTATCGGGAGGGACAGGCCTGGAATGTAGGCCTTGGTTATGAAATCGGACCTTATCAGACCGCGTTGTCATATTTTGAATCCAAAGCCTCCCGCACGGACAATCGTGACAAAGTGATTGTTTTTTCCAATCAGTATCAGCTTAATGAACATATGGATGTATATCTTGCCGCGGCCCATGTTGACTTTGAGGGAAAAAACAGCGATATTGAAAACAATAATCAGGGTTATGCCTTTGTAGCCGGTATCGGGCTGAACTTTTAGGGACTGTACGAAATGCCTAACATATTGTTTATTTCTGAAAACGAAGATTTTGCTGCCGATGTTAAAGATCAAATCGCGCATCATGCCAAAGATTTTAATTTTATCGATTCCGAGGACAAAAACGCCGTTCCCGATATTATTATGATTGATGAAAATTTGAACAAGCTGAAAGAGCTTCACGGCCGTTATATAAAAGCGCCGGTATTTTTGTTTACTTCCCGGCCGGAAGACGTTGACCGCGATTTGCATCTTAATCATTTGATTGTAAAGCCGTTTTCTTTAGAGTATTTTCTGAATGAACTGCAAGCCAGCATTAATATTTTTGAAAACAGCCGCAGCGGTTATCTGATGTTTAACCGCTATGTTGTTCGCCCGGTAAAAAAAGATATCTTAAATCAGCGCAACAACGAAATCGTCAAACTGACCGAAAAGGAAATAGCTATCCTCAAGTATTTATATAAGGCTCAGGACAGGATTGTCGCCAAAAATGAACTGCTGCAGGAAGTATGGGGCTATGCGCCGGATGTTACTACCCACACCATAGAAACCCATGTCTACCGCTTGCGTCAAAAAGTCGAACATGACGATCCTGAAGCCCAGCTGATTATCACGCTTGAAGGCGGTTATCGACTGAAGTTGTAAAAATAAAAAAAAGCTTTCTTCTAGAAAGCTTTTTTATGTAAATTGTCCCGACAGTTTTTATGCGCTAATCAAAGCTTAATTTCAACAGCGACGGGAACATGGTCGGAAGGGCGTTCCATGGCTCGCAGGTCTTTAATGATTTTTGCGCTGATAATGCGTTCCTGCAAATTCGGCGTTACCCAGATGTGATCAAGCCGTCGGCCTTTGTCGTTGGTTGCCCAGTTGGGGTTGCGATAGCTCCACCAGGAAAATATTTTTTGCGGTTCGGGATAAAATTTGCGTACGGCGTCTACAAAATCTAAAGATTGAAACAGCCTTGTCAACCGTTCGACTTCTACCGGCGTGTGCGAAACGATTTTCAGCAGCTGCTTATGATTCCAAACGTCGTTTTCCGACGGTGCAACGTTAAAATCACCGCAGATGAGCATTTTTTTATTCTTCCAGGATAATTTTTGCTGCTCGAAATATTCTGATATGTCGTCCATAAAACACAGCTTGTGTGCAAAAGACAGGTTTATGACCGGGTCGGGAATGTCTCCTCCGGCAGGAATATAAACGTCGTTGATTTCTATGTCGTCAAAAACACAGGCTTTGATGTGTCTTGCGTCCTGTTTACCTACCCAGTCGCGTTTTTCGGGGTTTTTCAAAGGATGTTTTGACAAGATGGCCACGCCGTTATAACCGGCCATGCCGTATAGGGCAATATGCTCAAATCCCAGCACTTTAACTGCCTCAAAAGGGAAATCTTCTTCCTTGGCTTTAACTTCCTGCAGACAGATGATGTCGGGATTTTCCTGTTCGCATAGATGTTTCAACAGTTCCAAACGGATTCGGATGGAATTGACGTTCCAGGTAATAAGTTTAAAAAAGTCCATATTTATCTTTTCTTTTTATAGTTCAGAGGATTGTCTTTTTTATTTCGGAATTTAAACAACTTGCTGTCAAGGCTGACGTCTTTTTGGGTGTCGTAAAGAGATACCGTCACCTCCACGCTTTGCGGGTCGACAATCTTCCATTGCTTTAATTCCATCGGGTCATTGGAGAAAACCAGCGTAATCGGCCCCAAGTCTCCCTTGTCGGCATAATCCAGCGTAATGCTGGTGCTGCCGGAATCCTGATAAAAGTCGCTGACTTTGATTTTTTTGCCGTCTATTTTGATGTCGTTGGCCAAAATCAATGTCGCCGGAATATCGTCATAGTCGATATGGGTAACCTGGTCAAGGTCAGTGTCGTTGTAAACGATATAATTACCGTCTCCGACAATCAGTACATTTGTCGGGGCACCGTATTCCATCCTGATTTTGTTTGGCTTTTCAATAAACAGACGGCCTTCGGCAGTGGCGCCGTTGCTTGCCATTTGGACGAAGGTTGCTTCCAGGCTTTTGATGTTGTTGAGATAAGTTTCTATTTTTTTGATGTTTTCAGCGCTTTGAGCCTGAACTTCGCCCGATAACAACAGTCCGATAAGCAGTGCCAGCCATTTTTTCATTGTATCCGCCTTTTCCGTGTTAATATGATTAATTACTTGTTTAATATAATCGATAAATCAAAATAGTAAACACAAAATACCCTCTGCACACATAGTCGTGTCCAAAGGGTATTTCTTTTTTTAACGCGGGTAATTAGTAGTTTTTAGAACAACCGCAGCCGCCGGTAGAAGATTTTTTTGTTTCGTTTTGTTCTGAAGAAGAGCTTTTTTCAGAAGGGTTGGAAGAGTTCATTCTTTTTTCTTCAGATGAAGATGAGGCTGACATTTTGGTTTCGCTGTCTCTCATATCATTACACATTGTATTATCTCCTATAAAATTTAAAAATTTTGCACTGTTGGACTGTGCAACGCTAAAAATGTAATCGTCAAACCGCGGCAGACAATAGAACCTAGCCAAAGTTATAAACGAAAAAGCCCCCGCGGAATTTTGGCGGAGGCTCGTAAGATAGAGATATGGCTCGTCTTAATTAAGACTGTTTTTTCTTAGATTTTGAGCCAGAAGAACGGCTGGAACGTGAAGATCTGGATTTAGAATCTTCAGAAGATGACTTGGCAGCTGCTGATGATTCCATTTCGCTTTTAGAACTTACCATCTTAAATTCTCCTTAATTATGTTATTAAAAATGCACGAAAAGCCGTACACCTCTAACAATTTAATTAAAGGTGTCCCAAATGCAATAGAACCTAGCCGAAGTTACAAGCCGTCAACAGTTTCGAGCCTTGAAACAACCGTTTTCAAACCCTTGGATTTCCCGGTTGGAGTCAGCCATTTCCAGTCTTTTGCAGGCCAGAGCGACATATTCTTTTTCCTGTTCGATTCCGATATAGCGTCGTCCCAGTTTTTTAGCCGTGACGGCAGTTGTTCCGGAGCCCAGAAAAGGATCAAACACCACATCGCCTTCATTGCTGGACGCCAGAATGAGTTTGGCAATCAGCTTTTCCGGTTTTTGGGTCGGATGCGGCGTGTTTTCCGGCATTGACCAGAACGGTATGGAAATGTCGGTCCAGATATTTGACGGATGAGTCAGGCGAAAACGCTGCTTTCCTTTTTCCTGCCAGTCCTTGGGTTCCCCTTTTTCGTTGCGATAAGGCGCAATGACGGGTCTCTGAACCTTAACGGCGTCAATGTTAAAGGTATAGTCCTTTCCCTTGGTAAAAAACCAGATGTCTTCCAGACAGTTTTTCCAGTTGTCTTTGGCTCCCCGGCCTTTTTCTCTTTCCCACGAGATGCGGTTTCGCAAGATAAAATATTTTCCGGCAGCTTCCGGAATGCAGATTGAAGTTTTCCAATCGGCGCAAATGTATATTGACGCATTGTCTTTAAGCAGGCGCACCGTCTTTTTAAGCCATTTGTCGAGCCATTTTTTATAGGCATCGAAATCCATTTCCTTAAAGGTCGATTTGCCGAAGTTCTTGGTCAGGTTGTACGGAGGGTCGACAATCATCAGGTCAATGCAGCCGTCCGGAAGCAAATCCAGCGCCTTAAAGCTATCTTGTCGGATAACCCGGTTGATGACGTCGGTTAAATTTGATTTTTGAGATAGTTTGACGGCTTTTGATGCGTAAAGAGCTATCTCTTTGGGGGATAGCTCTAAGGTTTTGTTGCGGGGAGCTTTTGCTTTCACCACGGCTTATTCTTCCCCGAATTTGTTGTCCAGCAGTTTTTCCAGGGCTTCCATCACTTCCTTGGCCTGATTTCCCGAGGTTTTGACATGGATTGTCGTACCTTTTGCGGCTGCCAGCATCATCAGCCCCATAATTGAACAGCCGTTGACGCATTGTCCGATACGTTCGACTTCGACTTCCGCATCAAAAGGTTCCACGGTTTTGACAAAAGCCGCGGCAGCCCGCGCATGCAGTCCTTTTTTGTTTTTTATTTCCAAATCCTTGGCATAAGTATCGTCGCTCATTTCTTACATTCCCAACAATTGCGAGGCTACGTTAATGTATTTTTTTCCGGCTTCCTGCGCTCCGCTCACGGTTTCTTTCAGATTCTTTTCTTTGCGCAGGGATGCGAGTTTAATCAGCATCGGGAGATTGACGCCGGCGATAATCTCGACCGGAGCCCGGTCCATAATCGAAATTGCCAGATTAGAGGGGGTTCCGCCGAACATGTCGGTCAAAACCACCACGCCGGAACCGTCGTTGACTTCTTCAACTTTTTTCAGAATTTCCGCACGGCGCATTTCCATATCGTCTTCCGGACCGATGCATACCGGGGCTATTTGTTCCTGCTTACCGACTACATGCTGCATCGCCGAAATAAATTCATTGGCCAAATTGCCGTGGGTAACCAATACCATACCTATCATAGTTTTTGTTCCTAAAAAGTCTTATTTTGCACTGCCGCTGGTCCAGCATTTGACTGCACCGAAGCTCTTTAGCAGTTCGTCTTTGCTTTTGGCTTTGACCAGTTCGTCGGCACGGGTTTGATGTCCTTCAAAAACAATCTCTTCAACGTTTTCGACCGGAACGCCGTAAACTCTCTCCACCATTTTCCCTTTGAGTTCCACAATCATCAGAAATTCGGCTTCTGCGAGCGGGGCAACCGTATCTTCGTGAATGTCGTCGAGCCGGACGGCCAGATGAGCGTCTCTTTTCAGCAGGGCTGTTTTTTTACCGTCAAATTCAAAAACCGGATTTTCGGGCGTTCCGTCGCGGGCGTCGATAAAAATGGCCAGTTCGCCGTATTTGTTTTCAATAATCTCGTAGAAATCCTGTTTTTCAATTAAAGTGTAATATTGTGTTTCCATGGTGAGAATACCTTATTAGGTTGAGTAAATTTTAAACATATGTTATAACAATAACCAAAATGTGTCAATTTTGAGTTAATAACCTGTATGAATATGGAAAAAAACAGCCTCCGTTATCTTTGGTCATATGTCCGTATCTTTAAGTATTTCTTTTTGCTCATCATATTTTTAACGCTTTTGAGCCAGATATGCGGACAGTTTTATCCTTATTTTCTGGCCAAGATTTATGATACGGCGGCCAAGGCATCTCAGGATGCCGATGTCTGGGAGCGGATATTCGCGTATGCTTTCTGGGCTCTTGCTCTCGGGTTGGGCAAAGTCCTCCTGTTTGAAGCGACGATGTTTATTGACGTCAGGTTTTTTCCGCAGGCGCGCACAATTGTTATTCGCGATGCGTTTGATTATGTTAATCGGCATTCGATTTCTTATTTCAACAACGAAATGTCTGGAAATATTTCCAACAAGGTTTCACAGCTTAATAACGGCGTGTTGGAGTTTTTCAATTTTTTTCAAAACATAGCCTATTCGTCCCTGCATCTGTTCGTGACGGTTCTGATACTGGGATTCATAAATTTATGGTTTCTGCTGGCACTGTCGGTATGGTTGCTGCTGGTGGCCGCCATCGGACTGTTTATGGGGCGCAAACGTTCGCAATACTCCAAAGAAACCAGCACCCAGCAAAGCATAGCCAACGGAATGATTGTCGACAGCTTGGCTAATTACAGCGAAATAAAAAGTTTCGCCAACTTCAAGTTCGAACGATATAATCTGCTCAGGTATCTGCGTTTGCTTCGCAAGGCCGAAACCCGGGAGCAAAAAATCCGCGCCTTGATTCATTTGTCTTTGAATCTTATCACCGTCATTTCAATGTTGCTGTTTATGTTCCTTTCCATTTTGATGCTAAAGTTTGGGCAAATAAACACCGTTTCCTTTATATACGCCAACACCTTGTTTATGACCATTGCTCCGATAGTCTTTGAAATTACCTGGATGTCCAACAACGTTTCCCGCACGCTCGGTCAGCTGGATTCGGCGCTTTCGACCATTGCCGTCGAACTGGAAATTGTCGATATGCCGGGAGCCCGTAAGCTTCAGGCTAAAAAGTGTTCCATCGTATTTGATAACGTAAGCTTTGCCTACAAGGGAAAGGATAATCTTTTCAACGGATTGAACCTCGAAATAAAACCGGGTGAAAAAGTCGGTCTTGTCGGAACTTCCGAAGCCGGGAAGTCAACGTTTATCAAGCTTGTTTCCCGCTATTATGACGTCAATGAGGGAAGTATCAAAATCAACGGCGTCGACATTCGCAGCTTCACGCAGGATTCCCTGCATCAAAACATTGCGACCATTCCGCAGGATGTCTGCCTTTTTAACCGCACTTTGTTTGACAACATCCGCTACGGCAAAACCGGCGCCTCGGAGGCAGAAGTAGTTGCTGCTGCCAAAAAGGCTTCCGCAGACGAGTTTATCCGTGCTTTTCCGAACGGATACCAAACCAAAGTAGGCGAACGCGGAGTCGTGCTTTCCGGCGGCGAACGCCAGCGTATTGCGATTGCCCGCGCGATTCTGAAAAATGCGCCTATATTAATTTTTGACGAAGCGACTTCAGCACTCGACAGTCGGAGTGAAAAACACATTCAAAAGTCGCTTAAGGTACTGATGAAAAACAAAACCGTCATTGCCGTTGCTCACCGTCTTTCCACTTTGCGCGAAATGGATCGAATTGTGGTTTTTGAACACGGCCGCATCGTCGAGCAGGGAACACACCTGGGACTTCTCCGTCGCAAAGGGCGTTATGCCAAACTGTATAAAATGCAAAGCGACGGTTTTGTCGGCATAACGGACAAGGCATAATATTTACAAATTTGCAAAACTGTGCTAAAACCAAAACAGTTTATCAAGTTATTAATTAATTATTTATGCGTATGAAAGATTTTCTCATCGGCATTTTGCCTTTTCGCGTGTTTCTCGTGAAAGTAAAAACCGCTTCGGGTTATCGTCGTCGGTTAAAACTGGGTATTTTAATCTCGCGCGGAATGTGGCTGCTTCTGCTGCCCCGTGACTGGAGTTACGGTTTCAGCGAGTTTAAGGGATTTGACACAGGCCGGTATTATGGTTCGTGGCAGGAAGGCGTTGATTTTTTCGGTCGTTTTCAAATGAAACGCTATCAGGTCGGATATCCGGATATCGACAATTTGGTAAAAATAACCAACCGTTATTGGTTATATAATTTGTTGTTATGGCCTTTTTTGTGTGAACCCGTTTGGCCCGGATGGTATTACTGGTCCAAGACGGATTCAAATGAAAATTCTAACTATGCCTGGGATGCGGTTCGTAACTATGACGGAAAAAAACACCGCCGTCGCAGTGCTTATTTGAAAACCGAGAATAATCATTTTCTGGGCGTCGTTACCGCGAAAGACTCTTCTCAAGAAACTTGAGTTTGAAAAACGTTTTTCATTATTGATTGCTGTTTTATGATTCGACAGTTTCTTGGATGAACCGGTGTGCTCGGCTGTCTTTGCCCGTATAGCAAAAATAAGCAGGGACGCCCTTTGCAAAAACCGGACGGCTGTTAACGTTCTGTCTTCTGAAATCTTTTAGAAAAAAGGTCTGTTGCTCAAAACAACAGGCCTTTTTTTGCATTTATAACGGTTGCTGACTAACGTGTTTACATTGCAGAAATAATGTTGTTGTTTCTGACTTCCATAAACTGGGCTTCATTCTTCAGAGAATTGAACAATTCCGGGTTTGTTGAGGTTATCCAGGCCTGAACATTCAAT
Source organism: Proteobacteria bacterium CAG:495 (assembly GCA_000432275.1). Classification (GTDB taxonomy): domain Bacteria; phylum Pseudomonadota; class Alphaproteobacteria; order RF32; family CAG-239; genus CAZU01. The sequence goes on from HF995316.1 coordinate 75,253, forward strand.
TCCCGTACTTTTTCCAGCAGAGCTTCTCTTTTTACGTCATCCAAATGTGCAACCACTTCATCCAGCAGTAATACCGGCGCAAAACCCTTGTGCAGGGTTTGGCACTTGCTCTGTGCCAGAATAATGCTGATAAGCAGCGATTTCTGTTCTCCGGTGGAACAAAGCTCCGCCGGCATCCCTTTCCGGCGGTAATAAACTTTAAAATCCGTTCGGTTGACGCCGTCAACGCTGTCATTATACAGAATATTGCGACGTTGTTTGGCCAGCATTTGACGGTAGCGGTCTTCAGCTTCTACCGCCGGAAGCGTATCAAGCAGCTTTTCTATGCTTCCGTCGAGTTCCAGTTTGACGCTTGGAAAAACGTCGTCTGGCTCGTGTTCGATAAATGTATTTAATTTGGCTATCTGTTCTCTTCTTGCCGCGGCAATTGCAACGCCGAGCCCGGCCATGTTTTCTTCCAGCGTGCTGAGCCAGTGGTTGTCGTTTTTGCCTTCTTTAAGCAACCGGTACCATTCTTTGTACAAATGTTCAAAGTTTGCCGTACGCTTGGCGTGTTCCATATCAAAAGCGTAAACCAAACGGTCGAGAAAGCTTCTCCGCGGCTGACTGCCGCCCCTAAACAGCCGATCCATTTGCGGTGTCAGCCAAATAGCGGAAATGTATTTGCCCAGCTCGGCTTGTGAAGATATCTTGTTGCCGTCGATTTTTACGATTCGCCGCTCAAAACTGCGATAATCATCCTCTTCGGTCTCTCTTGCCGAACGTTCGACGGCCGTACCGATTTCAATAATGTCACCGCCGTTTTGAACTTCGGCGGAAATTGCCCAGCTTACCGGAGCAATAACCGTGGGTTGATATTCGTCGTTAAGGTTTTCGGGGGTGATTCTTTTTATGTCGGCCAGTCTCGCTCCGCGCAGGCCGCGCCCGGGAGTTAAAAAAGATACCGCTTCCAGAATGTTGGTTTTTCCGCTGCCGTTTTCTCCGGTAATGATAATCGGAGCCAGTACGGCGTTTATGCGCAAAAACTGATAGTTCCTGAAGTCAGTTAAAGTCAGGCGCGTAACGCCTGACTTTTCCCTTTCAAAATCCACTAAATTGTAAGCGAGATTCGTATCCATTTTTTCCGGTTATACTCTCATCGGCATCAATACATAGATGGCGCTGGCGTCGGAGGTATCATGAATAACCGAAGGAGAAGAACCGTCCGTAAACGAAATACGGACCGTATCGCCTTTTACTTCATTCAGAATATCCAACAGATAGCGGAAGTTATAGCCGATTTCCAAGGATTCGTTTTCATATTTGGCTTCCAAGTCTTCTGAAGCGCTGCCCAAATCCGGACTGGATGTAGTGATGGTTACCTTGTTTTCGTGGGTCAGCATCTTAATTGCTCTGGTTCTTTCCGCAACCACCGAAACACGGTCAACCGCAGAAGCCAAATCTTTAACGTTCAGCTCCAAATTCTTGTCGTTGTCGGTCGGAATAACCCTTTCATAGTCCGGATAAGTGCCATCAATTAATTTAGAAGTCAGGGTAACGTCTTCCATTGTAAAGCGAACTTTGTTTTCTGAAATTTCAATATTGACGTTTTCAACGCTGCTGTCATCCAAAAGCTTGCGGATTTCGGTAACTGTCTTGCGCGGGATAATAACGCCTTTCATGTCTTCGGCACCCTGCGGCAACGGAGATTCAACGCATGCCAGACGGTGGCCGTCGGTAGCTACCACGCGCAATACACTGGAAGCACCTTCTTTCTTGGCATGAACATACAAACCGTTGAGATAATATCTGGTTTCTTCCGTTGAAACCGCAAACTGCGTCCGGTCGATAACGTCTTTCAGTTCGTCTCTGCCCATTGCAAAGCTGGTCGGCAGTTTGTCGCCGGAAATAACCGGAAAGTCCTCGACGCCGATTGTCGACAATGCAAATTTGGAACGTCCGGAAGCGATTGTCAGCTGTCCTTTTTCGTCAGGGAAAGTGATTTCAACCTGAGAACCGTCGGAAAGTTTGCGAACGATGTCATACAACATATGAGCCGGAGCTGTGGTCGCTCCCGTTTCTGCAATCTTGGCATCGACGATTTCGGTGATTTCGGTATCCATGTCAGTTGCCTTAAAACTGATACCGTCACCCATGGCTTCGATTCTGACGTTGGACAATACCGGAATTGTGTTTCTTTTTTCAACAATGCTCTGAACATGGCTCAGAGTCTTTAACAGTTTTGCGCGTTCAATAGTAAATTTCATATTTGTTACCACCTAATTTCAGATATAAAAAACGACTCATCGTTTTATTTTTAGCTGATTCTAGCATAAACTGTGCAAATCAGAAGATAAAACAATGAGTCGTCAACAACTTTTTTTAGGATTCGGTAGGTTTTAAGCCTCCAAAATTCTTCTTAAAGCGTCTACGTTTTCGGCCAGAGAGGAATCTTCCAAAATAAGCTCCTCCACCTTGCGAACGGCATGCATAACGGTCGTATGGTCGCGGTCAAATTTTCGGCCGATTTCCGGCAGTGAACGAGAAGTCAGCTGTTTTGCCAGATACATGGCAATCTGACGCGGACGGGCAACCGTGCGGGCTCTTCTTGAGGACTGCATTTCCTTTACCGAAATGTTGAAGTGTTCGGCAACTTTTTTCTGGATTTCATCAATGGTTGTGCGCTTGTCATAAGAACGCAGCATGTCTTTTAAGACGTCCTGTGTCATATCCAGCGTAATTTCCTTGTCGGAAAGCAGCTGCGAATGAGCAATGACTCTGCGCAGAGCGCCTTCCAGTTCGCGAATGTTGGAAGTAATTTTCTGGGCCAGAAATTCGGCGACCTTTACCGGAAGTTCAATTCCCAGCTGCTGGGCTTTGTTGTTCAAAATTCCCATTCTGAGGTCGAAATCCGTGGGATGGATGTCGGCAACCAGACCGCAGCCCAGACGAGACTTCAGACGGGCTTCGATACCCTCCAGGTCCGCCGGAGACTTGTCTGCGGAAATGATTATCTGACGTCCTTCTTCAATCAGGGAGTTAAAGGTGTAAAAGAACTCTTCCTGGGTAGTGTCTTTGCCGCCCATAAACTGAACGTCATCCACCATCAAAACGTCAACCGAACGGAATTGTTCCTTAAAAGCGGTCGTGTCTTTGTAACGCAGCGCTCTGACAAACTTGTACATAAACTTTTCTGCCGAGAGATAAACGATGTTGCGGCTCGGATCCTGCTGTTTGATATGCCATGCAATGGCGTGCATCAAGTGGGTTTTGCCCAGACCGACGCCGGAATACAGGAACAGGGGGTTAAACGAGACGTTTCTGGATTCGGCAACTTTACGGGCTGCGGCATAAGCGAATTCATTGGTTTTGCCGACAACGAAATTGTCAAAGGTATATTGCGGATTCAGCGGAACGGACAATGAGTCGTTTAAGTTGGTGTCGTTGTTGTTGGCAATTAATGAGCTGGCGCCGGATTGATAGATGTTTTGCGGAGCCGGAGAAGAAGAAATCTTTTTCAGAAGGGAGCGGCAGGTCGGGTTATAAAGACCGTGGGCTTCCTCCTGAACGGCTTGAACTACGAAATTGACATTTTTAATTGCAGGGTTTTTCTTTTCCCAAATTTTGTGGATTCGGTCACTGTAATGAGTGATAACCCAGTTTCTCATAAAGCGGGTCGGAACGCAAATGTTCATAACGCCGTCGTTGAAAGAACCTAAAGTAAGCGGTTTTAACCAACTGTCGAAAGCTGTTTCCCCAACTTCAATTTTTAATTGGCTGCAAATCTGTCCCCATTGGTCTTGAACAGAGTCGTTATTTTTTATTGCTTCTTCAGCCATTTTTACTCCCCAATTAAATATAAAAATTAAACCCCAAAATTAATTACGAATTTCGTAATTAACAGATTCTCAACTCTTAATTATTTGCCGGAAAATATGACTTTTTCTAAATCACTTTCTTAACAAACTCTTAAAAAGTGATTCGGATATTAAAGATAAAAAAATAGAATTACAACAGAACATTATATGAACATTGAAATTAATTGTCTTGACATAGAGTCTTCACAGAGTCGCGCGGATTCCTTGGTTTTCCGCACAAAAAAACACAAATCCGAACGACCCTGTCAAGTAAAAAAGGGCACAGATTTGTGTTTTTTGTTTTTTCGTAAAAAAGCTGATTACAGAGCTTTGATTTTCTTAGAAAGACGAGAAACGGTACGAGCAGCTTTGTTCAAAGCAAAAATGCCTTTGCGGGCAGCGCTCATCATTTCGGATTCTGCAATTTTAAATGCAGCGGCGGCTTCTTCTTTGTTGCAGCAGGCAATTGCGGCTTCTACCTTTTTAACAAAAGTACGAACGCGGTTTCTGCGAGCGCCGTTAATGACGTTTCTCTTGCTGTTTCTTACGATTCTGTTTTTTGCCGATTTATGATTGGCCATTTTTCTTATTCCATTTCACTAAAAAAGTTAAATACAAATTTTTAAATGTAATGCTTTATAAACTCTATCAAGCTCTTAAGTCAATACCATTTTTGCAAAATCGTCATTTTTGCTAGCTTTTTTGTATGAATTTCTGCAGGTTATCGCGAAACTCGGCGGTATTCATACTCAGTTTGCAGCTTTTGGCTTCCAGTTCGATTCCGTTTTGCAGGCTCATTTCGTTGACTTCTTTGATTGTTTCTTTTGCCTGCAGAACAGCCTGATACGGCAGCGAGGCGATTCTCATCGCTACCCTCAGGGCTTCTTCTTCCAAATCCGGAAGGGCAACCACTCTGCTGATAAGGCCGCTCAACATCGCCTCTTCTGCGCTCAGGGCTTTTCCGGTTAAGATAACTTCCATGGTTTTGGCTTTGCCTATGGTGTGGGTCAGTCGGCTGCAGGCGCCGAACCCCGGCAGGATTCCCAAGCTGATTTCCGGATGTCCGAAACGAGCGTTGTCCGCCGCCAAAACAATGTCAGAAACCAAGGCGAGTTCACAGCCGAGTCCCAAAGCGTATCCGGCAACCGCGGCGATAATCGGTTTGCTGCAGTTTTCGATTCTCGAAAATTCATTATACCAGGCATTAAGGGCCAGGCTTTGCTGACTGACTTCCTGACTCATTTCCTTAATGTCGATTCCCGCGGCAAAAGCCTTGTCGTTGCCTTTAATGACAATTGCCCTGATGTTGTCGTCATATTCCCAGGTTTCCACCTGATAGGCAATTTCGTTCAGCATGACCAGATTGACGGCGTTGAGGATATCCGGGCGATTGAGGGTGATTATTCCGACGTTGCCCCGGGTTTCGACTAAGATTGTGGTTGTTTCATCCATGTGCTTTTTACCTTAAATTTTGCTTTTTACCGTAATCCGTACCATCAAAGGCTTGGCCGATTCTTTGGAGATGTCGATAACCTCGCCCTCACGCTCAAACACCAATGTGTCGCCGCGTTTGCCTTGATAAGTCCAGCCCATTTGCGGCAGAGTGTCCTGATAAAACTTTTCGACTTTTTTAAAACCGACCTTGTTGCTGGTTAAGAGCGCTTCCACCAACCGGCTCTCCTCGTTGCCGAACGAGATGCTGTCGCTCGGAACCTGCTTCATTCCTTCCATAACCGGCACGTCTTCCAGTCCTTCGATAAAGGAGGCGGCCCGTGCCTGAGCGTTAATCATTATAATCATAAGAGCGGATAATACATATTTCATCATGGCTTTTTACTTCTGTTTTGTCGGGCAGTAGAAGCTGGAACGACCGGCTTGCACAATCTTTTGGATTCCGCCCGTCTTGTTGATATCACAAATGCAGTTAGGACATTTTTGCCCAGTTTTTCCGTAAACACAATGCATATTTTGAAAATACCCCAGACTTCCGTCCGGTTTTTTATAATCGTGAATGGTGGAGCCGCCGGCGGCAATGGCCTGTTTCAAAACTTCATGGGAGCTTTCGACGATTCTCCGGCATTCTTTTTTTGTGACTTTGTCTGCCCGACGCAGAGGGGAAATTCCTGCCTTGTACAAGGTTTCCGAAGCATAAATGTTGCCGATTCCCACCACGACCTCCTGATCGAGGATGGCGACTTTGATAGGAACCTTTTTGTTCTTCAGCTTTTGATAAAGGTATTCTGCCGAAAATTCGGAGTCCAGCGGTTCCGGTCCAAGCCTGGCAAACAGCCTGTGCTGTTTCAGCTTTTCCGTTTCGCAATAAGTCAGCAAACCAAAACGTCGGGCATCATTATATGCCAGGCAGCCGTTGTCGGTAATGATAAGAACGTGATCGTGTTTTTCGGCGTGTTGGGGAACCTCGTCTGTTATCTTAACCTTGCCGCTCATCCCCATGTGCCAGATGAGGCTGATGCCGTTGTCTAGGTCAATGACGATGTATTTGGCGATTCTCCGATAGCCGAGAATGGCCGCACCGCAGATTTTGCTGCCGATATCGTCGGGAATTTTTTCCCGCAGCCGATTGTTGTTTACAATTATGTCTTTTATATTACAATTACCGATAGACTGGCAAATTGCCGATTTGATGGTTTCTACTTCCGGAAGTTCAGGCATTTTTGATCCCCGAGATTTAAGACTGGTTTTAAGAGCATTATAAATGAAAATTGATATATTACAATTTATAAAAAAATTAAATTTGGCGATTTCGCTTGCCGAACACGATTCGTTGTTCGTCGTCTCCGGGCTCAAAAGTTTTGCCTTGCCGGCGCGTCTGGCTGCGTTGTTTCGGATTCCCTCGGATGCAACGCCGGCAGAACGGGTGTCATCTTTTCTCAACGCTGAAGACAATCCTCTTCTTTATGCCGCATTTGATGAAATAACCGCCCGCAGCGACGTCGTCGGTTCTGAAATTTTGTTTGACGAAAACCGGGAAGAACGGATTTTCAACGGCGACGTGGTTTTCAAAACTTCCGAAAAACTTGCGGATGATGATTTTTTTATTCGTTTGTTCGGTGAAATCGCCGATGTCGACCTTCCGCAGCTCAAACCTCAATTGCAAACTTTTCTCAAGCGGCTCGATTTATTGCGCGATATGCGTTTTTACGGTGCCGAACTGGAAACTTTTTTCGAGTATACCGATGGTCTGCCCGGTTGCTGTTCTGTTTCGGTTGACTGGGCACAAACCGACAAACCCAGACTGTGCCTTTATTTTCCCGAACCGGTTGTCTATACCAGGCAGCTTTCGCTTGCCGCTCAGGAAAACCTGTTGAACCTCTTTGCCTCTCTCTTTTTTGAGCGTTCTGTTTTTGTGTCTTATTTTGACGCGGTGGCGGTTGATGAAAACGACAAGGTTAACGTAATGGATTTTGATTATATCTATCCTGTGGATTCGGTCTTGCGGCGTTTTCTTTCCGAGTATCTCGGAGAAGAGTGTGAACCGCGAGGCTTAATGGAGCATAAACTGGCCAGGGTGATTAAACTTTTGCGTCTGTATTGCCCTGCGCAGGATGTAAACGCCGTTTTGCTCGGCCGGTTGGAGCAATATCCCCGGTCCCGGCCGCAGAACGCGCCGGTGCGGAGCGGATTGATGGACATTTATTCCAAACAGGGGCTGGTTTTGTCGCCGCGTTCGGAGTTGACGGAACCCAATCCGGAATCTTTGGCATATTTGTTGGATAAAAACCGGTTTAAAAAAGACCCCCAGTTTAAAAAATCTTCAATTTTCTACTATTTGCCGCTTTTGGTGGTTATCTATATCTTGTTAAAGTTCTTTTGAACAATTAACATTTGCCCTCAGCTGTAAATTGGTGTACATTACCCCGATTGTTTTGCATAAAAAATAGTACGGATATGAAAAAGCCAACCAAACGACGCAGTAAATATTTTGCTCCGCAAACCGAGGATACCGCCCGCAAGTGTGACCATCCCGGCTGTAACGAACCCGGAGAATACCGCGCTCCTAAAGACCGCCGTCTTAAGGAATATTACTGGTTTTGCCTTAAGCATGTTCAGGAGTATAATGCCAAATGGAATTACTATGACGGGCTTGATGAGGAAGAAGCCGGTACGCATGAACGTTCTCGGATGCATTTTAAGTTCGGTTCCCGGATAAAGTATAATTTCGGCTTTGATTTTAAAGGGAATTTTGAGTTTTTTGATGATTATCAGCCTGATTTTTCTGCCATGAATACCCCTTATTTTAACGAGCAGGAACGCAAGTGCCTTAAAATAATGGAACTCTCGGAAGAAGGGTTAACGGTGGAAATTGTCAAAAAGCAATATAAAAAACTTGTGAAAAAATATCATCCGGACGTTAATCGGGATGATGCGGATGCGGAAGAAAAGTTTAAGCAGCTCGGAACCGCCTACAAAACGCTGTTGGCCAAACTTTCTTAATCGCGGTACACCTCTCTGCCGCCGGAAGTGCGCATATCTTTGTTTTTGTTTGTGCTTTTGGTTCGGGAAGAATTTTTGAGCATTTTCTTTTTGACCGATTCGCTTTTTCTTCCTGATTTTTCAAGTATTTTTTCGGCAATCTGCTTATCGTCCGTAGACGACCGGCCGGCATTGACGATTTCCTCCAGCTTCCATCCTTCGATTGCTTTCAGTTTTGATTCGTCTGCGGCCGCGGCAACATTTTGAATGCGTTTAATGCCGCGGAGCAGCGTAACGGTTTCCGCTTCGGAAAGTTTACGTCCTTTGATGTTTGTTCTCTTCGACAAATCTTCTTTCAGCGCGCGGTCAAACGTCTGAATACCCATGGAAACGTCCAGGCGGCTGTTGTTTATGGTAGATTGTTTCAGGCCTTTCATTCCCAAGTCTTGCGAAACTTTGTTTGCCATATGAATGGCGTCGAGTTTTCCCGTGTCCTGCAAAATCCGAACGTTGTTTTGTTGTTCCTGTTGTTTCAGCTGCCGGCGTTCGTCTTCGTGCAAAGCGTTAAGGAGCGTGTTGTTCTGCTCCATAAAAGAGAAGTCGATTTCGTTTTCTTCTTCGTCTTCCTCGTCATCATAAACGTCTTTGATTTTTTTACGGATTTTTTTGAGGCCTTTGGGCAGTTCTGACGGAAGGGGCGAAAAACCGTTCTGCACCGGCTTTTTGGCTGTAGCCTCGTATTGCAGAGCTTTTTTGACGTTGGTTTTCAAGGTTAAGGTTTCTTTGCTTTCAAAACCTTTCTTTTTCCATTCTAGATTTGTGTCAGAAGTTTCATCTTCCATATATTGCTCCGTTCTTTGGAAAAGCTGAGCTGCAAGTTCTTTCCCTCAGCACTTTAATGTTGGCATACAAATGATTTTTTGTCAATTGACAAACCGATTCCTTTTAATCTGAACAGTGATAAGTGATTGAACTTAAATAAAAATGTTCTTAGGCGATTTTTTTGTAGGTAATCATCATCGAACCGTCGGACATATTGACGGCGGAAACCTCTATATCGTCAATTTCATTGCGATTAAGAATAAAAGTTTTGGTTGTCATACTCAGCAGGTGGTCCATAATGTCTTTTTTTAAGTCTTCCCAGTTTTCGTCTTTGCTGAAAAACTTTTTCTGCGAGTCGAGCAGTTCGTTTAGGTTGGGCTCGTTGTCCAGAAAATTCTTTTTGCATTCCCACAACTTCACATAGGATTGATTATAAAATTTTAAACGGCCGTTTGAACCAAAGATTATAACCGCATCAAACAAATTTTCGAGCATTTCGGACTGTACGGCCAATAAAGCGTTATAAGCGCTGGTCGTTGCCAGCTTGTCCGAAATGTCTTCGTAGGCAAATATCAGGCCGCCCATCGGATGCGGAGCCCGCACCCGCCGAAAAGTCTTTCCGTTGGGCAGATGCAGCATATCTTCTTTGGGTTCGATGATTTTTGAAAATTCCTTTTGTTCTTCGTTTTTGAATAACATATAGTCGGGAACTTCCGGCAGCAGGCGTTTTTCTCTGATAACGTCCAAAAACATGGAGTAATTGGGCTGTTGTTCCAGCCAGAGGTTGTCCAGTTCCCACAGACGAGCAAAAGACTGGTTGTAAAAGGCCAGTTTGAACTGTTGGTTAAATACGGCAAATGCTGTTCCCAGCGTTCCCAAAATTTCAAGCTGCGCATTCTGATGCAGTTTCAAGTTGCGCTTGAGCTCGTCCAGTTCGCTGATGTCGATTAAAGCGCCGGCGGTGCATATCTTATCCAGGCTGTCTTCAACGTGAAACGGACTTTCTATCGCTTCCATCACAAAGCGTTCGCCGTTTTTCACGACATTGACGGTGTTTTTCTTGACCCGGTTGGTCGTATGTGCCAGCAGCGCCAGATTTTGCGAAACGTTTTCTCCGTTGACGCCGCTGATTTCTATTCCCTCGTTTATAACCGTTTCCCTGTTTTTGCTTTCGGTAAATTCAAGGTATTTTTTGTTGCAGCTGACCAGCTTCAGTTTGTCGTCTCTCAGCCAAATGGGAAAGGGGATGTTGTCAATCAAATCCTCAAGCTGAACCAGTCTTGCCGAGGTTTTTTCTTTTTCTTCTTCCAGCCGCGCGATTTTGTTTGTTTCATAACTGACGTCGCGAAACCAGATCATGTCGCAGTAAACGTTGCCGTCAAGGCCGTTAATGCGGGAACCGGCCAGCCGCAGGAACTTGTTGCCGCTTTTGAGGATGAATTCGTCGTCGAAAGAAACGCCTTCGTCCCGCAGCAGACTGACATATTTTTGAATCTTTTTGATATCGTCTTTATAAAAGTTTTTTAAAATGTCCTCAAAACTGCTTTTGGTGCCTTCGGGCAGGTTCATCATAACCGCCAATCGACGCGAACAATGTTCCAGAATGCTTTTTCTCGGGTCGTTGACTTTTTCGTCCGGATAAATAAACGCAAAATAACCGTCCCGCGAGGCATACAGCGTCTCTGCGTAACGTTCGCGGTCTCGGTTGAGAAAATAGTTTTTTTGCCGCAGCCGGAGGATTTTGACCGCTTCCCACACAATGACCGTAACCAGGGCCAAAACCGCGCCTGCCAACAAATACCAGAGTTCCGGAGCGGCATAATACATATCGGTTAAAAGCTGTACATCAATCATCAGAATTTGCGGTTTGCTAAAATTTTTACAAAAACAATTGTCTCTTTTCGGATTCTATTATATAAAATGCATTAATTAAACTAGAATTTTAGATAAGTGGAAAAAAGATGTACAGCTTGGCTTATGACACAACGGCGGCTCAATGCGCGGTTGTTCTGAAAAAAGATAACGATACTCTCGGCAGCTTTGTCCAATATATGGATTTCGGTCAGGCCGAGGTTTTAATTCCTCAGATTGAAAAGTTGCTGCAAGAAGGCAAACTTTCTTTTTCCGATTTGGATTTGGTCGTCGTATGCGTCGGTCCCGGTTCTTTTACCGGCGTTCGGGCCGGAATCGCCGCCGCCCGGGCTTTTTCCATTGCCGCACCTAATCTCTGCGTTGCCGGCATATCGGCATTTGAGGCCTATGCCCGGACTTTGGAAGAGGAAGAGCGGGCAGAACTTAACTGCGTGGTTATCGAAACCAAACGGGATGACTTTTATTATCAGATTTTTGATGCCCGGTTGAATAAAATCACGCCACCTCAGGCCGGAAACTATGAAGACATTTTGCCTCAGCTGCGTCACCGGAAGGTGTCTCTTGTCGGCGACGGGGTGGAGCGCTTTCTCAGCCGCCCCAGCGGATTAAGTCTTCATGTCATAAAGATGTTGGAAGCCTTGCCCGTCGAACAGCTGGCAGCCTGCGGAATAAAGCATTTTTACGATAAAGACGCCGATTTTCCCAAGCCGTTGTATTTGCGGGCGCCGGATGTTTCGGCTCCTAAGGCTTAGGCAAAGCTAAAGGCTCGGCTGCTTGTTTTTTGCGACAGGATTTTCTGGATAGTCGCCTGCAGTTCTTCTTTTTGATGGGCTTCGATAATTTCGATGATTTCAACCTCCTGCTTGTCCAGGCGGCGGTTGATGCCGAGAGAGTCATAATATTGTTTGCTGCTGTTGTACAGTTTTGCCGCTTGCAGGCTGTTGCCCTGAGCATATAAATGTTGAGACATCATCTTGTTGGCGTTGGCAACCTGGCGGGCATAAATTTCTTCGTCGGCCAAGGTCAGAACATTCTGATAAGCCCAAACGGCTTTGTTGTTTGAATCCGCCTTGGCATACATATCGCCCAGACGGCACCAGGCGTTGACATTGTTGGGATTAAGTTCTATCGCCAGTTCAAATGCTCCGGTGGCCAGATGTATGTCGTTAATGGCTGCCAGACTGCCGAAAACGCAGGATTGAGCCGAAATTTCTTTAAATATTTCGTCTTTTTTAACGTCAATGCCGGCCATAGAGCTGCGGTCTATGTTAAAGTCCATCAAGGCTTCCAGCATAGCCAGAGCCAGCGTGGGGTCGCCCTGCGCCAAATGAAACAAGGCGTCTTCTTCCCGCGGCAGTTGGCTGGCATTGGGCAGACGGTCAAAGTTTTGGTTGATGCATAGGGCTATAAAGTCTTTTATTGAATCGATGATTTGCAAAATGTCGTCTTCGGAGTTTTTGCCTTGATTGCGAAACATTACTGTTTGCGCAATTTTCAGATCGTCGACGCCGCGGCCGATCATGTCAATGATAAGCCCCAGCAGTTCCGAAAGGTCTTTGGTACTTTGGTGATAGGATAAAAATTCGTTGCTGAGAGTCGGGGCATTTTGTTCCAAATCACGCAGTTTGCCTTTTTTCCAGTCCAAATCGACGACTATGCCCTTGGGCTCGCTTTCTTTTTCTTCCGCTTGTTCTTTTTCCTTGGTTTCTTTTTCACGTTCTCTGGTGTTGGCTTTTTCTTCTCGGCGAACGGCATCTTTACGTTGTTTTTCCTGCATTTCGCGTTGTTCGAACATTTCTTTTTCGGCCCGGGCCAGTTCCAGTTCTTTTTGCAGCTCTTTCTCCAACTCGCGTTCGCGGTCTTCTTCGCTCATAATCCGGTTGAGACGCTCGGCATCCTCTTCGTTAAAAATATCATCAACAGCCCCGTCGTCTTTTTCAGTATTTTTGTTGTCGCTTTTCAAAAAGGAAACGATGGACTTGACGTAGATGATAATGACGAGAAACAGAAAAAGGATAAATGCCAGCAGCATCAAGATAATAGAGGCTATGCGCAAATTGTTCGCCCCGGATAAATAGCCGTCGATAATTGTCGCCAAATCATCAATATTGTTCGATACGGTAGCCAAAATTTCACTGCTTGAGAATATGGATATGATTTGTTCGTACATATTTTATTTTCAGACCATTTACAAATTACATTTTACACATTAGAATACCACTCAATGCATGGAGAGGATAAATCTCCCCGCGGAAAACAATAATGAGTTTAATCACAATAGTTTAAAAATGGGTTACTTCAGTCAAAGAAAAAAACACGAGCGGGAAAATATCTTTCTGAAAGTTATGTTCATAACGCTCGGATTAATTACCTTTCTGCTGCTTTTGCCGCTGTCTCACCAACCGCTGTTTGAAGAAGTTAAACGATACCTTTTCCAGTTTTACCTCCTCAATCTGGCGGTTTTTTTGTATTCGCTGTATCTTTCCCGTTTTGCTTACAGTGCTTTGTTTGCGCTGTTCTTGCTGATAAACTTTACCCAAATAGCTTCAACCGGCAATCTTTTTACCGATACCGCGGTCCGCGACGACCATCATATTACCTTGTCGCACAGCGCTGAAAAGCCGTTGGATGTCAATGCCTACGGAATGGCAATTCTGCGTTCCGGACACCTTAACCTGACGCCGGAAGTGCAGTCTCAGTTTGTAACTTTTGAAAAAAATTATCACGTTTTTACCGTTGTCGGCGTTGATTTTGACGGTTTGGCCAGCGACGTTCGCATCCAAGCTTTCAGACAGCTGCAAAAATTTGTCTTGATGCAGGATGATCCGGTCATTGTCGTCGGTGATTTTGGCGAGCCCTCGTGGTCTCCTGAAATGAAGGATTTTCTAAGCGCCACTCAGCTTAAGGTAAAAAACCGGATGATACTGAAAAGCCGCCGCCACCGGTTTAATCCGTTCGCTGTACCGCAATTTTACGTTCTGGCCTTTGACAACGTCGGTATCGTTTCTTTAGACGTTGAGCGCAAGCCTGAACTGAAGTCGCCGGAAGTTAACGTTACTCTCGGATTTTACTGAGTTGCTTTTTCAATTGGCTGTATAACTCTCCTTCTCCGAAAGCTTTGGCGTATTCCAATGCAGTCTCCACGGTTTTGACCGCTTGCTCGGTTTGTCCTCGTTTATACTCGAGCAAGGCGATATTGGCATAGTCGATGGCAATGCCGCCGGCACGGTTGCTGCGCAGTTCACAGTCCAGCGATTGTTGAAAAAAGCCTTTGGCCCGTCTCAAATCGCCTTTTTTCATAAAGATGAGCCCCAGCAGATTATAGGCGTTGCCGACAAAGAAACAGCTGTGTTGTTCTTTGTCCGCGTTGATGATTTTGCGTAAAACCGTTTCCGCTTCATTGTCGTCGTTGTTTTCAAAACAAGCCTGCGCTTCCAAATAAAGGGCTTCAAGCCGGGCGGGGTTGTTATGCGTCGCGGCATACAGCTCCTGAGCCTGCCGGGCATGCCTGATAACCTGCTTCCATTTCTTTTCCCTGCTGTAAGCGCTGCCGATAAGCTCCAGGCTAAACCCTTGCCCGGCGGTGTTACGTTCTTCCTCATGAATGAGTAAAGCCTGTTTAGCCAGCTTTCGGGCAGCGCCGTAATCTTGCCTGATTAATGCCGCCAGAGCCTCCTGATTGATTATTTCGCCGCAGCCCTGACGTTGTCCGGTCTTTTTGTAAAGCTCCTTGGCTTTGTTAAAATAATCGTCGGCTTCGTCATAACGTTTTTGCATTACCATCAGCATGCCCAGCGTTCCCAGAACTTCGCCTTCCTCCTTGGTCGCCCCCAAATGGCGGTATATTTTTTGTGCCGTTTGCAGCACAAATTGCGACACGTCCTGAATTGTGCTGATTCTGTAAACGGTTCCCATAACGAAATGTGCGGCAGCTTCTTCGTAAAAGGCCTGTTCCCGATTAAAAAGCTTGGCAGCCTTGGAGCTGTTTTCCGCGGCTGACTGCAAGTCTCCGTCGCGCATGTCAAAATGAGTTTGCAGATAAAAACGCATGGCTTTGACATAAGCCGAGGCCTTTGAGATGTCCATATTGTCCAAAATCGGAAGGACGGCCTCGTTTTGCCCCAGAGTAAAATGGAGGTAAGCGGTCAAAATCAGTGCGATATTGTCCTGAGGATGTGCTTTTGCAATTTTTTCCAGCTCCTCCAATGCCTTTTGCGGATGATAAAAGGCTTTCAGCCCAGCAGCAAGAGTCGGCTGTCGTTTTTTTCTGAAATACCGCTCTGCCGTAAGGAGGTTCCCTTTGATTAAGGCCTCTCTTGTTTTTGCCTCTTCTTTCTTTCGGGATTTCAATAACGGGAACAGCGCCTGAGCCAGGACATAAGTGGAAAAAAAGCTTCTGCCCGGCAGCTGCTGTTGTTTTTTCAATACGGCCTTGATTGCGGTTTTGAGATAATAGTCGCGGCGCATCCGCCGGTTGAAGCGCACGAACAGCACGATTGAGCCGGCAAAAAACAATCCCCATAAGATAAGCTGAAAATATTTCATGTTTTTGATATTTCTTTACGCTATGTTTAGTTTTTTTGATTATATATGGTACTTAGTTAAGATATTCTATCTCGAATTTAATATATAGGGAATTTTTATTATGAGCATTACCAAGTTAAAATCCAACCAGCTTTATACCAAATGCGATCCTAAAAAGTTTAAGTTCTCCAGCACCGCCGAACTGGAAGAACGTCTTTCCGCATTGGGGCAGGATCGGGCTTTAAGTGCGGTGGAAATTGGTATCAACATCCAGTCAAAAGGATATAATCTTTTTTGCCTCGGGCCGGAAGGCACCGGAAAAACCAGCCTGGTCAAACGTGTTTTGGTGGAAGAAGCCAAAAAAAGGCCGACCCCCGATGATTGGGCCTATGTTTATAATTTCGACGAACCCTATAAACCGCAGGCAGTTAATTTCCCTGCCGGCACCGCGGCCGAATTTGCCAAAGACATTGACAAACTGATTGAAACTCTGTCGGTTTCGATTCCCGCCATTCTGGAAAGTGACGAATATAAGGCCGGCCAAAGTATCATTCATGAAAAATTCAAACAGCATAAGGAAGAATATATCAAAATTCTTCAGAAAAAGGCCAAAGGCAAAAGTGTTTCCTTGCTGCATATGCCGGTCGGTTTGGTCGTTGCTCCCGTTAAAAACGGAGAAGTGCTGAGCCCGGAAGCCTTTGACGAGCTTCCCGAAAGCGAGAAAAAACAGCTGCTGGAAGACCTCAACCAAATGCAGGAGGAAATTGAAAACACCGCTCAGGATTTGCCTCAATGGGAAGATAAACAGCGCAAGGAAACCAATGATTTGCGCGAGAAGTTTTTGAAAATCGCGGTCAAAAACCCCATTGACGAACTTCATGCCAAATATAAAGGGCACAAACAGGCCAACGACTTTTTGAAAAAGATTCAAAAACACATTATTACCAATATCGATGAATTTATGCCTTCTTCGGAAAACAATTGCGGCGGCGGTGAAGGGGACGATGCGCTTTCCGCTCTGTTTTCCCGGATGAAGCAGCCGGAAGAAGACAAATATGCAAAGTTCAAAGTTAACGTCATCGTCAAAAACGAACCGGATTCCGGGGCGCCGATTATTCATCTGGACCACCCCACGCAGGGAAATCTGGTCGGCCGCGTTGAACGTATCCAGCAATATGGCGCTTTGCTGACAGACTTCAGTTTGATAAAATCCGGTGCTCTGCACCAGGCCAACGGCGGCTTTTTGCTTATTGATGCCCGAAAATTGCTGTTGCAGCCTTATGCCTGGGATTCTCTGAAGCGGGCGTTGGCTTCTAAAACCGTTAAAATCGAAGCGCCCAGCGAAGAAACCACTTTCACCACGATTTCTCTCGATCCGGAACCGATACCTCTTCAGGTTAAGGTTATTCTCACCGGAGACGAGGAGCTCTATGAAGTTTTGAGCGAAAGGGATCCCGACTTTTCTGATTTCTTCAAAGTAGAGGCGGACTTTGGCGTTTTAATGGACCGTACGCCCGAAAACGAGGTTGAATATGCCAAGCTGATTGGTTCTCTCTCCAAAAAGAAAAAGCTGCGTTCCCTCAATAAACAGGCCGTTGCCAAGGTCATTGAGTATTCGTCCCGCCTGGCTGAAGATTCCGAAAAGCTGACCGCACATATTGCCTCCATCGGCGATTTGTTGCGCGAAGCCGATTATTGGGCACGTAAATCCAAGGCGAACCAAATCGGCAAAAACCATATCGAACAGGCGATTGACGCTCAGATTTACCGCAGCGACCGTATAAAGCAGGCGATGCTGGAGCAGATTGACAAAGGCACCATTCTAATGGACGTTGAAGGCTCCCGTGTAGGGCAGATTAACGGTCTGGTGGTTTATAATTTCTCCCGTACCAGTTTTGGTAAACCGGCCCGGATTACGACTCAGGTGCGTATCGGAAAGGGCGAGTTTATAAATATTGAGCGCGAAGTTGAAATGAGCGGCCCTATTCATACCAAGGGTGTTTTAATTCTTTCCAGCCTTTTGGCCAATCGTTTCGCCAAAGACCGTCCCCTGTCATTGAGCGCCTCGATTGTTTTTGAACAGTCTTACGGCGGCGTTGACGGAGACAGTGCTTCTTCTACCGAATATTACTGTATGCTTTCGGCAATAGCAAATCTCCCGATTAAACAAAACATTGCCGTTACCGGTTCGATTAACCAGTTTGGTGAAGTCCAGCCCATTGGCGGCGTTAATGAAAAAATTGAAGGATTCTTTGATGTTTGCCGTCATCGCGGTCTCACCGGAGACCAGGGCGTGATTATCCCCCGTACCAACGTAAAGGACTTGATGCTGCGCGAAGACGTCCTGAATGCCGTTGACGAAGGAAAATTTCATATTTACGCGGTTGACAATGTTGATGACGGCATAGAAATTCTGACCGGTATTAAAGCCGGCAAACCGGATAAGCACGGAAATTATCCTAAAGGTACCGTCAATTATGCTGTCCGGCAGGGGTTGGAGTACTTTTACAAACGTTATGTCAAATTTGCCAGAGAGACGCATGGCTGTCTCGGACGCTGATGAAAAAAAAGCTCTCAAACGAGAGCTTTTTTTATTGGTTGCTGTCAAAGTTTATCCTCGGATCTATCAGGGAATAGGTAATGTCCGAAATAAGTCTTAACACCAGGCCTAAAAGGGCAAAAATATACATCGTGCCGAATATTACCGGATAATCGCGGGTCATAATCGCTTCATACCCGAGCAGGCCCAATCCGTTTAGCGAAAAGATGACCTCGATAAGCAGCGCGCCGGTAAACAGCATTTTGATTAAAAGCGTCGGAAATCCGGCAATTACAATCAGCATGGCGTTACGAAACACGTGCCCGTATAAAATTTGGTTTTGGCTCAATCCCTTTGCTTTTGCCGTCAACACATATTGTTTGTTGATTTCGTCGAGAAAAGAATTTTTGGTCAGCATGGTCAGGCTGGCAAAACCGC
>HF995316.1:93739-110089 GCA_000432275.1 Proteobacteria bacterium CAG:495
CCGATACCCATGGCTGTTACCGGCAGGGTGATATGCCAGAAATAGTCGGTGATTTTTCCAAGCCAGGACATTTCTTCCCAGTTGTCGGAAGTCAGGCCGTGGAGAGGAAACCAATGCAGATACGTCCCGCCGGCGAAAAAGACAATTAAGAAAACGGCAAACAGAAACACCGGTATCGCCGACCCGACAATCACCGCGAATGAAGTCCATATGTCAAAAGAAGAGCCGTCGGTAACCGCCTTTTTTATTCCCAGCGGAATGGCAATCAGATAGATGATTAATGTCGACCATAACCCCAGCGAAACCGAAACCGGCATCCTTTCCTTAATCAGCTTCCAGACGGTTTTGTCCTGATAAAAGCTTTTGCCGAAGTCAAACCTTGCATAGTCGCTTATCATTTTGAAAAAACGGATATGTGCCGGTTTGTCAAAGCCGAATTGTTTTTCAAGCTCTTTAATCAAATCTTCGGGAACCCCTTGTGCTCCCTGATATTTTCCTGCCGCGGAAGCCGCATTCATTCCGGCACCGCCGCTGATGGCGCCGGTCGCGTTGACGTTTATGCCGCGGTATTTGGCCAGGGTATGTTCCACCGGCCCTCCCGGAGCAAATTGTATGATAACGAAGTTTATTGCCAGAATACCTAGTAACGTCAACGGAATCAGCAGCAGCCTTTTTAAAATATAGTTTCTCATTTCGGCTCCTTTATCCACCATGTAAACGGATCATATCCGGCTTTGATGCCGGTTTGCGGATGGCCGAACTTGTTGCGGTAAGCCACGCGTTTTGCCGGAGCGTACCATTGCGGTATCATATAGTGTTCGGCTAAGAGAACCCTGTCTAGAGCTCTGACGTGGGCGACAAAATCCTCTTTGTGTTTTGCTGCGATTAAGCCGTCGATAAGCTTGTCCGCCACCGGATTCTTGATACCCATCAGATTGTAGCTTCCTTTGATGTCCGCAGCCTTGGAACCCCACAGTTCCCGCTGTTCGTTACCGGGCATTTGACTGACGCCGAAAGCGAGAATGGCAACTTCAAAGTCAAAGTTGTCCAGCCGGTTTTTGAATATATTGGTTTCCAGATTGCGGAATGTGGTTTTTATGCCGATTTTTTTCAAATTTTCCATAAACGGCAGCATAACTCTGGTAAAAGACGAGCCGTTGGCCGAGTTGCCCAGAATTTCAATTGTCAGCGGTTCTCCCGTTTTCAGATTCGTCATAACACCGTTCTTGAAACCAAATCCGGATTCTTCCAAAAGTTTTACCGCCCGGCGCAGATTTTCCCTCGTCTGCATATGGGTTTGATGTTGCGGCAGCCGGGGCGCTCTGGAAAAAACGTCTTCCGGCAACTGTTTGCGATAGCCTTCCAAAATCTGCAGCTCTTTGCCCTGCGGCAGTCCGACCGCTTCCATGCCCGTATTGGTAAAATAACTGTACAGACGTTCGTATTGCTTGTAAAAAAGCTTGTCATTTGCCCAATCGAAATTAAATGCCAGCCCGACGGCTTCTCTGACACGCCTGTCGCTGAACTTGGGCAGCCGGGTATTAAAGCCGAAAAACTGTAGTATGGCGGCCTGATTGTGCGGCAAATCCTCTTTAATGATTTTATTCTGCCTTACCAGCTCGTTGTCATAGCCGGTTACCCAGATTTTTGCAATGTATTCTTCTCGGATGTCTATGCTTCCGGCAAAAAGAGCCTGCAACGTAACAGTGGTGTCTTGATAATAGTCGTAACGCACTCTGTCAAAGTTGAAAAAGCCCTTGCGGCTGGGCAGCTCTTTAGCCCAATAAGCGTCATCCCTTTTAAATTCCAGATATTTGCCGGGAACAAACTTGTCCAGTCGGTAAGGGCCGCTGCCTAAGGGAATATCCAAAGTTGGTTTGGCAAAATCCCTGTTTTCCCAATCTTTGGCGGAATAAATTTTCATCTGCGACAAGATTAAGGGAAGTTCCTTGTTGCGGCTGTTTTTTTTGAAGTGAAAACGAACGTGGCGCGGCGAAACTTTTTCTGCCCGTTCAACGTCTCCGTAATAAACTTTATATAAAGGCGCGCCTTTTTCGACCAACGCCTTGTAACTGAAAATAACATCGTCTGCCGTTACCGGCGTTCCGTCATGAAAATGCGCTTTTTCATCCAGAATAAAGCCGATAAACGAGTTGTCCTGCGGAATTTCAAATCGCTTGGCCAGTAACGGATAAACTGTTGAAAAGTCGTCTACCGGAACTACGCCGAGGCTGTCGAGCGTCAGATTCGCCACTGCCGGCGATGCGATTCCCTTAAAGATAAAGGGATTAAAGTTGTCAAACCCGCCATACTCCGGAAGCACAACCCGGCCGCCTTTGGGCGCTTGGGAATTTACATATTCAAAATGCTTAAAGTTTGAGCTGTATTTGGATTCTCCGTACAAAGGCAGGCTGTCGGCAATTCTCACTTCTGCCGCCCGGGCCGGAAAGGCCAGAAGCATTACTGCGATAATAAAACCTGCTCTCACCTTAATCCTGACTATTTGTTGTAATTTTCTTCATCTACCCAGCCGCCGAAAGGATATGCCGTATTTTCTTCATCCTCGTTTTCGTTTTTCTCTTCCGCCTGTACCGCGATGGTTTTTTCCGGTATCGCTGCCTGCGGCATCGTCATTTCAGCCCATTCTTTTTTCAGGCTGTTTAGTTTTTTCTGCGTATCGGAAAGCTCTTCTTCGGAAGGTTGTTCTTGAAAAACCGTTTCAGATTCTTCAAATCGGGGCGCTTCCGCCGGCTCGGTTTCAAATTTTGGTTCAAATGCCTCTTCTGGTGGAGAAAGGCGCGGCTCCGGCATTGATTCTCTCGAAACCGTCTCCTCGCTCATTCTGAGGCGCGGTGTTTCGTCTTCGGGCACACTTCCGAAACTGCGTTCAAGCGCTATCGAAAAGGGGTCTCGCTCCTGAGCGCGGTTTTCGCTCAAAGGTTCCGGCTCTTTTTTCTTAAACGGATTAATCTTGTCCAGCTTGTCGAAAATGGATTCCTTGGGTTGTTCGTCGGAAAAGACGTTAACCGGCGGCGTCGAAACATGGGGAGCCGGTTGCGGCTTCGGTGCCTGAAAAACCTGCTCCTGCTGTTTCATAAAACCGGCGCTGGATTCTCTGACTTTGCGAACCTCGTCGGAGATTGGCGCAAAAATCGAGAAAACCTTACCCATGACTCCGGTTTCGATAATGTTAAGAAAAACCTTTTCCCGGTCATGTTTTTCCAACATGTTGACAACACTCAGATAACGGGCGCAAAATTCCATAATTGTACCGGCCAGTACAATATCCGTACAGGCCTTTTCGTAGATTCTCATCTGAAAGTTGGGCTGGGCGTTGTTTACTTCAATGATGACTTTTCCGAAAGACCACTTTCCGCCGTTTTGAACTTTGTTCCACAAACGCTCTATTTGTTCGCTGGAAGCAATGTTGGTGCAGCGGATAATCTCTGCCAGAAGTTCGTTCATGTCGGCTACCAGCAGGTCAAATTTTCCAAGCATAAAACCGTCTTTTACCTGTTGTTCCGTCTCAATCAGGACCCGGGCCAGAAGGTCGGAATAGTCCTGATTTTTTTTCATCTGTCCGAAAAGCTTGTACAGTTGTTGGTTGACGGTTTTGTTTTGCAGGTATTGGTTGACGTAGCTGAACACCAGCCAGATTAAAAATACCGGCAGGCATACGATGCAGATGTATGCCAGAATGTTGGATGTTCCCGCCGCAAAAAAAGGCGTATTTCCCAAACTCGACAAGACAAACTTGAGGGCAAAAATAAACCACAAAAGCGATGAAAAGATTAATGCAAAAAAGGAAACGGCCGGCACGGATATACTCCCTGTTTTTCTTTCGATGTTTATATTTAAGCGTTATACTATTAGATATTGTCTTTTTTTCCAACTAAAAAACCAACTTCTTGCACAAAAAGTAAAATAAGAGTCGAAATCTCGAAAAAAGTGTGTTATGCATAAGTCAAAACTATGTCATAATTAATGAGAAGATTCTATGAATACTACAGCAAATACTTTAGTTTTGGATTTTGAAAAGAATATTTTTGAAATTGAATCAAAAATCGAGAGTCTGAAATATCTGGCTCAGAGCGAAGATGTCGACATTTCCCAAGAAGTTTCCCGTCTGCAGCAAAAGCTGGAAAAACAGGTAAAGTCGTCTTATTCCAATCTTACGCCGTGGCAGAAGTCTCAGGTTGCCCGCCACCCGCAGCGCCCGCATTGCCTTGATTACGTGAATGCCCTGATTGAAGATTTTACTCCGTTGTGCGGAGACCGTTTGTTCGCCGATGATGAGGCGATGATCGGAGGTATCGGCCGTTTCAAAAATATTTCTGTCGTTGTGCTCGGACAGGAAAAGGGCCACGATATTGAATCCCGCGTCAAATATAATTTCGGAATGGCTAAGCCCGAAGGCTATCGCAAAGCGCAGCGCCTTATGGACCTGGCAGACAAGTTTAATATGCCGGTTATTTGTTTTGTTGACACATCCGGCGCTTTCCCCGGTGTTGAGGCCGAGGCCCGCGGACAGGCCGAGGCAATTGCGTCTTCTATCCAAAAGTGCCTTCAGATTAAAGCGCCGATTGTCTCCGTCGTCATCGGCGAAGGCGGTTCCGGCGGTGCTATTGCCATTGCGACGGCTAACCGGGTTCTGATGTTGGAGCATTCGATTTATTCCGTTATTTCGCCGGAAGGCTGTGCGTCCATTCTTTGGCGTTCCGCCGACAAGGTTAAGGAAGCGACGGAAGCCCTGAAGCTGACTGCGCAGGATTTGCGCAAGTTGGGTGTCATTGACGAAATTATTGCTGAGCCTCTTGGCGGTGCCCACCGTGATCCGCAGGCCGCAATTGAGCGCGTCGGCGACAGTATTTTGAAACATCTTAAAGAGCTTTTGCCGCAAAGCGGGGACGAGCTCAAAAAGCGTCGCACCGAAAAATTCTTGAGAATGGGACGTCATTTTGCAGAGTCTAAGTAATTTTATAACCGCGAATTTTGAAGCGATTTTGGTAGTGCTGGTGGGGATTCTCTTCCTCACCAACATTGCTGTTCTGCTCTTTCGCCGGGACCGCGGGGAGCTGAGTTCCTTCAGCGACATTTTGTTGCGCGGCCAGGCTGAACTTGCCGGCCGGTTGTCCCAGTTGAGCGAACATAGCTCCCAGGAGCAGAACAAGATTGCCCAGGCCATCAGCGAGCAAAAAATGGCGGTTCTCAAGATTATGGATGAAAAACTTCTCGCTGTGACCAAAAGCGTTGGCGAAGGCTTGCAGCAGACCACGGCCAAAACCACCGAGACTTTGACCGATTTGCGGGAACGCCTGGCTAAAATCGACGTTGCTCAGCAAAAAATTTCGTCTCTGTCGGAGCAGGTTGTGTCCTTGCAGGAAGTCCTTTCCAACAAACAGGCGCGCGGCGCTTTTGGCGAAATACAGCTGAACGATCTTGTCACCTCAATTCTGCCTCCCAACGCATATGAGTTTCAGATGGTGCTGTCCAATGCCAAGCGTGCCGATTGTGTACTCCGGCTGCCTAACCCTCCGGGAACCATTGTCATAGACGCCAAGTTTCCTTTGGAGAGCTATCATGCTCTGCGTGCGGCGGCGTCAGACCGGGAAAAGCTTGAGGCGGAACGCTTTTTCAGAGCTTCCGTGTTAAAACACATCAAAGACATTTCAGAAAAGTATATTATTCCCGGAGAAACGGCGGAATCCGCATTGATGTTTCTGCCCAGCGAGGCCATTTATGCAGAATTGCATGCTAATTTCACCGACGTGGTGGAAGTTTCATACCGCTCCAAGGTCTGGATTGTTTCCCCGACGACTCTCATGGCAACCCTGAACACTGTTCGCGCCGTGCTGAAAGATGCCAAAATGCGGGAACAGGCCGGTGTAATCCAGAAGGAAGTCGGAACTTTGGTTGAAGATATCGGGCGTCTCGATTCCCGTATCGAAAGCCTGAGCAAGCACTTTAAACAAGCCAATGAAGATGTTGACAATATCCGTATTTCGTCGTCTAAAATCGGCAAACGCATTCAGCGGATTGAAGACATTGAACTGGGAGAGGCGGCTAATCATCTTGCCGTTGCCCACTTGGCTAATGACGAATAAAATCCCTATGGATAACTAAACAATTAAATTTTGGCTTTTTTTTAATTTGCGATATTGATAATTAAAACAAAAACGGATAACTTAAACTTGAATTAAATAAGAATAAAAGAGGTAATAAAGTGACAAAATCAGAATTAATTGAACGTATTGCTAACAAAAACCCGCATCTGATGCTGAAAGACGTTGAGAGGATTGTAGCCGTAGTCTTTGATAAGATTACTAACTCTCTGGCTAACGGCGACCGTGTCGAGTTTCGCGGCTTTGGCGCTTTTTCCGTACGCACCCGTACGCCGCGCATTGCCAAGAATCCCCGTACCGGCGAACAGGTTAAGGTAGAAGAGCGCAATATTCCTCACTTTAAGACTGGTAAACAATTGTTCGAGTTATTAAATAAGAAATAATAACAATTTTAATCATTAAAAAGGAGCGCCGCTCATGGGTTTCATAAAAATGCTTATTGGTTTGCCGTTGCTGGTGGTTATTTTGGTTTTTGCCTTTGTAAATAACGACTTGGCCGTGTTTAACCTTTGGCCTTTTTATATTGAAATCACGGTTTCTTTGAGCGTTGCCATTGTCTTTTTTATCTTTTTCGGTTTCGTTCTCGGCGAGTTGTTTTCCTGGATGTCGTATGCTCCGGTGCGCAAAGCATTGCGTTCTCAACGCAAACAGAACAGAAAACTCAGCAAAGAGCAGCAGAAATTGGTTAAGGAAATGGAAAACCTCCATGAGAACCTTGAATCTTACAAGGAACAGGAGGTCAAAACTTCTAAACCCGGTTTAGGTGCCCGTCTGAAAGGGATTTTTTCTCGCAAAAAGGAAAGTTCCTCTGCCCCTGCGGTCGAACCGAAAAAACAAAATTAACTTTGATAAGGTATAAACTATGAACTGGCTTTCCGATTTCGTACGTCCGAAAATCAAAAAAATTACCACTAAGGAGATTGCCGACAATCTCTGGACTAAGTGTCCTCAATGCGGCCAGATGCTTTTCACAAAGGAGCTTGAAAAAAACAATTTCATTTGCTCTTCCTGCGACCATCATTTGCGTCTGCCGCTGAACAAACGTTTTGAAATGTTGTTTGATAACGGTGACTACAAATTAATCACTTTGCCCAAACTTCAGGAAGATCCGCTTAACTTCAAAGATTCAAAAAAATATACTGATCGTCTGAAGTCTTATCGTAAGGCCACCGGCAGTGATGATGCCATTAAGGTTGCCCAGGGCGAAATCGGCGGCATTACCTGCGTTGTAGCCGCGTTTGACTTTTCTTTTATGGGTGGTTCTATGGGAACGGCCGTCGGTGAGGGTATTGTTAAAGCTGGCGAAATAGCCATGCGCGGAAACTATCCTCTGATTACCATTTCCGCTTCCGGCGGTGCCCGTATGCAGGAAGGCATTTTGTCCTTAATGCAAATGGCGCGCACGACCGCCGCGGTCAATATGGTCAAAGAAAAAGGCCTTCCTTTTATTTCTGTTCTGACGGATCCCACTACCGGCGGTGTATCAGCCTCTTTTGCTATGCTTGGCGATATCCATATTGCGGAAAAAGGTTGTGTAATCGGTTTTGCCGGTGCTCGCGTTATTGAGCAGACCATTCGCGAAAAACTTCCCGAGGGTTTCCAGCGGGCCGAATATCTGAAAGAACACGGTATGGTTGATATCGTTGTCCGTCGCCCGGAGCTTAAAGATGAGCTGGTCAAAGTACTGAGCATTTTAACCCATCGGAAACCGCAGCTGAGTACTAAGCTGCTGGAAAACAGATAAGACAGGTTTTATAAAAAAAGCGCTTTTAAGCGCTTTTTTTTGGTCTCTAGTCAATTAAAAGATTTGGACGACATCATACTGCAGCAAGTGACATTGACTCTTCAAACGGCGTTTTTTTCGGCTTTCTTGGCAACATAAGCCTTGATATAAAAAAATATGTATGTAAACCATAAAAAAACTCCCGCAATTTTGCGGGAGTTTTTTGAAGCAAGTACTAACTTATTTGACTTCTTCAAAGTCAGCATCGACAACCTTGTCGTCACCGGCCGGCTGGTCAGCGGAGGCTCCTGCGTCGGCACCCGGCTGTGCACCGGCCGCGGCGGAAGCGTCAGCCTGCGACTTATACATCGCTTCGCCAAGTTTCAAGGAAGCCTGCATTAGGCTTTCGGTCTTTTCTTTGATAACCGATAAGTCTTCAGCCTCGATAGCTGTCTTGAGGGCTTTTAATTCATCCTCAATTTTGCTCTTTTCTGCAGCGCTTACCTTGTCACCATGTTCCTTAAGCGTTTTTTCGGTGGCGTGAACCAAAGATTCTGCCTGATTTTTAGCTTCAACCAATTCTTTTTTCTTTTTATCAGCTTCGGCATTGGCTTCTGCATCTTTAACCATCTTTTCGATGTCTGCATCAGACAAACCGCCGCTGGCCTGAATTCTGATGGCCTGTTCTTTGTTGGTGGCTTTGTCTTTTGCCGAAACGTTAACGATACCGTTTGCGTCAATATCGAAAGTTACCTCAATTTGCGGCATACCGCGCGGTGCGGGACAAATTGCGGCGTTCCTGGCCGGGGAGGAGGAATGCCGACCAAATCAAACTGGCCCAAAAGCTTGTTGTCGGCAGCCATTTCGCGTTCACCCTGAAATACGCGAATGGTAACGGCTGTCTGACCGTCTTCGGCTGTCGAGAAAACCTGCGACTTGCGGGTCGGAATGGTCGTGTTGCGGTCAATCAAACGGGTAAAGACGCCGCCCAGGGTTTCAATACCCAAAGACAACGGAGTTACGTCAAGCAGCAAAACGTCTTTAACGTCACCCATCAAAACACCGCCCTGAATTGCAGCGCCGACGGCAACGACTTCATCCGGGTTAACGCCTTTGTGCGGTTCTTTTCCGAAAATTTCTTTAACTTTTTCCTGAACTTTCGGCATACGGGTCATACCGCCGACCAAAATGACTTCGCTGATTTCGCTGGGTTTAACGCCGGCATCGGCCATGGCTTTTTTGCAAGGCTCAACCGTCTTTTCAATCAAGTCTTCGACGATAGACTCTAATTTGGCGCGGGTCAGCTTAATGTTTAAGTGTTTCGGACCGGTCTGGTCTGCCGTAATAAACGGCAGGTTGATTTCGGTCTGGGTTGCTGAAGACAATTCTATTTTGGCCTTTTCTGCTGCTTCTTTCAGACGTTGCAAAGCCAAACGGTCGTTTTTCAGGTCAATGCCGGATTCTTTTTTGAATTCGTCGGTCAGATAAGTAACCAAACGCTGGTCAAAGTCTTCACCGCCGAGGAAAGTATCGCCGTTGGTCGATTTTACTTCAAATACTCCGTCGCCGATTTCCAAAATGGAAATATCGAAAGTACCGCCGCCGAGGTCATAAACGGCAATTGTTCCGTTGGCTTTTTTATCCATACCGTATGCCAGGGCTGCGGCAGTCGGTTCGTTGATAATGCGCAATACTTCCAAACCGGCGATTTTACCGGCATCTTTGGTAGCCTGACGTTGAGAGTCGTTAAAATATGCCGGAACCGTAATAACGGCTTTTTCAATTTTCTCACCCAAATAGCTCTCGGCATATTCTTTAATCTTTTGCAAGACGATAGCTGAAATCTGCGAAGGAGCATATTTCTGTCCTTTGACTTCTACCCAGGCGTCACCGTTGTCTCCGTCAATGATTTTAAACGGAACCAAAGCTTTGTCTTTGGCAACTTCAGGAGAATCAAAACGACGTCCGATTAAACGTTTGATGGCAAACAGGGTGTTTTCCGGATTGGTAACCGCCTGACGTTTTGCCGCAGCACCGACCAAACGTTCAGTATCTGTAAACGCAACCATTGAAGGTGTTGTGCGGGCGCCTTCGGAGTTTTCCAAAACTTTAGGCTCGCCGCCCTCCATAACTGCGAAGCAGGAGTTGGTTGTACCCAAGTCAATACCAATTACTTTATTGCTCATAATTTTCATCCTTTGTTTATCAAAATTATTCTATTAATCTATATAGAGAGTAAAAATCGGCGATGCAAGAGCTCTGACCAGAAAAATGACAATTTAATTGTTATTTTCATCCCGATATGATATATTTTAATGTAAGAACGTTTCTAAGTGTTTGAAAACACAAAAGTTATACGGAGCTGCAATTATGGACAAAGTGCAATTAAAAAATAAGTTACATAAGCTTAAATTGGCTTTGACTTTGAGCGGGATCTTAGGTGGAAATGCTTTAAGTGCTAATGCCGTAGAAAATAACAAAACAACGGAGACGTCAAAAACCCAATATAAAACGGAAGTTATTACTAAGCATATAAATAATCAATATACTCAAAAATACATTGAAAGTGGCAAACAAACGACGGCATTTACCAAGCATGGCGTAACAAAAGATTACCACGCGGCATCCCAGATTTTATTTGATTTGGGAGACGGCTATTTTATGATTTCATCTAAGGTGGTGCGTCAGCATACTTCTCCGGAAAAAATTAAGAAACAACATAATGATGTCTTATACCTGGCTGCCCCTGATGGAAAAACTTATGATTGTTCTTTTTTATACGATGAAAAGGATGGCAGTTATTTACCTCTTGGCTTTGAAAAGGACTTTTTTGTTAAGGAAAATGGTGAGGCAGACAAACAACTTACGGATAAAGTTGTTAAAGACGTTCAAAAAACCGTCGGTGTTGATTTTATTAGTCCGGAAATAACACAAAAATATAATGATATTGTTACGCAAAAGAAACTCCGGAGAGCGGAAAATCTGGACTTTCCCGGTGATATTGTTGATAAGATAGGTATTTACTTAAAACAAAATCAAGAAGAGATAGAAACGGGAAGGATTTTTATCTCGTCAATTTATAATGAAGTGAAAGATTCCTCAAGAAATCTCACACAGCAAATAATAAAAAAGAAACAAAGACAGCATTAAAGCATCTGCCCTTGTTAACGTTGTTCTTGTTTTTTACGCTCGTCTGCGGTTTCGTCCGGCAAGGTTTTTTATTTGTGCGGCAGAAAGCCTTGAAACTTTGGCAATACCGAGAATTTGCCGGGAACGTTCCTGTTGTTCAATATTTCTGATTTCCGCTTCCGGTTTGTCATAACGTTGTCCGCGGCCGGTAACTGATGCCGATTGGATTGTCAACGGCTTTTCTCATCATAAGCCGGTTGTTGCCAAAACATCTTAATATCCCCCTTTGGGCCCGCCAGCCGAAGAGACTTCATAGCCGGTATAGCCGTCGACTACCGAATTGGCAAATGCAAAATCCGTCGAATTTACGGCATGAATCCGATAAAGGGTTTCGCCTTGTTCGACATGGTCGCCGACCTTTTTCAAAAGGTCAAGCCCAGCTCCGGGATATTGTGCGGCGCCGGCTAAAACGCCTATTTTGTTGATTCGTGCATTGTCTATGTTTTCAACCGTGCCGCTTACCTGCGAAACAATGTCTCTGGTCAGATGTCCCAGCTGCGGCTGCGGTGCTTTGCCCTGGGCGTAAATGATGCGGTTCATTGCTTCCAGAGCCCGGCCGGAAGTCAAAATTTCTTTAGCCACGTGATATCCTTGTCCGCCGCGGAGTTTGGGGTCAAACTCCAAAATACGCCCGGCCAGAAACAGTGACTTTTCCAGCAGGTCCTGCGGGGCGTCTTCTTTGTTGCGAAGAATTTTCATAACGTCACGGGCTTCAAGCACGGCACCGATGCCGTTGCCGATGGGTTCGCTTCCGTCGGTAATGACGGCGTCAATCTCCAAAGACAGCATATCGCCGACATATTCGCAAAGTTTGCGCAGCCGCATTGCCTCATTGGTTGACTTAACGCGCGAACTCGGTCCCACGGGAATGTCCAAAACCAGATGGGTAACACCTGCCGCCAGCTTGATAGCCAGAATGGATGCCGCCAGATGTTGTTGCTGGGTAATGCCGATATGGCGTTCGACACCGGAGACGATTTTGTTTGCTTCGGCAATCGGCAGCGAATTATAACAGGCGATGGCACCCCGGTTTTCTTTAACCAGTGTGCGCAGTGTTTCTTCATCCAAATCCACATTGGCCAAAACACTCATGGTATCGGCAACGCCGGCGCAGGATGTCAGCGAGCGGGAGGCCGTTTTCGGCATCGGCAAGCCGTAAGCGGCGACAATGGCAGTAATGATAATGTCCGTTTTGTTTCCGGGAACGCCGCCGAAACAGTGGTGGTCGACCACGATTCCTTCGTTGTCCCAGCGAATGGTGTTATCTCCGATAAGGGCTTCGGTCATCGCCAAAACCTCGGAAGCCGTCATAAAAGAGCCTGATGCCACCAAAAAAGAGGCAATGTCCATATTGGAATATCGTTTAGCTGCAATATCATTGATGATAGCGGCATATTCCCCGGCACTCAGAATGTTTCCGGCAATTTTACGCTTAATTGAAACCAGGCTCGGCGGAGGAGGGGACAGCGTAAGCGAAATGTTGGCTCCTTCGGGAAGGTTAATCAGCTCAAAAGCCTCGGTATTCAGTCCCAGTTCATTTGGTTTGACCAGTTTGGCGTCATCCACAATTTGTAAAAAGGCAAAAATGGGTTTGACCCCGCCGTGAATTTCCACCTTGGTAAGGGTTTTGATGTCGTCCACTTTGTAAGCGACGCAGTCGCGGTGGATGTAAGCCAGGTTTTCGTTAAAGGAACTGACGGCTATATGTTTGAGATTAAGCATTAATGACCCTGCTCCTGTTTAATCGGAATAATAACATATTATGATATGCCACTGGTTTAAGATTCGTTAAAATGCTCTTTTAATAAATAAAGAAACGCTGCGGCGCTTTTTTTGCCGCGTGGCGCATCATAAAGAAAATCCCCGGAGGAGAACTGTCCAACAGGGATTTAGGGAGTCTACATGATTAGATTAAGATTTGCCGCCTGCCGGTTTTTGACAGGCAACGGGTCGACTATATATAAAAATTTTTTGGGGCTGTCAACAAAACTTTTGCAACTTTTTTAAAATTATTTCTTGCGGCTGCCGGTTTAACTTATTAATAACTTGACTTTACTGAGATAACTCCCTAAATACAATGTAACTTAAGTTAATCGGAATAATAAAAAGCGCAAAATTATGAGTGAAGAAACTGACTATTACGAATTGCTGGAAGTCAGCAGGGATGCCGGCGGTGACGAAATCAAAAAATCCTATCGTCGTCTGGCCATGAAATACCATCCAGACCGTAACCCCGGCGATAAGGAAGCTGAAACCAAATTTAAGGAAATCAACGAAGCATACGAAGTTCTGAAAGACGAACAAAAACGGGCGGCTTATGACCGCTACGGCAAGCAGGCTTTTGCCGGCGGTATGGGCGGCAACGGCGGCAATCCCTTCGGCGGATTTGAGTTTAATTTCGGTGCCGGCGGATTTTCAGACATTTTTTCGGAAGTTTTTTCAGAATTCATGGGCGGCGGCCGCCGTCAGAGTTATGCTCAGCGCGGAGCAGACGTTCGCTATAATTTGGAAATAACTTTGGAAGAAGCTTTCAGCGGCGTCGAAAAAGAAATAAAGATTCCCTCCACCGTCACTTGCGAAAAATGTCATGGCCACGGAACTAAAGACGGCAAAGAAGCGCCAGTGTGTTCCGAATGTCGCGGCAGCGGAAAAATTCGGATGCAAAAAGGTTTCTTCGTGGTTGAACAGGCTTGTCCGCATTGTCACGGTACCGGCCGCATGGTCAAAGAGGCCTGCCCCGATTGTAAGGGGGCAGGCGTCCTTAATCAGGAAAAGACGATTAAAGTTAAAATCCCGGCGGGAATTGAGGATGATACCCGGATGCGTATTGCCGGAGCCGGAGAAGCCGGTTCCCGCGGCGGTGAAAACGGAGACCTGTATGTTTTTGTCAGCATAAAATCACACAAGCTTTATACCCGCGAGGGAGCCAACCTCTATACCCGTGTGCCGATATCCATGTGTTGTGCGGCCTTGGGAGGCAAAGTGGAGATACCCTCCATTGACGGAGAAAAAATCGAGCTTGATATAGCCGCAGGTTCTCAAAGCGATCAGGTTGTCAAGGTCAAAAATCAGGGAATGACCATGATGCGTTCGTCCCGCCGCGGAGATTTGTTCGTCAAACTGCGGGTAGAAACTCCGGTTAATCTTTCCGCTCGGCAGAAAGAATTGCTTGAAGAATTTCGCTCCGTCAGCAAAGACGATACCTGCCAGCCGGAAGCGAAAAGCTTTTTTGATAAAATCAAAGATTTGTTTGTTGCATAAAAAAATAAAGGCAAACCCGGACCGGTTTGCCTTTATTTTTATTGACTGCTTAATAGCAGTAGTTTTGCAGCAATTCTTTCCAGTTTATGTAACAGGGAGCTTCGCCGCGGATAGCGTCAACAAAATTCTGATTTATCTGTTGGGCAATCACTTCTTCCGAATAAATTTCGGTATTAAGCTTTATCGGCAGCATTTCTGCTGTTGCATGTTCCATGATGAACCCTTTGTCCGCACCCAGGCCGCAGTAAAGGTAAACGGTTGCCCGTTCCAATCGCAGCTCGACGTTCTCATAAGGTTTTTCCTCGCCCAAGGCGCAAGAACCCTGAAAACGGAAACAAATGCCGTCCTCTCGTTTTCCTGCGATTTCATAATGGGTGCCGGAATTTTCGATTTTATAAACGGTTTGCTGTATTCCGCCTCCGAACAAAAAATTCAGATAGTCGGCATCCTGGTCATAATACTTGCCGAGCAGATTGTTTTTTTTGCTGGCTCTCTTTTCCGGGTAGGAAAAGTCCGTATTCAAACTGACGGCTTTGCCGTATTTCTTCGTCAGCTCGGGCAGTTGCTGTTTCAACCATACGTATAAAGGGTCAAACCGCCGCGGATAATATGTCGAAATCTGCAGTTTTGCCGAGTTAGCCAGACTGAAAGTGTCTTTCAGATTGTCTATCTCGCTTTTTTTGCAGAGGGGCGGTTGGCACAGAACGTGTTTACGGTGTATCAGGCAGCCGAACAGATTTATGCCATGGTCATCGGCAGGGGTGCTGATTATCAGGGCATCGCTGGCGCGCACCAGGTCGGTAACGTCTCCGAAAACCTGAAGTTTCAATCCGGTTTCTTGTTCAACGCGGCTAAATGCTTCCAAATCAGTGTCATATCCGCCGCTTAAAAATACGCCGTCGAGTTTTAACAACGGTTTGATATGATTTTCAATGGCGGTGTCACTAAGGCCGATGAGGCCGATTTTTACTTTTTCCATAATTTTTTTATATTAATTGGGTTATACAATAATTTTTTCGCAATGGATTTAATTTAGCCGATTTTTGACAAAAAAGCAAGTTATAAAAATATGCCTTGATTTTTTTATGCCGCAGATTACATCAGAACTTAAAAGAATGAGGTGAGTGATGAAAATATTTTTTTTGGCGGGTCTGAGTCTTCTGGCCGCGGCTTGCGCAAATCCCAGCGAAACCAAATCCGTCGCGTCATATCAGTGCGGTACTGAACTTGTTCGCGTAAAATACCAAAATGACGGGTTTATCGTGCTGACGCATGGAGAACATCGCCTGGTTTTGCATAAGGTGAAGGGTTTTTCAGGAACCCGTTACGAAGACATCACCGGGCACATCGTTTTCCAAAATCGCGGCGCAGAGGGCTATATTGAAGTCAATAACGACATTTATCCTCCCTGTCGGCCGATAGTGTCGGAAAAATTGTAAAAAAAGAGGCAATTTTAATAATTGCCTCTTTTTTTGAATTAAATTCAGGGTTAAAAACGGAATTTGTTTTCATATCTGAGCGCTGTCGATGTCATCGTGGCAATCAGCAATTCGTTGGCGGTCAGATAATTCTTAGCTTTGCCTCGGATTGCATCAATAAAGTTTCTATTGATGGCCTCAAAACTCTTGCCGTTGTTGCTAACCGAAAAGTATCTCGGGGTTTTTACCGGATATTCATGGTTGTAAACGGCGTTTAGACCATTTTGATAAGTGTTGACGGAAACCGTGCCTTTTTCAAAACGAAGTTCAATCATTTCCGGAGATGTACGGAAATTCAGCCGGCAGGTTCCGCGAAAACGAAAGGTAAGGCCGTCGTCTCTGATGCCTGTAACTTCATAGCGGTCAAATTCGTCAATCAGCTTATAAACTTTGAATGAATCCTGGCCAAATAAAAAGTTTACGCAGTCGATTTCATCGCCGATATGTTTCTGCAGCAAATTGTTGTCAGGCAGATCCGCCGTGTCTTTCGGCAAACGGTAATAGCTGAAGTCAAAATCAATGCCGATGACTTTGCCGAATTTGTCCTGTAACTCCGGCAGCGCGTATTTCAGCTCCG
>HF995316.1:110152-119908 GCA_000432275.1 Proteobacteria bacterium CAG:495
GAGCTGTTTTTGTTCTGCCAAATCAAGACAGGCTTTCAGCAGGACAACTTCATGCTCTGTTGCTGCCAGCGGCTTTTCGCACAAAATATGCTTACCGCTTTCTACCGCGATTCTAAGCTGCTGAATATGATATTTGTCCGGAGAGCAGATAATGACGGCGTCTGATGCGCTGAGCATGTCTTCAAAACGTGCAAAAGGCTTCAGACTGATGCCGTAATTCTTTTCGACACGTTCAAAAGCTTGAATGTCTGGCTCAAAGGCTCCTGCAAATTCAACACATTCGATTTTCAGCAAAGGTTTCAGATGAAACTGTAATGCATGGTCTCCCAGACCCGCAAAACCGATTTTAATTTTTTCCATTTTTGTAAAGTTAAGATTATTTAATAAAAATTTTTTTAGCGTTTGTAATCTAGCATAATCCGGATTTTTGTCAAATCAAAACAAAACAGTTTTTCGGCGCCGAAACATAATATGTTATTTATCCATACCCAGTGTCGATGCTTGTTCGGTTTGTGTTAATGTGATTTTGGAGGAGGGACTTTTGTTGCCATTAAACCAAAACCCCTCATAACGAGGGGTTTTGGTTTAATGGCGCACCCGGCGGGATTCGAACTCACAACCTTCTGATCCGTAGTCAGATGCTCTATCCAATTGAGCTACGGGTGCATCTGTTTTGACAACAGAACCTTTATTACAGCTTTTAAATTTTAATTGCAAGCAATTTTTTCAAATAATTTAAAAGAATTTTAATCTATTCCGGGGTAAAGTTGTTCCAACGAGGTTTTCTATAAAACTAAATGTTGTTTGTACGCCGGTTTTTTACAGAATTTACTTTACAATAAAAGTGAATGGTGTAAAAAACTAAGTGTATGTATTTTTTTAATAAGGTGCTTTATTCAATGACAAAATCAGCTCTCAAAATGTATTTGTCGGCGGTTTCAATGTTTCTCATCAGCGGATGCACATATTCTTCTGATGCATTGTTTCCTTCGCTTTTCGGTTCTGACGCTCAGGAAGAAATGGCAGCCGGAGACGGCGGTTTTTCCGATGAGGCGGTTCCGGCCTTAGGCTCAACCAATTTTGAACCCTTAGAAATTTCTGAAGGCGGCAACACCGGCACCTTTGTTGGCCAGAAAGTCGCCACTTTCCGCAGCGAATTGGCCCAGTTGCAGGCGTCTATCCGTAACAACAACGCACAGCTCCAGCAGATTCGCGGTTCTGTCATTAACAATGCGCTTCAGTATCATAAAGTAATCGGCATGATTGAGGCCAAACTGCAAGTTGGTACCACACCGGGAAATCCCCAGATGTTTGGTATGTTGCAAAGTGCCCAGAGCAACATTCAGACGATGAATGCCAACACTATTGCTTTAAGCCAGCTGTCGACCCGCGTTCAGTCTGATGCCGCCAACACCACATATCTTGCAGATTCCATCAAAGCCGCTTACGGTATTTCCGGTGCCGTCGATGAAGACCACCGCCAACTGCGTATTTTGGAAAACGAGGCAACCCAGACTTCAATTCTGATTAACAGCCTGTTAACCGAAATCAACAGCGATATTTCCCGTCAGCAGCAGTATATTGAAACGGCCAAAAACTATATTGTAGATTTGAGCTCTGCAATCAAAGCCGGAAGCTATGGCGTTGATAACGCCCCTCTGACGCCGGTTAAAAATTCAGCGGTGTCTTTCTCCGGTTCCAAAGCGGGAATCTCCGGCAAGCCCTTGTTTGTGGCCAAGTTTAACAAATCTAACGTCAAATATAAAGACGGATTGAAGCGCGCGGTTAGCAGCGCTGTTTCTAAAAAGCCCGGTGTTATGTTTGACGTTGTCGCCGTAAGCCCTGCCAAAGGCAGCCAGCTTTCTGCCGCAGCCGCCAAGAACAATGCAACCCAAATCTTTCAGGATATGATTGAAATGGGTGTCGGCGCTGAAAAAATTAACCTTTCTGCCAAGACCAGCGGAGATGTAACTTCTTCAGAAGTTCAAATCTTCGTTAAATAAAACACATAACTTTGGTAAGTAAAAAAGTCCCCTTGATAATCTGCCAGTTATCAAGGGGCTTTTTGTTACAGAGATTAAGCGCGAACATTTGATTCTAAATTCTAAAAAAACCGTAACCTTTCAGTTCAGGTTTTGAGAATTGGGGTTTCTTGTGTAGCGCAATTCGCAAACGGCGTCAAACAGCTGTGTAAGAAAACTGTTGTCGTCTTCGGCATCAAACTGACTGTTGCAGCAAAAGTGGTAGAGTACGTCAAGACTGCTGTTGCTCATATTTTCGATATAGTCATTGATAAGAATAATCTGGGCAATGTCTTCATCGGAAAGATGCATTCGCAGTTCAGTCAAAGCCTCTTCCAGGTTATCTTCCTGTAAGATAAAGATATTTAGTTCTTTGAAGCGGGCTTCCAGCTTGGTGACAATACCGGATATTAACTCCCGGTCTTCAAAAGGAAGTTCATAATTCAACAACAAGTCTTTCATAATGCCATATACGAAAAAGATATCTTCGCTTTTTTTGAGCTTGTCAATTTCGAAACTTCTGAAATATTCTATAAAATCAGAATAGTTTTTAAATTTTTTTCTCATAACCAAAAATTTTTAACATTAACAATAGGCACAATAATCTCTTTTGAATATGATGATTATATAAGATTTTGTATCCCAGTCAATCGTTTTTGGCAAAATTTGACTATTGTCAATTGACACTCCTCATTTTTATGGTAGAGTGTTAACAGCCTTTTGATATTATGATGAAAACAATTAAAAAATTAGAATATGAATCCGTTTAGTTTAATTTACGATTGGGTCTCTTTCTATCTCAGTCGTTTATGGGCGCAGGTTTGGAATAGTCCGGGCACGGTTTTGCTTTATTTTGTGGTTTGCAGTGCATTGTTGCTGGCTTTTAATTCGCCGGAGCGCAGCCGCCGCCGTAATTTGATAATAATCCGCTGTTTGGCAGTTGTCGGTACTGTTGTCGTTTTTTATAACGATATAAACCTGGTACCGCTTTTTAATCAATGGTATGATATTCCGATGAATTTGGCGATAGGCTGCCTGCTGTGTCGAATGATATGGAATGTCGTTGCTTGGTGCGCCTGTTGTAATTTTGGCACTTTTTCCGGTTGGGTCCGTGGTTCCTGACCGATACTTTTTGTTCATTAAAAAACCTCTCTGAGTGATCAGAGAGGTTTTTGTTTGAGCGTGCTTAATATGGATTAAGCGTTCTTTTTCAAAGCTTCGGATAAAGCGTCTCCGAGAGAAGAAGAACCTTCGCTGCTGTTGGAGGAATATTCTTCCAAAGCTTTCTTTTCTTCTTCAATTTCCAATGCTTTTACCGACAGGCCGATTTTGTTGTTTTTCTTGTCAACAGAAGTAACCTTAGCTTCGATAACGTCACCCTCTTTGTAGTTTTCCGGGTTCTGTGCAGCCTTGTCTTTAGACAGGTCTGTTCTCTTGATGGAAGCGGCAATACCGTCAACTTCAACATTGACGGCTTTGTCTTCGATACCGGTAACGGTAGCTTTGACAACGTCGCCTTTCTTCAGTCCGTCCAAAGCGGTAGCCAGAGTATTTTCTGTCAACTGTTTAATGCCGAGGCTGATGCGCTCTTTTTCAACGTCAACGTCGATAATCTTGGCCTGGATGTCCTGACCTTTGGTGTAGTCTTTAACGGCTTCTTCACCGGCTTTGTCCCAAGAAATGTCAGACAGGTGAATCATACCGTCGATTTCATCGCTCAGACCGACAAACAAACCGAATTCGGTGATGTTCTTGATCTTGCCTTCGATAACGGAACCGACCGGATGCTCTTCAACATAAGCAGCCCAGGGATTCGGTGTGCATTGTTTAATGCCGAGGCTGATGCGGCGTTTGTCGGCATCAACTTCCAGAACTTTAACTTCAACTTCCTGAGAAGTAGAAACGATTTTACCCGGGTGTACGTTTTTGCGGGTCCAGCTCATTTCTGAAACGTGAACCAAACCTTCAATACCGTCTTCGAGTTCTACAAATGCACCGTAATCAGTGATGTTGGTTACTTTTCCGGTGTAAACTTCACCGACTTTGTATTTGTCGGCAACGTTTTGCCATGGGTCGGATTCAAGCTGTTTCATACCCAAAGAAATTCTCTGGTTGTCTTCGTTGAACTTGATAACCTGAACTTTAACAGTCTGGCCGACAGACAAAACTTCTGCCGGATGATTGATGCGTTTCCAAGAAATGTCGGTAACGTGCAACAGGCCGTCAACACCGCCGAGGTCAATAAATGCACCGTAATCGGTAATGTTCTTAACCACGCCCTCGAGAACGGAACCTTCTTTCAGGTCATTGATTAATTCGGCACGGGCTTCGGCACGGGTTTCTTCCAGAACAACGCGGCGGGAAACAACGATGTTGCCTCTGACCTTGTCCATTTTCAAAATCTGGAACGGCTGTGTAATGCCCATCAGCGGAGTAATGTCGCGGATCGGACGAATGTCAATCTGAGAACCCGGCAGGAATGCAATAGCGCCGTTAAGGTCAACGGTAAAGCCGCCTTTAACGCGTCCGAAGATAACGCCGTTGACTCTTTCGCCGGAGTTGAGGCATTTCTCAAGATCCTGCCAAGCTTCTTCGCGGCGTGCTTTTTCGCGGGAGAGAACAATGTTGCCGTCTTTGTCTTCATAACGGTCAACATAAACTTCAACCTGGTCGCCGGCTTTGAGCTCTGCGTTTTGGCCAAACTCACGCAAGGGAATACGGCCTTCAGATTTCAAACCAACGTCAACGATGGCAAAATCCGGAGTTACTCTGATAATGGTACCTTTAACGACTGAACCGGTGATGCCTTTGTCGCCGAACTGTTCGTTCAGCAAAGCTTCAAAGTTTTCAGTCATTTCGGGAATTTGAATTTCTGTATTTGTCATTAAATAAAATTTCAATAAAATGCCGGCTTTTCAATAAAAAATTAAAGCGGACTTGTGCGAAGTTACAGCTAAAACTATGGCAATATCGCACCATATCGCCTAAAGTGCTTAAATTTATACACGTAAATATTTATTTTTCAAGAACTTTATTGCTTTGAATCGATAATTTCGCAGGCTTTTTTAAAGACTTCGTCGATGCTGAGGTCTGAAGTGTCGAAAATAACCGCGTCTTCGGCCGGTTTCATCGGGGCCGCCGCCCGTTGGGAATCCCGCATGTCACGGTTCTTAATGTCTTCCAAAACGGTTTCGTAATTTGCAGCGATTCCTTTGCTTAAAAATTCTTTATAGCGGCGCCGGGCCCGAACTTCGCTGGATGCCGTAACAAACAGTTTGACGGTTGCATCGGGACAAACGACCGTACCGGTGTCTCTGCCGTCGTAAATTGCACCTTCCGCTTTGCTGCCGTCTGCAAAAACCGGATTCTTGGCAAAATCCTGCTGCATTTTAAGCAAAGCTTGGCGTACCTTGGGGTGAGCCGAAACAATCGACGCATTTTTTCCGCCGACGGCGCCGCGGAATTCGGGATGCTTTGCCAATGCCGTCATTTTTTGAAAAGTTAATTCTTTGGCCGTTTTTTCCGCCTGAACTTCGTCGGTAACGTCTTCTCCGTTCAAAAACATTTCCAGCCCGACGGCGCGATAAACCATTCCGGTGTCAAAATAGGCTAGTTTGTATTTTTCTGCCAGTCTGGCCGCAAGCGTTCCCTTGCCGGCTGCTGCCGGCCCGTCAATCGTAACAATCATTTCAAATTCCAACAAAATTTATAATTTGTAACAAAAAGTTTACTTTATATCTGGTAAATTATCTTATAAACTAAACTTAGGGTATTACTATTTCTGATTTATACAGAAGAATGTTGTAAAAGGATTGGACCAATGACCAGATATTTACCCTTCATTTCTCTGATGATGCTGCTGTTTTTAGGTGTCGGTACGGCCAATTCCTTTGTGGTGCAGGACGGCAGAACCGCCTTGTCTTATAACAATTATGCACGGGACGGCACACCGGCGGTTTCGTCTCCGTCTTCCGCCCCTGCCGCTTCAAGCGTTTCAATACCTGTTTCGCCGTCGGGCTCCGATTCTTCCTTTTCTTCCGAGCATCGTTCTTTTGAGGATGCCGTTGACAACAAGGCTATTGCCAAACATCTGCTGCCGGAATTGCAGAATATTTTGGAAGTCGATTTGACAAGTCTGACATATTTGAACGTCAAAATTCCCAACGGTTACACTTTGGTCATTACACTTCCTGAAGAAGAGCGGTCATCTTGGCATATCAACACAAATGAGAATATTCTCAAACCTTTGAGTTCTCATAAGAGCGGCGGTTTACGGGTGCTTGAATTTCAGGGAGCTTCCGTTGGACTGACAAAGCTGTATCTGGATAATATGCTGCCGACGGAAAATACTCATAAAGCTGTACAAAGCCGAATTTTAAGAGTAAAAGTAACGCCATGAGCATAAAGAGCAAAAATAAAATCCGCCTTTTTGTTAACGCCGTTTTGGAGCCGTCTTCCCGGATAACTTTGCCAGAAGAGGCTTCGCATTATTTGTGCAACGTTATGCGCCTTGGCGCCGGCGAAGTTATCGCCTGTTTCAACAATGCGGCCGGTGAGTTTGACTGTCGGATTGAAAAAGCGCACAAAAAACAAACCGAAGTACTTGTCCTGCAACAGAACCGAAAATATATTCCGGTTCCCGACATCTGGGTTTTGTTCGCTCCGGTAAAAAAAGACAAAACCGATTTTATCGTTGAAAAATCCGTTGAATTGGGGTGCCGTCTGCTGCAGCCGGTCATAACCGAGCGAACCGTTGTTGATAAAATTCGCGGCGAACGCTATCAGGCGCAGGCCGTTGAAGCAGCTGAACAATGTCGCCGTGTTGATTTGCCGGAAATTGCACCTGCGGCGCCGCTTGCGGAAATACTGGCGCATTGGGATTGCGGGCGCACTTTGTTTTTTATGGACGAAACCGGAACCGGCGTTTCCGCCGTTAGGGCTTTTGATGAGCGAAAAGGTTGCCCGGCTGCACTGCTTGTGGGGCCTGAGGGCGGTTTTTCTCCGTCTGAACTGGAATTGCTGCGCAGTCTTCCCTATGCTCGCGCAGTGTCTTTGGGGCCGAGAATCCTTCGGGCGGAAACCGCGGTAGCCGCGGCGCTTTCCGTATGGCAGTCTGTTGCCGGCGATTGGCAGTAATTAAACGGGAGATTAGATTTGAAAATTTTGGTAGCTGACGATCACGAGTTGTTTCTTAAAGGGCTGGAACTGATTTTGCATGATTTTGATCCCGCCGTGGAATTGGTTTTTGCCAAAAATTATCTGGAAGTTTTTGATGCAATTTCCGAGCAGCGGGATTTTTCGCTGGTTTTGACCGATTTGGCGATGCCGGGAGCCAAGTGGCTGGATGCCATTCGTAAAATTCACGAAATCTTGCCGGATACGCCGATTATCATTTTGTCGGCTGTTTTTGATAAAGAGATTGTGCAAAAGACGATTGAACTCGGAGCTGCCGGCTATATTCCCAAAACGTCTTCGAATGCAGTCATCATCAGTGCCGTTAACCTTGTTTTGTCCGGTGGTGTGTATATTCCGCCGGAGCTGCTGCAACAAACCGAGGAAAATGACTTTGATATGCTCAAAAATGTGGAGACCCTTTCTCCGGCGCAAACGGCTAAGGAAAAAGCCCGCAACCTGTCTCCCCGTCAGATTGACGTCTTGCGGCTTATCTCTCAGGGAAAGTCCAATAAGCAGATAGCTTATGAATTGGGGCTGACGGAGGGAACCGTCAAACTCCATGTGACGGCAATTTTGAAAATACTGAATGTATACAACCGAACCGGAGCCGTCGTCGAAGCTACTCATTTGGGA
The DNA here is from genome assembly GCA_000432275.1 of Proteobacteria bacterium CAG:495. GTDB lineage: Bacteria > Pseudomonadota > Alphaproteobacteria > RF32 > CAG-239 > CAZU01. The sequence continues at coordinate 117,982 of HF995316.1, forward strand.
GTCATCAAAGAACATGGTTAAACTTGTAAACTGGCGGCATCTTAACGAATATGCCCGTATCTTCGGCTTGGTCAAGATGCACGGACTGTGGTGCGAATTTGTCAAACAGGGGACTTTTTCCTGGAAGGAAATTGAGACCGGAGATTTGGAAGGGCGTCGTTTAATCTTTCACAGCTGGAAATCCAGCAGCCAAATCTTTGGTATGGACGAGTTCTCCGCCCTTTGCGCCTCGCTTGAAGAGCATATTTTGAGCCGGCGTCTGGATAAATTGGATGAGGCCGTTGAACAGTGCCGCCAATGCTATCATAATAGTGTCCGGGAGATTATTCCCTACTTTGCTAAAATGGATGATGAAAATGACAGAACAGATAACTGACAAACTGGCGCCAAAGCTGCCCGCCTATATCGATTTTTTGTACGGCGATGTTTATAATGACATGGATAAGAGCAATCTTCGCGACCATAAATGGAGTGTGCAGTTGCGCAGTCTTTTCCAATACCAGAATCTGGTTAATGCCGCGGTACGCGAAGTAAAGATGAACCAGCGGGTTTTGCAGATGGGAGCAACTTTTGGAAATGAACTGGACCAGATAGCCCAACGGGTAGGGGCTTACGGCTGCTTTGACGTTATTGACATTAACCAGCATCAGGTTGACCGCTGTCTTGAAAAATACGGCGATATGTACCCCGGTATGCATTTTCATTGTCAGGATGCCGCAGAGTTCAAAACCGATGCGCCTTATGACGTTGTTATTTTGTTTTTGCTGTTGAGCGAGCTTCCCAACATAACCAAGGCAAAAGTGATAAATGCTGCAATGCGGGCTGTCAAAGACGGCGGCAGCGTTATTTTTATCGATTATCATAATCCGGAGCGTTACCACCCTTTGCGCTATCTGGTGCGGATGTACAACCGTCTTTACCATCCCTTTGTTGAAAAGCTGTGGGACCGGGATATTGACACCTTTGCCGAAAACCGTACGGATTTTGTCTGGCGAAAAAGCACTTATTTTGGCCGGATGTTTCAAAAGGTCGTTGCAACGCGTAAAGAGCTCCTTGTCGATGATAAGCCGCGTACTCCCGAACGTCCCTCGTTTTTTGTACCGGAATTCTAAAACAGTTCTTTTATTTTTTCAGCGGCTTCGGAGGCGGGATCAAGTCTGTTCCGCGGCGTAAAGGCTAAAGCTTTTTCGTCCTCCAGAGCAGTGGCAAACCCTCCCTCGTACAGTGAATTGACAAAGCGGTAGTGTTTGGGCGTCAACCAGTTGCGTCCGCAAAAGACCAAAACCGGTTTTCCGGTTCCGCAGGCTTCGCTGCACATCGAAACCGAGTCTCCGGTAACCACAATCCGGTCGCTCAAAGCCAGAAAAGCCATCAGCGGATTTTCTTTTTCTTCCCCCCACCAATACGTATAGGCCGGAATGTCTTTCACCTGTTCTTTTATAAGGGCTTCGGCCGTGCTGCCGGTTCTGCGCGAAGTGGTTATCAGCAACGAACCGCCTGTCTTTTCGTAAAGCGTCTTAACAGCCAGTCCCAGATTGCGGGCGTTTTCTTCGCTGAACGGCTTGCCCTTGATGGCGCCCCCGATAATGACGGCTGTGCGGGGAGCTGGCAGACCGGTAAAGGCCTCTTTCCATTTTTCGGCTGTAAGCTCCAGCTCTTTTGGGGTAATGCGATGCGGACATCCGGTAATCAGAAAAATATTGCCGTTTTTGCACTTGGCAGCATCGTGCTGGGAGGCGATTATCAAGTCCAGTTCTTTAATTCCGCAGTTTCCGGGATACATTAACTGAACGATTTTGCTCTTCCCCTGAGATTTTCTTTTCAAATAGCGGGCAATCGGGGTTGTCCGGCGGCTGACCGATAAGATGATGTCAGGATAGGGCTGAGACAAGTCAACAGGGCAGTCTTTGCTGATTCCTGCTTTGCT
>HF995316.1:119942-121817 GCA_000432275.1 Proteobacteria bacterium CAG:495
CCGAGCAGACAATTGGGCAGGCTGGCCCAGCGATTATAGGTAATATGCTTGTACGTGACGTCATATTCGTCGCCCAGCGCCTGAATAATCCCTTTGGCCTGATTAACGCTTCCGACGCGGTCGTCAAAAAGCGCCCATATTGTTTTTTTCATGTCTGATAACTTTCAAAAATCCATAGTCAACCGATTCGAATATTTGTAGTATATTATTTATCGACATTAAAACAATAATTTATTTAGGGAGGAGCATAAGATGAAACTGGCATTTGTTCTGGCTTTGTTTAGCTTTTTTATGGCGGTGCCGGCGTCGGCTCAGTTTGCCGCTACGCAGGATGCCCAGTATATCGCTACGCTTCGCGCGGTGCTGAACTATAAAATTGATGACGAGGAAAATATCCGCAACATTGAAAAGCTCCGCGAAGACAAATGGTTTAACCAGAAGCTGACTCGTATGCTTGACAAGCTCCAGAACACCCGGAGCAAAAATGCGACCAACCGCCGGGTTTATGATATTTTGATAAAGGCCGGCCGTGATATTTATCGCGAACTCAATTAAGTATTGTTTAATAAAAAAGTGGTATATATCAACCATAGATTTTAAATTTAAGAGGGCTTTCTCATGGAATACGATTACACCGCCGCCGCCCGCCGCCTTGAGGTAATGCGAGCCAAGGTTCGCCAGATAAAGGTTGCCGACGGAACTTATAAAGACGTAGGCTTGCCGGAGGTAGTCGAGCTTGAAAATGCTGAAGCCCAACCCGTTAAACCGATAAAAGTAAAAAAAGTCAGGACCTTGGATTCATGAAATTACGATTGTTTGCTCTGTTGACAGTTGCGGCGTTAAGTGCCTGTACCAATTCTTATCCCGAAGAGGAGTTGGTTTTTAATCCTGACTATAACCGTATAGCCCGTAATGTAACCGTCGTCAGCAAATCTCCCAAATATGTGACTTATGAATATAAAAATATACGGGTTGACGAAATAGCTGCCGTTGCCGCCCAGTATTGTTACGATCGCGGTCAAAAGCAGGCTTCTTTGTATGAAATAACGTTACACCGCAACAATTCCCGCCGTGCGACCTTCGTATGCCGGAAAGTTTCCGAAGGCAGCTTTCGATAACTTGCAATATATGCCAATTCTACCTATATAGCATATAGATTGGGAATTTTTATATAAGAGCAAAAAGTAATGAATAAAAATCTGTATCACATTTTAGGTGTAAACAAAGATGCCGGCGAGGCGGAAATTAAGTCCGCTTATCGCAAACTGGCCCGCAAATATCATCCGGACCTGAACAAGGACGACAAAAGCGCCGCCGAGAAATTCAAAGAAATATCCTGCGCATATGATATTCTCGGCGATAAGGAAAAACGTAAAAAATACGACAACAACGAGATTGACGCAGATGGAAAGCCGACCGGCTTCGGCGCCGGTATGGGCGGCGGCTACGGCAGTTACGGCGGCAATCCTTTTCAGGGCGGATACAGCAGCGGAGACAGTGCCGGCTTTGATTTTTCTTCAATTTTTGGAGAAGATATTTTTTCCCAGTTTTCCGGCGGCCGCGGCGGATTTTCCGGATTTAGCGGAGCATCGTCGCGTCGGCCGCGCAAAGGCGAGGATATCGCCTATACGATGCGCCTGGATTTCTTGTCGGCGGCTCGCGGCGACGAAAAAACGGTTAACCTCAACGGTAAAAACATTAATGTCAAAATACCTGCCGGAACGACGGATGGCCAGACTTTGCGGTTAAAGGGCCTGGGGCAGCCAAGCCCGAACGGCGGTTCGGCGGGAGATGTCCTGATAACTCTGAATGTAGACCGGCACCCTTATTTTACGGCTGAGGGAGCCAATATTTTGATGGAACTGCCGATTACGA
>HF995317.1 GCA_000432275.1 Proteobacteria bacterium CAG:495
AGTATTTGTTTAAAATACGAAGTAATGTGGGATTTTGCAAATTATCATTATTATAATCCGTGGGCATTTCTGAATGGCCGCGTAGGCTATGACATAGCACCGGCAGGATTAAATACATATTTTAATCCGTTGATGGATATACCGTTATATTTGATGATACAATACTTCAATGATAGTCCGAATATAATATATGCCTTTCAGGGTTTGTATTTTGGGGGACTTCTTTATGTTTTCTTCAAGATACTCGGTTTGTTTTTTGATGGCAGTACCTGGACGGGTCGGGCATCGATATTGGCGGCGATGTTAATAGGCTCAACGGGCTGGGCGACCTTTATGCAGATAGGAACATCCACGAATGAAGAAGCGATGGCACTGTTAGTATTATTGTCATTTTATCTGTTGTTAAAAGAAATATTTGTAAGCAAGAGCGGCCGCTGGCAGGTTTATTTTGGGAGCGGATTTATACTAGGGTCAGCCATGGGCCTAAAATTGACGGTTGTAATCTATTGTATTTCAACAGGATTAAGCCTGATATTGTTTTATAAAGAAATAGTAAAAAACAAGAGGAATATT
>HF995318.1:0-13753 GCA_000432275.1 Proteobacteria bacterium CAG:495
AACCTGAAATAGGAGCAACAATATCAATGCCTTTCATGTCATATCTCCTTATAAAATATTAAAAATATATCTACCTAATTTATATCCCACCCATTGAAATAGAGATAAATTACCCGTATTTGTGATAAAATAAATAGAAATCAAAAAATACACTAATAAAAATACATTAAGATATTTATTTTTATAGGAAACTAATGTCATATACATAAAGATGTAATATGTTATTGATAAGGATAACCTCAAAAATCTTAACAATAAATGTCCCAGGAAGGGGTTAAACATCATAGGCAAAGCAACCCCCACTATTATTTCACCAAACAGAAAAAGTATAATTTTTTTATACATCCTCATATCCTTACCTTACTTGCATTTCTGCCAATTTTATGCCAATTAAAAAAAATGGAGAATAACTACCACTTACAAACGTATACGAAATCAAAGACGCTATATAAAATAAAACAAGCCCTGTTTTAATAAATTTAAGAAAATGAGGAAATTCCTTCTTTAACAAATTATATACAGCATAATAACAATACACTGTATAAACTATGGCGACTAACGTAAACAGATAGGAAACCAAACTAAAAATATTTACATTATTTTTTACCGTAAAATAAGCTACTATAATAATAAAATAACCTAAAATTACTTGCAAAAACAACAACAATACAATTTTAAAAATATAACTAAATTTCCACAAATTATAAGATTTTAATAGCAAATTGTTTTTCATAAAACTCTCCCATACATTCTTTCATAATATTTTTAATTTATAGCTCAAAAAAGGATATTTGTTAGCATGTCTTCCTCTTGCCGCACGTCTAACAACTTCTATTAATAGTGTGCTGCATTTATACTCATAACCTGTTCGCAGTAAATTTTTCACATCATTTGGGATACCATTAAATACAACCTCATGTGCTTGTTCATCATAAAAAAAAAGCCTGTTTTTCATTGCTCTTCGCAGCAACAACATCAGGCCTCCCCAACAAAATAAAAACAAATATAAAAGCTATTGATTTAATGGCTCTCTTTGCCGATTCGTTCATAGCCCGTCCCCCCCTCCTCATTTACAGATATCCTCTGGTTGAGATAAAATCTAAAGTTTATAAAATAAGGATATTTCAACTGTCAAAATTAAATCAATAGTTTAAAAATATTATCAACAACAATTTCTAATATACGTATTAATTTCATATGCGAGTCTCTTATATGCAATTGATTGCATATATTTTGAGGCAGACCACGGGCTTTATACATATAAGCCTTAAAAAAATGGATAAATATCAAACATTAATCTGGTCATTTAAACGCCAACAAACATCTCCGCGCCAACCGGTGCGAAAATTCTCTGCAACCTACATTTCATTTTATTTAAATACAAAAAAAAACAGGCGAAAAAACCTGTTACATCCTCAACGTCAATTGAGAAACTTATCTTGTTTTTAATTGTCTGACTAAAAATTTTGTATCTTTATATCAAAGACTTACCGCATTAATGACTTTTGCTTTTTAATTCGTGTGTCGGAACACCCAAATAAATGTCATCCATCTTGTCTACTGGCGGATTACTCAAAATTCTTAACGTCAAACCACTTTTTATAGGATTGAAACTCATTATTTTCCTCTTGTAATAGTAGTTACCTGTATTTTCCAAAAATTTTACAAAATAGCAAGTAAAAAATCGCTCTTGTCAAAAATATTGTGCAAAAACAATAATATTTTGAAATCCTTTTCGCCTTTTAAAATAATTCACTAAAGTTTACTATTTTATTAAAATTCATAAATTATTTTGCAAAATCAACACATAAGCTTCATCAAAAAAAGATTTCACATTCAAAACAAAGGCCAGGCCTCAAAACACCCCGAACTCAACGCCCATCTGTCAGATTTCATACACAACTCAATTTTATCCAATTGGTTTCATATATATAAAAAAATGATGAAACTGCTTTTGCCCGCTTTGTCCGGAAAGTTCTTGGCCGGTCCTTATATATTAATTATTACGGTTACGCACAATATCAACATTTGGCGAGAGCAAAAAAGTCAAAAAATTCCATTCTTACAATATTAGTTGCATAACCGGAAAATTTCTCTTTATTTTTAGCTCAAATAAACCTACGCTAAATTTATTAACAACTTCAACTAATGATTGGTGACGAGATGAACGCAGAGAGCTCAGCAAAGATTGACACCGGCCTGGCCTGTTTTGCCATAATGGCAAACTATTTTGAAAAACCGCTTTCCTTAGAACAGGTCAAACACAAATACGATCGCCAAAACTCTGATTTTGAAGAATATGAACTGCTGCAACTGGCCAAAGAATTTTCATTTAAGGCAAAATTTGTTAAAACCGCTCCGGACCGTCTGGAAAAGACAAACCTGCCGGCAATCGCCCAAGACAAAGACAATCGGTATTTTATCATTGGCAAAATTGCCGACGGCAAAGTCCTGGTCCAAGATCCCGCCGCCGGAAGTCATCCGCAGGTATGGTCAGAAGAACAGCTTTTGCAAAGATGGAACGGCAGGCTCTTGATGATGACCTGCCGTGAATTTATCAACGGAAAAAACCGCAAATTCGACATATCATGGTTTATTCCCGCAATAGTCAAATACCGCCGTTTGTTTGGCGAAGTTATTTTGGCCTCGTTTTTTTTACAGCTGTTTGCCCTTGTTTCTCCGCTGCTTTTTCAGGTCGTCATCGACAAGGTTTTGGTAAACCGCGGCCTCTCCAGCCTTGACGTCCTTATGGTGGCGTTAATCTGCATCGGCATTTTTGAAACGCTGCTCGGCGGCCTGAGAACCTACACGTTTTCGCACACGACCACTCGTGTGGACGTCGAACTCGGCGCCAGTCTCTTTCGTCATCTCATCCGGCTGCCTTTGTCATATTTCGGCGTCCGCCGCGTCGGAGATACCGTTGCCCGCGTCCACGAGCTTGAAAACATCCGCAATTTTCTAACCGGCTCAACCCTTACCCTGATTATTGACTTCTTCTTCACCATCGTCTTTTTTACGGTTATGTTTTTCTATTCCTCAACCCTGACCTTGCTGGTGCTGCTGTCAATTCCGTTTTATGTTATATTATCGCTCTTTTTCACGCCGATTTTACGTGCACGGATAGATGAACGGTTCCGTCGCGGAGCAGAAAACCAATGCTTTCTGGTCGAGGCCGTCTCCGGGGTCGAAACCGTCAAATCCCTTGCCGTAGAACCGCAAATGCAGCGCCGGTGGGAACAACAGCTCGCCGCTTACGTCAGCTCCGGTTTTCGGGCTTCGCACATTAACAACATTGCCGGACAACTGGTTCAGTTGGTACAAAAAACCACTCTCGCTCTCACCCTGTGGATTGGAGCCTCTTTGGTTATGAAAGGCGAACTCTCGGTCGGACAGCTGATTGCTTTCAATATGCTTTCCGGACGCGTAACCCAGCCGATACTGCGGCTGTCACAGTTATGGCAAAACTTCCAGCAGGCCAAAATATCTATGGACAAGCTCTCCGATATCTTGAACAATCCCGCCGAAAATCCCGCCAACCTTTCCAAAGGTTCCATGCCGGCCATCAACGGTGACGTCGAGTTCAAAGACATCACTTTCCGTTATCAGCCCAACGGTCCCGAAATCCTGAAAAAAATGAGTTTCAAAGTTGCCGCCGGACAAAAAATCGGGCTTGTCGGCCCCAGCGGCTCGGGCAAATCTACCGTAACCAAACTGATTCAGCGCCTTTACATTCCCGAAAGCGGAAAGGTTTTGATTGACGGTATTGACATCGCCTCGGTAGATACCGCCTGGCTGCGCCGCCAAATCGGCGTTGTTCTGCAAGAAAACTATCTGTTCAACAAAACCGTACGCGAAAACATCGCTCTCACCAATCCTGCTGTCTCTATGGATAAAATCATTACTGCCGCCAAACTGGCCGGAGCACACGAGTTTATTACCGAACTGCCTGACGGATACGATACCGTTATTGAAGAACGGGGAGCTTCCCTCTCCGGAGGGCAGCGCCAGCGGATTGCCATTGCCAGAGCCTTGGTTAACAACCCGCGTATTCTGATTTTTGACGAGGCGACCTCCGCCCTTGATTATGAATCCGAACGCATAATCCAAAAAAATATGGCCTCCATCTGCAAAGGCCGCACCGTATTCATAATCGCGCACCGGCTTTCCACCGTTCGCGAGTGCGACTGCATCATTACCGTCGAAAAAGGCGAAATCACCGAAACCGGAACCCATCGGGAACTGCTGGAACGCGGCGGTCGTTACGCCTATTTATGGAACAGCCAGACCGCTCCCGTAATCCCCGACCAAATTGCCGCGGAGTAACGCCATGTGGGAACAGCTAAAAAAATACCGTGAAATCGCCCGTTTGGCCTTGTTACAGGAAAAAGCCTCAAAAAACAGCAAAATCAAAGGAATGAACGAGCACGAAAAAGAATTTCTGCCTGCCGTGCTGGAAGTGACCGAAATGCCGCCCTCTCACGCGGCAAGACTGTTAACTTACGTTATCGTCGCAATGTTCACGGTGCTGATTTTATGGTCCGTAATCGGTAAAATCGACATCATTGCAACAGCCGCCGGAAAACTTATGCCGGCCTCCAACATCAAGACCATTCAAACCCTCACCGACAGCGAAATAGAAGAAATATACGTACAGGAGGGAGAATATGTCAAAGCCGGACAGGATTTGATAAAATTCAACCAAACGGAAGTCATTGCCAACATCAGCCGCATCGAAAACGAAATCGAGGCCCTTAAGATTGCAATTGCCCGCCTCCAGGCTTTGCTGACCGAAAATCCGCAGGAAAATTTCAACTACGACCGCGACATCGACGCTTACCTTATAAAAATGCACGCCGATTTGCTCAAAAGCCAGATAATCGAAAAATCGGCGCGGATTGAAGTCCTTAAAGGCCAGATTGCCAAAGCCGAAAAAGAAAAAGACACCATCAGCGCAGACCTCGGCCGAATTGAAAAACTGCTGCCCAGCGTAACCGAGCGAATTGAAAAAAAGAAAATTCTCGTCGATAAAAAACTCCTTGCCCGGCTGACCTTTCTGGAGCAGCAGGAAGAGCTTACCAACCTGCAGGAACAACGTAACGTTCAGGCAAAAAAAATGGCGGAAACCGAAGAAAACATCGAATACCTCAAAAAAGAACTCCGCCAATATCTGGCCGAGTTTGACAAGAACCTTATGCAGGAACTTACCGAAAACCGGGAAAAACTTGCCTCCTATCAACAGGAACTCGTTAAATACCGCGAAGCCCTCAAAAGAACCGTGGTTAAAGCCCCTCTTTCCGGCTATGTCCAGCAGCTGGTTTATCATACTAAAGGAGGCGTTGTCGAAACCGCCAAACCGATTATGAATATTGTTCCCGAAAATTACAAACTCGAAGCTCAGGTTATGATTCTAAACAAAGACATCGGTTTCGTCCGCCCGGAACAGGACGTCGAAATCAAAATCGACAGCTTTCCTTTCACCAAATACGGAACGCTCAAGGGAAAAGTGCGCAACATCTCGGGAGACGCTGTCCAAGACGAAAAACTCGGTTTGGTGTTTAATGCCCGCTTAACGCTCTCTGACAACAAAATCAAAGCTGACGGGCAAATCATCCGCCTCAAGCCCGGAATGAGCGTTACCGCCGAAATAAAAACAGGTAAACGCCGCATCATCGAATACCTGCTCTCCCCGGTTATGAAATATCTTAACGAAAGTATGCGGGAAAGATAAACGCTTCCCAATCAATACGGCTGCAACGGCACTCCGTCCCGCGGCAAACCAACCTTTTTAAAGAGGGAAAAACACCCTTTCCTTGCTTATAAAAGCAAGGATGTTTCAGAGAAAAAAAACTACGCAATCCGTTTTGTCACACGGATTGTTTGCTTTTTTTATTTAAAAAAAAATGATTAGAAAATCAATTTCATAATCACCTGCTCCTTTTAACTACCGTCTGCGGACAAATCCCCTGTCCTGTTGTCTCTCCGCCATTGCGAAACACGAAAACGTCGTCAAATGTTCGGAAGTCTTCGTCTTGTAACAAAAAATGGGTTGAAAACATTGAGAGGAAGACCAATAAGATGACGCCTGCATGGTCTCCGCTGTGCCTGACAGGATAATAAATTTTCTTATCGTCACCTGCCATTGAAACAATTTCAGAACTACCTGGTATAATAGGAAGAAACTCCTTTTCCTTTTTATATCTATGATGGTTCATACCTCTTTATCTCCTTTATAATTTTTATGAGGTTAGAAATCACATCATTGAATTTAAAGGAAAATTTATATAATTACAACCTAAAAACACAGTGTTGTTAATAATGACAATTAAAAATTCTAATAGCAGCGAAACATCGGGTTGATAATCTTATTTTTCGAGGGGCGGTTCCTGGTATATACAAAAAATTCATTACTGTTCATCTTGCGCAAATCTTGAAACAGTCCCTCATTGTCGGGAGCGCGTCCCGTTTTTCTGATAACGTCCAAATCTCGCACATAATCGTCATATGCAGTCTGAAACTTGGGCTTCTCCAAAAAAACAAAAGCCTCCTCCACCGTTTTGGCATCCTTAATTCCGGCCATCCGGTATTTCAAAATAATGTCTTCCTCGCTTTCTTCCGCGGCCGCAGACGAACCCCAGCCCATCAGGCAAAAGACGGTCAATAGCATCAAAAACTGTTTCATACCCGCATCCTTTCGCCTGTGATGATAGTAAATGTTTTTTAACAAATTAATAATAGATTATAATAAAATCAATTAATTGGAAAGTGTAATGAAACGTTTTCTTCCGTTTTTTTTCTTCGTCTTTGCAACAATCGGACAAACCGAGGCCGCCTGGGATGCCGGAAGCTTTTTTTCTTGCAATGCCATCAACCCCAAACCGGAAGTGATTATCAAAAGCTCTTACGGCCGGCTGGTGCACGATCTTTCCAAATCCAAGGCGGAAATAAACGCAATACACAACAAGAACCCGCACGTTAAGGAACCCCGCAACACCGTCGTCGGCTTGGCGTCTTTTCGAATGCCCACCCGGATAAAAGTATCGGGACAAAGAAGAAAAATCAACGAAACTTACAGCTGTATTCTGCCAACCAAAGTCGAAATTGAAATCGGACTGAACGATCCCGTCATCTATGTGGCCAAAGAATACCCCAGGCAAAGCTGCGGTTTCTCTCAGGTCATCAGACACGAGCAAACGCATCAGCGGATAAATTTGCTTACTCTGGAATATTTTATGCCTATCTTCGACAAAGCCCTTCGCAAAGCGATTTATGACGTACGCGCCGTAAAGTTTACACCAAAGACAACAACAACTTTAAAAAAGGTCTGTCCAAGCTAAATGAATATTACTATGCGCGCCTGACCCCGATTTTAGAAGAGTTTGAAAAAGCCCGGGCCAAAGAGCAGCAGAAACTGGACAACATAACCAGCTACCGCAGGGACTGGGAAATCTGCAACGAATTTGAAAAAGAACATCCCGAAAAGAAAATACCTTATAAAATTTAAAATAAGCCACCGTTTTCTCATAAGGCGTCAATAAAAACGGCAGCTTAAGCTGCCGTTTAAATTACCATTGGTCATAATGGATTTTCTCCGGTTTAAAGCGGTCTTTCGGCTGCGGCGGAATCTTTGCCGGATAACCGACAACCACCAAAGCATTGGGTTTGATATTGTCAGGAAGCTTTAAAAGCTCTTTCAAGTCACTCATTCGCTCCTCATTCGGATAAACGCCGCACCAACAAGCCCCCAACCCGCGGCCGTGGCATGCCAGCAGCAAATTTTCCGTAGCGATTGAGGTATCGACAACCCAGTATCCGGGTGCCGTTTCCTGATTCGTATCCCCGCAGACGACAATCGCCAGGGAAGCGTCTTTCAAAAACTTCGCATAAGGATGCACCTCTGCGATTTTATCTCTCATTTTTTTGTCCTTGACCACTACAAACTCCCACGGCTGTGTATTGCGGGCTGACGGCGCATACATGGCAATTTTCAGAATGTCGTCAATGTCAGACTGCGGGATTTCGCGGTCTTTCTCAAACTGGCGCACCGAGCGGCGCGTTAATAATCCTGCTTCCAGAAACATAAATTTTCCTCCATTGTTGTTCTCTTATAAGGTAGGTATTTTTTATCCCGATTACAAGCTGATTTTTAAATATAAAAAAGCCCCGCAAAGGGGCTGTAGATTATTTTTTCTTCAAAGAACGCTGCTTTAGCTTTTCCAGTTCTTCCCGAATGTCCTGCACGACTTCTTCATGCGTTTTCTCTTGCCCCGACTTGTCGGCAAACACATTCAGCGTCCGCAGATAACGGCGGCGAACACCGCGCTGATAATCCAGAATCATCTGATAAAACAACCGGTCGTCCTCATTATCCGCAACCTCGACCTGTTTTTTTGCATCATACGGTGTAATGTTGTCGTACGGTATGATTTGAGAAGTCAAAACCATACATTTGTTGTCTGCAATGCTGGCCGAACCGGACTTGATAAAATAACGCTCTTTGGGATTGCCGTCGCGTCCGAGAATCTGAAGCACGCCGTAATCCAAAGTAAACACGCTCGGTGCACGTTCCGGCAGAATATTAACGTCAGCGCGCACTGCCGGCAGCAGTACGCTCGCAACCTCCGTCTCCAGAAAAACCTGCGACGGCAATGCAATAGTTAAATGAACTTCGTTAGCCATAGTTTTTACCTTTTATATTTTCATCTTCAAAAAGATGAAGAACACGGAGAGTGACAACTGTTAGAAAAGCGGCGCGGAAAACACAGCCCAACGGCACATTACCTGCCGCTTATCCGCAAAATCCGCGTCAGCTTCCCCGACAAACATCTTTTCTAGGCGGCTTTATTCTTCATCGCCTCGGCTTTTGCCAACACATCCTCAATCGTACCGACCATATAAAACGCCTGCTCGGGAATATCGTCATATTTACCTTCCAAAATTCCCTTAAAGCCTTTGATGGTGTCTTCCAGCTTGACGAACACGCCCGGCGTACCGGTAAAGACTTCGGCAACGTGGAACGGTTGCGACAGAAAACGTTGAATCTTACGGGCACGAGCAACCGTCAGCTTGTCTTCCTCGGAAAGCTCGTCCATACCCAAAATGGCAATAATATCCTGCAAAGATTTATACTTTTGCAAAATTTCCTGAACCTGACGGGCAACTGAATAATGCTCTTCTCCCAAAATTTGCGGATCCAAAATACGGGATGTTGAATCCAACGGATCAACCGCAGGGAAAATGCCAAGCTCGGCAATGGAACGAGACAACACCGTCGTTGCATCCAAGTGGGCAAACGTCGTTGCCGGAGCCGGATCGGTCAAGTCGTCCGCAGGCACATAAACGGCCTGAACGGAAGTAATTGAACCGTTTTTGGTTGAGGTAATTCGCTCCTGCATTGCACCCATGTCGGTACCCAGCGTAGGCTGATAGCCCACTGCGGAAGGAATACGTCCCAAAAGGGCGGAAACTTCAGAACCGGCTTGCGTAAAACGGAAAATGTTATCAACAAAGAACAACACGTCCTGATGGGCTTCGTCGCGGAAATATTCTGCCTGCGTCAAACCTGTCAGCGCCACGCGGGCACGGGCTCCGGGAGGTTCGTTCATCTGACCGTAAACCAACACGGTCTTGGACTTGTCGCCTTTAAGGTCAATAACGCCTGATTCAATCATTTCATGATACAGGTCGTTGCCTTCGCGGGTACGTTCGCCCACACCGGCAAATACGGAATAACCGCCGTGTCCTTTTGCGATATTGTTAATCAATTCCATAATCAAAACCGTCTTGCCGACGCCGGCACCGCCGAACAAACCGATTTTGCCGCCTTTTGCATAAGGTTCCAGCAAATCGATAACCTTAATGCCGGTGGTCAAAACCTCAGTATCGGTAGACTGGTCCACAAATGCGGGAGCCGGACGGTGAATAGGATAGTGAAAATCGGATTTAATGTTGCCGCGACCGTCAACCGGTTCGCCGATAACGTTCACAATGCGACCCAGCAACGCAGGTCCGACCGGAACCTCAATCGGCGCATTGGTATTAACGACTTCCAGACCGCGAACCAAACCTTCGGTCTCATCCATGGCAATCGTACGAACAACGTTTTCGCCCAAGTGCTGAGCCACTTCCAAAACCAGCTTGCGGCCGTGATTGTCACACTCAAGCGCAGTCAAAATCGGGGGCAAATCATCAGTATTCTCAAACTTAACGTCGACAACCGCGCCCATAATCTGCGAAATATGTCCCAGCTTGCCGCTGTTTTTCTCTTTTTTCTCGAGTTTTCTGACTTCTTTCGCACCTTTGCGTTCATCGCTTTTAATTTGCTTAATGGCCTTTTTCTCCTGAGCAACGTCGGCTGATGCATAAGCCTTTTCTTCAGCGGCAATTGCTTTAGCAACTGTCTTCTTCGCAGCCGTTGGCTTGGCAGTTTTGGATGCCGTCTTTTTTACTGATTTCTCTTTCACGCTCGCCATAAAATCTCTCCTGTTTAAAAACTAAAATCACAATAATTTTAAAGTGCTTCGGCACCGGATATAATTTCCGTAAGCTCTGTCGTAATCGCGGTTTGGCGGATACGGTTGTACTTCAGCGTCAGTTTGGAAATCATATCCTTGGCATTGCGGGTAGCGTTGTCCATTGACGTCATCCGCGCACCGTGCTCGGCCGCCTGTGAATTTATTAATACCTGAAAAGCCTCCGAAACCGCCAGCATCGGCATCAAATCAGCCAAAACTTTTTGCTTCGGGGCATCATATTCATAATAGGCGTTGCCCGCTTTGTCGCTGTACCTCTCGGGATTTTCCTCAACGTCAATGCTGTAAGGCAGAAATTGCTGCGTTACCACTTCCCGGTTAATCGCCGAATGGAAACGGGTATAAATAAATTCGCAAACGTCATATTCGCCGATGTAATACAACCCCAGCACCGGTTCAATGATATGTTCGATTTCTTCGTAATTCGCCCCTTTGGCCGCCACGCCGGCAAACGTATCGGTTATGATGTCGGCATAACGATGCTTCAAGGCATCGGAAACCTTTTTGCCGACGCACATCAGCTTGACATCTTTTCCCTCGCGTTTCAGTTCCTCAATCCGGCGAACCGTCTCTTTAACCACAAAAGCGTTATAACTGCCGCACAACCCGCGGTCAGAAGTAAACGCAATCAACAGATAGGAGCTGTTCCGGGCGTGGGGCGTCATCATTTGCGGCATGATGTGCTTGACGCCCAGACGCTCTTCCTCATCTTTAAAGTCTTTAATAATACGGCCGGCAATCGTCAGCAGACCTTCATGATACGGCAGAGACTTAACAAGCATATCCTGAGCGCGACGCAGACGAGCCGCGGCAACCATCTTCATTGCCGAAGTGATTTTCTGTGTCGACTTGATACTTTCAATACGAGTTCTTAACTCTTTTAAGCCTGCCATAACTTAAATCCTACGCTGCCTTTTCAATCTCTTCATTGTACCGTTGCAGGAAGTTCTGATAAAACTCCAGCAACTTTGCCTCCAATTCTTCGGAAATAACCTTTTTCTCGTTAATTTCATCCAGGTATTCCGGATGATTGGCCCGAATACTATTCAAAGCCTTTTCCTCAAAATCATGAACGCAGTTCAACGGCAGTCCGTCCAGAAAACCGCGTACGCCGGCAAAGATGGCCACAACTTCCTCTGCCACCGGCATCGGATGATATTGCGGCTGCTTCAGCATTTCGGTCAAACGGGCACCGCGAGCCAAAAGGTTCTTGGTCGCCTGATCCAAATCAGAAGCAAACTGAGCAAAAGAAGCCATTTCGCGATATTGTGCCAAATCAAGCTTCATTGTTCCGGCCACCTGTTTCATCGCCTTAACTTGTGCGGCAGAACCCACGCGGCTGACCGAAATACCCACGTTCACCGCAGGACGTATACCCTGATAAAACAAACTGGTTTCCAAGAATATCTGACCGTCGGTAATAGAAATAACATTGGTCGGAATATACGCGGACACGTCGCCGGCCTGAGTTTCAATCACCGGCAAAGCAGTCAGCGAACCGCCGCCTTCGGCATCGTTCATCTTGGCTGCGCGTTCCAACAAGCGGGAGTGCAGATAGAACACGTCACCCGGATAAGCTTCACGCCCTGGCGGTCTGCGAAGAAGCAGCGACATCTGGCGGTAAGCCGTAGCCTGCTTGGACAAGTCGTCATAGAAGATAACCGCATGCATACCGTTATCGCGGAAATATTCACCCATTGCACAGCCGGAATAAGGCGCTATATACTGCATCGGAGCCGGGTCGGAAGCCGTTGCCGCAACTACGATGGTATAATCCATTGCACCGTAGTCTTTGAGGGTTTTGACCACCTGAGCCACGGTCGAACGTTTTTGTCCGACGGCAACATATATGCAGTAAAGTTTATCCTTTTCAGACTTTGCCTGTTCGTTAATTTTTTTCTGATTAATAATGGTATCAAGAATGATTGCGGTCTTTCCGGTCTGGCGGTCTCCGATAATCAGTTCGCGTTGCCCGCGGCCGATAGGAATAAGAGAGTCCACGATTTTCAATCCGGTCTGCATCGGTTCATGAACCGAGCGCCGCGGAATAATGCCGGGAGCTTTCACTTCCGAGCGGCTGAACTCTTTGGCCTTCACCGGTCCCAAGCCGTCAATCGGCTCGCCCAACGCGTCAACAACGCGTCCGAGAAGTTCTTTGCCAACCGGCACGCTCACAATCTGGTCGGTACGTTTTACCATATCGCCTTCTTTGATTTGTTGGTCAGAACCAAAGATAACCACGCCGACATTGTCTTCTTCAAGGTTAAGAGCCATTCCCTTGACCCCGCTTTCAAACTCGACCAGCTCACCGGACTGAACCTTGTCCAGACCGTAAATGCGGGCGATACCGTCACCGACGGAGAGCACCTGCCCTACCTCGGCAACATCCGCCGTGACATCGGAGTTAGCTATTTTATCTTTGATAATGGAAGATATTTCACTGGCTGATACCGACATTATTGTACACCTTTCATTACATTTTCCAAACGGTTCAGTTTGCTGATGACGGAATTGTCAATCATTTCCGAACCGAACTTGATTCTTAACCCGCCGATAAGCTCGGGACGGATTTTATAAGAAACGACAACTTTTTTACCCAAAACTTTTTCTAAATTGGCCTGCAGTTTTTTATCCTGAGCGGCAGAAAGCTCTTTAACGCTTTCAACCTCAACTTCCTGCATATTGTTCCGCTGGTAATAAATATGAACAAACTCCTGCAAAATCAGCAGAAGTTCCCCAAAACGATGATTATCGGCCACAATGTCCAGACAGCGTAAAGTTTCCTTGCTTAATTTCAGCTTTTCGGCAACTTGTCGCAAGGCTTCTTTTTTATCGGCATCATCCCAAATCGGATTCGCCAAATATTTCACCAAATCGGATTCCTGCCGGGCAATGCTGCCAAGAACTTTCACATCGGCAAAAACCTTGTCGACAGCCTTTTTCTCAGCGGCTGCCTCATATAAGGCAATAGCATACGTAACGGCGATTTTGGTCTTTGAAACTTTTTTCACTACTCTGAACCTATTAAATTTCTAAGCTGCGATCATCTTAATCATCAATTAGTTTCTAATTTATTAATACCAACCCGATTTTACAACAAAATAAAACTTTTATCCTCCTTAATCGCAAAGCCATAAAAAAAATTCCTGCTCGGCAACCGAGCAGGAATATTAAATAGGTAAAGTGTTAAAAAGCGAGGACATAACGAACTGGTACACTGTTAG
>HF995318.1:13856-13980 GCA_000432275.1 Proteobacteria bacterium CAG:495
CTCGGACGAAGACCAATAAAAAGCATATTCCTGCAAACAATTTCCGGACAAACCGCCAGAATTAAGCAATGCAAATGATTCGCGCAACTTTTTCCGATTGCCGAAAATACGCTTAAGCTCTTCT
>HF995319.1 GCA_000432275.1 Proteobacteria bacterium CAG:495
TCCCACATTACTTCGTATTTTAAACAAATACTTAGAACGCAGCCGATTAGCAGAAAAAATACTAACTGTATCTTGGATGACCTGATTATATTATAAAACATGAAAACATAACTTTCTTTATTAATTAATTAATAATGTTTTTATATTACACGTCATAAGAGAAATGACAACTGAGATAACTTTAATATCAACAAAAAACCCCTCTTGCGAGGGGTTTGTTTTTTTTCTGAAAATGAAAGACTAAGCTGACTTTTTCGTTGTTTTCTTGGCAGCTTTAGGTGCTTCGCTTTTGGCCTTGGCCGGCTTCTCGGCTTTGGCCTCAGATTTTTTGGAAGCCTTTTTAGTCTTGTTTTCTTCATCAAAGTTATAAAGTTCTTCGACACTTACAATCTTATCGTTAACTTTAGCTTTACCGATGATATAATCAATGATTTTTTCTTCAAAAATCGGGGCTTTCAAAGCATCGACGGCAGATTTGTTTTTCAGATAGTAGTCCAGAACGACCTTTTCCTGTCCGGGATATTTTTTCGCCTCATTCATAATGGCGGCGTTAATATCTTCCGGTTTGATGCTGATTTCGGCTTCCTGGCCAATCTGAGACAACAAAAGCCCCAATTTAACCCGACGCAGAGCAATTTCCTTGTATTCGTCAAGCAAATCGGCTTCAGACTTTTCTTTTTCGCTTTCATCAAGCTGATTATGCTTTTTAGCCTGTTCATACTGCTCTACAATAGCCTTGTATTCAGCATCGACCAAAGAAGCGGGGACCTCAAAAGAATACTCTTTGTCCAGACTGTCAAGCAACTGACGTTTAATCTTCATGCGGGAAGCTGCTTCATAGTCGCCCTTGATACGATTTGAGATGACTTCTTTCAGTTTGTCCAGGCTTTCTTCACCCATAGATTTGGCAAACTCGTCATTGATTTCAACAGACTTGGGTTCGCGAACTTCCTTAACTTCAACGGCAAAAACAGAATCCTTGCCGGCCAAGTCTTTGGCATGATAGTTTTCAGGAAATTTAACTTTGACATCAACCTTGTCGCCGGCCTTGGAGCCGATAAGCTGATCTTCGAAACCGGGAATAAAGGAGCCGGAACCAAGTTCCAGCGGATAATTGCTGCCTTTGCCGCCCTGGAACTCAACACCGTTTACAGAACCCACGAAGTCAATCATGACAACATCGCCTTTAGCGGCCTTTTTGTCAGCGACGGCAACGGTTTCCTTACGAGCCTGAGCAAGATAGTTCAGAGCCTTTTCAACTTCTTCGGCAGGAACTTCAGCCATAAATTTATCCAAAGAGATTTTAGAAAAGTCGTTAACCTTGATTTCCGGAAGATTTTCAACGGAAACTTCAAATTCAACATCTTTACCGTCTGCAAAAGAAGTAATTTTTACGTTAGGCTGCATTGCCGGACGCAGTTTTTTATCCTTAATGACTTCTTCGGTTGCGGAACGGACGGCCTCGTCAAGAACTTCACCAATCACAGAATCATGGTATTTCTTCTTGAGCATTGCAAAAGGAGCCTTACCGGCACGAAAACCGGGAAGTTTTGCATTTTTGGCAATCTGTTTGATTTTCTCGTCAACCTTTTGAGCAAAATCGGCAGCGGAAATAGAAACTTTGAATTCTTTGTTTAAGCCTTCAGACTTTAATTCGGTAACATTCATGAATTATTCTCTTTCAGATTTTTAAGGAAAAAACCATCTTTTCTGTTACAAAAAGATGGTGCGAGCGGAGAGACTCGAACTCTCAAACCTTGCGGCACCAGATCCTAAGTCTGGCGTGTCTACCAATTTCACCACGCTCGCTATTATTTAAAGTTTAGTTAATTGAGTGCATACTACATAATATTTTTAAGAAATCAAGCACAAATTAACAAAGCAAACAAAATTATTGTAATGTAAGTTATTATTTTATAATATAGCGGCAAGTGATATATCATCGTTTAGAAAAATTGAGGAGTACCCTGTTGTTTTCTGCCAATTTTATGAAAAAAGTCCTCTACAGCACAGTCGCGTTGGGCATGCTGACGGGCTGCGCCGTTTTTGAGAAAAAAGACACCGATCAGGAATCGAACTGGCTGATGCGCCAATTTGAGAAAGACGGCAACAAACAAGCCACCTTGGCTACAGTCGCCTACTCCCACGGAGAGTTCAAACAAGCCTTGGAGCATGTTATGGACTCCCTCAAAGACAATCCGCGCAACCAGCAGGCGCTGTTAGTAGGCGCTCTGGCATCAGAGAAGCTGGGACGCACCAACCGCGCCCGTCAATATTACGAAGACCTGATTTTGATTAACGGCGACGAAACAACCGTTCTCGGAAGCAACAACGGTATGCCTGAGAAAATCAGCGACATTGCCCGCAAACGTCTCAGACTCATTACCATAAAGCAAAGCGAACTGGTTGTTGAAGACAAAAACGGCAGCAAAATATTCAAAATCTCACAAGACGCCGCGAGCGCCCAAAACAAAGCAGCCATCAGCAAAGCCTGGAAAAAGAAAGCCGCTCCGCAGAAACGAGCTGCGGCTGCGCCGGCCGTAGGGGATTTGTTTACGCCGCAGGAACAAAACATCATTTCGCGTTTTCTGATATTAAAAGAACTGGCGGAAAAAGATTTGATTACCAAAGAAGAGTTTTTAAGCCGCCGTTCAACCAATATCGGCGGACTGCTGCCGCTGACCAATACGCCGCCGGCAGCCGGCGTTGACAATCCGGTGCCTTCGGCCGACTTGATTATTGAGCGGATTAATGCACTGAAAGACGCGGTTGAAAGCAGAGCCATCACGCCGAGAGAATTTTCTGCGGAAAGAGACATTATCATTGAGGCCCTGCTCCCGCCGACACCGAGAACCAGAATGAAACCCAAGGCTCCGTCGAAAGATATTTTGGGTGCCGCCAAAGACCTTCGTAAACTTGAAGTCCTGTATGACCTGAATCTGATAACCTCTAACGAAAAAGCCGCAGAACAAAAGGCGGTAGAAAAGTATCTGGGCATCAACAGGGCCGTTCCGGCTGCCAAAACGGTTCCAGCCGCTCGCGTTGAGGTCGAAACTCAAATTGAGGAAGTCGTCACGCCGCGGGCAAACGCTGCCATTAACACCGTAGAGAAAGAGACGACGGTTGAAACGATTGACGTTCCGGCGACAGGAACTACGGCAACCACCCTTCCGGTTCCGCAGCCGGCTCCGGTAAACCCGGCTCCGCAGAACCTTGTTCCCAACGTCAGCAGTCCGTTTTAGTTTGGCGAAATAAAGCGCAGACATAAAGTTTTGATTCATTTTAGAGCAATTGAGACTTGAAAATGCGCTTTTTTTTGTGTAAAAAGCAAGCACGTAAATTTTAACAAACAGAAAACAAATGACTAATACACCAAACATACGCAAAACATTTGCAATTATTTCACACCCGGACGCCGGTAAAACAACTTTAACCGAAAAATTGCTCTTATTCGGCGGCGCCATTCAGCAGGCCGGCGCGGTCAAAGCCCGGGGCGAGAACCGCCATGCCCATTCCGACTGGATGAAAGTTGAACAGGAACGCGGCATTTCCGTTGCCTCGTCCGTAATGAATTTTGAGTATAACAACATTACGTTCAATTTGCTGGATACACCGGGACACGAAGACTTTTCCGAAGACACTTACCGGGTGCTGACCGCGGTTGACTCTGCGGTAATGGTTCTCGACTCAGCCAAAGGTATCGAAACCCAAACAAAAAAACTGTTTGAAGTCTGCCGGTTGCGCGATGTGCCTATTTTAACGTTCATCAACAAACTTGACCGTGAAGGACAGGATCCTTTTGCCCTTTTGGACGAGATTGAAAAAACACTGGCGCTTGACGTTACTCCCGCCAGCTGGCCTATCGGCATGGGAAAAGACTTTCTCGGCTGTTACGATATTTTGAACGACCAGTTAATTTTGATGAACAAAACCGGAAGCAAGTCACAAATCAACTCAACCATTGAAACCTGCAGAGGTCTTGACGATGAAAAACTTGACCGTCTGCTCCCGACTCATATGGTTGCAAAACTGCGCGAAGACGTAGAGATGATTAAGGAATTATGTCCGAAATTCGATTTGGACGCTTATCTCTGCGGTTCAATGACCCCCGTCTTTTTCGGCAGTGCCATCAACAACTTCGGTGTTAGAGAAGTGTTGGAAGGCTTATGCGCAATGGCTCCCGCCCCTCGCCCGCACCCGGCTGTAGAACGCTTGGTTGCTCCGGAAGAAAACAAAGTCAGCGGTTTTATTTTTAAAATTCAGGCCAATATGGACCCGAAACATCGTGACCGCATCGCCTTTATGCGTATTTGTTCCGGCCATTTCAAACGGGGAATGAAGCTGGCGCAAATAAGAACCGGCAAAGAAATAAAAGTGCCGACCCCGGTTATGTTTCTGGCTCAAGAGCGAGAGTTGGCTGAGGACGCTTATGCCGGCGACATCATCGGTATTCCCAACCACGGACAGCTGCGTATCGGAGATACCCTGACCGAAGGAGAAAAAATCACCTTTACCGGGATTCCGAGTTTTGCTCCGGAACTGTTGAAATCCGCCCGTGCGCTTGATCCCCTGAAATCAAAACATTTGGGTGACGCCTTAAAGCAAATTGCAGAAGAAGGCGGCGCCAGCGTTTTCAAACCGATTATCGGTGCCGAATGGATTGTCGGCGTGGTCGGCGTATTGCAGTTTGAAGTGATGGCGGACAGAATTAAAAACGAATTCAATCTGCCGGTGATGTTTGAACAAACCCAGTATTTTACCGCCCGCTGGGTCAGCTGCGAAGACAAAAACGAATGGAAACGTTTTCTGGATGCCAATCAGATGAATTTGGCCGAAGACAATGACGGCGAAATCGTCTTTTTAGCCCGCAATGCCTGGCATCTGAATAAAACCCAGGAAGACTTTCCCAAAGTCGTGTTCAGCAAAACCCACGAGAATACAAACAAAAAATAGAAATATCCCGGATATCAAGTCCGGGATATTCAAATATGCCCCCGGGATGCTGAACCCCGGGGAAAGTATAGATTTTTATAATTATCAGCAGCTATTGCAAGATCTGCAAGAATAGCACTGAATGGTATATCCGCATCCGGTGATAACGGTTACAGATAGTGTACATATTGAGGTTGGATAATCTCTATGAGCGGTTCCAACATCTGTACAAATAAATTCTCTATAACAAGTTCCAGAAGTTGCACCACAAGAACAACGTTTAGATGTTGTTTTGCAACTTCTTGCAGTTTTAGTTTCACTATACCCGCTGGGACAGCTGTAGCTGTGGGTATGCGCCGGGGCTTTGTAACAGGTTCCCGAAGCAGCACCGCAAGAACAGGTCTTGGACGTCGTCTGAGCCGAACTTCCCCAGGAATTGGCTGAGCCGAACTTCCCCAAGAGTTTGAGCTGCTGTACCCTGATGGGCAAGAGTAGCTGTGAGTATGTACCTCGTCTTTAACGCAGGCAGAACCCGACTTGTGATACCCGGAGTTGCAGTAACAAGAACCTTGAGCCGAACTTCCCCAGGAATTGGTTGCCGAATATCCTGACGGACAGCTGTAGCTGTGGGTATGACCTTTACAGCACAGTCTGGTACCGCCGCAGCCGTCAGAGCAGGATTCCGTACCGTAGGTACAGCCTGTCTCGTTTGCTGCCGGTGTACAGGATTTACAGGACGTGCACTTTCCGCAGGAGTTGGTCGAAGCGCAACCGTAGTCACAGGACTTGGAACTGACGTTACAGTCCGGGTTACCCGCACAGGAAGTACAGATGCCGCAGGAGTTGCTGCTTGCACAACCGTAAGTACAAGAAACCGGGGTCGCGCTGCAGTCCGGGTTGGCTTTACAAGACGTGCATTTAGAGCAGGAGTTGTAAGACGCGCATCCGTAGCTGCAAGATTTGGAGGAAACGTCACAGTCGGGGTTGGACTTGCAGGAGGTACAACGGTTACAGGAGTTGTATCCGGCACATCCGTAAGTACAGTCTTTAGAAGAAACCGTGCATTCGGGGCGAATGGTACAAGAATTATACTTTCCGCCGCAGGAAGTCCCACTGGGTTGGTTTTCTCCGGAGCAATTGGAAGAATTATATTTGAACTCGGATTTGCAGGTACAGGCGTTGTACTTTCCGTCACAGGAGCCGCCGGAAACCGTATAGTTTCCAGAACAGTTAGAAGACGTATATTTGTATTCCGATGGGCAAATACATCCTTTCTGACAGGTCATTCCGGCGACAGGATGAACCANTCTGACAAGTCATTCCGGCGACGGGATGAACCACACCGGTAGATAACTTTGGCGAAGGACATTTTGTATAAAGATTGTAATGTTTCATACAATCAGAATCGTCTTTGACAATATCCCCGCCGCCGTCGTCAGCAGAACCGCGAGAGTCCTGACCGCCTTGCCAATCGGGAAGCCACCAGGTCTTGGCACTCGCATTGCTGTATGCCAAGAAGCATGCTGTTATTGCTAACAGCACCAATTTGAATGATTTGGACATGACCACACCACCTATTTTGATATAATTATACACACACACTTATATTATACATTAAATCCTGAATTTTTCAAATCATATTTGTTGGAATCCGTTTGCGGTTTTTTTGTTGTCATACAGAGGGTTGAAGCGACGCTTTGTTTTTTTTGCAAACTTTCACATTTCTGTAACAATCGGATGGAGATAAATTTTTAACTTTTTTGCGCTATAATCCTTATAATTAAACAGTTTGCGTCTTTTTTCGAGAAAATCGTCAAACTTGACAAAAAGTTATTGAATCAATCTCTAAAATGTTGTATATTCTTAGCAACTGGAGATTTTGACTATAAAACGAGGAGTTAAATTTATGGCTATGGATCAGGAAACCGCTCGACTGATTTTATCAGGGGACTTGAGTGATATTTCGTTGTTTGACATTAAAGAGGCAGTTGCCGCTGCCGACGATGCCGCTTTGGAAAGCAAAGTGAATGCATATTTGGACAGCTTGCGTCAGGAGGCCTACAAACTTGAAATCACCGATGCTGTTGAACTCGCCAACGGCCTCAGGGATTATACAGCCTTAAATGCCCGGGAGCGTTCCGATGCGGAAAATGCCGTTTCTGCCCGTATTGCCGAAATTGTTAATGCTTCCAATGACCGGATTTGGGATATTGACGAATTTAATGTTGTCGGTCTGGCTACGGTAATTGCCGCCGATCGTAACGGTACGCCGCTTCAGGCCGGTGCCGAGCGGGATGTTGCCCATCTGGTAGATGCCAAAATCAATGCCCATGCCGAAAAACTGGCCTCCGGACAAGAGATTAACAATACTATATATGAAAAGAGCCTTAATTATCTCCTGACCCAAACGCCTCATTGCTCTGAAGAAACCAAAAGAAATCTCCGTCAGATTATGGAAAAAACAGCCGGGGTTGATAATGTTCCGGGTGGTTTGATGGTTCGCAACGAGCGGGCGCTGAGCTTTACCGACAATAATTTTGAACTTTTTGAACGCGATGAAAACGGCAAGGAAACAGATAAGGTTTCGGCTCAGTTCAAAAATCTGGAAAACATCATCAGCCGTATGACAATCACCCAAATGGGCGAAAAAGAGGTCGAAACGCTTGATGCCGAAGAAAAACGCGCTGCCGTAAACGCTCTGTTCCGGGCGTCGGTTTTGCGTGCGTCAAAGGCAACGATGATTGATCCGCAGTTTTTGTTTGAAAACAAGACGACGATTGCCCAACGTAAAAAATTCATTGAAAACGTAGAATTCGAGTTTACCAAATCTTTGTTGATTTCCAAGGTTGGCGAAAATATGGTCGAATTGACGGCCGGCGATTTTGAAAAGGATGCGGCCGGTCGCTATGCTCTGCGCGATACCGCAATTGACAGCCGGCTGGTTCCTCAGATGTCTGCCGACATTAAAGACGCGGCTTCTTTGTTGTATGGCAAAGGCGATATTCTTGTCGACAAGGATTTTCTGAGTGCCGACAGTGCCGCCGCACAGTTTGAATACGAACAACACAAAGGGATTCTGAAAGCCAAACTCGGCAATCTCTACCTTGGTTTGAGAAATTATAAAAAAGCTTATGAAAAAGTCCGTGAAACGGCAAAACGCGCTTTTGGCAAAGATAATCTTTACCGTCTGCTCAACAACAACGGTATGAGTATGCTTATCAGCACCGGAGTTACGGTTGGATCTCTGGCTGCTCTGACCGCGTCGGCTCCCGCTACCGGAACCGCAATCGCCGCGGCTGCCGTTTATGCCGGATGGAATTTTGCCAATGCCTCGGTTTCTCCGGTAATTGACCAACTGCGCGAACAACGTCGTCAGCATGAAAAAGAAATTGGTAAAAAACTTGGTTTTGCCGCCCGTTTGAAGTATAGCTACGGCAATGTCAAAAAGATTAAAGCCGCTTTCAAGGCTGTGAAAGAAAAAGACCTCAACTACAAGACAAAAGTCGGAACGACATTGGTTGTCGGAGCGCTTGGCGGAACCGTTATGGGCGGTGCCGGCAGCATTCTCGCCCGTTATGCAATGTCTCCGGCCATCAGCGGAACGGTTGCCGTCTTTGCGCACAGACGCGTTAAGGCTTCCAAAAAAGATTTGATAAAGAACCGCAGCGTTGCGGCTTATCAAAGGTATAAAAGCGCCAAACAGGCACGCACCAGCGCTAATGTCTCCGTAGCCGTTTCCGGTGCTTCCGCCGTGTTCTTCGGGGCACAGGCTGCACATAATCATGCCGAAGTCATCGGCGCAGTGGCCAAACTGGACAATACTGCCGACTGGAACAATATTCTGACTCAGGCGCAAACGTCTTCGCTTTCTGCAAAACTTGCCCATGAATTGGGAATGTCAAAACCCTGGTACAATCCGGCCGGTTGGTTCAACCGCAGTTATGACTTCTCATCGGTTGATTCTGAAAAATTGCAGGCCGCTTTGGGCAAGGTTGTCAAGGCTTCGGAAGCAGCATATCCTGCCGACCTTAAAAATGCTCTCCAGGCAGTGGAAGCAGCCCGCGCCGGAACTGAGTCTCCGGTTGCCGCTGAAACGATATTAAACGGCAAAGAGGAACGCATCAGTGCTCTGAATGCGCAGGAATACGCTGCGGCCAGAAGCGGTGCGGCTCCGGAAAACCTTTACAACCAGATTAACGGTGAAAACTTCTCAATGACCACTTATCAAACGACAATCAGAGAGTCGTTTTTCACGATGCGCAACGGCAATACCGGATACGACGATTTGAATGTAAACGGCGTCAAGGTCAGAACCGCCAAAGAACTGATGACTCTTCTGGAAGCAAGTTCTAATGAAAATCATCTGGAAGGCAAACCCAGCGGTATGACGGCTGCGGATTATCTCTATCACCGCAATATGTTGAAAGAGTATATCGGCATTCGTGACAATCAGGACCTGTCCAATGAGTTGAACCGGGCCGGTGTAACGCAGGAACAGTGGAATGAGTTAATCAAAAACGGTACCGGTGACAAAGCCTTGGTCGACAAATTGTTTGCCACCAAACTCGGCGGTCACGCGGCTCGTTTGCTGATTGATTTGGATATTGAATGTAAAGAAGTTAACGATGTTCAAAAGGCAGTCATCCATCGCGGATTGGCAACCATTAATATGGACCCCAACGATGCGCATTCCGGTGGTAAAATCGGTTACTACAAAGGTGCAGACTCCATTGCTTTTGCCGATAATACCTATACCGGTGCCGGTGTTCACCGCCATCAGAGCATTGATTGCGACGGCGAACTGACGACCGTCTACCACAACGGCGGCGGTAAAGTCAAAGTGGAGGAAGTCGTTGAAGTAAAAGAAGATCCCGAAATCAAACCACAACCCGTTAAGCCGGTTGTGAAAGTAAAACCGGAAGAAGTTGAATACAGTGTTGCCGATAACGGGGCTAAACCGATGCACAAGGCTTATTACTTCCTGCCGGGTGAGTATGGCAAAGAAGTTGCCGAGGTCGGCCAGTTCAATGCTGACGGTACCGCAAATGTTGACGGTGCTTCGGCCTCTACAATCTGGGTCAAACCGAATGCCAAAGATCCTGACAAGCTTGATGTCTATAGTTTATTGGACGGCCAGGCTGTTAAGACTGAAACCATCAGCAAACAGAACATCTCTTATGTAAACGGTCTGGTTGCCAAGAATATTGATGATGACGGCAATGTTGCCAGCAAAAAGGCAACTCTGATTTTGAGCCCGTATGAGCCTGGTTACGGTGATATCGGCTCGACCAAAGTTACGGTTTCCAAACTGCCTGAAGGTATGGTCGACCGTTTTGAAGAAGCAGGTTTGGTTGATCGGAAAAATGCCGAAGTCAATACCTCTAATCCCATTGTTCAAAATATGCTGATGACCAATGACGGCAAGCTTCCCGCGGCTTCTCCGGAAGATGTTGCTGCTGCCGGTGAGCGTTTGGGACTCAGCAGAGGCAAGCTGATGAGTAAGTTTGAAAACGGCGTAACCAACTACAGAATGTTGACTGACGAAGGTGTTGTCCATGCTGTCGAAAGCAAGGGTGAGGACGGTAAACTTCATGTCAAAGTTACCGTACACGATCTCAATGACAGGCCAAGCGCCAACATTAGCCGGGAAAGCAGAGAAAAGGCCTTCCAGCAAATGAAAGAATCCATTAACAGCCATAAAAAAGCGCTTATGCAAAGTCAGCAAAAGACAAATCAGTAACAAAAAGCCGGGATGTTTATCCCGGCTTTTTTCTGTTTTTTTTTATCCGATGTAACGGCGGTCATAACGGGGATTCTTTCCGATTCGCGACATAATCTCGTAAGAGATTGTGCCGGCGTCCCGCCCCATGTCGTCAAGCGTATAAAAATCATCTGCCAGATATGCGGTGTCTCCGACTTCCAGATGCTCGATTCCGGTAACGTCACAAATGATGTTGTCCATTGAAATCCTTCCGATGATTCTGGCTTCGTTAAGTCTGCCGCCAACCTTAAAGAAGACTTTGCCCACGTTGGACAGCGAGCGGGGAATGCCGTCGCCGTAACCAATCGAGATAATGGCGATTTTACGGTCGGTGTTGGCACGATAAGTTGCCGAATAACCGACAAATTCGCCTTTGCTCAGTTCTTCAATTTGTAAAACCGGAGCCTTGACCCGAACCACGTTCTTCATTTGGTTTTCACGATAGGGCGCCGTGTTGATGCCATACATCGCCGCTCCCAGACGAACGACGTCCTGCTGAAAGTCGCCTCCCAGAAATACGCCGTCGGAAGCCGACAATGAAGCCGGAAGTTTGGGAAAATAAGTTTCCTTGATGTGTTTGAAATTTTCCAACTGATGTGCGTTCATAAAATGGTCTTTTTCGTCGGCACAGGCCAGATGCGACATAACCATACCGAATTCCTTAATGTCTTCCGGGCTTAATGCCGCCAATTCTTTTTCCCTGAATCCCAGGCGGTTCAGCCCGGTTTCCACATGAATGACCGGTTTGACGCCTTTAAGGCGGTTTTCTTTCCAAAAGGAAAACATCTCCGGACAGCTGATAACCGGAACCAACTGCGGCACCCGCTTAAATACCGGCAGACTGTCTTCACCGATTCCCTGCAAAACATAAATTTTTGCCTCGGGGGCGGCATTCGCAACGATTTCCCCTTCCACGGCATGTGCTACAAAAAAGTTGCGGCAGTTAGCTTCCTGATACAAAACGTCTGCCACAACTCCCGCGTCAAGGCCGTAAGCATTGTCTTTGACAACGGCGGCGCTGGCGGATTTCGGCGCCAGTTTTTGCAGCATCTTGTAATTTTCTACTAAATTGTTTAAATCGATTTCCAATATTGGTCTTGTCAAAACGCTCATAATTACCTAAAATCCTAACAAATTCAATTACAGGTCATATTTAATATGCAATTTATCGACACCCATATCCATTTGCAAGATTATAAGACAAAAAGTGCACCGCAAATAATTGCCGGTGCACGGGCTGCCGGTGTCGAAAAATTTGTTTGTGCCGCTGTGACCGAGGAGGACTGGCCCGAGGTTGCCGCTTTGGCGGAGGCCTACCCCGAAGTGGTTGTTCCCGCATATGGCTTGCATCCCTGGTATGCCGGGCAGGCGCGTCCCGGTTGGGAAAAACGTCTGGAAGCTTATCTGCGGCGTTGCCCCGCAGCGCTGGTCGGAGAAGCCGGTCTTGACCGCCTGCATAATTCGGAAATTGAGCCGCAATTGTCGGTTTTTCGGGCTCAGGCCGAGCTTGCCCGTACTTTTAAACGTCCGTTGTTGGTACATGCCGTCAAGGTGTGGGAATGGCTGCAAAAGGTTTGGACAGAGCTTCCGCCGCAGTTTGTTATGCACTCTTTTACCGGTCCGCAGGAGGTTGTGCCCAAGATTGTTTCTGCGGGCGGCTATGTCTCTTTTTCGCAGTCGATATTAAAGAAAACAAACTGCGAAGACGTAGTCCGCGCCGTTCCGGCCGTTCGTCTGCTGCTCGAAAGCGACGGTCCTTATCAGGCGTTGGAGCGAAACCGGGAATCTGAGCCGGCGTTTCTGCCCCGCTTGGCAGAGAAACTGGCGGCGGTCCGCGGAGAAAACCTGGAAGAATTTGTTAGTCAAACATATCAAAATGCGTTAGGATTTATCAATGTCTGCAACTGATCGTTTAACCCGTACCCGAATGCTTTTGGGAGATGAGGGGCTGTCCCGTTTGCAAAATGCCGCCGTTATGGTTGTCGGTCTCGGCGCGGTTGGCGGCTATGCTCTGGAGGCATTGGCCCGTTCCGGGATAGGACGCCTGGTTTTGGTTGATTTTGATGTCTTTGATGAGAGCAATATCAACCGTCAGATTTTGGCGCTGACTTCGACTGTCGGACAAAAGAAGACAGAGGTTGCCCGCCGCCGGGTGCTGGACATTAATCCCGACTGTATTGTCGAAACCAGAGATATGTTCGTCAATGCCGACACCTTGCCTCAGCTGCTGGACATTCCGGTTGACTTCGTGGTGGATGCCATTGATGCGCTTAATCCCAAATGCTGTCTGATGGAAGCGCTTTATGAACGCGGAATACCTTTTATTTCGTCAATGGGGGCGGCATTAAAAACCGATCCCTCGTTTATCAAATGCGGAACTTTGAGTGCCAGCAAAAACTGCGGCCTTGCCAAGTTTATCCGCAAACGGCTGCGCAAACGCGGCCTAGAAATCAGCAGAATCAACTGTGTTTATTCCGACGAGCAAGTCTGCCTGCCCGAAACGGCTTTGACCTTTGACGGAGACGATGTTTCCGCCGGACGTGTCCGTCATACGCTGGGGTCTTTGCCGACCATCACCGCCATCTTTGGGCTGACGATAGCAAATTACGTCATCACCAGCCTCTCCGGCCATCGCCGCATTAATTGAAAGGACTTTTGCCAATGGATAAATCGCCCAAAGGAATGCGCCTCCATATAGCCCTGATGGGGCGGGTCAATTCCGGAAAATCAAGTTTTTTGAATTTGGTTGCCGGCCAGGATATTTCGATAACTTCAGCCGAGGAGGGAACCACCACCGACGTTGTTGAAAAAACACAGGAACTCTTGCCTGTAGGACCTGTCGTGTGGCTGGATACCGCCGGTTTTGGCGACAAAACCGCTTTGTCGGACGCCCGTCTGGCGAAAACCCGTGCCGTTTTTGAACGCAGCGATGTCATTGTTTTGGTTTGCGAAGGCAACTGCATCGGCGAATATGAACAACAGATTTTGGACGAGGCGGCGGCACGGAAGCTGCCCGTAGTCAAAATTTTTAACAAAGCGGACATTCTGCCCTCCAACGGCGACGGCATTGCCGTAAACTCGACCGATGCAAACAGCCGTACCGAAGTGCTCAATCGCTTTAAGGCGGCTTTGCTGAAAGTCGTTCCCGAAGATTTTATTCATACGCCGCCGCTGCTGGGCGATTTGGCGCCGGCCGGAAGCACCGTCGTATTGATTGTGCCGATAGACCTTGAAGCGCCCAAAGGCCGCCTTATTCTGCCGCAGGTGCAGGCCATCCGCGACGGCCTCGACCATGGGCAGGTTGTGATGGTGGTCAGAGAAAGCGAATATGGTGCTGCTTTGGCTAATCTCAAACAACCGCCGGCGTTGGTGGTATGTGATTCTCAGGTCGTGGATTTTATGGTTGCCAATACGCCGTCAAACATTCCCTGCACCACGTTTTCGATTCTGATGGCGCGGCTGAAAGGCGACATTGTCCGCCTGGTTGAAGGAGCGGCGGCACTGCGCCGGCTCTCCGACGGCGATAGGGTTCTGATAGCGGAATCCTGCACGCACCATGCTGTCGAGGACGATATCGGCCGGGTAAAGATTCCCCGTTGGCTGCGTGCCAAAAGCGGCAAAGAACTCGAAATCAATCATGTCGCCGGACACGATTTTCCGGCTGACCTTTCGGCTTACAGGGTTGTGGTCCAATGTGGCGGTTGTATGCAGAATCGGCGGGAAATCCTTTCCCGTATCAATCGTTGTGAACAGGTTGACGTGCCGGTTACCAATTACGGCGTCTGCATTTCCGAACTCAAAGGCGTTCTGGAACGGGTGCTCCAGCCGTTTCCCGAGGCATTGGAGGCTTACCGGCGCATAAAATAAAATTTCCGGCGCTTGACTTTTGTCTAAATAGTTCTAAATTGAAATAATCTTGGAACTATTAGTATTAACATTATTAAAATCTCAAAAAAGATGAAAAAAGATGAACATTTTGGCACCGCTTACGGTTTGCCTCAAGTAGATGTGACCGGCTTGGAAAGTTTTATCCCCGAAAATGAAATTTTCAGGCTTTTGGGTCAGCCCTGCAACGACAAGGGACGTATTCGCGCAATTATTGAAAAATCGCTGGATATCAGCCGGGTTGCGCAGTGTTTGTGTCTTGAGCCGGAAGAAATGGCCGCACTTTTAAATGTAACGGACCCCGAACTGATTGAAGAAATCGAAGAAGCCGCCCGCACGTTAAAGAAAAAGGTCTATGGCAATCGCATTGTTTTGTTTGCACCGTTGTATATCGGCAACGAGTGTATCAACAACTGCGAATACTGCGGTTTGCGCTGTTCCAACAAGGAAGTCGTCCGCGATACCTTGACGCCTTCGCGTCTGGAGCAGGAAATTCGCGCCTTGCAGTCTCTGGGGCATAAACGGTTGATAGAAGTCTTTGGCGAACATCCGCGCTACAGCCCGGAATTCATCGCCGAGGTCGTCCGTCAGACCTATGGCGTCAAAGAGGGAAAAGGAGCCATCCGCCGCGTTAACATTAATGCTGCGCCGCTTGATGTTGAAGGTTTTAAGACCGTCAAGGCGGCGGGAATAGGAACTTACCAGATATTTATGGAAACCTATCACCGCGAAACCTATAAGGCGCGTCATCCCAGCGGCCCGAAGTCGAATTACCTCTGGCGCCTGTTTGCGTTTGATCGTGCGATGGAAGCCGGAATTGACGACGTAGGTATGGGAGCTTTAATCGGTCTTTATGACTATAAGTTTGAAGCTTTGGCAATGCTTTACCACACCAAACATCTTGAACAGAAGTTTGGCGTCGGTCCGCACACCATTTCTTTTCCGCGCATCGAACCTGCGATAGGCACTGATTTTTCCAATCATCCGCCGTATGCGCCGAGCGATCGCGAGTTTATGAAAATGATTGCGGTTATCCGCCTGAGCGTTCCGTACACGGGAATGATTCTGACGGCGAGAGAACCGGTCGCCTTGCGTAACGAAGCCATTGGCTACGGAATTTCGCAAATTGATGCCGGCTCTAACGTTGGTATCGGCGGATATTCTCTGAGCAAGGACGAAAGCGACAAACGGAGCCAGTTTTGCCTCAGCGACGACCGTCCTCTGGATGAAGTTGTCGGAGAGCTGTGCGAAGCCGGGTTTTTGCCTTCGTTTTGCACCGGCTGCTACCGCCTCGGCCGAACCGGCGAACATTTTATGGAAGTCGCCCGTCCGGGATTTGTCCAGCAGTTTTGCACGCCCAACGGCATTTTGACGTTGTTGGAATTTTTGCAGGACTACGCCAGCGAAGCGACCCGGACTAAAGCGCTGCCGACGATTGAACGCGAAGTCCGCGACTATCCCGACAGCAGCCCGCTGAAAGCGAAGCTTTTGGAGCGTATGGAGCAGATAAGGCAGGGCAAACGCGATTTGTTTTTCTGATAATCGTTCACCCTTTTTGCAATGCCGGCAGAACTTGTTTCTGTCGGCTTTGTTTTTGGGTGGAAGTTAAGGCTATTTAAGTGTAAAACTTTGTTTATTTTCTTGTCATAATCGCAGAAATCTTCTATTCTTTGTCTAAAGTTTGTGCAAAATACGGGAATCTAAAGAATGAAAATGATAAAACCCATAGTCAATTTATCGAAAGTGGCCGATAATTATGACACTTTTCTGCTAGGTTTTAACGGCGTCGTTACGGATGGCAACGGCCTGATTCCCAATGTTGCCGCAACGTTGAACAGCCTTCATAAAAACGGCAAAAAAGTCATTCTGCTCACCAATTCGGCTCAGCGGGTGGCGGCGATTGCCGGTTTTTTCCTCAAAAACGGCGTTTCCATGAATGTCTTTAGCTGCATTATGAGTGCCGGCGAAATCTTGCATTATAAGCTCAAGGTCCGCAGCGGAGACTTCGCCGCCGTCGGCAACAATTACTTTCACCTGGGCTCAGCGGCGGATGACGGCGTGTTCAGCGGTTTAGATTTTCAGCCCGTTGACCGGGTGGAAAATGCTCACTTCATCTATATGAATGAAGTTGCCGACGTTTCTGATACGCTCGAAGCTTATCTGCCGGCCTTGGAACACGCAGCTGCCTTGGGGCTGCCTTTTGTCTGTGCCGGCAATGACACTTCCAGTTTCAAAAACGGCAAAATCTGCCTGGCTCCCGGTGCCGTTGCCGAACAATATGCGGTAATGGGCGGCCGGATTATCACGCTGGGCAAACCGGACAGCGCTGTTTTCAACTATTGTCTTGACGGCAGCTCCGGCTCTGTTTTGGTTATCGGTGACAACCTTGCCACCGATATTAAGGGCGCTGAGTTGTTGAATTTGGATTCGATGTTGGTGTCCAAAGGCGTACATGTAAACTTTCTGGGCGAAGGGTATATTCCCGATGTTGCCAAAACCCGCGAATTGTCCAATAATTTTGACGTTTCGCCCAACTACGTCATCTCCAATTTGCGGTGGTAGCCATGTTTTTACAGCGTCATCGTTATTCCGTTCTTTTTACGGCGGTTGTTTTGCTGGCTTGGATTATCAGCACGCCGCTGCCGCGTTTGGGCAAAATAAACCTTTACGGCTTTGATAACCCGCCCCGGATTGGCGAAGCGATAACATACCCGGAAACCGTCTCTTTTTTGCAGTTGTGGTCTGAGTTTATGCAAAAGGACATCAGCCGGTACGGGTTGTTGCAGATTTCTCTCACCAATACCATTCCCTCGGAAGGCTTTTCTCCGCAGCTGGTTCGCTGGCTGAAGAACGAGGGCTGGGACGCTGACCGTTTTTTCTATGTTGAACAGCGCCTTAAGGCTGCGGTTAAAACCGCTTATTTAAAAGAGAATTTAAAAACCAACCGGAACATTTTGCAGCATATGTCCAAACACGGACCGGATAAAATCAATTATGAAAATATGCTGGAAATCGTCGAAAGCCAGGAACAGCAGCTGAATGTGGAAAAAGTCCGTCCGGAAGAACTGATTTTGGTCAGTCAGGATTTATACACTATCAAAGACGTGCTCGACGGAAAAGTCGTTTATCCTCGGGAGAATTAGATTCGGGTTGTTTCACCGTCGGCTTGTGACCGCAAAAGTCTGTGTCCGTTCGGCATATTTCTTTCAAATAATCCCTGGGTTTGCTTAAACGTTGCCTGCGCCGCTGCCGCCGGCCAGTTCCGCAATTTCCAGCCATTCGCTTTCTTTGGCGTCTTTTTCTTCTTGCTTGGCACAGAGATCTTTGGTCAGACGGTCAAATTTTTCGGGATTTTCGGTGTAAAGCGAACTGTCGCCGAGCTCGGCCTCTATGGCTGCGATTTCTTCTTCCAGTTTGGCCACTTCCTGAGGCAAAACCTCAAGCAGCCGCTGCTGCTTGTTGTAACTGAGCTTGCGGCTGGGGGGGGCTTGTTGTAACTGAGCTTGCGGCTGTTGCCGGCCGGTTTGGCGGCGGAGGGCTTGTCTTCTTTGTTCTTGTCGGCTTTTTTTGCAGTAGGCTTGGCTGCCGCGGCGTTTTCCTGCTGTCCCTTAATTTTTTCAAGCAGTTCGCTGTAACTTCCTGCGTGTTCGCTGACCGTTCCGTCACCTTTCATATAAATGACCGAAGTTACCACCCGGTCAAGAAAATCGCGGTCGTGGCTGACAATCAGAATAGTCCCCTGATAGTCGTCCAGCACTTCTTGCAGCAAGTCCAGCGTATCCATATCCAAATCGTTGGTCGGCTCGTCCAAAACCAGAAAGTTGGACGGCTGAGCCAGGGCAACCGCCAGCATCAGGCGGTTTTTCTCTCCGCCGGACAACGCCGCCACCGGACAATGTGCCTGATCCGGCTTGAATAAAAAGTCTTTAAGATACGCCACCACATGGCGATACTGCCCGTGTACCAAAATATGGTCGCCTTTGTCGCACAAGGTCTGCCAGAGCGTTTTTTTCGGGTCGAGCGTCAGCCTGTTTTGGTCAAAATAAG
The DNA here is from genome assembly GCA_000432275.1 of Proteobacteria bacterium CAG:495. GTDB lineage: Bacteria > Pseudomonadota > Alphaproteobacteria > RF32 > CAG-239 > CAZU01. The sequence goes on from HF995319.1 coordinate 18,626, forward strand.
CCTCTTGCAGGTTTTTGCCGATGCGCACAAATCCGCTGTCCGGCTCCAATCGTTTGGTCAGAAGCTTGATGAGAGTGGTTTTGCCGGCGCCGTTAGGGCCGACAATGCCGATTTTGTTGCCTTTAATCACCCGGGTAGAAAAGTCTTTGACAATTTCGCGTTCGCCGAAACTCTTGCAAATATGCTTGGCCTCAATAACCAGCTTGGAGCGAAAATCGCCTTCTTCCACGTTGAGATTGATGCTGCCGGCCTGCTTAATCTGATTACGCCGCTCGGCCCGCAGCTGTTGCAGTTTGCGCAGCCGTCCCATATTGCGTTTGCGGCGGGCAGTCACGCCTTTGTGCAGCCATTCGGTTTCTTCTTCGATTTTTTTGTTGAGGTTATGCTGCTCAATCAGCTCCTGATTGATAACCTGCTCCTGCCACTCTTCAAAAAACTTAAAGCCTTTGTTGTTGCAATGCATAACGCCGCGGTCAAGCCAGAAAGTCGTCTTCGAGGTATTGTTGAGAAACATCCTGTCGTGCGAAATCAGCATCACCGCACCGTTAAAGGTTTCGATGATTTTCTCAAGCTTTTCAATTGTCGGCAGGTCGAGATGGTTGGTCGGCTCGTCCAAAAGCAGAATGTCCGGTTCGGAAACCAGCGCCTGAGCCAGGGCGGCCTTGCGTTTTTCGCCGCCGGAAGCGCTTGCTACCGGTTGTTGTTCCAAAATGCCCAGCTGCCCGATAAGAATGTCGGCCTTGTACTCCAGCCCGTGTTCGTCGGCCGGCAGTCCGGCCAGCACCACGTCACGCAGGGTGGCAAACCCGCTGAAGTCGGGGTCTTGCGGCATATAGGCGACTTTGGTTCCCGGCTGAATGAAAATTTCTCCGCGGTCGGGTTCCAGTTTTCCGGCAATAACTTTCAGCAGGGTGGATTTTCCGCAGCCGTTGCGCCCCACCAGGCAGATTTTGTCTCCCCGGTTGATGTAGAATTCCACATTGCGAAACAGTTGATTGTTGCCAAAGGCCAAACCGGCCGACTTTATCGTGTAAATTGGCGGCTCAAACATCTTATTCTCTTGTATTATAAATCTTCTTCCACCAGTTTAACGCCGGCCAGCTGCCATTCCAGCCCTTCGGCAGCCCACAGGAAAAAGTCGTTGATTTTGTCTTCCTTGATGCCGATGTTCATCCCGATGGTATAGATTGCGGCCATTTCTTCGTCGCTGAGCTCGTGGTTGGCCATCGCCAGCATAATCATTTCGCGGATGATGTAGCGTTTGAGCCGCATACTGGAAACCTGTTTCAGTTCCTTAATCAAATCGTCGGCTTTTTTTGCCGGCTTGATTTTTTTGACGGCCGCGGGGTCAAACCCGGCCTGCTCGGCCTGTTGACGCAGATATTCGTCATTGTCCGCGCATTTTCTCTCTTCCTTGCTTAATATATATATAAGTGCTTTAAGGTAAATTTCCTTTTCTTCGGTCGAAAGCGTCTTTTTAAAAGTAGTCATCTGGTTTCCTTGTTTTTTTTACTTGTTAATTACTTATACATAAAAAAATAAAGATTTGCAAAAAAAATAAAAACAATTATATAATGAGGGCGCAATTGAAGTTAATCTATACTAATACTAAGCGGGAAGGAGACTGCTATGCCCCTTAAAATTGAACTCAAACCACATGAAAGCATTATCATCGGCGAGTCATTGATTACCAATGACGGTGAGCGTACGCGTTTTTATATTGAGGGGAACGTTCCTATCCTGCGCGAAAAATTCATTCTCCGCGAAAAAGAAGCCAACACGCCCTGCAAGAGGGTCTATTTTGTGGTTCAGCAAATGTATCTCTCCCGCGGCGACGACAAATTGCAGGATATGTACCTTGAGTACGTCCGCGATTTGCAAAAAGCCGCGCCGAGCCTAATTCCCTATATTGCGCCGGTAACCGAAAACATCATTAATTCAGATTACTACAGCGCCATTAAAAACGCCGACAAACTGCTCAAAAAAGAGGAAGAATTGTTTGGCGAAACCTTGAAATCCTGCTCTTAATGCTTATAGCTTATTGTAAGATGTAAATAAAATACATTTTCCCGAGTCTTTTTTTCAAAATTGTTAATAATTTATTCATAAGCTCTGATGTAAATTGTTAACAGAGAAAAATGTTTGACAGGCTGATGTAAAGAAAGTGATGTGAATTTAGGCCTCTCAAGTCCCGGAAATCCGCCGTATTTTGAGAACTCCTTGTCATTAACTATTTATTTGCAAATATGCGCTAGAACATACTATTATGAAAAAAAGGGTTTAAACGAACTAAAAAATATGATATTCTAAACTTGTATCGTCAGTAAGACGGTCACAAGTTATGTGTTCCATAGTATTGGAGAAAGAAAATGGCAGATATTTCACTTACAGCGAGCATGCGTACAAACCTGTTGTCCCTGCAGAACACTCAGAGTCTGATGGACACCACACAGGAACGCCTCTCGACCGGCTTGAAGGTTAACTCGGCAATCGACAACGCTTCAAGCTACTACACCGCCCAATCCTTAAACAACCGTGCAAGCGACTTAAGCGCATTGCTGGACAGCATGGGTCAGGGTATTCAAACAATTCAGGCAGCCAACGAGGGTATCGAAGCGATTACCGAATTCGTGGAGCAGGCTAAGGCTATTGCTAACTCCGCTCGCGACGCTGCATCTAAAACCGATGTTAAA
>HF995320.1:0-11107 GCA_000432275.1 Proteobacteria bacterium CAG:495
TGTGTATGCAAATCCGAGTTCAAATACAATTCATCCAACTGTTCAGGAGAAAACCAACCCAGCGGAACTTCCTGCGGCGGTAACTACAACGGCTGTACCATTCGTCCGGAATGTACCGTCTCTTCTAAAGACTGTACTTACGGATGTGCCGGATACAACTCCTGTAACCGTTGTACCTCCTGCAAGTCTAATCCCGACTGTGACGTTTCCGACAAGTCCTGCACCTATGGCTGTGCGTCTTACAACAGTTGTTCAAAGTGTACGTCCTGTAAATCTAATCCTGACTGTGACGTAGCCGACAAGTCCTGCGATTACGGTTGCGCGGCGACCAATTCCTGCGGTAAGTGCACCGAGTGCAAGTCTTGCAGCAATACCTGCGACAGCGGATATTCTTTAACAGCCTGTTCTTCTTCCCAAGTACAAACGTCTTCTAAGGCAAACCAGTGCGGAAACCCCTGTTATCAATGTCGTGCCAAAACTTGTGCCGACGGCGGCTACGAAGGAGCAATTCCTTCAGGAAAAACCTGTACCAAAGTTGCTTATGCCAACTTATCCTGCTATACGGATTGTACGGTAATCCAAGGCAATCCGCGACTTATTGTCAACTGGAGCTACGGCGCAGGTATTTCAACACCCGGTGTTCGGCTTGACGCAAAGAAAAACGGCAACAGCGTCCTTCTGGGGATGATGAAGAGCGGTACCAGCGGCACGCTTATTTATGAAGACGTTGCCGTTGGAGACCTCATCAGCTCTTTCAGCGGTTACGGAATTGCCAATGACAGCACCAGCGGGTCGGAAAGTTTCAATATTTCGGCCAATGTTCCCAGTGTCAGCATCAGTGAGGCTAAAGATTATTATATCAATGTTACGCTTTCACCGGCAGACAGAACCCCTGCTCCAAATACCAAGGTACATCTTGCCGTCGGCTGCTACCTCCCGAGCGGATATACCTGTACGATTTCTTCCAATACACCCTGTGGTTTGAAAGCTGCTGACGGTATGAAAGTCGGCAACAACCTCTGGGACGGAGGAATGTCTTACGGCGGCGGTAACCTGGATATCGGTCAAAACGTTACCATTCAGATTGATTCCGAAATCAGATGCGAAACAGGCCAATATTATACTTTTGTCGTTGACTATATTGAGATTGGAGGAAAAAAAGTCGACAGCAACACGCGCAGTTTTTATCTTAAAGCCAACGGCGATCCCGGCAATGTTTGGGTCCGTTACCGGCTTAAGTAACAATAATAAAAATCCCGCAGCCCCTTGCTGCGGGATTTTCTTTCAACTCTGCCTAGGCCAGCTTGGCAAGGGCATAATCAATACGGCGCAAGGTTTCTTCCCGACCCAGCACAACGGCTATTTCGGTAGCTCCTCCGGGCGTGGTTTCCTTACCGCTGACAGCAATACGCGCAGGATATAACACCTGTCCGTTTTTAACACCCATTTGTTCAGCCAAAGCCTTAAGACTCTCAAACAGAGCCTCGTTCGTCCATTCGGCTTGATTTGCCAATACCTTGCGTACCTCAGCCAAAGACTTTTTAGCCACATCGGCATCAGTTTTCATTTTCTTATTGGTATAAAGTTCAATTGCGTAATCAGGCAGCTCCTTAACAAAGTCCGTCTGAGTTTCGATATCCTTAAGAGTTTCTACCCGAGGCTGCAACGTGCGGCTTAAAGCTTCGCGGTTAACATTGGCCGGCATTGCCTCATAGTATGGCAATGCCAACTGATGAAACTTCTCGGGGCTAAGGGCGCGAATATAGCAGCCGTTCATCCAGGTCAGTTTGGTGATGTCAAAAATGGCCGGGGATTTATTTAAGCGCTCAACCGAGAAAATCTTTTTCAAGTCTTCAAGTGAAAAAATTTCTTCATCATTGCCGGGATTCCACCCCAGCAGCGCAATATAATTGATAATCGCTTCAGGCAGATATCCCTTGGCAACCAAATCCTGAAATGAGGCATCGCCGTTGCGTTTGCTGAGTTTATGCTGTGCATCTTTCATAACCGGGGGAACATGGACGTAGTGCGGATGTTCCCAGCCGAAATCTTCGTAAATCAAATTATATTTGGGTGTGGAAGAAATATATTCGTTGCCGCGGACAACATGCGTGATGTTCATCAGGTGGTCGTCTACAACATTGGCGAAATTATATGTCGGAAAACCGTCAGACTTCAGCAAAACGCCTTCATCCAGTTCGTCATAATCAATTTCAATGTCGCCATAGACTTCGTCATGGTATTTGGACTTTCCCTTTTTATTGATGGTTTGACGGATAACATAAGGTTCTCCGGCGGCAATACGTTTTTTCGCCTCTTCCAAAGAAAGCAGCTTGCAAGGATCCTTGAACTTGATATTAAGTTCTTCGTTTTTTTCCTCATCCGCCTCGTTTTTGGAGCAAAAACAATAATGCGCCCCGCCTAATTCGACCAGCTTGTGAGCATACTCCGCATAAATGGGCTTGCGTTCCGACTGAACGTACGGACCATAACCGCCGCCGATGTCAGGACCTTCGTCCCAGTCCATTCCCACGGTTTTGAGCGTATTGTAAATTATGTCCGTCGCCCCTTCGACATAACGTTTCTGGTCAGTGTCTTCAATACGGAGCAGAAACTCGCCGCCGGCAGCTTTGGCAATTAAATATTCATAAAGCGCAGTGCGCAGGTTTCCGATGTGCATATAGCCGGTGGGGCTGGGAGCAAAACGCGTACGTGTCGTCATATTTTTAACCTCTGTAAATTTATTCGTTTAGGCTAAGATAGCGCAATTATTTTTTTAGACAAGAGTTTTTAACGGCCAATCAACCGGCAGCAGCCATAAATATAGGACAAAGAGCTGAAAAAAAGCCGTAGCCAACTACAGGGGCAATCCCTTACGCGCTTAACAAAACCTGAGCCGCGGCGCGCGCTTCGTCACTAATGGTTTCTCCCGCAAGCATACGGGCAATTTCCTCCCGGCGTTCTTCGGTTTCCAACTCACGTACGGTGGTGGTGGTAACATTTCCGTCAGTATGTTTTTCAACCTTAAAATGCGCAGAACCGCGGGCCGCCACCTGAGGCGAATGGGTAACAACCAAAACCTGTACCTGATTTCCCAGACGTGCCAGACGCTCTCCCACGGCCTGAGCCGTGGCGCCGCCGATACCGGCATCGACTTCGTCAAAAATCATGGTGCAGACATTGGAGCTGGCAGCAAGATTAACTTTCAGCGCCAACATAAAACGGGAAAGCTCACCGCCGGACGCTATTTTGTTCAACGGCCCCTGCGGCGAATTGGGATTGGTGGCTACGGTAAAATACACATCGTCAAAACCCTGTTCGGTCCAGGAGGCTTCGGATTGCTTTTCAATTTTGGTTTCAAAACGGGCCTTTTCCATTTTCAAAGGCGGCAGCTCCCGCATAATCAACCGGTCGAGCTCCGCAGCAGCTTTTGCCCGACTGCAATGAAGAGCGTTGGCCGCCTCAAGGTAAGCCATACGTTTTTCCTGCTCGATTTTGCGCAGGGCGGTTATTCCGTCTTCACCCAGTTCAATAGAAGCCAGCTTTTGTTTAAAATCAGCAAGCGTGTCCGCCAAATCATCTACCGCCACCCCATGCTTGCGGGCCAAATCTTTAAGCGTAAACAACCGGCTGTCAATATTTTCCTGCTCATTGCTGTTCAGGTTAACGTCGGCAGAGGCATTTTCAATCCGCTCCACGGCATCGGAGGTTTCTATCAAAGCTCTGTCGAGTGCGGCATAAATTTCATCATAACGGCCGTCAACATACTGGTTGGCCTTATCAACCGCCGACTGCGCCTGACGAATGGCGGACTGAACGTCACGCCCCTGCGTCAGCACCGCATAAGCATAGTTCAGGCTTTCCATAATCTTTTCGGCGTGCATCAATTCCTGCCGGCGGCCGGACAGTTCCGCTTCCTCGCCCTTTACCGGATTAATGCGTCCAAGCTCTTTTACCCAATGACGAAGATTGTCTTCTTCCTCTTTGGCTTTGGTTACGTTTTCTTCCGCCGAAATCCGGACTTTCGCGGCAGCCTTGTATTCATGATAAGCATTTTTTACGGCATTCAGCAGCTGCGGATAGCTGCCATATGCATCCAAAACATCCCTATGGTTGGCGGGATTTAGCAAACCCTGATTGTCGAACTGCCCGTGGATTTCAACCAGATATTTACCGATGTCTTTTAACAGTTTGGCGCTTATCGGCTGATCGTTAAAAAAGATTTTTCCTTTGCCGTCGCGGTTTAAAACCCTTTTTATGATAATTTCGTCTCCGGCATCCAGTTCGTTTTCCGCCAACAACTCCTGCAGGGGACGATTGTCCGGTTCGGCGTCAAAAATTGCGGTGACACTCAGCTTGTCTTCCCCCTGACGAATCAAAGACGTTTCGGCGCGCTTGCCCAACACCAGCCCCAGAGAATCCAGCAAGATGGACTTTCCGGCGCCGGTCTCGCCGGTCAAAACGCTGAGCTGCGGCTTGAAATCGATATCAAGCTTATCAATCAGGACAACATTACGGATAGACAAAGACTGCAGCATCGGTTAACAAAGCCTATTTTTTCTTTTGCAAACGAAGGGCATCCTTATACCATTTACTGTCAGGATAATTATGGCCCAGAACCTTAAAAGCATCGGCACTTTCTTTTTCAAGCCCCAAAATCTTATAGATTTCCACCTGACGATAAAGCGCTTCTTCAATCTGAGAAGTCGTTTGATAGTGGTTTACAACCTCGGAAAAACGGTTAAGCGCAGACAGGTAGTTGTGCTGGCCGAGATAATACCGCCCGACTTCCATCTCCTGCCCGGCAAGGTGATCATATATCAAATCAAGTTTGAGGCGCGCATCCTGGGCGTATTCGGTGTCAGGAAAACGGACAATCACCTGACGGAACGCCTCCAGCGCCTTTTTGGTATTATTCTGGTCTTTTTCCACACCGGTAATCTGTTCATAATAGCACAGGCCTTTCATATAATATGCATAGGCAATGTCTTTGTTTCCGGGATGAAATTTGATAAAACGGTCAAGGCTGATGATTGCGTCATCGTATTTCTGGTCTTTGTAATAGGCATATGCGCCCATCAGCTTGGCTTTGGTCGCCCACTTGGAATAAGGGTGTTCAAGCTCGACTTTTTCGAAAGTTTCCGCCGCTTTCTGATACGAGGTTTTGTTTAAAAGCTTGTATGCGGTATTATAAAGCTGTTCGGCCGATTTATTGTCCTCGGGTTCCGGTGCGGAAGAACAGGCAGTCACAAGTCCAAGCCCCAAAAGGCAGCAGAAAAGCAGGGTTAACTTTTTCATCTTGTATCCTTATCCTTAAATAATTGCGTAGTTAGAACTGTCCGCAAAAAGTTTTTTCAGCAACTCATTATTATGATAATGACCGGTTTTATTGGCAGCCATTGCCCCTATAATATGGTAACCGGAAGTGTACATGTCACCTATGGCATCAATAACTTTGTGATTAACACATTCGTTTTCGAGCCTGAAGCCGCCCTCGTTCAGAATCGTATCTCCGTCCAGAACTACAGCATTTTCAAGACTGCCGCCTTTGATAAGACCGACGGATTTCAGATAATCGACCTGATATTTTTCGCAAAACGTGCGGCAGGGCGCAATTTTTTCGGCAAAACACTGCGGCGTGATTTTTTCATTAAACTCCTGATGTCCGACAACCTTGGAAGGAAACTCAATGGTGAAATGGACTGAGAACTCGTCAGCGGGACGAAGAACAACGGCATTGCCCTTGTCATCGACAAAGTTAACCGGCTTCAACACCTTGAGAGACCGGCGTTCGGCGTCCTGCTCTACGGTGCCCGCATTTTGCAGGGCTTCTATAAAAGGCAGAGCGGAACCGTCCATAATCGGCATTTCCTGATTGTTGATTTCAATCAAAACATTGTCAATGCCGGCAACGGACAAAGCAGCCATAAGATGTTCAATCGTGGAAACGACATTGCCTCTTTTATCGCCCAGGCAGGTACAGTTGCGGGTATCCACCACATTTGAATAAAGAGCCCGAATTTCCGGCTGGCCGGGTAAATCGACACGCTTAAACACAATACCGGTGTCAACGGGTGCCGGTTTGAGGTTAAGAACGCTCTCGCATCCGGAATGGAGGCCGATACCTTTGATTTCGAGATTGCGGGCAATAGTTTGTTGTTTCATAAGTACACCTTCAGTCAGACAAAGAAAATTATAAGGCAATCTATAAGCCGGGTTCTGTATTCCGGCAGCTTTACGCATAACGCAAAGTCCGGAACGATAGCTATTCATCTGGGCCGAACATCGCTGCGCGGCTCGTTGCGACCTACCTCTGGAGTGGAGAGAGAACGCTCCGTTGTTGTTCAGTTTGCAAAGCCGAAGCCCGGCACTTGAACACCCCTAACTTGGTCTTGCATCAGACAGGGTTTACCTTGCCAGAACCGTTACCGGTCCTGCGGTGAGCTCTTACCTCGCCTTTTCACCCTTACCGGACATTTAGCCCGGCGGTATATCTCTGCGGCACTTTCCCTTGGATTGCTCCAGCCAGACGTTATCTGGTGCCTTGTTCTCTTGAAGCCCGGACTTTCCTCACCGAAAACCTGTTCCGGCGCAGCTATCCGACTGCCTTACAAATGGTGAGGTTATACGAAAATCCTTCATATTGCAACAGCTTTATCGTTTTAGTTAAACGCTTTTAAACAAAAATACAGAGGTTTCCGAAGAAACCCCTGTTTTTTTGATTTTCTGCCGCAATCAGCCTACTTTCAACACCTGAGGCGGATTGAACCGCGCCTGCGACATCGGCTGCGGAACATCGGCATGCTGCTCAAAGTAAACACTGCCGCAGCCGCGAATATACCGCAAAACCCGATATGAATTCAGGCGACCGTCATTTCCCCACCAGACAATGAAATTGCAGGCGTAACAATCTTTCGGATTGGAAATGTTTATCATCGGGGTGGTAATACACTCTATCCCGCCCCACAGCGGACAGCAGATGTTTATATCGCAGTAAACCCACTCGGTCGGTTTGTCGGCACGCGGCTCATACAAATCATAGTCAGCCTCGCTGCGGACAAAACGGTAACGCTCGGCCAGAACGTCCTTGCCGATACCGTAAAACTCGCCCTTGATAACATTTTGCGCGGCAAGCTGCCGATCGCCGAGTTCAACTGCGTGTTCCTGAAAACCGTCAATTACCGAACGGATAACACCGCCGGGCTTTACATCTTTCCAGATACGTATCGGTTCCTGTTTAACGGCTATGTAAACCCCGTTCTTTTTGGCCTTTTCCTTTGCAAGGGCATACAAGTCCTGCACAATCAGATACGGCACGCCGACCTCGTTGTAAACGACTTCGGGAACGTCGGTTTCTTCTCCGTTTACGACTGCAACGATTTTGCCGTCACGGTTAACCAGATAATTAGCACCCTCTACTTCCGTGATGCCGGTAGCTATCAGGAAGTGTACACCGTCTGCGGTGTGAAAACAATTATTGTTCATAATAAAACTGCGGGACTCAGATTTTTTCCTTTTCGACCGGTCCCATTAAGCCGAGAGGAAACATTTAATAACATATCGGATGACAATATACCACAGAATCGCCCGCCCGTAAATAGACAAAATAAATAAAATTCAATGATTTGAAAGAACAACGCCGCGGTTAGCAGAATAGTGTTAAAAAAAGATAAAAAATATCCCCAATTTTTTTGCACATGGAAGCTCAAGCCCTCTGCGGGCTTGGAGAGAATCGAAAAAAATTTATGCAGAACAAACACAGAACAGTTAACAATTTACTAAATTTTCCCATTGATTCCCATATTTTCCCATGTTATACCATAAATAACACAGGAATTAACGAGGGAAGCAAAGAGTTGCGCAAGTCATTTCTCTTTATGGATACAATCTATAACAAGGTAGACGCCAAAGGCCGCGTCTCCCTTCCCTCAGATTACCGCGCAATAGTTAAAGAAACGTCAAGCGAGATTGTATGCTACAGAAGCCTCAGCGCTCCCTGTATTGAAGGATGCCTGGAAGACCTGTTGGACAAGCTGGCCGCAGACATCGAAACTTCGCTCGACTTTTTTTCTCAGGAACAAGACGACCTGACCAACCTGATTTTCGGCGATGCAAAAAGATATCCCTTTGATTCGACAGGGCGGATTATGCTGAGCGAAAAACTGCTTAAGCATGCCGGCATCAAAGACAGCGCCGTTTTTGTCGGCAAGGGCCGCAAATTCCAAATTTGGAACCCGGAAAACTGGGAAAAAGAAGAAGCCCGCATCCGCGCCGAAGTCCTCAAAAAACGCCCATCCCTCAAAAGCCCGGCGGAGGACAAGTAAATGAACCCCAATTACAAAAGACATTTTCCGGTGATGTTGTCCGAAGTGCTCGAGGCTCTGGCCCCGGCAGACGGTAAAACGTATGTCGACGCGACTTTTGGCAACGGAGGATACAGCGAAGCCGTTTTGGAAAAAGCAAACTGTAAAGTCATCGCCCTCGACCGCGACCCGACAGTCAGCGCCAGAGCCGAAGAGCTGAAGGCCAAATTCGGCAGCCGGTTTGATTTCAGAGCCGGACAGTTCGGCGATTTTGCACAACTGGTAACCGAGGACATCGACGGTGCGGTTTTTGACATCGGGGTCTCCTCCATGCAGCTGGACGAAGCCGAACGCGGTTTCTCTTTCGGCAAAGACGCTCCCCTGGATATGCGGATGTCACAAAAAGGCACCTCTGCCGCCGATTTGGTCAATACCCTCAAAGAAGAAGATTTGGCCAATTTGATTTATCGTTACGGCGAAGAGAAAAAATCCCGTGCCATTGCCCGCAAAATCGTCGAAGCACGCAAGGCCAAGCCGATTGAAACGACCAAAGAGCTGGCCGAGATAATCTATACCGTCATCCGCCGCACGCCGAACACCATCGATCCGGCAACAAGAACTTTTCAGGCTTTGAGAATCACCGTCAATGACGAACTCGGCGAGCTTGAAAAAGGGCTGGCGGGAGCGACTTCCCGTTTAAAACCGGGCGGCAGACTGGTCGTTGTGGACTTTCATTCGCTGGAAGACCGCATCGTCAAAAACTTTTTCAAAGAAAACGCCGGCCAAAGCGCTCATGTATCGCGCTATCTGCCGGAAGTAAATTCAACCAAAGGCATAACGTTTGCAAAATGCTCCAAGGCAATCGCCGCATCTCAGGAAGAGATTGCGCAAAACGCCCGTTCGCGCTCCGCCAAGCTGCGTTATGCCATAAAAAAGCAACTCGAAGTCTAGGAAGGGATTCGAAAGATGAACAGCACAAAAATAGCCACTATCGCGTTATGGATTGCGTTGCCCTGTTTAATAGGTTTCAGCTCTTTGGTTATGAAAAACAAGGTTCAGGAGCTTGAAAACGAGTTAAATTCAATCAACCGCAACATTCAGGACGACATTAAGACTATCCACGTGCTCAAAGCGGAATGGAGCCATCTCAACAATCCGTCGCGTCTGCGGCAACTGGCTGCCAAACATATTTCGCTGAATCCGGTCCGGGCTGAACAAATTATTAACTATTCTGCGTTACCATTCAGCTATGAAAACGGCGAATCGAGAAAGATAGCCGCAAGAAAAAATATTTCGAGTTACGCCGAGCAGAACAAGGAACTTAAAAGACTTACCAATGCCCGCCGTTAACCCGTTAAGTTATGGGCAGAAGCAAATACAATGGCAGGAAAGTATTTTTCCAAAAAAGGCAAGGATGACTTTTACCTTCCCGGTGAAGAAATTAAGATTGACAAGAGTTCCTCTTTCAAAAGCTTTTCCTGTGAAAAAGACCCCGTATCCGTTTGTAAAAACCGCGTGTTAGCCGCTTTGCTCGGATTTATTGCCGTATATACGGTTATTGCGGCGCGATTGTTTGACCTTTGCATTATTCCCAACCTTCATTTCAGTTCTGAGGCCGACGACGCCTCCCCCGGCATTTATGCCCAGAATCCCATCCGCCGCGCAGACATCATCGACCGCAACGGAACCATCATCGCCACTTCGCTGCCGACCGTTAACCTGTATGCCAATCCGCGCAAAGTGCTGAATCCCAAAAAAGCAGCCGAAGAACTGGTCCGGGTTTTGCCGGAGCTGAAATACGACAGCGTTTACAAAAAGCTCACCCGCCGGGGCAGCTTTGTTTATCTGAAACGAAACCTGACACCCTCGCAGCAATATCAAATCAACTATCTGGGCATTCCGGGGCTGGAGTTTGAAAACGGCGAAAAACGCGTCTATCCGCACAAAAACTTGTTTGCCCACGTTATCGGCACCACCAACATCGACAACATCGGCATTTCCGGCATTGAAAAAGAAATGAACGAAAGGCTCACCCAGTCGGACATTCCGCTGATGCTTTCAATTGACGTCGGCATTCAGGACACAATCCGAGAGATGCTCAAAGAAGGTATGGAAAAATTTAAGGCCGAAGGCGCTACGGCGGTTTTGCTTGACGTCAAGACCAGCGAAATCGTTTCCATGGTTTCGCTGCCCGACTACGACCCCAACATCAACAAGGTGAAAAAAGAACAGGCCTTGTTCAATATGGCGACCAAAGGCGTATATGAACCGGGTTCAGTCTTAAAAATCTTTAATACCGCGATGTCGCTGGAGAGCGGAAAAGTTAAAGTTGCCGACAGGTTTGACGCCTCTGAGCCGCTAAAACTCAAACACAACGTCATTAAGGACTACCGCGGCGAGAACCGCTGGCTGTCCGTGCCTGAAATTCTGGTTTATTCCTCTAACATCGGTTCGGCTCGTATGGCGCTGAAAGTCGGCGGCAACGAGCAGCGCAATTTTTTGGAAAAGCTGGGATTTTTTGAACCGCTTAGCATTGAAGTGGCGGAAAAAGGCCAGCCGCTGGTCCCTAAAAAATGGAGCGAAGGAACAATTGCGACGGTGGCTTTCGGCTACGGACTGGCGGTTTCGCCCCTGCATGTCGTCAGCGGATATGCCGCAATGATTAACGGCGGCATTTATCACAGCCCGACACTGATTAAAGGCAGCAGCAAAACCAAAGACGGACACCGGGTTATTTCGTTCAACACTTCCAAGGCAATGCGCGATTTGATGAGACTGGTGGTAACCGACGGTTCCGGCAGACG
>HF995320.1:11157-35265 GCA_000432275.1 Proteobacteria bacterium CAG:495
GTGGCCGGCAAAACCGGAACGGCCAACAAGCTTTCGGCTCAGGGAAAATACGTCGACAAGAAAGTCCGCACCACTTTTGTCGCCGCATTTCCGATTTCCAACCCCAAATATGCCTTAATCGTTATGCTGGACGAACCCAAACCGCTCAAAGAAACCTGGGGGTTTGTGACTTCCGGCTGGAATACGGTGCCGACGGCGGCAAAAATCATTGAAGCAATAGCCCCGCAATTAAACATCAAGGCCAATTACGACCTTGACGAGCTGCGCCGCAACAGAATTATTGAGGCGGCATACTCCCGCTAAAAACGCTTGTTAAAACAAAAGTCTCATTTTTCAAACATAATAAAAGCCCTTCGTTCAAACAGGGCTTTATTTGTTGCCGGCGGTGAACGAGATCGATGCTCGATGTTGACCTGTTTGTTGTAGAGCGCCAGCAGACGCTTGAAAAAGACAAAATAATACCCCTTGCCCCTTTCCAGCCGGTGCATATAACGGTAAGACACTCTGGCCGCGTCGGCGGCCTGTTCAAAGCTCAAACCACGCGCTAAGCGTTCTTCCCGCAGCATCAAACCGACGCTGCCGCGGACGGGTTTGGGGGCAATATTATCAATTATCATTTTTGACGGTTTTGGGGTCAATATTATCAATTATCATTTTTTTAGCTCCTTTTTGTTAATTGAAAACAAAAACCTCCTTGAAAAAACAAGGAGGTGGAGCTCAAAAACTGTCGAGAACAGTCACGTTTATTCGACCGTAAAACGGCTTATGTCACGCACTCCACCACAAGGTGGAATCCCGAAGATGTTTTTGAGACACCGCAGTCCGTCTCTGAACTGCAAGACTGAGTTTACTTTATCTGGGAAGAATTGCAATCAAAAAAATAGCGGCGGGACAAACTGATGACCGCACCAAACATATTTGGCGCGGTCAGAAAGTTTTACCCGTGTTTAGGTATCGGAAAGCTTATTTGCGTCGATGAAAAAAACGGCGCGCAATGCGGATATTTATCCGCCAAAGTTACCTGAACTGGCGTTCTGCGGCATTTTGCTTGATAAGTTTCATTGCGTCGTTGTATTTGTTGCGGTCGGCGTTGTCTTTGAGTTTGGTCTCGACTTTTGCGTCACTGCCTTCGCCGTTGCGTTCAACCGTACGGGAGGACTTGACGACGCCGCGTGCTTCCATAATTTTTTTACGGGCTTCGTTCTTGTCAAGCTTGGCAACGCTTTCGTGAATCTTGTCGACTTTGGCTTTGTCTTCATCCGAAAGCTTTTTGTATTCTTCGCTGTCTTTATCAAGGCGGGCTTTGTCTATCAAATCGGTGTATTGGGGTGTGCCGCTTTTTTCTTCAGCTTCTTTCAGTTTCTGATATTCCTGCGATTCCTTGAATTTTCCGTATTCCTCGTCGCTCATTGCGGCCGCTTTTTTTGCCAGAGACAGGCCGCGCAGCTCGCGAACCCGGTCAACCGTAAGTTTCTTTGCTTTTTCTTCGGCCGACTTCTCTTTCATCTTCTGCAGTTTTTCCATCATCTCCGGTTCGGCGTCTTTGAGCTTGCTCAGTTTCGGCACATTGTGAATTTGGCCGCCGTTTTCCAGTTGAGCCACCATCAGGCGAGCCGCGTATTTGTCTTCGGCAATTCCCAAGTTGATTTCCGGCATATCTTTGGTCAGCGATTTAAAGTCTTCCACGCTGGGAATGTGTCCGTCTTTGCCGTTGACAATCATATAATCCGGGGTGGTATGCTTAATCGTAAGGTCCGTCAGCCCCTCTTTCTTTTTCTCCTCGCTGGGAGAGAGGTTATAGGCAAAAGAATGGTCGTCGGTTGGGATGATTTCGTAGCTGGAACCGTTGCTTTCGCAATATTTTTTTACCTTTTCTTCTTGTGCGGTATGCCAGTCGGAGTCCTTGGAATGAGGAGCGTCTTTTTCTTCCTCCGCGGTTATGACCGGATTGTCTTCTTCCTGTTTGGTCCGCGCATCTTCTTCTGCGGCTTTGGTCTCTTCCTCAGCCTTTTTACGTGCTTCTTCCTCGGCTTGAGCCTCCTGAGCGGCTTTACGGGCCTCTTCTGCTGATTTGGCTTCCTCTTCGGCAGTCGCCTCAGCCGCTTTTTGGGCCTCTTCTTCGGCAGCGGCCTTTGCTGCGTCTTCTTTCTCTTTGGCGCGTGCAGCGGCCTCGTTTTCTTCGTTTTGTTGCTTTTTCTCTTCGTCGGAAAGCTCGTTTCCTTCTTCTTTTTTGTTTTTGGATTCGTCAAACTCTTTTTTGATGTCTTCAAACTTGGACGGCTCAGCCAGATACTGCTCCAGCGAGATGCCGTTTTGAGTCAGGTACAGTTTAAAATCGTCGTCAAGAGTGATTTCTGTTTTTTCCGGCACCGGTTCGCCGCCGTCGCCGACTTCCGTCGTTCCGGCGGGTTGTTGGGTGTCCTGTCCTTCATTTTCGTTCAGGTTAATTTCGTCTTGCGAAGCAAATTGTCCGATGGTCGGGGTTTCGGCAGATTCTGCCGTGTTGGCGTTTGCACTGTCCAAGGTGGTCTGATTTTGCGCTTCTGCTTTTTGGTGATCTTCATAAGTCTTGGTCATCGCGGTCAGCGCGTTTAACATTGCCAGCGTTTCTTCGGGATTAAAGTTGGGGTTTTGTTCCTGAATCATGGCAAGATACTCGTTGCCGTGCTTTTCGTTATTCATAATCCCTTGCAGGATATTTCGGTTGACGCCCAAATTATAAGAATTAACATAAACGACATCGTCTCTGTATTTTTCTCTGTAGAGTTTCTGGAAAGTTTCAACATACTCGAGATCAGTGTAATCCCGGTCTTTCGGCATTTGTTCCATAATATCGTTAATGCATTTTAAGTCTGACGACAGGCCTATGGCATGTTGCTTATCTATATGGTTTTGCCTTTCTTCGTCGATTCTCGGTTTCAAAACGTCCTTCAGCCGGATTTTGTCTTGGAACAGACCCGGACGATATTCCTCGTTGGGAAAATTGCTGAAAGCTTCTAAGTCGTTGTAATCCAATCCCTGAAAGTTGTTTTTGATTAAATTGTGTGAGCGCTTGCGGAGGCTGCCGTCGCATTTCTTAAACGCGCGGCTGTCGCCCAGCGAAACTTCCGCGGCATGAACCACGTCCCAGAAACGGCCAAGGTCACGGTCTTCTACTTTAAGCTTGCCGCTATTGTAGTCTTGAATCATCCCCTCAATATGCTTGATGTACTTTTTGCCGGTATCGCCGCATTTCTCCAGCTCCGGAAAACGGTCGTTGGGAGCCAGCTGTTTCAGCAGGTTAAAATGATCGAACACATTCATTGAGCTGAAATGTTTGGTGTAATTTTCTAAAATTTCTTCCCGTTGTTTAAATATGTCTTTTGATTCGTCAAATCCGAAATCATAGTCAAAATCAATTTCAGCCATTGAAAGTCTCCTTTATTCATTACCATTATTCTAGCCCGAAAAATGCTAAAAATCAATTAAAATTCGCGAAAATTTTGTCAAATTAACTTTTCTTTAACAATCTTGTTATCTTCGTTTCATTTAACTGTGCGAGAAAAGCGCTGCGGACAAAAATGTGTGTATAAAGCCAGACGCGGATTGCACTTTTTGCCATGGTCATCTATTGTAAAAACAAAGAAATTTCTCTCGAGGATTAGATTTGATGAAAAAGTTTTTGTTATTCTTGGGCGTTACCGGTGCGGCACTTTCTGTCGGAACCTCCGTTCAGGCTGCCGATGCTCCCGCCTATGGTGATTTGTACAATGTCGAGTGGTGTCCCTGCAACCCGGAAGAGCCTTTTGATGCCGACGGTTCCGTCGTTATGGGCAAAACCGTTATGTGTCCGTGCAACGGATTATATTCCGGTTACAAAAAAGGTTTTGACGAAGATATCCGCGACATCAAGCGCGCCGCCAAAACACAGCTTAACAAGCTGAACTATTTTAAATATTACATCGGTATGGATTACAACATTGCGTCTCCGTCTGCCGCGTCTGATCATCTGAGTATCGACGATATTCGCTTTGCTAACGGTCCGATTAAGCTCAAAACCGACAACCTGATTGACGATCAGGATAACCTCTCTTTCGTTCTCGGTGCCCGGGTCAGCAAGTATTGGGGACTGGAGGCTTTCTATGAGAAAACCTATGAAGATAAAACCCTCACTTCAATTGACAATCATACATTGAATACCGGCAGCAGTACGGGTGAATACTTGATGAATGAGTTTACCACCAAATACAGCGCTTACGGTCTGGATTTGGTCGGATATATTCCGGTTTCCGCTTATTTTGATTTTGTCGGTTCTGTGGGCGTTGCCAAATATGAT
The DNA here is from genome assembly GCA_000432275.1 of Proteobacteria bacterium CAG:495. Classification (GTDB taxonomy): domain Bacteria; phylum Pseudomonadota; class Alphaproteobacteria; order RF32; family CAG-239; genus CAZU01. The sequence goes on from HF995320.1 coordinate 15,473, forward strand.
TTTGAAACCAGCGCCAATTTTGCGGTTTATGATGTTACCGGAATCAGATTAAAAGAGGTGGTCAGTAAAAAGTTTGACGACAGCAATGTCGGCTGGCGTGCGGCAATCGGCGCTCAGGTTAATATTGCCGAAGGCGTGGCTTTGCGCGGTATGTATCGGTATGTTTCCATCGGAGGAGATATTGTTGACGATATGAGCGAAGTCTCGTTGGGCGTGCGTTTTCTGTTTTAGTTAAGGATGAAACTGATGAATAAACTTTTGTTGTTAAGCGGATTGGCTGCCGGGCTGGTTTTGAGTTCTGCTGCTCAGGCCCAGAGCTATAATCCGAATTATCCCTCGCAGGTCGGCGCTTCTTATTACAACAGCCGCCGTCCGGCTGCATCATCCAACGGGTTGAAAAAGTTTTCAATCGGTATGGATTACGTTATCGGTTCAACCTCGGTTGCCGACAAAAACTTTATTATGAAAAGTCCCCTAACCGGAGGCAATGACTACACCGGCAGTACAGAGAATTTTGAGGATAAAATCGATGTTCTCAGCGGTAACGTCGGTGTTCGTCCGTTTAAATATTTCGGCGTTGAAGGTTTTTATCAACAGTCTTTGTCCGATAATCAGATTAAATATCAGGAGCATTATTCCGGTCTCGATAAGTTTGCGCAGGCCGAGTATAATATTGAGTACAAAGCTTATGGTTTGGATGCCATCTTCTATCTGCCGGTTGCATCCCGGTTTGAACTGATGGTGACCGGAGGTATCGCCAATTATGATATTTCGGCGGAAGCCAAATTAAATGGATATTCTGAAAATTCCCTCAATATGGTGAGCGGCAGCAAAGTGAAGTTTGATGAAAATAAAACCGTTTTCCGTTACGGTGCCGGTGCTCAGTTTTGGATGACGCGTCGTTTGAACTTCCGACTGATGTATCGTCATATTCCGTTGGACGGCGATTTTATGGAAGACATTGACGAACTTTCTTTTGGCGTTAGATACAACTTCTAAATCATCCCTGATTAAAAAACCCCGGCTAACTAACCGGGGTTTTATTTTTTTGTAAATCAGGCCTTGGTTGCTTTTGCGCGTTTAAAAGCCTTGTTGTTGCCGTATTTTTTCTTTGACCGTTCTGCTGAGGCAGCCGTTTTGCTGCCGCGCATATCGCGGCCTTGTTTTGACCAGGCGTTTTTCTTGGGAGACTTCTCGTCTTTTTCCTCTCTGAGCGTTTGTTTGTCGCGGGGACGAAGCAGTATTTTTTCGGCAGAGGCTCTGAGCTTGGCCTTGGTTTCTTTTTCAGAGTCCAGAAGCTCGTTAAATTTTGACTTTCGGGGCTTGGTTTTGTTTTCCTTTGTCTTGTCGACCGACCATCCGAAAGCGCCGAGATCGCGTCCGAGCGTATAATAGCGGCCGTGAACATAAGCGAGCAGCCCAGCCTTTTCCAAAGCCAGTCGGCCGTCTTCTTCCAAATATCTGTCGTCAACGTTAACATTGACGATTTCAGCCAGAAACATATCATGCGTTTTGAACGAGGTGACGGACTTCACTTTGCATTCCAAAGAAATCGGGGCTTTGCTCAGCATCGGCGCCGCCACTTTTTTGCAAGCTTCGATTTCCAGATTCATCTCTTTTATCTTGTCTGTATTCTTGCCGGACTTGACGCCGCAGTAATCACAGGCCTTTGCCAGTTCAAGCGTCGTAACGTTAATGACAAACTCGCCGGATTCTTTTATGATGTTATGCGAATAACGGCTCGGGCGTACCGAAATGTAAGTCATCGGCGGCTCTGAATTGACGATTCCCGTCCAGGCAATCGTCAGCACGTTGGGTTTTTCCATTGTTCCGCAGGTTACCATAACAGGCGGTACCGGAGCCAGCATAGTGCCCGGTTTCCAAGATATTTTGGTCATTTCTTTCTCCTCACAGGTTAAGTTGGCTTGAGCATATACCTTTTATTTTATTTGGCAAGTTTGATATCCGTTAAAATAAGTTGCGGCATTTTCCGTTTGGGTAGTATGATATAAAAAAACAGGGAGGGTTTTATGTGTATATTTTGCGACATTGTTTCTCGCCAAAGTCCGGCCGATATCATCTGGGAAAATGATGACGTCGTATGTTTCTTTCCGCGAAAGCCGGAGGCATACGGACATTGTCTGATTGTGCCACGTCGTCATTTTGATAACATTTTCGATATTGATGACGCAACCCTGAAACAAGTGGCCTGTGCCGCAAAATACCTTTCTGCCGTACTAAAAAAGTCTCTCCAGGCTCGGGGTGTGAATTTGTTGCATGCCAGCGGCCGTGCAGCCGGACAATCGGTCGGGCATTTTCATCTGCATTTGCTGCCGCGCTATGTCGATGACGGTCTCAATGCCTGGCCCTGCCTTCCCAAAGTAAAGTTTAATCGGGAGGAGCTGCTCCAGAAAATAAAGTGCAGCTTATAAGCATCCGTAACCTGACGCTGTCGGGGCAGTCATCCTGCTTTTGTGTTTTTGCCGCTTCTTGGGGTATGCCTGGATGGTTGTCAGCTTCTGCGGAGGCAAAATTGTATTCTGATGATAAAAAAAATCCCGCTTTGCGAGCGGGATTTTTTTTGTTTGTACGGATTCGTTATTCTACGTTGCCGAACGGGTTGATAACCTTTTCTTCCTGTGCTTTTCTCAAATCGAAAAGGTTCAGGAAAACGCCGGAAACGTAAATTGACGAGTAAGTGCCTACCACAACGCCCCATACGATGGTGAAGGAGAAGCTTCTCAACGTATCGCCGCCGAAGATAAACAGCGCTAATGCTGCCAGCATCGTTGTGCATCCGGTCAAGATTGTTCTTGAGAAGATGTCGTTGATACTTTTGTTCAACAGCTCATATTGAGGCATTTTCTTAAATTTGCGCAGGTTTTCTCTGACGCGGTCATAAGTCACCACCGTATCGTTCACCGAATAACCGGCAAGCGTCAGTACCGCTGCCACCGTCGTCAGGCTGAAATCAAACCCGAAGAAAGAAAGCAGGCCGACCGTGGTGATGATGTCGTGAATCAAACCAATCATTGCGCCAAGGGCAAACTGCCATTCAAAACGGAACCATATGTAAGCGCTGATGGCCAGTACGGCAATAACGGATGCGATGACGCCGGCTTTTTTCAGCTCGTCGCCAACCTGCGGTCCGACCAGTTCAACTCTGCGGTACTCATAATCGTTGCCCAGAACTTGCTTAATCTGGTTAACGACGGCCATCTGCTCTTTTTCGTTAAGTTCTTTGGCCTGAGCGCGAATCATAACTTCCGTTCCGGTTTCGCCGATGGTTTGCAGGTTGACTTCGTCGACGTCAACCGTATTGATCTTGTTGCGCATTTCTTCCAGATTTATTTTATTTTCGCTTTTCAGCTCAATTAAAATACCGCCGGAAAAATCAATGCCGTAGTTAAAGCCTTTAATGGCAATGCTGGCTATTGATAAAACAACCATGACAATTGACAAGACATAAGTCAGTTTTCTGGCTTTCATAAAGTCAATTGTCGTATCTTTGGTTACCCAACTAAACATTTTCATCATCTGAAAAATTCCTTTATTAAACTAGATTGGCAGTCTGGTTGGTTTGTATTTCGCAATCCAGCTGGAAATAATTAATCTTGTGACGGTTACCGAAGTAAACATCGATGTGGCGATACCGATAGCCAAGGTAACGGCAAAACCTCTGACCGGTCCGGTTCCGAAGTAGAACAGGACAAATGCGGCAACCAGCGTCGTCAGGTTAGAGTCGACAATGGTGCCCCAGGCCTCGGTAAATCCGGCTTCGGCCGCATCTTTGGTTGAGCGTCCGGCTTTGACTTCTTCACGCATTCTCTCAAAGATTAACACGTTTGCGTCAACCGCCATACCGATGGTCAGAATAATACCCGCAATGCCGGGCAGGGTTAAGGTTGCCCCCATAAAGCTCAATGCGCCGAGCATCAGGAACAGGTTGATGAAAACCGTAACCGTTGTGAACACGCCGAACAGGCCGTATGCCGCAACCATAAACAAAACTACGGCAATCAGACCGATAATGGAAGCGACAATGCCTTCGCGGATTGAGTCGGAACCCAAACCGGCGCCAACCGTTCTTTCTTCCAGAACCTCCAGCGGAGCGGGCAAGGCACCGGAGCGCAGCAGCAAGGCCAGGTCATTGGCAGACTTGACAGTAAAGTTGCCGCTGATAATGCCGCTGCCGCCCAAAATTGCGCTTTGAATGGTCGGAGCCGAAATGACTTCGTTGTCCAAAACGATGGCCAAACGTTCACCAATGTTGTTTTTGGTAACTTCGCCGAACTTTTTGCCGCCCAACGAATTGAACTTGAAACTGACGACAGCCTCGCCCTCTTGGAAAGAAGGCTGCGCGTCAACCAGATTTTCTCCACTGACGACAGGCTTGCGGCCGATGACATAAGTTTCGCCCTCGCTGCCTTGAATCAGACGGGAAGAAGCGGAGAGTTTGCCCCTTCTGGCTTCTGCCGCGGAAGATCTGCTGTCAACCAGGTGAAAAGACATTTTTGCCGTTTTGCCGAGCAGGGTTTTGACATATTCCGGATTCTGCAGACCGGGCAGCTGAACCACGATGCGGTCGACGCCTTGGCTCTGAATAACCGGTTCTTTAGTACCCAGTTCGTCAATACGGCGTCTGACGATTTCAATCGATTGGTCGACAATCTTCATTTTCAGCTTGTTCAATTCGACGTCGCTGTATTTGATTTCTATCTCACCGTCGGCGTTTTCCGTCGCTTGAATGCCGTCGTCGATTTTTCTGAACAAATTGGCCGCTTTGTTGCGGGAATTTGCATTTTCGATTTTGACTTTTACGGAATCCGCGCCGGCGTTCAGGTTCTGATAGCGGATTTTGTTCTCGCGCAATATCTGGCGGGCGGAATCTTCTATTGAAGACATCCTCTCTTTAATAACGTCGTCGACTTTAACTTCCAACAACAGGTTGGAACCGCCTTGCAGGTCCAGTCCCAGATTGACCGGCTGCCACCATTTCGGCAGGGCATCAGAATTGCTGATTACGTTTGGAATAGCAAAAAAGATGCCTAAAAAGCATACGGCCAGAATCAGGATTATTCTTGATTTGGATAATTTGTACATATCTTTGCCTTTTATTTTTTAGCTTTATTGGAATTAGCAGCTTTTTTGCCTTTGCTTTGGGCTTTAACGGCCGGTTTGGCTGCTTTTGCGTCATTGACAACCACGTCACGGATGGTTCCGCGGTTTACGGTAACCACGATACCGTCGGCAATTTCTACTTTAAGGTCAACGGGATCGTCGGCATCGAGTACTTTTGCATAAATGCCGCCGCCGGTAATAACGGTGTCGCCTTTTTTAATGGCAAACAGCATGGCTTCGTGCTGTTTGATTTTCTTCTGCTGCGGACGAATGAGCAGCAGATAGAAAATAACGAAAATCAAACCTAACTGCAGCAGGGTGCCGTACATGGAGCCTTGTTGTGCAGCGGCTTCGGTTGCTTGTGCAAAAGCAGGACTAATTAACATTTTCTTCTCCTAAGTTATTAACTGACCGTTACTATATATCAAGTTCTCTTGCTTATATAGGGCAAAAATGAGTATTTCACAAGTATTTTTTAATTTAAGAAGGTATCGGCGGGCAGTTTCTTACGGCAGATACGCTTTGGGGTTGACGGCTTTCTTTCCCGCTCTGATTTCAAAATGCAGCTGAGGCGTGCTGACACCGCCGGTACTGCCGACGGTTGAAATCTTTTCTCCTTTTTTCACTTTCTGGCCTTTGCGTACCAAAATGCGGTCGTTGTGGGCATAAGCGGTCATCCACCCGCCGCTGTGTTTAATCAGGATAAGGTTGCCGAACCCTCGGAGTTCGTTGCCGGCATAGGCGACTGTTCCTGCGTCGGCGGCTTTGACCGGGGTGCCCAGAGGCGCTTTGATGTTGATGCCGTCATTATTGCGCCCTTTGGCAATCGGGCCGAAGTTGGAAACGACTTTTCCCTGTACCGGCCATGCGAATTTGGACGTTCGTTTTTTTACTGTTGTGGTTGTGGTCCGGGTGGTTTTCTTTTTGGCGGCGGAAGTTGTCTTCTTTTTGGCGGAGCTCGCTTTCCAGGAGGAAGTCTTTGATGAGGTTGCCGCTTTTCTTGCCGTTGTCGGCGTCGTCGAGCTGCTTACGACCGAACCCGGAATAACCAGCCTTTGCCCGATTCTCAGGGCATAGGGGGCGGCAATGTTGTTGAGCTTGCTTAAAGAACGCATGTCAACGTCATAACGCTTGGAAATGTTGTAAACGGTATCGCCTTTTTCAACAATGTGAAACCGTGCGTTGGGCATTTTGAGAACCCGGCCGATGTTGAGGGTATAAGGCGGCCTCAGACCGTTGGCTTCAATCATGTCGCGGATGGGAACGTTATAGCGGCGGGCGATGCTGTAAAGAGTGTCTCCTTTTTGAACCGTCACATAGTCCGGCGTTCCGCCGAAAAAGCTGCCCAGGTCATAATTGAACAGCCGTATTCCCGAATGGGTTGAACAGCCGGTGAGCAACAGCAATATCAGCGGCAGGAGCCGCAATGTCAGCTTTTTCTTCAGCATCGAATCAAAGTATACTTTTGTTTTACTACTATAGTATCTTTGACCCTATCACGGACAGATTAATATTTTATTTATATTTTTGAGTCCTGCTTTTCAGGCAGGGCTTTGCCCCGCAGTTCCGACGATATGACGCCGTATTCGCGGTTTTTGAGAGCGGTTTTGATGTGCCGGCGCAGCCTTGACCACATGCTCTCGAAAGTGTCGTTGACGTTTTTTCTGTCGCTGTAGGTAATGACAATCATCTGGGCATTGTATTCGTCAACCCCGAGCTGACGAATTGCCGGCACCGATTCTTTCATAATTTTTTGAGCGATGGCGAGGGCTTTTTCGCGGTTTGTTCCGTTCAGAACCATAACGATTTTGGTTTTGTCGACCCGGCCGATGTTGGCATTGGGAGTCAGGTTGGAAAAACAAACGTCGCTCATGACTTTTAGTAATTTGTCAGCCGTTTCAAAGTCGATGCCTCTGCTGATGAAATCGTAGATGTCTCGCAGTTCGACCGTTACGCAGGAAAAATCTTTATTATAACGTTTGGCCAGTTTGAAGTCATGCTCAAACCTTTCCAGCAGGGCCTGCTCGTTAAGCCCGTTGGTGAAAATGTCCCGGTGCTGGAATTGGTTGAGGTTTTCTTCCCAGGCTTTGGCTTCGGAAAGGTCTTTGCACAAAAAGCTGATGCCTTCGCATTCCAGAATTTCGTTGAGCAGCGGCCGTTCGCGGCAAAGCATCAGTTGCTTTTGCCCGTTTCCTTTCAAGAGTACGATTTGAGTGTTGATGGTGGACTGGTTGCGGCACATTTTGCTCAGGGCATTTGCAAAGGCCTGCCGGTTGGCGCCCTTGTCCTCAACCAGAGTGCCGAACACCGACTTTCCTTTAAGCTCATAGGCGGTATGGCCCAAAATATCCGCTCCGGAATCATTGATAAAGGTAATCTCGAAGTTTTTATCGATCTTGAAGTAAATGTCGCCGTTCGTCTTGCCGGGATTGCTTTGTTGTCCGTCGTTTTCCTTAATCAGTTCTTTGAGGGTCCGGCTGGTCTGCCGGACTTTGTTGCGCAGGACGAAAACGTATGCCGTCAGCATCAGGATGATTGCGGTCAATAAAATTATCAGCAGATTTGTCATGTTCATACCTCTAAGTTTTCGATTCTTTTCACTTTAGCCGTCCAAAAGCTAAAATAAGGTTAAATAGAGGTTGCATTTTCATTCAAAAAACACTAATTTTATGACAACTGAACAAAGGAAACCGATGAGCAAAGTAACTAAAGAAAAGCCGCAGATAATTGATGAAAGCGGCGACAAATACAAATACGGCTTTGTGACGGCTATCGAGGCCGACACGGCCCCCAAAGGGCTGAATGAAGATATAATCCGTCTGATTTCCGCAAAAAAAGGCGAACCCGAATGGCTGCTGGAATGGCGCTTGAAGGCGTTTGATTTTTGGAAAACCATGAAAGAGCCGCATTGGGCAAAGCTGGCCTATGATAAAATTGACTATCAGGATCTCTGTTATTATTCGGCACCCAAACAAAAAGTCGCTCCCAAAAGCCTGAGCGAAGTCGATAAGGAATTGCTTGAGACTTATGAAAAATTGGGAATTCCGCTGAAGGAACAGGAAGTTCTGGCCGGCGTGGTCGCCGTCGACGCTGTTTTTGACAGCGTTTCCGTGGCAACCACATATCGGGCAAAGCTGGCGGAAAAAGGCGTCATCTTTTGTTCTATTTCCGAGGCTGTTAAAGAATATCCCGACCTGGTTCAAAAATACCTTGGTTCGGTGGTACCTTATACCGATAACTTTTTTGCTTGTCTGAATTCGGCCGTATTTACCGACGGGTCGTTTGTGTATATTCCCAAAGGCGTCCGCTGTCCGATGGAATTGTCAACCTATTTCCGCATTAATGCCAAAAACACCGGACAGTTTGAGCGAACCCTCATTATAGCCGATGACGAAAGCTATGTTTCTTATCTCGAAGGCTGTACGGCGCCCCAGCGGGACGAAAACCAGCTGCATGCCGCAATTGTTGAAATTGTGGTAATGAAAGATGCCGAAGTCAAATATTCCACCGTGCAGAACTGGTATCCCGGGGATAAGGACGGCAAAGGCGGGGTATACAACTTTGTAACCAAACGTGCAGCCTGTCGCGGGGCAAATTCCAAAATTTCGTGGACGCAGGTTGAAACCGGTTCTGCGGTTACCTGGAAATATCCGTCCTGTATTTTGCAGGGAGATAATTCCGTCGGCGAATTTTATTCGGTAGCGATTACCAATAACCGGCAGCAGGCGGATACCGGTACTAAAATGATACACATCGGTAAAAACACTTCTTCAAAGATTATTTCAAAAGGCATTTCAGCCGGCTTTTCCAATCAGACTTATCGCGGGCTGGTAAAGGTTTCGCCCGGCGCCGATTATGCGCGCAACTATTCGCAGTGCGACAGCTTGCTGATTGGCCGGACCTGCGGGTCTCATACCGTGCCTTATATCGAAAACCGGAACAAAACCGCACAAATTGAGCATGAGGCAACCACGTCCAAAATCAGTGACGAACAGTTGTTTTACTGCCTGCAGCGCGGAATTTCCGAAGAAGAGGCCGTTAGTCTGATAGTCAACGGATTTTGTAAGGAAGTCATGCAGCACTTGCCGATGGAGTTTGCCATCGAGGCTGCCAAGTTAATTAACATTTCGCTGGAAGGAAGCGTAGGATAATGGTTAACCCTGTATTAAAAAGAGCATTGCACACTTGGGGCGAACAGGCCCAGATGATGATGGTCGTCGAAGAAATGTCCGAACTGATGAAGGAGATACTCAAAAACGTCAACCGCGGCAAAGACAATCTGGCCGAAATTATTGAAGAGACCGCCGATGTTGAAATTATGCTTGAACAGCTGAAAGAAAATTACCAAATTGCCGACAAGGTCGAGGCTTATAAAAGCGAAAAAATAAAACTGATTGAGCGTCGTCTCGACGATTGGGACAAGACCCACGCTGCCTGAAAGGATAACAGAAAATAATGACAACACCGTTGCTTGAAATTGAAGATTTGTGTGCCCGCGTTTGCGACAAGGAAATAATCAAGGGTTTTAACCTGACCATTAATGAAGGCGAGGTTCATGCCATTATGGGGCCGAACGGCGCCGGAAAATCTACCTTGTCTTATGTGCTTTGCGGCAAGCCCGGCTATGAAGTTACGTCCGGTTCCGTCCGGTTCAGGGGAAAAGACCTCTTGGCAATGTCGACGGAAGAACGTGCGCGCGAAGGCATATTTTTATGTATGCAGTATCCGGTCGAAATTCCCGGCGTGCCGACGACGACTTTTCTGAAACACGCGGTTAATGCGATTCGCCAATATCACAACCTGCCGGAACTTGATACCATGGAATTTGTAAAAATGGTCAGGGAAGAGGGCAAAAAGCTTGGTATTGATAATGAGATGATTAAACGTCCGGTCAACGTCGGTTTTTCCGGCGGTGAGAAAAAACGTCTCGAAACTCTGCAAATGTCAATTTTGAAACCGGCGCTTTCCGTCTTGGACGAAGCGGATTCGGGATTGGACATCGATGCGCTGAAAGTGGTTGCCGACGGCGTAAATGCCCTGCGTGATGGTCATCGCTCCATGTTGGTCATTACGCATTATCAGCGCCTTTTGAATTATGTCGTACCGGACTTTGTCCATGTTTATGCCGACGGGCATATCGTCAAGTCAGGTGACAAAAATCTGGCTCTTGAGCTGGAAGAAAAAGGCTATGCCGAATTTGTGAGAGAAAAATAATGGCAGGTTTGGTTCAGGACATAAAACTTCTCGGCGAAAACCTTCCCTGGCTCCGGCAATTGCGCCGGGACGGGTTGGCCGCTTTTGAAAAGCAGGGGATTCCTTCTGCCAAAACGGAAGCTTGGAAGTATACCAAGCCGCGTGATTTGAATGCCGATGACTTTGAAATGAACGTTTCTTCGGAAATCGGGGATGACAAGTTTGAATTGCCGTTTGAGGCCTATCGGATTCACTTTAACAACGGTATTTTTGATCCGTCTCAAACCGAGCTTCCGCAAGGAGTTCAGGTTCTTCCGCTGATAGAGGCCGTATTGCTGCAAGGCGACGTCCGGGGATATCTCGGCCGGCTCGTCAAAATGGAGCGTCATCCTTTTGCCGCCTTGAATACCTGTTATCTGAACGAGGGCGTTTTTATCCGGGTCGAAAAGAACGTTTCCTTAAAAAAACCGCTGGTGTTGATAAACCATACGATGTCCGGCACCGCCAACCTTTTTTTCAATTTGCGCAATCTGCTGGTTTTGGAGGATGGGGCATCGGCCAAGTTTGTTGAGGTCTGGCACTACACCGGAGAGGTCAAATCCCGCTATTTTGCCAACGTGGTGAACGAAATGTTTATTGGCCGCCACGCCCGCCTTGAACATTATAAATATCAAAATGAGGCTTTTAAAGCCAACCATGTGGCCTTAAATGTGGCTGAGGTTAAGGCTGGCGGCGAATATCATGCCTTTTGCCTGCAAAAGGGAGCCAACATTGCCCGCAATGAAACGCGGGTGCTGCTGGCGGAAGAACAGTCCCGCGCAGAAGTAAACGCGGCCTATCGGATGAACGGGTGGGCAACTCTTGATACGACGACTGATGTCGAACATCTGTCGCCCTGTACGTATTCCGAACAGCTGGTAAAAGGCGTTGTCGGCGGGGATGCCCGCGGCGTGTTTCAGGGGAAAATCAATATCGCGCCTGATTGTGTCAAAACAGAAGGCCGGCAGCTTCATAAGGCTTTGCTGCTCAGCGATACGGCTGAAATCGACGTTAAGCCCGAGCTTGAGATTTTTGCCGACGACGTCAAGTGTTCTCATGGTGCGGCCAGCGGCGAACTTGATGAAAATATGCTTTTTTATATGCAGTCCCGCGGTATCGGCCGCGAGGAGGCTAGAGCTATTCTCATTGCGGCATACCTTGATGACGTGATTAATAAAATTGCCGACGAAGACGTTCGGGGCTGGATAAGGTCGTTAGCCTGATTTATACCAAAGATAAACTTGAATAGGAATGTTCCGGTTTATACATTATAAGCGGCAGATAAGGCAAAATGTTGAGGAAGAAGTGAAATCATGTATAATGTGGAAGAAATACGTAAAGATTTTCCGGTTTTAAATATGCTGGTGAATGGCAAGCCCAATACGTTTCTCGATTCCGGCGCCTCGGCACAAAAGCCGCAGGTTGTCATTGACCGTATGGTTGATATTTATACCAGGGAATATTCCAACGTTCACCGCGGTTCTTACCTGCTGTCGGAGCAGATTACGTTCGAGTATGAAAAAGCCCGGCAGACGGTTGCCAGATTTTTAAATGCCAAAAGCCCGCAGGAAATTGTTTTTACCCGTAATGCCACGGAGGCGATTAACCTTGTGGCGTCCAGCTGGGGACGTAAATTTTTAACCAAAATTGACGAGGTTCTGATTTCCGAAGCGGAACATCATGCAAATTTGGTGCCTTGGCAGATGCTTCGGGACGAAATCGGTTTTGTTCTTAAGATATTCAAAGTCAATGACGACGGTTCTTTTAACTGGGACGATTATTGCAACAATTTGAGCGGCAATACCAAACTAGTTGCGGTAACCGGAATGTCAAATGTTTTGGGAACCATCTTTCCTTTGCGGGAAATGATAGAGTCCGCACACCAGGTAGGGGCAAAGGTTTTGGTTGACGGATGTCAGGCGGTGGTTCATCAAAAGATGGACGTACAGGAGATTGACTGTGATTTTCTTGCTTTTTCCGGACACAAAACATATGGCCCGACAGGCATAGGGGTCCTGTACGGCAAAGCGGAAATTTTGGATGCAATGCCGCCTTACCAGTTTGGCGGCGATATGGTAAATGTCGTTACCTATCAGACAACCACGTTTGATGTCCCGCCGGCCCGTTTCGAGGCGGGAACGCCTGCGATTGTTCAGGCAATCGGTTTGGGAACCGCGCTGGAATATATGATGAATCTGGGAATGGACAATATAAAGGCGCATGAAGATGAACTGGTCGATTATATGCACAGCCGCCTTCCGGAAATAAAAGGGCTGCACGAAATAGGAACGGCTCCCGGCAAGGGCGGGGTGTTTTCCTTTTATGTCGACGGAATTCATCCGCAGGATTTGGCCTTTATTCTGGATAAGGAGGGCGTTGCCGTCCGTGTCGGTCACCATTGTGCCGCGCCGCTGGTGCGCCGTATGGGGTACGAGTCTGTTGCCAGGGCTTCTTTCGGCCTTTACACCAACTGCGCCGATATAGACCGTTTTATTGATGCGCTGCACAAAGCCCAAAGCTTTTTTTAATTGACAAGCGGCGGCTTCGGTTTTAAATCTGTTCTCCGGAGTAAACAGCTTAAAGGAAATTGCCATGAGCGATGATGAAATTTTGACAGCCAACGAGGCTCAGCTGCTGGGAGCTATGGGACTGACCGAGCCGGTTCAGGATTATGTCGCTTATGCCGGTTCCCGGCTTGCCGACGGTACAACAAAATTTGCCTCCCGCGAAGAAATCATCGAAGCGCTCAAAACGGTTTCCGACCCTGAGATTATGATAAACATTTGGGATTTGGGGCTGGTTTATAAAATTTCTCAAAAGGAAAACGGCGACGTTTATATTGAAATGACGGTAACCGCGCCGACATGTCCGGTGGCCGGAATCCTCCCGCAGCAGGCTGCCGATGCGGTGGCACGGCTTGACGGAGTCGGCGTCGTAGAGGTAAAAATCGTGTGGGAGCCGGCTTGGACTATCGAAAATCTGAGTGAAGAAGCTAAGGCGATGATTGAATTTTTCTAAAAAAAATAAACAAAATATTTGACAAAAAACCTCTTCGGGGTTAAATTACTCTCTATCATAAAATATTATGTTAGCGAGTAATTTTTTTTATTTTTAATTAAAAACCCAATTAGTCATGAAAGAAAATGTAATTCCTTTCGAAGTGCAGATTAACAAATTGTTTGCACGCAAAGATTTTCAAGAAAGCATCGAAAAAAACTATTTGCTGGACAAGCGCTTTCTCTTGGTCGGTTTGTATTCACACATTACCACCAGTGAAAATGAGGACGGCGACGTCTCCGGCTATAAGGTCTATGTGAATAATCTTGAAGATTTAGGAAATAATTGGTTTGTGGCCAATGGTGATCCTGAAAGCGGTTTTCACGAACTGCGCCGCCATCCCGAAGCTCATCGCTTCATTCTGACCAGAACTTATTATCTGGTTAAAGATAAGGATGGCAAAGTGGTTCCCGAGTTCTTGTTTAACGACAAGGAGGCGCTCAACCAGAAGATAATGAAGTCTGTCTTGCGCGAAATCGCCTGGAAAAAACATCTTCGTCCCGGAAATTTCCTTTCCCGCAAACAGATGCATATCAAAGGAGCTTTGTTTCCGGAAGCGGTGCTGGCTATGTCTGCGCTTGACGAAGATACCGGAATCAGATATTGGCTGGCTTCTTGTTTTGACAACGGAAGGCTGAGCGTGACTCCGGAAGATGAATGCGAAATTCTGAAGGAATACGACAATGCTGAAACGGTGATGGATACGCCGTTCTCGCGTTATGTTGCTTCAGCGGCGGACGAAAACGGCCAAAACGTCGTTTGGAAAAGGGATGAAGTCGAAAACGACAGCTTCATTCTGAAATAGCCGCTTAAATGAGAAAAAGCTGATTTGCCTTGGGCATTTCAGCTTTTTTTTTGTTTTAAAATTCTGTCAGTTATATGTTGTCTTTTTATTTAAAAATGTTATAAGAAAAGTATTCGACAAAAAAACGTTTTTTAGGAACACTTTTATGGCAAAAAAAATTAAAGCCCCGATTATCACCTCCCGTCTGATTATAGACGAGTTCAAAACTTCTGATTATGCCAGACTTAAGGAAATTGCATTTAACATTAACCGTAATGCCGATTCGCATGCCGAAGAGGGCTATTGCCCCTTTTATACCTTTCAGGTTGACCGCGACACGCCGGATCGTGACAATGTCATTCGTCAAAAAGTGGCTGATTTTCTGATTAAGGCTGAACGCGAACGCAAGCAGGAACCCCGTTCGACTTATCGGATGGCCTTGCGTCTGCCCTCCGGTTACCTCATCGGCAACGCGACGGTGGATATGTTGCCTTTTGAAGAAAACGGAAAAAAGGTTTACGGAGATTTGGGATATTTCATTGATCCGGCATACGGCGAGCATGGCTTTGCAACCGAGGGCGTTCGCGGGTTGGTTCACCACTTTTTTAAAGAATATGACAAGCTGGACATCACCGCACATCCTGCCAACAAGTTTTCCCGCAAACTTATTGAGCGTATCGGCGGCAAACAGACCGGATATAACGAAGCCTCTCATTACGGCCATGGCGAACCCCGAGCCGTATTTGAAGTTCATAAGGCAGATTTCTATCGCAGTTGTGCGTTCAATAAACAAATGCCGAATTTGCTCACCGTCTTAATCAACCGTCGGAGTAAAATAACGGAGTAGCATATGTTTAGCGATGCAAACCTGCCGGAGCCGTTAGTTATCCGGGAAATTGAAAATCCGGTCAATCTGGTGGAAATCGGAGAAAAGGACAATATCGGGTTTAATCCGCGTTATACCTCGGTCAGGCTTTTGCGCGGCTATGTTTACGAACTTATAAAAAAGGCGCGCGAACATCTGCCCCCCAACTATAATTTCATTATTTATGAAGGATATCGTCCGCTGCGCAGCCAGATAGAGCTGTGGGAAAAAGTCGTTGCGCAGAAGTCGGCGGAATATCCGCATCTGGATGTTAACTCTGAGGAGTTTATTGCTCTCTGCGACGTTTTTGCCGCCAATCCTTATCGGCAGGGCAGCGGGCATCAGTCCGGAGCCGCGGTAGACATTTCGCTTGTCGACGATGCCGGCCGTGAATATGACATGGGCGGAGAAGTGCGCGGCTTTGGCGAAAATGCAGATTTTGATTATCCCGGCATAAGCGCGGAAGCACGGAAAAATCGCAACATTTTGCGTGCGGCGCTGGAGAAGGTCGGTATGGTCAATTATCCGGCCGAATGGTGGCACTACTCTTTCGGAGATCGTCTCTGGGCCCGCCTTACCGGTTCCAAGCTGGCCGTCTTTGCCAAGCTTGACCTGTAATTTTTGCGCTTTATTCCAATCATAAATTTGACAATTTCCCGCACTTGCGTTAGCTTATCTTCAAGTTTGATATAAAAGAAGACAAAAGTGATGAATATTGATGAATTGATTGAAAATTTTGAGCTTCTCGACGATTGGGAAGACAAATACCGTTACATTATTGATTTGGGCAACGGACTGGAGCCGCTGGATGAGCAGTTTAAAACCGAGGAATGGAAAGTGCGCGGTTGCCAGTCTCAGGTTTGGCTGCTGCCGTCCCGGCAGGGGGATAAAATCCATTTCCGCGGGGACAGCGATGCCGTGATTGTCAAAGGGCTGATAGCGATTGTCCTGATGATTTATTCCGATAAATCCCCATCAGAGATTAAAGCGGTTGCAGTTGAAGATATTTTTGCTAAACTGGGATTAGGCGAGCATCTGAGCCCCAGCCGCCGAAACGGTTTGATTGCCATGACCGAAAAAATTAAATACTACGCCGGCATCCTCTGATTTAAGGATTCGTTTTATGAACATTCACGAGTACCAAGCCAAAAGAATTCTCAGCCGTTACGGTATAAATATTCCCAAAGGCGGCATCGCCTATACCCCTAACGAGGCCAAAAGGGTCGCTTTCCGCAGTTCCTTGCGCGGTCCGTGGATGCTCAAGGCGCAGATTCAGTCCGGTGCCCGCAACAAAGGTTATTTTCTGGAAAAAAAGGCCGGAAACCGCGGCGGCGTCCGGTTGGTTAAAAGCCGGCGGGATATCATCCATCAGGCTGAACAGATGCTGGGGTCCACCTTGGTTACGGTTCAGACCGGCCCCAAAGGCAAACTGGTCAGCCGTGTTTATGTTGAATCTTATGTTAAAGTAACGTCCATTTTTTATGCCGGACTGGCTGTTGACCGTCTGAATGCCGCTTTGACGCTGCTTATTGCGGAGATTAAAGACGAGGACATCTCTCAAATAGCGCTGAACGCTCCGGAAAAAATCTTGAAAATTCAGTTGGATTTGGAAGGGGACACCACGCCCGAGCAGGTTCACGCCGTTATGGATTTCTTAAAGCTGAAGCCCAAAAGCGCCAAAAGCCTTGAAGTTTTTATCAATGGCTTGCACCGTGCTTTTGTTGATAACGATGCGACGATGATAGAGGTTAACCCCGCCGGTGTAATGAAAAACGGGGAAATAGTGGCCTTGGATGCCAAAATCTCTTTTGATGACAACGGATTATACCGGCATCAGGACATTTTGCGCCTTCACGACGATTATGAAGCCTCCGAGCGAGAGCTTCAGGCTGAAAAATACCGCTTTACCTACAGCGAGTTTGATGGTTCCGTCGGCTGTATCGTCAACGGCGACGGCATAGCTCTGGCCGCAATGGATTTATTGCGCAGCCGCAATGTCGGCACCGCGTGCTTTCTTAACGTTAAAGGCGGCGTCGATAAGGACAAGATTGCTTCGGGTATCAAAATCATTATGACCAATCCCCGGGTTGAAGGTATCTTGATTAACATTCTCGGTGGTTTTCTCCGTTGTAACTTAATTGCGGACGGAATCATCGCCGCCGCGTCGGAAGTCGGATTAAACGTACCGCTGGTAGTTCGTTTTGAAGGAACCAATAAAGATGAAGCCCGTGAAATTCTGGAGCATTCCAAGCTGCCGATTATTATGGCAGATACGATGGAGGATGCGGTCAATAAACTGGTAGCCGCTTTGGAGGAGAGTGACTGATGTCCATTTTTGTAAATAAGGAAACCCGTGTCATTTGTCAGGGCATCACCGGTACTCAGGCTACTTTTCATGTCCGCCGTTCGCTTGATTACGGAACCAAGTTTGTCAGCGGCGTTACTCCCGGCAAGGGCGGCGAAATGCATCTCGGCCTGCCCGTTTTCAATACGGTAAAAGAGGCTAAGGCGGAAACCGGAGCCAATGCCAGCGTTTTGTATGTGCCTGCCGCGGCGGTAAAATCCGCGGTGCGGGAGGCGGTCGAGGCGGAATTGGATCTCGCCGTATGTATTGCCGACGGTGTGCCGATAAAGGATATGCTGGAAATTAAGGAAATTCTTAAAGATTCTCCCACGCGGCTGATTGGTCCCAATACGCCGGGCATAATCACGCCCGGACAAGCCCGCTTAGGCATTTTTCCTGAGAATATTCACAATCCGGGAGCCATAGGCGTGGTTTCCCGTTCGTCTACGCTGACCTATGAGGCCGTTTTGGAAACCAAACGGGCCGGGCAGGGGCAGTCAACGGTTATCGGTCTCGGAGATGATATGCTTATCGGTATCGATTTTGTAGAGGCGATTGAGCGTTTTCACGCCGATGAAGAAACCAGGGCAATTGTTCTTATCGGCCAGCTTGGCGGTACGTTTGAAGAAGTTGCCGCCAAGTACTATAAGGAGCTGACGTGCAAAAAGCCCATTATAGCTTTTGTTGCGGGGAACGCCGTTCCTTTCGGGCATAAAATGGGATATGCCGGAGACATCATCACCAATGGACATATTTCCGCACAGGATAAAAAAGATGCCATGGAAGATGCCGGAATCACCGTCGTCGATAAGATTAACGATATTCATATTGAGTTGGCAAAACTTTTTCCGTCCGAATGTTAGCGTTTTTCAAAAATCTGTTGAGTTTGATTTTGCCGCCGCGTTGCATAAAATGCGGAAAGGTTTTGAGCGGCGACGATGGGTTATGCCCGGATTGCTTTAGTGAGATAACTTTTATTACGGCGCCTTATTGTGCAAAATGCGGCCGGCCTTTTGAAGAAATCACCGTCAACCGGCCATTGGTGTGTCCCCAATGTATACAGGATGTAAAGTCTCCTTTCAGACTCAGCCGTTCGGCTTTTGTATACGACGATGCTTCAAAGCCTCTGATATTATCATTCAAATTTCACGATAAAACCGAAAATGCCAAGGTCTTGGCTCTTCAGATGAAGCGGGCCGGAACCGATATCTTTCGGGCCGGTATTGATGTGATTGTTCCGGTTCCCCTCCATTATACCCGTTTAATTAAACGGCGTTATAACCAGGCGGCGCTGCTGGCCGGTGAATTGGGGCGGCAGTGTGTTCTGCCGGTTGACTGCACTTCGGTTGTCCGCCACCGGCGAACCCGTCCGCAGGTTGAGTTTTCAGGACATCAGCGGATTAAAAACGTCAAAGACGCTTTTAGCGTCAAACATCCCGAATGCATCCGCGGAAAACATATTTTGCTGGTAGACGATGTAATGACCACCGGCTCCACTTTAAAAGAATGTGCACTTGCGATGCTTAAGGCCGGAGCCGCTTCTGTTGATACGTTAACCGCGGCGCGCGTAATCCGCTGAGTAGACAATTGGTTTTATCCCGATTGAAAATATCTTTCCCTGAAATATATCATAAGTGTTCACGATGATAGTATTTAGAATTTCATTTCTTTTGCTATTATGAGTGACGATTACGGGTCTTCCACATGCATAGTGGCAAAGGAAATTAAATTTTTTTACTTTCATTTGTTACGTTGGTTCGGAAGACCTGGGGGCGGGATTTAATTCCCGCCTTTTTATTAAAAAAAAACGAAAACATCCGGTTTTGACAGCCGGATGTTTTATTGTTTCACTTATTTCTTTTCTCGTTTTCCTGGCGTTCAAACATTGCCGAAAAACTTGAAAACCCTACACCGAGACAAAATCCGGCGGCTAAAATGAGATTACAGTCCGGATTGTCTTCGTCCCAGTAGACAAGACAAAAAATAACGGCAGCAACTGTAGCAACGCAAAGGCTGCTCATTTTAATCCAGGTTTTCATAAGCTGCGTTGTTTTCTTTGTTTAACTCTTCTTCACGCAAGAGCGCCTGTGCTCGTAAAATGGCGGCCCGTTGTTCGGGGTGCTCCCTCAACAAACTTCCCAGCTCGTAATACATAATGCGCAGTTCATACGGAGGCATCGCAGATATCAAAGCTTTCAAAACCTCTCCGTCGGTAACGTTTAATAAATCTTGTTTGTTCATATTGATTGGGTTTTAGTTAATAATTCTGATTATAATCTCTCATCGCACAATAATTCATTATGATTGGCAATCAATATAGCACAAGGTTTTTCGCCTGTCTAGACAGATTAAAAAAGCTTTTCCGTCCACCCTGTGCAAATAATTATTTA
>HF995321.1:0-11943 GCA_000432275.1 Proteobacteria bacterium CAG:495
GGGGTTTTTCTACATTTGTTTCTTGAAAAATTCTTTACGGTTCTTGCGCCCCATCGACCATAAATTTCCGATACCGTTAATCGGCTGAACCTTATACAAGGATTCAAAGTTAAAGCTGCGTGTCAAAAACAAAGACGTCGTTTTCGTATAATTGTTCATCGGGCAAAAACCGTAGAAATCAACCTGAATCAAATCAGCCTGCCGCAAAGCTGCCACGGCGCGGACATATTCCTGACTGGTATTGATACGATCACTGTCGTCAAGAATAATCATACCCCCTGCGGCAACCTTTTGTACTGCCGCTGCCGCACATTCTGCACGCCTCTTGCCGTCAACCACAATAACGTCAAAACAATCTTCCTGCTCAAATATCGCCTGCTCGTAAATTTCGCCTTCATCTCTCCAGCGAATATCCAGGTTCGGCGCATAAAACTCTTTTTGCCATTTTTCAAACCAGGACGGATTATCCTCAATACTGATTACCTCTTGTGCCCGCGCCGCCCAAAATAAGGAAGAATTGCCGCAGCCAAACTCAAAAACCTTTTTATCTCCATAATCAAATTGCGACAAATATTCAATTGCCGGATATGTATACCAGGGAATTGGATTGCCGTCTTTGTCGATGCAGACTTTCTCGTCTATAGTCCGCTCAATTGCATATTCCTGCCGCCACATTTCAATAAACTTATTAAACTTATCGCTATACATATTCTCGGCCTGTCTCCGTTGAAATTTCATTTAGCCTCCATATATCATAACTGTTCGATTTTTAAAAGCGAAAATTGTTTTTCATTTTCAGGCGGCAAAACACAAGTCGCCTCCCCGCTTAAAATGAAAAGGCAATATACAGCATATCTGCTGGCAACAAATTTTTTGCCCTAAACGGCAAATAAAATTAATTAAGAGGAGTAAAAAAATGTTTTGGAGAAATTTAGCCCTTATCCTTACCATTATCGGCGGTTTAAACTGGGGTTTGGTCGGTGCTTTCAACTTTGATTTGGTAGCTTTCTTGTTCGGCCCGATGACTCCGCTGAGCCGTATTACTTACGTTCTGATTGGTCTTTCGGCCCTGGCTATGGTTTTCGTTCCGGCCTGCTCGCTGAGAGAAGCCTTTAATCACAAAATGAACTAACAAACTCACAAAAAAGCCTGCTTTTCACAAGCAGGCTTTTTTATACTCCTCTTCCGGCCCGGGCCGCGGCCGAAGAAATCTGCATTAACGTATAGCTGACAATTTCCGGAACCGGCATATTGGTTGTCTTGCAATCGCGTTCACACTTATACAACAGCTCCAACACCGAAAAAACCCTGTCTTTGTTCCACAGGCTCAACTGCCGCCTGAAACTCGATTCCCTGAAAAAAATTATCCGGGGCATCAGCTTCTGCATAGCTTTTTCCGGGGTTTCCCCTTTTTCCATCCAGGCCAGACATGTAAGAATTTTATTAAAATGATAAGTCAAACTCCGCACCACCGAAATCGGTTCGTCCCCTTCGTTTAATAACCTTTGAAAAGCGGCCTGCGATTTGTCGCTGTACCCGCCCGCGGTATAATAGCAAACGTCGTCGGAGCTGGAAGACGATTGGTCTGCAATCACTTCGCGGACATCTGCAACCGTAATGTTTTTCTGGTCACCCATATATGTAATCAGCTTGTCAATTTCGCTGAGATTGCTCTTGCGGTCGTTAGACAAACGGGCACAAAGCAGCTGCAACGCATCATTGCCTATTGTCATTCCGTTCTCGCCGAACATCGCCCTTGCCGTCGCAAAAACATCTTCGTCACGATCTTCATAACAAGCGATAACCGCCATATCGTCGCGGCTTTCCCCCAAAGAAACCAAAGAAGATTTTTTGTTCAAACTGCCGGAACCGGCAATCACCAAAGTATCGGACGGCGTTCCCTCCAGAAGAACCTTGAAATGCTTTGTCAGGTTGTTGTCGGCGTCTTTGATGATAATCACCCTTCTGCCGCCCATCAACGACTGGCTGGTATATTCCGAAAACAAAGTTCCCGGATCCGCATTCACGTCAGAACCGTTGAGGTAAACGACCTGAAACGGGTCGTACAAATCGGCGCTGACCGTAGCAGCCAGCTTTTTCACATATTCTGCAACCAGCCCTTCGTTCGAACCGTAGACCACAAAAGCCTTAATCGCCGGATCGTTCTTTTTGAGATACTTATCTATCTGTGCTTGTTTGAAAATCATCCAAATTTCCCTTGTTGCTGAACTTGGTGTGGAAATAAGCGCCTAAACGCAGCGCTATGTCATCGGCAACAATTTTGGCAGCATCGGTTTCCGTCTTTTTTTGCGCCATCGTCGTGGAATAAGGGTTGGCAAGAATATCATAACTGACATAAGCCACACTGTCTCCCTTTACGATTTCGTCATTATCCTGCATCATATAATAAGAAACCCTGTAAACTACGCGTTCGCTGGTCGCCGTAATATCCTGACGCAACGCCTGCTGCGTAACTTCTCTGTCTTTCAGCTCCACAAACAAACGGTATTTTGGATTCTTGGGCGTACCCTTCGGAGTAAGCAAATCCAACAGCTGGTTGCGAACCTGCTGCCCAAAACGGTCGGCAATCGGTTCAACCTTGATTTGCGACATCTCCGTAGCAATGGAGCTGTCAAATTTACCGCTGAAATACCACAGGTTGTTATGTTGCTTTTGCACATACAGGGGTTCAAACCCACAGGCCGACAAAAGCGCCGCAAACACCAAACCAGCTGTCAAATTCCTTTTCATCCGTATATACCTCAATATAGTTTTGCCCAATAAACCCGCACGGCAGATATCGCGTGCGAATTTATCATTTGCCCTCAGACAGGTTGCCCTTATGCAACAATATTGCAAATCCGATTCGGAACAACAATAATTTTGCGAACTTCCTTGCCTTCCAGCTGACGCTTGACGTTTTCCAACGCCAAGGCGGCTTTTTCCACATCTGCCTGCGGCGCGTCTTTCGGCATCTCGATTGTACCGCGGACTTTTCCGCAAATTTGCACCGCAATGGTTACCACATTGTCCTGAGCCAGTTTGGCATCGCCCTTGGGCCAGGATTCCGTAATCACCAGACTGTTATGCCCCAGACGAGCCCACATTTCTTCAGCCAGGTGCGGCGTAAACGGGCACATCAGCTTGAGCAGCGTTTCGTACAATTCGGGTGCGATTTTCTCTAAACCGGACAAATAGTTTACATAAGTCATCAGAGAAGAAACTGCCGTGTTAAACTTCATCTGGTCCACACGCTCGGTAACTTCCAGAATACATTTGTGCATTGCCCGCAAATCCTGCTCACTGGGCTTAACGTCCTTATAAACCTTTTTGAACAGATTAAAGACCTTGCCGACAAAACGATAAACGCCCATCAGGCTTTCGTCCGACCACATTGCTACCTGGTCAAACGGGCCGATGAACATCTCATACAGACGGAACGTATCAGCGCCGTATGCGTCAATAATGTCATCGGGATTAATCACATTACCGCGTGATTTCGACATTTTTTCACCGTTTTCCGCCAAAATCATGCCGTGAGACGTACGTTTGTTGTACGGCTCTTTCGTCGGAACCAAACCGCAGTCATACAAAAACTTGTGCCAGAAACGGGAATATAACAGGTGCAATGTGGTATGTTCCATACCGCCGTTGTACCAATCGACGTTCATCCAGTAGTCCAAAGCCTCTTTGGAAGCAAACTCCTTATCGTTGTGCGGATCGCAATAACGCAGGAAATACCAAGAAGAACCTGCCCAGTTCGGCATCGTGTCGGTCTCCCGGCGGGCATGGCCGCCGCACTTCCCCCCGGCGGAGATGGCCGCCGCACTTCGGACAAGTCGTGTTCAGCCAGTCTCCGGCTTTTGATAACGGCGATTCGCCTTCATCATTGGGATGATAGTCGGGAACTTCCGGCAGTTTCAAAGGCAGCTCGGATTCCGGAATAGGCTGCCAGCCGCATTTTTCGCAATAAACCATGGGAATAGGCTCGCCCCAATAACGCTGACGGGAGAAAACCCAGTCGCGCAGCTTATAGTTAACCTTGGAACGGCCGAAATTGTTTTTGACGGCGTAATCTATGGCGGCACGCATACCGTCTTCCTTGTTCATCCCGTCCAAAAATTCGGAATTAATGTGCGCTCCGTCTTCTTCCCAGGCTTTTTCGCTAATGTCGCCGCCTTCTAAAACCTGAATAATCGGCAGATTGAAAACCTTGGCAAAATCATAGTCGCGCTGATCATGCGCCGGAACGGCCATGATTGCGCCGGTGCCGTAACCGGTTAAAACATAATCGGAAATAAACACCGGAATCAGATTGCCGTTATACGGGTTTCTTGCCTTGATGCCTTTCAGCTCGACACCTGTTTTGCTGTCGTCCATCGTCCTTTGCAGCTCCGACTTTTTGGCCGTGGCCTCAACATAGGCTCGAACCTCGTCCGCATTCTCAAAATTACTCATCAACTGCTGAACATACTCATGTTCCGGAGCCATAACCATATAGGTAACGCCGAAAGCCGTATCCGGACGAGTGGTAAACACCGTCAGCTTTTTGTCTTTCAGCGCCGTACCGTCCTTCAGTGTCAACCCAAAGTCAAGCTCGGCACCTTCAGAACGGCCGATCCAGTTAATCTGCTGCGATTTTACCCGGTCGATAAAATCCAAATCGTCCAAATCCTTGATTAAACGGTCCGCATATTTGGTAATCGCAATCATCCATTGTTCTTTGTTACGACGGACGACTTCGGCGCCGCAGCGTTCGCAATGCCCGTTGACAACCTCTTCGTTGGCCAGGCCGACCTTGCAGGACGGACACCAGTTGATTGCTATTTTATCCTTATAAGCCAAACCTTTTTCAAAAAACTTGATAAACATCCACTGCGTCCATTTGTAATATTCCGGATCGCAGGTGGTAATACATCTGTCCCAATCAAAGCTGAAGCCGATTGATTTCAGCTGGCGGGTAAAGTTTTCAATATTTGCTTTGGTTGAAACCGCCGGATGAACGCCTGTTTTTATCGCATAGTTTTCCGCCGGCAGGCCGAAAGCGTCAAAACCCATCGGATACAAGACATTAAAACCCTGCATTCTTTTCTTGCGGGAAATAACGTCCAAAGCGGTGTATGAGCGCGGATGCCCGACATGAAGTCCGGCGCCGGACGGGTAGGGAAATTCGACCAAGGCATAAAATTTCTCCTTGTCGGGATCGGGTTCCACCTTATATGCTTTTTCCTTGTCCCAGATGTTCTGCCATTTTTTCTCAATGGTCTTAAAATTATAGCGGTCTTCTAACTTCCACTCCTTTGACCATTCTTCCCATGTTTCTTTTCCGTTGTATCTATCGCTCATTTTTCTTTCCAGTTTCTAATGTATTGCTAAACTTTTTCTGTATAAAATTCTTGCCTGATTGAGTATGGCGTTTTCAACCTCTTCATTCAACTGCGGATTAGCCGATTCTTCAACCCACTGATTGCCTTGCCAAACCCTTTTGTAAACCGTTGCCTGCAAACAGTCGGAACGCAGCGAGGTCGACAAAACCTTCACTTCTATTTTAAATTCTTCGTCGGCAATGTTGTTAACCCGTCCCCAGTTGCTGGTCATAACGCCCCGTTCTTTGTCTTCCGAAACGATTTTCAGAAACGAAAGCTTGTCTTTTGCGGCCTGCCACAAAAATTTGTTCGGTTCAAACCGCGCTTCGGTTTCCGTGCTTTCCTTAACAAAGGGATTAAGCCGGGAACACCCGCCGGTCAGTATCAACACCGCCAATACCGCTGCCATTGTTTTTTTCATTATTTTAACTTTCATTCAAAACGTCGGTTAAAACTAAATTCTTCTTAGCAAACTATAATAATTTAACATATTTGACAAGAGTCTATTTTCCCGCTTGTATTTATTGATTTGTTTAACTAGAATACTCTCAGATTAATGATATACAGAGTTTGATGTGTGATGTGTAACCCTCGTTTGACTGCAGCCTGTATGCTGCAGGAAATAATCAGCGCCAAAATTTTTTTGAGCGAAGCTAAAGGCCGCCTTGAATCTGCCGGCGAGCAGGACAATGCCTTTGTCAATATGTTGCTGTTGACCGCTCTGCGCCACTTGGTTTACATCCGTAAAATAATCAAGCAATATGTTCGAAAAAAACTTCCCGCACAGTCTGCCTTTGCACAATATGCACTGATTCTCGGCATCACCGAAGCCTTATATCTGGACACGCCCGACTATGCTCTCATCAACAGCTATGTCGACATCGTCAAAAAACAGCTCGACAAATATGTTGCAGGCTTTGTCAATGCCGTTCTGCGCAAAGTGTGCTCTGCCCGAAACGAGTTGCAAGCGGCTGACTGCGGCGAATTTTTTCCGCAGGAGTTTTACAAAATACTCCGCAGCGGCTACGGAAACAAAACCATACGAAAAATAGAAAACGCCGCATTGCAGGAACCCTGCCTTGACCTCACCGCAGCAAAAAATCCACGCCGGCTGGCGGACGAACTCAACGGAACCCTTTTGCCCTGTGAAACGATACGCCTGCCCAATAGCGGACAAATAAACAAGCTCCCCGGCTATGAAGACGGCCTTTGGTGGGTACAGGACTTTTCGGCCGCCCTTGCCGCTAAAACCTTAGGCAGCCTCGCCGGAAAACGCGTACTTGATCTTTGTGCCGCTCCCGGAGGGAAAACCGCTCAGCTGATTGCCGCCGGAGCGGACGTAACCGCTCTTGACGTCTCCGCCGCCCGGTTGGAAACCCTGAAAAGCAACCTGCTGCGTTTGAAAATGTCAGCCCGCATCATATGTGCCGATGCAGTCTCTTATCTGAAAGATTTTAAAGACGCCCCTTATGATGCCGTTTTGCTGGATGCCCCCTGCTCCGCTACCGGAACCATTCGCCGCCATCCCGAACTGGTACACATCAAAACCGCCGCAGACGTTGACAAACAGGTTGCCCTGCAAAAACAAATCCTGAATGTTGTCGGCAATGCCGTCAAACCCGGAGGAAAAGTTGTCTATTGCGTCTGCTCGCTGGTCCCCGCCGAAGGGGAACGGCAAATGGAAGACTTTTTAACCGCACATCCCGAATTCAGAACCGTCCGTCTGAATAAATTTGTTCCCCGGGAAATATCTGAAATTCTGACACCGGAAGGCTGGTTGCGCATTCTGCCCCACCACTTGTCTGCCTGGCGCGGTGCCGACGGATTTTTCGTTGCACAACTGGAAAAGGCGGTGAATTGATGTTTTTCGGCAAAGAAACAACGCCTTCGGAAAAAAACGGCACATCTCAAAACAACGGCAGACCGCCGGTTTATCTTACCGGACTCAACCCTCTCAGCCTTTATCTTGCCGCCAAATTTACCGCGGCCGGACAAAGGTGTATTATCTTAAACGATTCTCCTGCCTGTCGGGAACTTTGCGCCTCGGGACTGACTGTCAAGGAAGACCGCCTGCTGCAAAGGCAAAAATATTCGCTGGAATCCTCCTTTTGGATTCGCGAAGCGCCGGAAATGATTGTCATTACGTCGGCGGCGGCAACGCTGCGGTCAGACCTGCTGCACCTTTCTCCCTCCAAAATTCAAAATACGCCGGTCGTCATATTCAGTGTCGTAGAGGATTACGAATTTGTTAAGGCTTTTCTCAAAACGCCTCTCATACAGGGCTACTTCAACGGCTACCTGATGCAGGAAAAAAGCCTGCTGACAATTTTGGGCCGCCAGTGTTCCGTTGAGCTGGTTCTCTCCGCGGACAATCCTTTTTATACCCGCGTCACCGGCGCTTTTCAGGAAACCGGCAGCGAAGTAAAAATGTCTGACAACGCCGCTCAGGCCTTTTGGAACAATTTTATTCCTCAAACCGTTGCCTCCCTGCTGTCGGCATCCGCACAAAAAAACATTTACAACCTGACCAAGGACGAGCAGGAAAGAAACCTGATTGACAAATGCCTGCACGAACTGATTAATCTTGCTGCCGGAGAAAAAATCGAGGTTGACTATGCCACTCTCCTCAAACGCATTTACAATACCCCTGCAAACTACATTTCGCCATTGCAGGAAAGCCTTTCCCGCAAACAGCTCGGCGAACTGGGAAGCCTCTCCTCGCTGCTGTTGCAAAAAGCGGGCAACGACGATTGCAAAATCCCCTGCCTACGCGGCATTCTCAAAAACATCTATACCCGTTTGTAACAAAATACTGGCATAACCGTTCATTCACGCTTGAAGATATCTGCAAAAAGTTTATAAATTAAGATAGTATTCAAGTTTGATAAGGATGGGAATATGGACATCAAATATCTGATTTTAATCGCAAATGTCATCTTTTGCTTGGTGTCTTCTTTGGCTCTCTCCGCCTATGTGCGCAATCACGACGCAAACAAACGCCCTGCCTGCTTGATTTCCTGCATATATTTTGCCTTTTTTGCAGCCGTAAGTGCTACCGTATATTTTTTGCCCCGCTTTTATGACTTCACAACGGACGTCCATGCCCGGTATTTTATTTTGCCCGCTGCGGCATTTATGTTGTTGGCGGCAATTTCATTGATTGTCAAACATCGTCTGTTTTTCCCGCTTGCTGCGCTTTTGCTGGCGGTAACCGTTGTTTTCGGCCTGCCTGATTTTCATATTACGTTTGCCGCGGTTTTGCCCCTGTGGTTAAACCGGGTCCTAACGGTTTTCTTATGGCTGGCTGCCGCTTTTTCTCTCCGCCTGTTTAACGCCAATGACGGCTTGGTTGCCATAGAAACGCTCGGCATATCCTTCGGAATCTTCATTCTTTCCCTCATCGGAGCCTTACCGTTTTTAGTCGGTTGCTTCAGCCTTGATGCTGCTGCCGTAAGCTTTGCTCTCTTGCTGTACGGAGCTTACCCCGCGCAAATATCCCTCGACCGCAGAGGCTGCGACCTTCTCGGTTTGCTGCTCGGCTGGCTGATAATCTTTGCTGCCGCGGAAGGTGCCGGAGCTGCCGTAATCATTTTCTGTCTGCCGCTGATATGCGAAACGTTGTGGAGTCTTGCCAAACGTTTCACCTTTCTGGCCGCCTACGCCGATGTTTATGCTAATCCCGTCTATTGCCAGGCGGCGGCCGGCGGTTTGCACCCTAAAATAATCAACACCTTTTTCGGACGCATCAATGTTGTTCTCCTGCTGTTCGGAGGTTTTCAGGTATTTGCTCCCAACAGCTATTCTTTACCGATGCTTTGCGCCGTAATTACCGTATGGAACCTTTATCGCCTTCAACATTGGCAAGAGCAGCCCCGCAACCTTCGTGACATCAACCGCCGCTTTGTCAATGACATAAAAGACGGCGTCCGCAACATAAAAGACTCTTTACGCAAAGACTAACGACAATGCAGCTATTGGAACTTTTGAAAAATACTTTTTTGCAGCCGCGGCCGGTACCTTCCGAAGAACTTACCGCCGAAGCCGCTTTGCGTATTAATTTTAAAATCGTTGTTGCGGAATTTGCCGATAACGTCGAAAGCATCGGCGGCGAAACCATCACCCGCGTGCTTCGTTCTCAAGAAGGCCTCTCCGTCATTTATTTTAACGAACCCTTTAACAAAAGTTTTCTTAATCTCGAAAGTCGTACACTGTTCGACCTCATTGACAAAGGCCAGACCATTATCGAAAAAACCCGGGCGGACGTCTTGGTCTGGGGGTATCGGGAAGGTGATAAAATCCGTCTTAATTTCCAAAATAACCTTCAATACGAAAAAGGGGACTGCGCGTTCGTCTCTCTCTTGGACAGCCTTTATCTGCCGGCGGAAATTTTTGAAAATGCCGAAAAATTTCCGCCCTCTATCACAAACCTGATTTACGGTGCCGTAATCAGCGCATTGAATACGCCGGCTAAAGAACAAAAAATTCAAAAACGCTATCTGTTGAAAAAGACCATCGCCAAGCTCTCCAACGACAATTCCGCCAAATCGCTCTCTATCGATTACCTGCCCTACATAATGAACTTCTTGGGAATCATCTATTTGAGCTTTAGCGCTGAATCGGAAACCGACAAAGATTTTAAGATTGTTCAAAACCTCTTTGAAACGGCAATCAAACATCAGGATTTGATAAAAAGCCCCATACATCTGGGCTGCATTTATTACCATCTCGGACAGCTCTACGAATGCGCCGCCGAACATATGCAGAAACGCCCCTCGGCATACTATAAAGGTGCAATCAGCTACTATCGCCAGGCACAGAAATATTTAAGCAAATACAACTATCCCTATGATTACGGTTTCATATCATATAAATTGGCTCACCTGTTTTATAACTATTGGCGCCAAAAAGACGATATTCAGGCCCTGCGAGATGCTGTTTTCAACCTGAGAGAAACCGAAAAAATCTTTACCTACGCCTTGTTCCCCGAATTTTGGGCCACCATTCAGGGCGAACTGGGTCACATGCTCTCTTTGCTCGGATCGCTCACCAACAGCGAAGATATTTCCGGCCTCGCAATCTCCTGTTTCAAAAACCAGCAAAAAGTCATAACTGAACGGCGTGAACCGCTGGAATGGGCACAAATTCAGGAACGCATAGGCGAAATATATTATCGGCTGGGCAAAAACACCGAAGACAAAGGCTCGCTTGAAGAAGCGCTTGAATACTTCCATGATGCTCTTTATATTTTTGAAAATATGGAGCTTGAAGAAGACAGCAAACGCCTCACCATCAGTATCTCACGAACCTCATCCCTGCTTAACCGGGCATAAAAAAACCGCTTTTAAAGCGGTTTTTTTATCAAATGTCGAGACACAATGATTATGCGTTGGCGTCAATCCAAGCTTCCAAAGCTGATTTGGAATTTAAACCGACTTTCACGTCAATCTGTTTGCCGTCCTTGAACAAAAACAATGTCGGAATGCTGCGGATTCCATACTGGGCAGCCGTATTGGGAGATTCGTCGACGTTCATTTTGCAAATTTCGACTTTGCCGGCCATTTCTTTGGAAACTTCTTCCAAAACCGGGATAAGCTGACGGCAGGGACCGCACCATTCGGCCCAAAAATCGACCAAGACCAAACCTTTTGCTTTTAAAACCTCTGATTCAAACTGGCTGTCCGTAATTGCTTTCATGTCATTTCCTTTCGATTAGCTTTTTATATGTTAGTTCTAATATAGTGGATATTTTTTTTAAATAAAGAGCTATTATGCAAAATTTTTATTTTTCAGTGAAATTCAGAATGTAATCGGCATCAAACAAGCCGTATCCGTCCACAAAATATAAGTCTCCGCCCGTCGTCCCGGATAAATTTTCTCAACCAGTGCCTTATACGCCTTAAGCTGTTTAAGATACCCCGACGGCACTTCATCCGGACTGGACGCAGCCGGACGATTGGTTTTGAAATCGACAATCATCACGCGGTCGTCCTCAACCACCAGACGGTCAATTTGGCCGGAAATAATACGACCGTCAGCTAGTCCCATTACCGGAACTTCTGCCTTTGAGTTTTTGCTAAACACCGCCGAAAACCGCTCGTCGTTCAGCAAACGCAGAACTTCGTTTTTAATCCGTTCAACATCTCCGTCGCTGATGTCCGCGGCATTTCGCCGTAAAAATTCTTCAATGACCAAACCTTTATTTTTGCTTTCGCTGACCGGCAGAAACTGCAGCAGTTTATGAATAATCTGCCCGCGGCGGTAACAGCTCTTGCCGTCATGCCCTATTGGCGAAATCAATGCCGGCTCGTCCTCATCCGCCTTGGAGGGAGTCAACGGCTTGGCCAGCGGCCCTTCTTCCGGCGCGGCAGACCTTAACCACGAAAAATCCGGCACCGCCGCTTCCGTGCGTTGAATTTCCTCAGCCGGCTTTACCGGACGCTCTTGTATAACCTCATACTCCAGATTTCCGGCATTGTCATGGGCTATCCTTTCCAGGTTCACCCGGCAAAGTTCATACCATGAATCCTCGCTCGGCTTGTTTTTAAGCTTGTATCCGCAAATACAAAGACGCTCTTCG
>HF995321.1:11969-22118 GCA_000432275.1 Proteobacteria bacterium CAG:495
CTCTTCGGCCCGGGTCAAGGCAACATATAAAAGCCGCCGATACTCTTCAAGGGAAAGTTCCTTTTCCCGCTCCTTAATCCTTTTGCAGTTGGTTTCGAAATCAGCCGAACTGAACGGATAATACATCACGTCATCCAACAACAGTCCGGCTTCGTTACGGATATTTTTAACCCTCACCGTATCCGGAAGTATAACCACCGGAGCCTGTAAACCTTTGGAACCGTGGACCGTCATAATCCTCACCGCATCGGCTTCGCTCTGTTCCAATTCCCTTTTTATCTCCACTTCGTCTTTCTCAATCCAATCGATAAACAACTGCAATGTCGGAATATGCTCTTGTTCAAAATTCAAACTGAGATTGACGAATTCGTCTATGCCGTCTTCCGCCTCGTAACCGATGCGCGAAACAAACTTTCTCCGGCCGTCCATTTTATTCAAAATATAGGAATACAGCTCAAACGGCCGTACGAAGTCCGCCATATTCAACAGCGTCTGCAATTCCGAATAAACTTTTCCGTACTTCGGATTCGCTCCCAGCCGGGACCACAGGCTTTTGTCTCCCCGGTTATAACACAGCTCAAACAAATCGTCGTCCGTCAATCCCCACAAAGGAGACTTCAAAATTGTCGCCAGGGTCAAATCATCGCCCGGCAAAAGGATAAATTTACCGACAGCAACCAAATCCTGCACGGCAACCTGCTCCAGCAAACTTATTTTATCTATGCCTGCAATGGCCACACCCGCATTTTTGCAGGCACGGACAAACTCTTCTACAAAGCTGTTGCGCCGCTGAACCAATACCATAAAGTCTTTATAGCGCAGGGGACGGTTTTGCGACGCCAGCAGCTCTTTCCTTTCTACCAGGCATTTTATCCGCTCCGCTATCATTTTTGCCAGACGGGAACTCGTCGATTCTGCCGTCACCCGTTCAATCGGCGGCAGCCATATGTCGGGATTTTCGCCATCGCCAGCTTCTATCAGCGGCCATAACTCCACTCTTCCGCCTTCGCCGATACGAGACGGCGTATGAACAACGCTCTGACCCTCCAAAGCCACACCCTTTTTGGCTTTTTCATCGGCAAACACACAGTTCACCGTATCCAGGATGGCAGCCGTTGAACGAAAAGAAACTTCCAGATTGACCTCGTTAAAATTGCCCGAACTTTTCAGCTCTTCTGCAAAATACCGGCGCATACGCTCAAATTCCTGCGGATCAGCCCCCTGAAAAGAATAAATCGACTGTTTACGGTCACCCACGGCAAATACCGTACAGTTTTTGTCCTTGGCACCCAGCCCGTTAAAAAACTCATTGGTAATCGCGCGGATAATTGCCCATTGATCCGGCGACGTGTCTTGAGCCTCATCAATCAAGACGTTGTCAATGCCGCCGTCAAGCTTATATAAAACCCAGTCAGCCACGCCCGGGTTCTCAAGCAGCTCCCTGGTTTGCACAATCAGGTCTTCATAATCCATTTTAGAATGGATTTTCTTATATTCATTGTATCCGCGGATTAAGTCATCTGCCAGAAACAAAACCGCGCGGGTTGCCGCCAAAAGCCTGGCTGCGGCGATTTTGTTGTCCGTTTCCGTCAGCCGTTCCGCCTCCGCTAATGCAAAATCGGCCCCTTCGGGATATGCCGCCAAGGCTTTTTTAGTTGCAATGTTTTTGCGGGGCTGATTGTCTGCGGTCAAAAAAACGGCATGATAATCGTCATACAGGACTTCCGGCCGACGGCTGTTCAACACCGTTTCTAAACAAACCGCCTTTTTTCTGTCGGTATCGCTGCCCTGCGCCAGAGCCGCCGTCAACGCTTTCAGTTTTACAACGTCAATTTCTGAAACAAAAGCCTGTTTCAAACCTTCTTCCGTTTCATTTTCAGAAACGCCGAGCCGACGGGAAGTTTCCGCCAGCAACATATCCAAAGACCGGTATCTTCCCAAAAGCCTGGCTATTTTGCTACGATTGTCCGTCAACGAACTCATCAGCTTTGGAAACGTGAATTCGCTGACTTGTCTGGTAATGAAAGCCAACGCCCGGGCCGTTCTGCTTTCCGGCTCTTCTTCAATTTTCTGCAACAACCGTTTTTTGACTTCCTCAACCGCCTCCTTGGCCGTACGGTCATCCATAACTTCAAAATAAGGAGAAATCTTTGCTTCCAGCGGAAATCGCTTTAAAATCTCCTGACAAAAGCTGTGAATGGTCTGAATCTTCATACCTCCTGGCGTATCAAGCAAAACGGCAAACAACTTGCGTGCCTGAGCTTTGATTTCTTCAGCTTTTGACGTATCTTCCAACCGAAAGCCCAAAAGTTTTTCCAATTCTTCCTGAAGTTCGACGTCATTGATAACCGCCCACCGGCTCAGCCGTCCGGCAATACGCGTATTCATTTCAACCGCCGCCGCTTTGGTATAGGTCAGGCACAATATCCGCCCCGGCTGAACGCCTTTAAGCAACAGCCGCAGCACCCGGTCTGAAAGCACTTTGGTTTTTCCGGTGCCGGCAGAAGCTTCCACCCACACTGAACAATCCGGATTCGACGCCGCCCGCTGCTGCGCCGTAGCCAGTTCGATTCGTGCTTTTCTTTGAGCTTCAATGTCCATTAATACAACCCTTCCTGACAAAAGCCTGCCCGGCCTTTATTCCTCCTCCGCAACCGACCACTCCTTAACCCGCGCCAGCTGTTCATAATCCGAATACTCGGGAATCCGCTTGGGATTGGGATGGCAAATATAAGGCGTCGTTTCAAAGTCAAAAACGGATATCAGCTTATGCAGATGATCTTCCGTCGTAGCCAAAATATCTTCCATATTTTCCTCGATAACCGTCTCTCTGCGCCCCAGCTGCCAATAAATCAGTTTTGCCACTTCCGCGGCCGGAAGCGTTCCAAATCCATCCTTTTCCGCAATCAGCCCTTCAATGGGAAGCTGTGGAGCAAACCCCTTGGCCACTTCCTTGGGAGTACGGATTTTTCCGGTTTTGTAATCAATAATGTTTATCCGGCCGTCTTTGGTTTCGTCAACGCGGTCCGCTTTTGCCGTCACCGTAAACACCCCTGCCGGAGCATTAAAACTAAACTTGCCCTTAACCTCGTTATGGACTTTTCTGACCTCCTGACGATATTCCTCTTCCACTTTCACCAAATGCTCGGCAATTTTTTCAAAATTAGGCCACCAAAAAGCTCTGCGCTCCAAGGCAAGATTGTTTTCGGCAAAACTTTCTTTGCCGATTTCCAACAGCTTTTCAAGCGCGTCGGGCGGTAAAGCCTCATTATACTTATTATTGAATTTTTCCAAAATCGCATGAATGATCGTACCGTAATCCGCCATGGTCAAATCGGTCTCTACGTCATCCAGCGGTTTAAGCCTCAGAATATACTTGGCAAAAACGCTGTATGGATCACGCATCAAAAGTTCTATGGCACTGGCCGACAATTCCCTCGGGCGCGCACTCACCGGAGGACAGGGAGCCGGAGCGTTTACTTTTTCAAACCGCTCGGGTTTGTCAAAATTTTTTGCCGACAGGCGGTAGACGACATCGCTGAAATCATTAATCGAAAGGTTCAATGCTTTTAACACCGTTTCCAATCGCATCCACCAGCGGGATTTAACCATCGGCGTACCCTGCACGCGCTCCGCCCGGGTCAGAAAAACCTCTTCTGCCCCCATCAACAGGGAAAAGTCCAATCCCGATACGCCGATAGCCTTTTCCGGCAGCGGAAATCCGAAATCTTTTTTCATCGGCCGCGACATCCATGGATCGCTTGCGGCAGCCTGAGGCCAAACGCCTTCATTAACTTCCCCTGCGATGATGGTATCAAAATGTGTCAGACGGGCTTCAATCGGACCCAGAATTCTCAACCGCGGATGCATACCGAATTTCGGACGTACCATGACGCCCGCCGCCATTGCTTCCCAAAGTCCCAAATATTCCTTAACGTCGATTTCGCCCAGAACTTCGGCTTTTTCATACCAATCGGCAATAAAGTTTGCGGCGGCTTCGCCGTCATCGCCGCGCCACAAAATTTGTCCGCCGTCCTTATCGCTTAAAGAGGCAATCCGTTCCGCCGCTTTGATATGGCTTCTGATTAAATCCTTCAAATCGGCTTTCTCGCCGCTGCACAATTCGGAAAAATCGCCTTGCAGTTCACAAAGCTTTGCTGCAAAGGCTTCCAACGCCTCGTCTGCTTTACCGCCCCGCCAGACTTTCTGCTCCAGCTGCCGCGTCAGCATACGCGTTTCCGCATAACTCTGCCCCAATCCCGTCAACGGATGCTTCAGCAAACTTAAGAAGTCAATCCGCCGGCATTCCCTGACTGCCGTTTTGGCCACCAATCGCAAAAACGTTCCGACCGGCGTTAAGGTCAACGGACGCCCCGCGGAATCGTCAACTTTTATATCCCAGCGCTCCAGTTCCGAAGCCACGCGGCGGGCCAGGTTTCGGTCCAGAGTAACCAATGCTGCGGTTTTCTCAGGAATTTCCAGTGTCTGACGCATAATTAAGGCTATTGCCAAAGCCTCTTCCCGGATATCATTGCAATTAACCGCCGTTATGCCGTGCAATGCCTCGGATTTTATTCCCTCTGCCGCCAAATTTCGCCATTTGTCGGTAGTCTTTGCCGGACGCATCACTTCACTGATAAGTTTTTCCCGCTCAATATTCCGTGCCGGTTCAAAATCAGCGACGTCTTCCCGTTTCAGCTCCAGATAATCCAACAATTCCTTCAATTCAAACTGAGGATGCGTTTCATCAATCGCTGCCCAGGAATCTGCGTCCAGTTCCCGATCCAACCCGTTGATAATCAACTCGCCCTTCGGCAGAGCCAAAACTGTCGCCGCCAGTTCTTTCATCGCCGGAAACGTAGCTGTTGTTCCCGCGGCAACGATTCTTTTTGCCGGAGGATGCTTCCGCCATATATGGCATTGCCGACGAATAAGCTCGTTGCGCCGAAAACTCGGATCGCTCAAACCGCGCTCTTTGAGAATTTCCGGCCAATACCGGGTGATAATTTCCAAAAACTTCAGCGTTTCCTGCCAATGGGCGGCATATTCCTCCGGCACCAGCTGCGCCAGATTGGAAAAATCCAGATTTTCATTATGAACGGTATCTATCAGCCGTGCCAGTTCCTGAGCCAGAAAACAAGCCTGATTCAACGACATCTTTTCCAACCCGAAATCACTTGGTTTGGCCATAATGATTTTGGTAAACAGCATCAGCCTTTCAGAACGTTCGATTGCCGGAGGCAGCCCGAACAAGGCTTCTTCTGCACCCTCCCCGCTGAGCAGAAGCTCATCCTCCTCAACGTCGCCGATAGGCGTCATCTGCGGCAGCAGCGTCGGCTGCATCCCCTGAGCTTTAACAAAAGCATCGGCCATCGCTTTGCAGGCGCGCCTGTTTGGCAGCAGAAACAAAACCTCTGCCAATGCCAGCGGATTATCCCTGTATTCAGCCAAAAAACGCTCTGCCACGGTATCGACAAAGCAATTGGAAGCAGATATGTTATAAATGACGCCCAGAGTCTCGGTCCTTAATTGCTGATTAAATCTTCTAATTCCCGGCAAAACTTCTCAAATGCCCGGCCACGGTGCGAAATTTTGGCCTTTTCCTCTGCCGTAAAATTTGCAAACGTCTTGTCAAAACCGTGCGGCTTAAATATCGGATCAAAACCGAAACCGTTGTGTCCGCTCTTTTCGGAAACAATTTCGCCTTCGACCTTCCCCTCAAAAAATCGGCATTCCCGACCCGGAATTTTCAGAGCCAGCACACAAGAAAAATGTGCAGACCAATCATTGCTGCCGCTGTTCCTTAACTCTTCAATAAGGTGCTCCATAGCCCGGTCAAAATCTCTTTCCGGACCGGCATAGCGGGCAGAGTAAACGCCGGGCTTTCCTCCCAGGGCATCGACACACAATCCGGAATCATCGGCCAAACAGGGCAATCCGGATATTTCGCTTAACTGATTGGCTTTTAACGCCGCATTTTCCCGAAAGGTCGTTCCGGTTTCCTCCACGTCCGGCAATTCAAGATCGCGCGCCGAAACGACATCCACCTTAAACGGAGCCATCATCCGTTTTATCTCATCGATTTTTCCCTGATTATGAGATGCGACCACCAGTTTCTCAATTTTCATCTATTTGACTCCCAAAGCTTCTTTCTGTTTGGCAATCAGCAAGGCAATGCCCTCGCGGCCCAAAGCCAGCAGCTGGTTAAACTGTGCCTCTTCAAACGGTTCGCCTTCAGCCGTGCCTTGGATTTCCACTATTTTGCCGCTTTCGGTCATTACAAAATTCATATCCACCTGCGAATTTGAATCCTCTTCGTAATCCACGTCCAAAATCGCTTCTCCGTTAAAAATGTCACACGAAACCGCAGCCACAAATTCTCTTATCGGATTAACCTTGATTTTCTTTTCCGCCATCAATTTATGGATAGCCTGATACAACGCGACAAAACCGCCGGTAATTGAAGCAACGCGTGTTCCCCCGTCGGCCTGAATAACGTCGCAGTCGATGCAAATTGAAATGTCTTTCATATTTTCGAGATTAACCACCGAACGCAAAGAACGTCCGATAAGCCGCTGAATCTCTTGAGTGCGGCCGGAAGGCTTTTTGCTCTCCCGCGGAACCCGGACTTGTGCAGAGCGCGGCAGCATTGCATATTCCGCGGTTATCCATCCCTTGTTTTGCCCCTTCAGCCACGCCGGCACTTTCTCTTCCACGCTGGCCGTGCAAATAACATGAGTACCGCCGAATTTTACCAGGCAAGACCCTTCGGCATAAGGATTAAAGCCGGGAACAAGTTCAATATTTCTGATTTCGTTGTTAGCTCTTTGTGAATGGCGCATTTTTCCTACCTTTTCATATTCAGTTATGTCGGAATAATACCCCGCTTTTCGCTCCTGTGCAACAGCTTATTTGATGATAAAAAGCAGAACTTTTATCCGGCTTTGTATCCTAACCCGTCATTAAACCGTTTTTGAATATGGATTTAAAATTCTAAAAAAAATCCCGACAGCAGAAAAACCGTCAGGATTTATTCTTTTTTTACAAATGCCCGGTTTTAAGCAGACGGTGATATTTGTAAATCGAACCGTCTTCGGCGTTCCAGCTGAAATCTTTTTCCATCGCCTTTTTCTTCATATTGTTAATCTGCGACGGCTTGCTGTAATAAATAGCCAAAGCTTTATACAGGGTTTCCGTATAGGCATTCTCATTCGTTTTCAAACGCTTGGCCGTCAGGTTGCTTCCGAACACCCGCCGTTTTTCGGTAAAGAACACTTCGGTACGAAAACCGTCAACGCCGTCTTCTATCGTATCAACCAGGCCCCCGGTCGACATCGCTATCGGCAGCGCTCCCTTGGCCATGGCTTCCATCTGCGTCAGACCGCAGGGCTCAAACCGGCAAGGCATCATGTAAAAATCCGACGCCAACTGAATAGCATAAGCAAACTCGTCTTTATATCCGCGAAAAACGTAAATCCGTTCCGCCGTCTTCTTGTCAACCTCGGCAACCTTGTCCTTAAGCTTCATCAACAGTTCAAAATAGTTGGCATCGCCGGCGCCGCCCAAAATAAAGACCGGAAGATGAGACCGGAAACGACCGTACTTTTGAGCCAGATTCAATATCGCCTGCACCGCAATGTCATAGCCTTTTTGCTCGACCAACCGGCTGGTAGCGCAGATAATCGGGGTCCGCTCCGGATCTTTCAGCGTCTGGCCGATGCTGTCAAACTGATAAATATCAATCAGCGGAATCACCTTTTGCTTATATTCTTTGTCAGAAGCTATCCTCGAAAGCAGTTTGATAAATTCGCGCTTGTTGTGCTGCTTGGCCTCCAGATGCGTCTCGTCAAAAAACTTGAAGTCGACATCGCCGAAATAAGCGTTAATCTTCTCTATTTTTTCTTTGTTGGGAGAAATCAGCCGTTTGTCATAACCGTTGACGATTCCGAAAAAGTTACGGTGATCTTTACGGATTTTCAGAATGTCGCGAAAATCAAAACCAAACCCCAGTTCTTTGGAAACTTCTTCCAGATAGTTTTTCGAAACCGTAACAACTCTGTCTGCCAGATGAAAATTGCAGGACGCCTGATTATAACAATCGTGCACAATCAGTGTGTTGGTTGCCCGCGGATTGCTGTTTTTAATCGCCTTGGCATTTTTAAGCACCTGCATTGACAGATTTTCATAAAGGGAATTCAGTATCTTGACCGTATTGTCATAATCCCAGCCCTGATACCCCAGGTGGTGTGCAATATGAACCACCGGAATCTTGCGGATTTTCTCGGCCAGTTCCGCATCCATCATTTTGGCCTCAACCTGTGCCGTGGTAAAATATTTCATCAGCCCGGACAAAGCGCCCAGATGCCAATCGTTCGCAATCACCACATTCGGGCAGTCCAAACCCTTGACACCTTCGCTGCACAGCGTTTTCAATAAAACATATACCGCTTTGGAAAAGAATGCAAACCGTTCAACCTCGTTAATTCCCGAGCGGTTCAGAACATAACATCCGTCTTGTGCGGAAGGATTGTTTTCGTGCGGATTAATATCGAAAAAGCGGTCATTGCTCAAAAAGATGTACGGCGTTCCGTTATAAGTTCCGGTATAAACGTTAACCTTGTATTTAACCAAAACCGAACGTTCGCCCAAAAACGGAACTTCAATCGTCTTGATTTTTTTCACTTCGCAGGAACGATGCTCGGCACCGCAATAAACATTGCCATTCAGCTCGGCCTTTTTCTTGCCGGTGTCTCCGAGATACATCGGCGTCACCACCGTCAAAACGTCGCCGTTTTGACCAAAGCAGTTGTTAAAGGCTTCCGGCAGTTCCGAAGCCACCATGCCCAATCCGCCCCACTTCATAAAAGTGGCGGTTTCCGAAGAAATCATCCATGATTTGACGGTATCGATTTGGGGCCAGTTTTTTTTGCCGAGACATTGAACTTTTGAAAGATTTTGAATTTCCTGTAAATTAGGATTGGTCGTTACATTATAGGTTATCGTAAATTTCTTTTTATTAAACCCCTTGGGTAGCATTTTCAGATTATTTTGAATATCAGGATTTAATATTGCAGCTTCCATATCACATCTTTCAAGAAGTCGAAAATAATTACATTTTTATGCCAAAAAAGGCGCTCTTTTTCTAATAAAAGACTATCACTCTTGACTTGTCAAGCTTTAGTCACTAAATTCCTTATATATATACACGTAAGCAATAAATATTTAAAGAGAAAAAAGATGAAAAAGAACAAAAAAAACACCCCTGAAACCGAGGCCGGCAACGTAGTGGATAACCAGGTAGATAAAAACCTCCCGGAAGTTGAAAACGAAGCGGAACCAGAAGAAGCTCCCGAGGTTGACATCGAACAGCTCCAGGCCGAAAACCAAAAGCTTCGCGAAGACTACCTGCGAGCTTTTGCCGAAGCCGAAAACACCAAACGCCGCTGCGCTCAGGAAATTGAAAAAAACAACAAATACGCCATTTCCTCTTTTGGCAAAAATCTGCTCAGCGTTGCCGACAACCTCCACCGCGCCATTGAAGCCGTCGCCAAAGACGATAACAAGGAAAACTGCGAAGCCCTGCTCAAAGGCGTCGAACTCACCGAAGCAGAGTTGATGAAGGTGTTTAACAAATTCGGCATTTCGCGTATGGATATTATGGGGAAGGTTTTTGACCCTAATTTTCATCAGGTAATCCAAGAAGTCGAAGATGCTTCCAAACCGGCCGGAACCGTAATTGCCGAGTTGCAGACCGGATATATGCTCAACGACCGGCTTTTGCGCGAAGCTATGGTTGTCGTCACCAAGGGAGGCCCTGCGGCACATTAATCCGTACAACTCCGCATTTGTAAACAGATAAAAAAGAACCTCCTTTTACGGAGGTTCTTTTTTTATCTTAACCCTAGCGATTATACATCGGACGGGCCGTATAATGCGTATGCAGGTACTCATGGGATTTGCCGGAACCCGGTTTGCCCAAATATTCGCTGTACAACACCTTAACCGCCTCATTATGATGAGACAAACGGTTTTGTGCATGCAAATCTTCGTCCAACAGTCCCTTTGCACGTTTAATACGGATCTCATCGGTAATGCCCCGAGGCTTCGGCTGCCCCGGCATCATTACCCTCGGCTGGCCGCCGCCGGAGA
>HF995321.1:22159-28572 GCA_000432275.1 Proteobacteria bacterium CAG:495
AGCCATTACCTCGATAAAATGATACGGAGGTTCTTCGCCGTTGGCTTTGGCTTCGCGAACCTTATCCAAAACCTTTTCCACATTGCCGGCACCGTGGGCAACGGCAATCCGCACCTTTGTACCTTTAATGTCGATTTCGGCTTCCTTGACGCCTTCCAGCCCTTCTATTTCGGCAAAATTAATTTCACCGAGCTCTTCGCCGGTAATATAGTAATAAGCCGTCCGCAAAGCCGCAGTCATAACGCCGCCGGTCGTACCAAAAATCGTTCCCGCGCCGGAATACTCGCCCAACGGGCTGTCGGCCTCTTCATCTTTCAAATCCCGGAAATTGATGCCGGCCTGCTTTATCATCCGGCATAATTCTCTGGTCGTCAGAGACACGTCCACATCCTGAAAACCGGAACTGCTCATATCCTTGCTGCGGGTAATCTCCCACTTCTTCGCCGTACAGGGCATAATTGAAACCACCCTAATCTTGGCCGGATTAAGCCCCATCTTCTCGGCGTAATACGTCTTGGCTAAAGCTCCCACCATTGATTGCGGAGACTTGCAGGTAGAGAAATTGTCTATCATGTCGGAGTGATATTTTTCCAGCATATCAACCCATGCCGGACAGCAGGAAGTAAACATCGGCAGCGATGCCGGATTCATTTTAAAGCGTTCGACAAACTCGGTAGCTTCTTCAATAATCGTTAAATCGGCGCCGAAATTAGTGTCAAACACCTTGTTGAACCCCAGCCGGCGCAATGCGGCATATGTCTTTCCGGTCAGATTTTCACCAAAATCGTAACCAAATTCCTCACCTATTGCCACTCTTACCGCCGGAGCAATCTGCACTACCGTAATGATGTCGGGGTCACGCAGCATCTCCCACACTTTCTGAGTTTCGTCATATTCGACAATCGCGCCGGTCGGACAATGCGCTGAACATTGTCCGCATTTAATACAGGGGCTGTCTGCCAGCTTAATGCCGCCGGCAGCGCTGATACGCGTTGCCAATCCCCGGTTTAAATAGCTCAGAGCCCAGACGTTCTGTTGATTTTGGCAAACCTCCACACATCGTCCGCAAATAATGCATTTTGAGGGGTCCAAAACAATTGATTTGGTTGAATCGTCCAGCTCAAACTTCTTGTTCAAGCTCGGCAGATGAGAATGAGCAATGCCGAAACTGTTGGCCATATCCTGCAATTCGCAGTGTCCCGAACGAATACACGTCAGACACTCGTTGGGATGATTGCTCAAAATCAGTTCCAACACCGTCCGTCTCACACCGACTATTTCGGCATCGCCGGTAATCACTTCCATACCTTCGGCTGCCGGAGTACAGCAAGAACGCAAAATTCTCCCGTTCACCTTGACAATACACATGCCGCAGCCGGCGGAAGGGTCAACGTCGGGATGTTTGCACAATGTCGGAATGTCAATCTGTGCCTGGCGTGCCGCTTCCAAAATGGACGTACCTTCGGGAACTTCAACTTCAAAATTATCTATTTTCAATTTTACCATGATTATCTCTCCTCTGCCTGTTTGGGAGTGTCGACCAGCTTTTCCAAATATTCGTTTTCAAAAAAGCGCAAAGTTGAAAGCACCGGATTAGGCGCCGTTTGACCCAGGCCGCACAAAGAAGCTTTTTGCATTGCCTGCGCAACCCGTTTCAAATCCTCCAAGTCCTGCTTGGTGCCTTTACCTTTGTTGATTTTCTCCAGCAAAAGCAGCATCTGCTTGCCGCCGATACGACAGGGAGCGCATTTTCCACAGGATTCGTCGACCGTAAAATCAAGATAAAAATTGGCTATGTTAACCATGTTGGAACTGTCGTCCATCACAATCATACCGCCGGATCCCATAATTGATCCAACCTTTTTGAGTTCCTCGTAACATACCGGCAAATCCATATGCTCGGCCGGAATCACGCCGCCGGACGGACCGCCGGTCTGAACCGCCTTCAGTTTTTTGCCGTTGGGAACGCCGCCGCCGATTTCATTAACGATTTCGTTAATCGTCGTTCCCATCGGAACTTCAATCAACCCCGAATGTTCAACCTGACCGGTCAGCGCAAACACCTTGGTTCCTTTAGACGTTTCGGTACCGAAAGAAGCAAACCACTCCGGACCTTTCAGAATAATTTTTGCAATATTCCCCAAGGTCTCCACATTATTGACGCAGGAAGGTTTGTCCCACAACCCTTTATTGGTCGGATACGGCGGACGCGGACGCGGAGTACCCCGCTTGCCTTCAATGGAATGAATCAAGGCTGTTTCCTCTCCGCAAACAAAGGCTCCCGCTCCCAAACGAACGTCAATGTTGAAACAGAAGTCCGTACCCATAATGTTGTTGCCCAGCAAACGGTTCTTTTTACAGGCCTTAATCGCTTTTTCCAGCCTTTCGACCGCCAGCGGATATTCCGCCCGCACATAAAACCAACCGTCCGTAGCACCGATGGCATAAGCTGCAATCATCATGCCCTCAATAACCGCATGCGGATCGCCTTCCAAAATACTGCGGTCCATATAGGCTCCCGGGTCACCTTCGTCACCGTTGCAGATGATGAATTTCTCATCGACGGTCGGCACTTTTGACGC
The DNA here is from genome assembly GCA_000432275.1 of Proteobacteria bacterium CAG:495. Classification (GTDB taxonomy): domain Bacteria; phylum Pseudomonadota; class Alphaproteobacteria; order RF32; family CAG-239; genus CAZU01. The sequence goes on from HF995321.1 coordinate 24,742, forward strand.
CAGTTCCCATTTCATTCCGGTGGAAAATCCGCCGCCGCCGCGGCCGCGCAGGCCGGATTTCTTAATTACCTCGACAACTTCTTGCGGTGTCATCGTTTTCAACACCTTTTCCAAAGCCAGGTAACCGCCGTGGGCAATATATTCATGGATGTCTTCGGGATCCAGACGGCCGGCGTCCTTCAGCACCACCTTTTCCTGTTTGGTAAAAAACGGCAAATCAAGCGACAAAACGTGTTGTGCCAAAAATTCCGGCAATTCGAAAACCTCGCCTTCGGCAAGTTTTAACGCGGGAACGACATGCTCGGTAATAATCAGTCTCGCCACCAAGGGTTCCAAACGCTTATACAGAACGTCTTTCTGTCCTTTGATTTCTACCCTGATTAAAGGCCCTTGAGCGCATAGCCCCATACAGCCGGTGGCAACAATCCGAACCTTGTCTTCAATACCGTGGTCAACGATTGCCTGTTTGATAAGATCTATCAAATCATCGCTGCCCGAAGACTTGCAGCCGGTCGAATGACAGCAGTATATGCTGCATTGAAACCGGTCTAGTTCGGCTTGCTTGTTTTTGGCAATTTCATGAATGTCAAATCTCTTGTCAATATCAGTCTCGGCCATAGTCCTATTCCTCCTCGCTGAGCTTGTTGCGCCATTCGTCCAAAATGTTCCGGACATCATTGGGGCTGACCCGGCCGTAAGTTTTGCCGTTTACGACGCAAACCGGTGCCAACCCGCAGCAACCCACGCATCGGACGCACTGCAGATGAAACATTCTGTCTTCCGTACTCTCGCCTTCTTTAATGCCGAGTTCCTTTTTAAATTCCTCCAAAACCTTGTCATTTCCCTTTAAATAACAAGCGGTCCCCGTACACACCGAGATAACCGCTTTGCCTGGAGCATCCAACTTGAAAAAGTTATAGAATGTCAAAACCTCATATATTCTGGCCAGGGGGATTCCCATTCCGGTGGCGACGTCAACCGCGTCTTCCCAGGGAACATACCCTTTAATACCCTGAATTTCGTGAAGGGCCATAATTAAGGACCCTCTTTTTTTGCGCCATTTGGCAGCGACTTGCGAAGCTACAGATCCGTCCATATTCGTTCCTTATAGTGTTTGTTGTTCTTCTACAGGCTAAATGATATTAGTAAACAAATACTTATTCAAGGCAAAATTAATTATTGTGGCATATCTTGGTATGAATACCGCACCGCATTAAGATTGCGCCCGGCCTTTTCCTGCAACCTTTGGCTCGCCAAAACCATTTTTTCCTGGATTTTTGCGTTTTTTTATACTAAAAATTTAGATATTTTTGTAATATTTGAAAAAATTTAGTTTTCTAATAATATATTTTAGTTATAATCGTCGGCATGAAAAAGCTAAACACCTACATAGCAAAACAAATTGTCGTCGGCTTCCTGCTGGTTTCATTTTCGTTGATGTCCATCATCTGGCTGACCCAGTCCCTCCGTTTTGTCGATTTAATAACCAACAAAGGCATTGCCGTCAGTTTGTTTGTCAAAATGACGTCTCTGCTGATGCCGCGCATTTTTACCATTCTTTCGCCGATATCTTTATTTGCCGCGGTTTTGTTCGTTTACAACCGGATGCTTTCCGACCGGGAACTTGTCGTTATGAAAGCCGCCGGCATCAGCCCCTGGCAAAATGCCAAACCGGCAATTTTCGTCGGAATGGTTATGTGTCTGTTTAACGTCTATGTAATCAACAGCGGCATTCCCAAAGCCGAAAGCGAATTCAACGAATTGCAGTGGCAAGTCAAAAACGATGTCTCGCACCTGATGTTCCGCGAAGGTGAATTTACCACGCTCCAAAGCAATCTTACCGTTTTTATCACGACCCACGAACCGGACGGTTCCGTCAGCGGCATTCTCATAAACGATGAGCGCAACCCCAAGACAAAATCTACCGTTTCTGCCGAACAGGGACGTATCATCACCACCACCAAAGGTCCCCGCATCATTCTGGTACACGGAAACCGGCAGGAAATAGACAAAGAAACCCGACAGTTCACTTCCGTTTCCTTTGACCGCTATTCGGTTGATTTCGGGGCCAAGGAAACTAAAGCCAGGAAAGAAGCCGGCGTCAGGGAGAAAACGCTATACGAACTTCTTACCGCCCGCAGCAATCCCAAACTAACGCCCAAAGAAGTTAACCGTTATATCGTAGAAGGCAACAAACGCATCACCACGCCTCTGCTTAACGTTGTTTTTGCGCTCTTGGCCTGCACCGGCCTCCTGGTCGGCAACTTCAACCGCCGCGGACAAATCAAAATCGTATCCATCTCCGTTGCCGGTATGGTCTTAATCCAGGCGCTTGACCTTGCGTTCGGAAATCTGGCGGTCAAACATCTTTCGCTGCTGCCGCTGGTCTACCTGAATTTGCTGCTGCCGTTTTTGGGCTGTTTATATATGCTCCGTTTTTATCACCCCGCATTCTTTCACAAAAGAAAAAAATTTCAGCCTGACACCGCCGGAGAAGAAGATGTTTAAATCTCTGGTCCGTCTGTCCTGCCTCTTAATTTGTGGTGCGTTTTTGCAACCGGCTCCGGTTCTGGCCAAAGTGTCTCATCCCGAGGCGACCGAAACCGTAAAAAATCTGGCTGTTTCCACCGTTAAGGGCTTTTCGCCTCAAATGGACATAACGGCAGCCGTACCGGCGCCAGCAAAAGCCATCGACGAAGAAAATCCCGATATCTATTTCAGTGCCGACGCAGTTGAAAACAATCAGGAACTGCAAACAATCACGGCCCTCGGCAACGTGGAAATTATCCGCAATAACCTCACGCTTAAGGCGGATAAGGTCATTTACAATCAAAAAGAAGACATCATAACCGCGGTCGGCAATGTTGTTTTGGTAGAAGAAAACGGCAGTGTCGTATTTTCTGACTATGTCGAACTTACCGACAAAATGACCCAGGGCGAGATGAAAAACATCAAAATCATTATGCTGGATAAAACCCGCATTGCCGCCAGCACCTTCCGCCGCGGCGCCAAAGATAAAAAAATCATGACCAATGTGGTCTACTCTCCCTGCGACGCCTGCCGCAACGAAAATCCGCTTTGGCAAATAAAGGCGCGCAAGGTTGAACACAATGCGGAAACTCAGGATATCAACTACCAAAACGCCACCGTCGAAATCAAAGGCGTACCTGTTCTCTACACGCCCTTTCTGTCGCATCCCGACCCCACCGTAAAAAGACGCTCCGGCTTTTTGTTTCCCAAATTAAGCTCTAACAGCTATCTCGGAGCGGCAATCCAGCCGCAATACTTCTGGAGCATCTCCGACCAGGAAGACGTTTTGTTCAACCCTATTCTGACCAGCGACAAAGGCATTGTCGCTTCCGGTGCGTTCAACAAATATTTTTACCGCGGCGACATCAATGCCTCCGGAACCACTATGCGTGATCCCGATACCAAAAAGAACCGCGGAAGCCTGTTCTTGGACGGCCGGTACGAAGTCAACGACTTCTGGGTTGCCAGCAGTGAAATCAACTACGCTTCCGACAGTGCTTATCTGAAAGACCTTTCTCTGCCGAAAAAAGACGATGCCTGGTTGACTTCAAACGTTAAAATGCAGGGTTTTGACAACCGCAACTATGCATCTATCGAAGGTTATTACTACACCCTGCTGAGCTATGATCTTCAGGATACGGACAAACCTACCGTCCTGCCGTTGTTTAACTACGAAAACATCAGCGACCCCGATCCTTACGGCGCATATTCCAAGACAGTCTTAAACTTTGCCTCGGTCACCCGTGACGAAGCCAGCTCAACCCAACGCATGACCATGATAAATTCATGGAACCTTCCCTA
>HF995321.1:28600-33240 GCA_000432275.1 Proteobacteria bacterium CAG:495
ACCAGCCCTTACGGCGAAAAATACAAATTGAGCGCATCGTTAAAGTCTGACCTGTACTATGTCGATGACTATGTCTACGACGACGGACGTCCCTTTGACGGTACGGTAGGACGCGTCTTTCCGCAGGTCGGCTTGGAATGGCGTCTGCCTTTTGTTCGGGCAACCGAAGATTCCCGCCAGATATTGGAACCGGTTATTGTCGCCGTCGCCGCTCCCAACGGAGACAATAAAGCTGACAAAATTCCTAACGAAGACAGTCAGGACGTAGAACTTGACGATACTAACATTCTCGACCTCGACCGCTATGCCGGTTACGACCGTAACGATACCGGAAGCCGCGTAAGCTATGGTATCAACTGGAGCGCATACGGCAACCAATACGGACGCACGGCCATCTTTCTAGCCCAAAGTTATAAGTTCGACAAAGACGAAAGTTTTACCGAAGCTGAAGGACAAACTGGTTACTTCACTGATTACGTCGGCCGCATTTATGCCGCGCCTCACGAATATTTTGATATGAACTACCGTTTCAAATTAGATAAAAATGATTATGATTTATCATATAGCGAACTTTCTTCCCGCGTCGGTCCGCCAATCTTGAATGCATATATCGGCTACATATATTTTCAGGCAAACGACGCATCATCTTTGGACTACGGACGTGAACGTAAAGAACTTTACCTGTCCCTTAATGCCATGTTGACCAGAGACTGGTCTCTCAGCATTTATAACCGGCAGGATTTGACTGACAACGGCGGTTCCCTGGAACACGGCGGCATGCTGACTTATGAGGATGAGTGTTCTCGCTTCAGTTTCGTTATGCGGCAGGACAACTCCAGCGACCCCGACTATGAAGGAGATTTTGAAATCAGCTTCACTTTCTACCTCAAGACGCTGGGTGGAGCCGCTTCCAAATAACTTTTCTTTTGAAAGGAAAACCACATGAAAAAATTTGCGACGTTACTTGTCCTTTGCTGTGGAATTATATTCGCCTCCCTGCCGGCTGCGGCTTCGTCTCTAAAAATCGTGGCCCTCGTCAACGGCGAAATCATCTCCAACGAAGATATCCAAAACCGCATTAACGCCTTTTTGCTGACCACAAGGATTCCTTTCAATGCTCAAACCAGGGGAATGATAACCCAGCGGGTGCTCAACGCCGCTATTGACGAACAGATAAAGTTGCAGGAAGCGGCCAAAAACGGCATAGAAATATCCGAAGAAGAAGTTAACAACTCCCTGCGCCAATTTGAACGTTCGCATAAAATTCCCATGGGGCAGTTGAACACCATCCTCAAACAGGCTGACGTCAATCCCGATACTTTTGCCAGCCAGATGAAATCCGACCTGGCCTGGCTGCGATTGGTACGCAAAAAGTCTTATGCCGACGGCACCCTGACTCAAAAGGAAGTCGAAAACGCTCTTCAAGAGGCCAAAGACGACCTGACGACGCCCAAATATCTTATTTCCGAGATATACATAAAAAAAGACAATGCCAAAAACCTCTCCGACCTTGTTTACAACCTGCGCCACGACGACCGTTTTGAGCTTTATGCCATGCAGTTTTCAGACAGTCCCAGCGCCGCAAACGGCGGTAACCTGGGCTGGGTAAACAAAGGAAAACTGGCTTCTCCGCTGGAAACGGCCCTCAATAAAATGTCAAGCGGCGACATCAGCGAACCGATTTTGGTCGGCGACGGCTATTACATCCTCAAGCTCCAAAAAACCTTCGACCCCCAAAAAGACAAACCGGAACTGCCTGACGAAAAACAAATCCGCGCCTTTTTGGAAAATCAAAAAATGGAAGTCCTTTCCAAAAAGCTTTTGCAGGAACTTCGCCAAAAAGCCGTAATTGAACTCCGGAGCTAAGATGAACGATTTTTCTGAGCAAATCCAAAAACTGCCCAGCCTCCGCCTTACCGTCGAAGCACACGGCCTGATGGCAAAAAAAGCCTTGGGACAAAACTTCCTGCTGGACTCGAACATCACTGACAAAATCATCCGCACATCTCTCGAACGACAAGGGCTGCGCGACTTTGGCAACGGATTTGTCTGGGAAATCGGCCCCGGTCCCGGAGGTCTGACCCGTTCAATTCTGTCAGCCTGCCCCCGGCAGCTTACGGTTATCGAAATGGACGAGCGTTGTATAGCCATCATGGAAGAAATCAGGGAAAAAACCGGCAACTGTTTAAAAATTGTCAACGGTGACGCCCTTAAATACAATATTGCAGATTGCCCGGAAACCCCCAAGCACATCGTATCAAACCTGCCGTACAACATCTCCGTTCCGCTTTTGGTCGGATGGCTGTACGATATCAAGGCTTTCAGCAGTCTTACGCTGATGTTTCAAAAAGAAGTCGCCGACCGTATTCTGGCCCCGGTCAATTGTAAAGACTACGGACGGATTTCCATCCTTGCACAATTGCAATGCAACGTCGAGCGTCTTCTTGACCTCAATCCAAACTGCTTTGTGCCTGCACCCAAAATCTGGTCCAGTGTCCTATTGTTCCGCCCGGCCGATTCGCAACTGACTAAAGAACAACTGGCTAAAATTGAAAAACTGACGTCTCTCGCCTTTGGCCAACGGCGCAAAATGATTCGCCAAAGCCTGAAATCGATTCCTGATCTGGAAGCCAAATGCGCTCAAATCGGAATCCAGCCGTCTTTCCGTCCTGAACAGATAACACCGCGGCAGTTTTTAGCTTTGGCAAACCTTATTTAACAAAAATTCAGATTGCATTTTTGTATAAATATGCTAAGACTCTTTTCATTCTCAAACTATTTTTATTTCTATTTATTAATTTTAAAAATATAAACTTATGGAACATTTGAAGATTAAAACCCGTCAAGATGTCGTAAACTTCGTTAAAAACTTTTTTGGCGAAAGCAGTATTCACAACATTGAAGGTGTTGACATTGCATCAAGCATCATCTGGAGAACAGTCCTGATTCAATTTGTCGAAAAATTGGAAGAGGCCACCGGAAAACAGCTGTGCAACCCTTATGACGAACGCTGCCCTCTACAATATCTTGAAGAACTGCATCAGCCCGGAGACGCTGTTTTGATGAAAGACATCATCGATTACTTCTCTGCCGGAAGCCCCAAGATTGAGGCCATTATTCAGGCAAACAATAACAGGTAAACTATGGTTGAAGAGAGCCGAAAGCTTCTTTAGCACGAGCTGAGCTTAATTGCTTCTAAATGTAAAAAAAAGAGAGTTGTCATAACGGCAGCCCTCTTTTTTATTTTTTTAAATTCATATGTGCCAACGGATGTTTTTGCTGCACTTCCCTCATAAGATTTTCTGACAATATATGCGTATAAATTTCCGTCGTTACAATGCTTTCGTGCCCCAGCATTTTTTGTACCGAACGCAAATCGGCATCATTGTTCAGCAAATGCGTCGCAAACGAATGGCGCAACACGTGAGGTGAAACCCGCAACGGCGAAATTCCTGCCTTAACGGCAGTTTCTTTGATATTTTTAAAAAAAGCATCCCGGGTTATATGTCCCTCGCGAGAACGTCTGGAAGGAAACAGCCATATTGATTTTCGCCCGCCGCGAATAAACTCTTCTCGAATATTGAGATATTCCGATATCGCGTCAACCGCCGCGCCCGCTATTGGAATCAACCTTTCTTTACTGCCTTTGCCTCTGACCAAAATCTGTTTTTTATCAAAATCGATACAGCTTTCAGGCAGACACACCAGCTCCGACACGCGCAAACCGCAGGCATACATCAGTTCCAGCATCGCCGCCAGCCGCCGCTGTGCCGGGCTTTCGGCGGCTGCGGCCGGATCGATTACAACCCCGACTTCCCCCCGCGATTAAAAGCCTGACTTCCTCCGGAGTCAAATATTTGGGCAGCGGTTTTTCTTGTTTGGGCGTCAGAATATCGGTTGTCGGATTTTTTTTTATCACTTTTTCGGTATACAAAAACTTGAAAAAATCCCTGACAGCCGAAAGCTTGCGGGCCACTGACTTTGCCGCATAACTTTGCCGGTTCAGCTCTTGAACGTACCCGGCAATGTCTTCGCCTTTGATGTCTTTATAATCCTGAAACCGGCACAATGCCTCAAATTGCTCCAAGTCCCGCCGATAAGCGTCGATTGTATTGGCCGAGGCGCCTACCTCGGCACGCATCATATTCAAAAAGCTGTCTATTTGATTTGTCATGCCGGCTTTTACTTAACGCTGACCGGAATATCCTGTTCAACGTGTTCAACCTGCATCGGAACCTCGTGCATCACCACAAAAACCACCGCTGCCAACACCACCAAACCGATAATATACCAGGCCAGATTCGATTTTTTCTGTCTCATATTCATATTCCTCCCAAAAAAATATTGCTAAAAACTACCGTTCCTATATATTTAACATAAGAAGTTTGAAAGATAAATTAATTTAATTATAAAAAAATGACAAAGCAAATAAACAAAATCATTTTGCTCGTCGGTCTGATGGGCAGCGGAAAAACCAGCGTAGGAAAGCGTCTGGCAAAAAAACTGAATCTCCCTTTTGTTGACGGAGACCAAGAAGTCGAAAAAGCGGCCGGCCTCTCTCTGGTAGACGTTTTAAAATGTTTTGGCGTAGAAGAATACCGCGCCGGAGAAGCCCGCGTTATGAAAAGGCTGCTTCAGGG
>HF995321.1:33309-40183 GCA_000432275.1 Proteobacteria bacterium CAG:495
GAACAAACCCCGCCAGTACGCCAGACAAAATGCAATTACCATCTGGCTGAAGGCAGACATTGACGTCCTGTATCATCGCACTGCCGGACGAAAGCATCGCCCCTTTTTAAAAGGAAGCGACGATCAGCTCAAAACCAAGCTTGAAAAATACATTCACGACGAATACCCCTATTACTCGGAAGCGGATATCATCGTCGAAACCAAAGAAGAACAGGTCGACAACACCGTAAACCGCGTAATCGAAGCAATAGACAACTTTTTGGCAAAGGAAAATTAATGATTATATCCCTTGTTGCGGTTCTGGTTCTGCTTTTTCTGTCCGCTTTTTTCTCCGGCTCGGAAACGGCTCTCACCGGAGCTTCTCAGGCTTATATGATTGATCAGGAAAAAAACTGCAATAATTCCAAGGCTAAAACCGTAAACCGGCTCTTTCGCCACCGCGACAATCTGATTATCACCACCTTGCTCGGCTCCAACCTCAGCAACACGCTGGCAACCTCCCTCTCCACCAGTGTCTTAATCGGTATGTTTGGCAACGAAGGCGTCGCTTATGCCACGGTTATCATGACGTTGTTGGTCCTGATTTATACCGATATGCTCCCCAAAAGCTATTCCGTGCAAAATGCCAACAAAGTTGCCCTGCTGGTAGCCCCTTTTATTAAAATCTTTGTTTTTCTGTTTCATCCCGTAGTCTGGGTTCTGCAAAAAATCGTTTCCGTAACCTTTCGCATCTTCAAACTCGACAGAGAAAACTGTGATAACGGAAACTGCGGTTTGTCCGAAGTCCGCGGCGCCATTCATATGTATGAAGGCAAAGATGCCGCTCAGGAAAAGGCAATGCTTAAAAGCATTCTCGACCTGACGGATATTGAGGTTTACGACGTAATGAACCACCGCAAAAACCTCTTTTCTCTTGATGTCGACCTTCCCGTAAAGGAAATTATTAAAAAAGTCGAAAATTGTCCGTTCTCCCGCATTCCGCTTTACAAAGACAAACCAGAAAACATCGTCGGCGTTATCCGGGTTAAAACGCTCCTAAAAGAAGCCGTTGCCAAAAAAGGCAATCTGCAAGACATCAAAATTACCGAAATTATGAATAAACCCTGGTTTATCCCCGACAACACGACCCTGATGCGGCAACTGCAGTTATTCCGCGCCCGCCGGGAACATTTTGCCATCGTTGTCGACGAATACGGAGACCTCCAGGGAATTGTAACCTTAGAGGATATCCTTGAGGAAATCGTCGGAGACATCAACGACGAAAGCGACATTCAAAACCTGGACACCATGGGAATTCGCAAAATTTCCGACAATGCCTTTATCGTAGACGGACAGGTTCCCATTCGGGACATCAACCGCAAATTCAATTGGCAGATCGCTGATGAAAATGCGGTCACCGTCGCCGGATACCTCCTGGATATGACCAGATCCCTTCCGGAAGTCGGGCAAAAATTCATTTTTGACGGCTTTCAGTTTGAAGTCGTCAAACGAAACAAAAATCAAATCAGCCAAATAAAACTTACCAAACTGGAAGAAAATCTTCCAGACGTCTGACCAGCTCGTCTAGAAAAGGCAATGTCCGCGTTGTTACATTTTCGGCATTGTGATAAAAATCTCTCATCTCCGGCCGCCACTCCAACTGGAGAGCACCCGGCTTTTTGAACTGGCTCTGGTAAAACCCGGTCAACCCCCACGGCCCTCGATAATCGGGATGGTTAATAACCATTTTAATCCGGTACTTTTCTGCCAATTCTTTTATTAATGTCAACGGTCGGAGATATTCTCCCGCACTCATAAAACCGGTGCCTACCGCCAAATCAAAAGGACGCTCCCGCATCCCGTGAATGTCCAAAAAAAAGTGTTCGTCTGGATTTTGCCGCAGCACAAAGTCGTTTATCAACGCCGTTTCGGAAACAAACTTCTGACGGACAATAACCGAACACCCTGTTTGATGCCCCAACAATTCTGCTAAAGCGCCGGTATACAAATCAGATTTTTTGATATGATTATTGATATAAGTCTGTGTGGCATGCGGCGCCGAAACGACTACTCTGCTTTTTCGATCTTCAAAAAGCCACAAACTCTCGGCGTCAAGCTGCCCCCGATACATATTCGCCTTGTAGCGTTCGTCCAGCTCGATTAACTTTTTCGTCACATTCATTGCGGATTTATTCTGCTTTCAGGGCTCCGACCAATGAGACTGACGAAATGGTATCGCCCATACCGACCAGGGTTACGGGCTTTTCCACCAAAATCGTGGGAACGGCGATAACGTCATAACCGGCATATTCGCCGATTCCGGTAAAACGTATTTGCTCGTCTCCGATATAATCGGCCACTCGGCCCAGTTCCTGAAGCCCCAGGTCACAGGCCGTCAATCCGTATGCCCACATAAGATTGGCTTCCTCGTTAATATTGCCGGAACCGGCCTTGCTTGCCGCTACTACCGCCGCCAGACACATGCCTTTAAGGTTCTGTTCCGGCGTTATTTTAAATCCTTTGTCCTGAATTGTCAGATACAATCCAAACATATGCAGCTGCAACCGTCGGCAGCCGACCTTTTGCTTGATTCTCAACACAGCTTCAAACAAATTCGTCGCGCTGCAGTTTTCCTCGCAGATTTGCGCTTGTTTTTCCTCGCCGATAACTTCCAGAACGTCAATGGTTTCCCTTTCGTTCAGTCCGATTGAATCGGCCAGGGAAGCAACTTTTTCAACCACGGCTCTGCGAACGTCTTTATCCTGGGTTGAGGCAACTTCCAAATGAACCAGTGTGCCTGAATCCTGCCATCTTTTTATTACCGGAACCGATCCCTCAACCAGCTCTACCCCGTTATTCCCGGCGGTTAAGGCATGATACCCAGACAAGACCGTAACTTCTGCCGGATTTTTATTAAGATATTCCAAAAAGTTATTATCCATAACCAAACGCAGATTCATCGGATCATACGTTGCAATAAAGCGATTTGCCTTTGGGCAACTGACCTTATGGCCGTCCAATTCCACAACGTCCCCTTTGTCAAATTCAATAATCCAATGTATCAGGGGAATGTCGTCCTGACGGTTAATTTCCGAAGCTTGTTTCATTTCGCCTTTTTCATCAAACGAAACCAGATTCGAACGCGGCAAAAACTGGTCTGCCTGCCGCTTCGGCAAAGAATTGCAATGAGCCAGAACCCTTCTGACACCGCAAACCGCCAGAGCATTTGCCACGATTCCGGCTTGGCCGCCCATCTGCAAACGGTCATACCCGAGATTGTTCGCCATCCAATTGTAAACGTCTATATCCTCTGTCAGCCACTCTTCCGCAATACCGTTGGCAAAACAGCGAAAAGCACCTTTAATGACATCTTTGCCGCTGTTAAGCTTGGATTCGCCGATTGTCGTCAGCTCTTCCCAGCTCATTCCCAGCTCTTTTGCCAATTCGGCCAGACGCCGGCCTTTTATCTTCAAAACCGCATCGACATTCGTATTAAAGGCCGTAGCTGCCGATTCCACCTTCCCCATTTGCATAAGGGTAGATTTTACTTCGGCATATTTTTCTTTCCAGCTGCTGATTTGCTGTTCCATAACAGACACCTTCTAGTTGTTTTTGGTAACGTTTTTCAGAAAATTCACCTTCATCATTGCCAGCGAACTGGCAGAAATTCTGGAAACGGCATTGTGAAAGTTAACGTTTGCCTGAGCCGCTTTCTGCCATTCCCGCAATTCCTCATCCTGCAGCAACGCCGCATTTGAAGGCTTGGACAATTCCCAGACGGCCTGCTGCAAATTCCCGTCGTCCACAGCCTGTTTCACTGCCTCCAAACCTTGATTTGCTTCAAATTTCGGAGCATGTTCGTTCACTCTCTTAATTTGGACGATTTCGCTCAGTTTGGAATTTAAACGGTCTTTCCAAGTCTTTTCAAAAGCATTCTTTTGTGCTTTGAGCATTTTCGCATAAATCTTGGAAAAGCTGTTGTCCAGCTCCTCTCTTGTGGCTATGCCCTCAGCGGCATATTGGGCCATAATCTCAATCGGCTGCCGAACTTGCAAATTGTCGCTGGCAATTTGTTGCAGAACTTCAATCTCATATTCAAAGCTTCCGCCTCTTTCGGCACCGTCTTTAACCAACATTACCGCTGTCAAAATCAACGCACCTTCGTCCGTTACTTTCGCCATCTTGTCAAGTTTGTCTTCCAGCTTGTCAACTCTGGTCAAAAGCCCTAAAACCGTTGCAACGTCCGCTTTGGAATCAATCACGTTCAGATTGGTCTTCTCCACCGCATCCATTCTTTCGCTCAATTGCTGAAACTCGGCCGGAATTCCCTGATCCTGGCGATTCGCCAGTTCATTGAACTGATACTGCAGATTTTGCAGCTGAGCGTTCAGGTTGCTCAGCTGGCCTTCAAGGCCGCTGGTGGCTTCCACCGTATTGTTGGAATTCAACGCCGCGCGGATTTTTTGCGTCAGTTGCGGATTTTTCCATAGCACATAAGCGGCACCGGCGACCGCGACAAGAAACAACAGCTTGTAAAATGCTTTTTTCAACTGGTTTTTCTTTGGTTTGGCAACAACTTCCGGTTCGGTATTTTTCACCATTTTACTTTCCTTTTTTTGCAGTAAATTCTTGGCATCAAACTTTTTATAGTGTATATAATATAAAAAAAACTGCAATAAATATATGCACTGATTGAACAAAAGGAAGACTATGATTGTTTTAGGAATTGAGAGCAGCTGCGACGAGACGGCCGCCGCCATTGTCAACGACCGCCGCGAAATTCTCGGAGACTGCGTCTTAACCCAGCTTGAACATAAGATTTACGGCGGCGTGGTTCCCGAAATAGCCGCCCGTTCCCATCTGGAACACATTGACGACATTTTGGAAGAAACTTTTAAACGCGCCAACCTCAAACCCTCTGATATAGATGCCGTGGCCGCGTCTTCCGGCCCCGGACTCATCGGCGGCGTAGTTATCGGCGTTATGGCGGCCAAAGCGCTCGCTCTGGCGTTAAACAAACCTTTTATCGCTGTTAATCATCTTGAAGGGCATGCCTTGGCGGCCCGTCTGACTAACGACGTCGAATATCCTTATTTGCTGCTTTTGGTATCCGGCGGACACTGCCAGATTTTAATCGTTAAAGGTGTCGGAGATTTTGAACGCCTCGGCACCACCATTGACGACGCCGCCGGCGAAGCCTTTGACAAGGTCGCCAAAATGCTCGGTCTGGGCTATCCCGGCGGCCCGATTATTGAAAAAATGGCCGAACTCGGCAATGAAAACCGCTTTGTCCTACCCCGGCCGCTGTGCAATTCTAACGACTGCAACATGTCCTTTTCCGGATTAAAAACCGCCGTGCGCAAAATCATTGAATCTTATGCGCCGGACAACAACATTGAACATGCCATCATCCGCAAACAGGATATTGCCGACATTTGCGCCGGATTTCAGCTGGCTGCAACCGAATGCCTCATCCACAAGCTAAAAAAGGCGATTGTCACCTATAAAACCAAATATCCGCAGGGCAAAGACATCGTCGTCTCCGGCGGTGTTGCCTCCAACACCTACCTCCGCCGAAAGCTTCAGGAACTTGCCGACCTCGAGGGCCTGGCCTTTTCGGCTCCGCCGATTAAGTTCTGCACCGATAACGGTGTAATGATTGCCTGGGCCGGAATGGAACGTGCACTAAAAGGAATGTACAATGATTTGGATTTCAAACCGCGCCCCCGCTGGCCGCTGGATGAAAATGCCCCTAAAGCGGCGGGTGCCGGAGGAGTAAAAGCATGAGACCGTTAAAAGAAATCTGTCAGATTTTAGACGTATTTAAGGCTGCCGACCCTAATCCGGGAAGCGAATTGGAATATCACAATGCGTTTACACTGCTGGTAGCGATTGTCCTCTCCGCGCAAAGTACCGACAAAGGCGTCAACAAAGCGACCAAAGAGCTTTTCAAAATAGCCGATACTCCCGCCAAAATGGCGGCTCCCGGCNNCCTCCCGCCAAAATGGCTGCTCTCGGCCTGGATAAAATCAAAGAACATATTAAGACCATCGGCTTGTATAACAACAAGGCCAAAAACATTCTGGCTCTCAGTCTTCAGCTTATGGAAAAATACAACGGCGAGGTGCCTCATGACCGTGCCGCTCTTGAAGCCCTGCCCGGCGTAGGGCGAAAAACCGCAAACGTCATCCTGAACGTCTGGTGGAAAGAACCGACCGTGGCGGTTGATACGCATGTTCTTCGCCTGGCCGAAAGACTGCGTCTCAGCGACGGCAAAACGCCGCTCACCGTAGAAGCAGACCTCAATAAACTGCCTGACGAATACAAATTATACATTAATCACTGGCTGGTATTGTTCGGACGCTATATTTGCAAAGCGCAAAAACCGGATTGCGCAAATTGTCCCGTCGCTGCTTTTTGCAGCTGTAAAGACAAACGCATCTGATTAAAAGGCCCTTGAAGGGCCTTTTAATTTCATTGAACATTGCCGCTTAACAACGGTCTACATATATTTGATTGCGGCAAAACCTCCCACCAGCAATATCAAAAAGATAAAGGACAAAACGCCCAGATTCTTCTCAATAAAGATTTTCATCGGTTCGCCATACTTCTTGAGCAGCCACGCAACCAGATAAAAACGCATGCCGCGGGCAATTACTGACGCTATGGTAAAGGTTATAAAGTCAAGATGAACCACGCCGCTGGCAATAGTGACAACCTTATAGGGAAAAGGCGTAATTCCCGCACCGAAAACAATCCAGGCGCCCCACTCGTGATAATAATCCTTAAACACTTCAAATTGATGCATATAACCGTAGAAGTTTAATATCGGTTTGGCAATAAAATCAAAAGCATACACTCCGATGATATAGCCGAAGCAACCGCCTAACACGCA
>HF995321.1:40214-55784 GCA_000432275.1 Proteobacteria bacterium CAG:495
ACAACCGTTGCAACCGTGGCAATATGCCATGCCCTTTTGTGCATTGCCAAAACCATCGGAATCAACATGACATCGGGAGGAATGGGAAAAAAGGAACTTTCGACAAAAGCAACCGCCGCCAGAAACCACATTGCATGCGGACGGCTGGCCAGCTCAATCATATAGTCATATATTGCCTTGGCAAAACGATGAAAGGCCGACCCCATATTTTTGATTATAACCATTTGCAAACCCCTGTTTAATTGAGCCTGTAGCATAATCAAAAAGAATAAAAATTTACTTAACCGTCAATATAAATTTTCAATGTCCGATGCATTCTCAACCCGGTAAATGTCTTTTCTTCCCAATTCATTGCCCGCCTTTTCAAAACGTTCCGGCGTACAACGCACACAGATTTTCTTAGGTTGGTTTTTTTTCAGATATTTTTTTGCCGCTTTCAGATTATGTGTGGCAAAACAACTGCGTTTACGGCTGATTCTTTCATAAATGTCGTTAAACAACGGCTCATATTCTTCAATCAGCAAAACATCATGGTTTTTATTACCGTGGCAATAGCTTTCCAAAATGTCCATCATTGCTTCCACCGCAACCGGCTTATAGAGAAAATGGGCAACACCCCTGGCCGAAGCCAAATCTTCCTCTGCCTCGGCAGACAACATGACAACCGGAATATCCTGCATGATGTCGTCGCTGACAATCCTGCGCAAAACTTCCCAGCCGTTCATTCTCGGCATATTGATGTCTAAAAACATCACGTCAGGAACCAACTCCCGCCCGTACAGTAAAAATTTATAAGCGTTATTTGTTGTAAAAACATCAAAACCGCGGTCACTGAGCAGATTCCGATAAAGCTCCAGAAAAATACGGTCGTCGTCCAGCATAAAAACCTTGCCTGCTTTACTCATATCCAACCTTTTTGCAACATTTGATTAAACATGAGTCTGATATAGTCTCTGACCGCGGCTATTTTAAGTTAGTGGTGACAACATTTATGTCCGCAGCCGCAACCGTGCGAATGAGAATGGATATGCTCCTGACGTCGTGCCGCATCATAAACGTTTTCCATCAGCATTGCCACGGTCATCGGCCCGACCCCTCCCGGAACCGGCGTAATATAGGAGGCTACTTCCTTCACCTCGTCAAAATCCACATCGCCGCACAACTTTCCGTCGACACGGTTGATTCCGACGTCAATAACCACGGCTCCCGGTTTGACCCAGTCTTTTTTCACCATTTTAGCACAGCCGCAGGCTGCAACCAAAATATCGGCCTGCCGGGTTAATTCTTCAAGATTCCGCGTTTTGGAATGCGTAACCGTAACCGTGCAGTCCTGATTAAGCAGCAGCATGGCAAGCGGTCGTCCCACAATATTGGAACGCCCGATAATAACGGCATGTTTGCCGCTTAAAGTCTCTCCCGTGCTTTCCAGCAGTTTAAGAATTCCTTTCGGCGTAGCCGCGACAACTGCGGACGGTTCTTTACACGCCAGCAATCCCGCATTATAGGGACTGAAACCGTCTACGTCTTTTTCAGGATTAATTTTGGAGAGAACCTTGAGCGGATTAATATGTTCCGGCAGCGGAAGCTGTACCAGAATTCCGCTGACGTGAGGATCCGCGTTCAATCCCTCAATAACTTCCAGAAGGGCATTTTCCCCTATGGATGCGGAAAATTCCAGAATCTCGCAGCCCATACCGATTTCGTTGGCTGCCTTTTTCTTGTTGCGGTCATAAATTTTACTGGCTTCGTCGTCCCCGACCAAAACCACCGCCAAAAAAGCTTCTGTTTGATTTTCGGCAACCTTGGCCGCCAGCTGCTGACGCACTTGTTGAGCCATTGCCTTGCCGTCTAATATTTTTGCAGTCATTCACTTCTCCTCTTTCAGCCAATTCTCTGTACGTCTGCACAGTTCTTCACTGTCGCCGCTTATCTTAAGTTTTTTGCAGCGGTCCGTCTCTCCGCCGACAATTTCAATCTGCGATTTGGCTACCTTCAACGCCTTTGACAAATACTTAATCAGCTCCTGATTCGCCTTGCCTTTTTCCGGTATGCTCACAACGCTGATTTTCACATACGCCTTGCCGTCTGCAGCCTCATAAATTCCGCCTTTATTACAAGAAGAAGAGTTAGGCGTTAACCTAACTCTCAGTATCATTCCTTCTTTTACGGCTTCATAAACCATACCATTTTAATCCGTTTACGGAGCAACCATGCCGCCGTTAAGGCCGACGCTACACAATCAGAGCGCTCAAACGGAAAATCAGGCGGCTGACAAACAGCAAAGCCAGCAACAAAATAAACGGAGAAAAGTCAAATCCCGAAATCGGCGGAATTTTCTCTCCGATTTTCTTGTAAACGGGAGCCGTCAGCTTGTCTAAAACCTCAACCGTTTTCTGAGCATATTTGTTGGAAGGTTCCAAAATTTTGAAATGAATCAGCCAAAACAAAACAACCTGCACCACAACAATTTTGAAATATATATCTACCAATAAACCGATAATATACAAAAACGGTTCAATAATAGCACCCATTAAAAGTCTCCTCAAAAAATTTCACAACTGCCGCCTAAGATATTGCAGTTAGCAGAATCTGTCAACTGGTAATCTAAGCCGAAGCACGACCGTTAGTGTTGATATCCATGAAATGAGCCATTGTAAAGCCTTTAATCCGGTTGATTTTTTCTCTCAGGCTGAAACGCTCATGATAGTTTTCAGACGCGGCAAGTTCTTCCTTTTCGATATCTTCCCGGCTTTTGCCCATCCGGTATCCCTCAACGAGTTTACGGGTTCTGGCCTCGTCTCTGGCCCGCAGATAATTGATTCGGGCCTCAGATTCCGCAACATTGGAGGTCTGCGGACGGATTCTGAGAAACTGATGAGCCGGATCGTTTTCAAACTCATCAGCCAAAACGCCGGTTTTATACAACAAATAAGCTTGTCCCCGGTTAATCAGTTCGCGCTCGGTCCGCTCCTGCGCATCGGTCTTGTCCGGCGTTGCCTGCATTTTAGTGCGCAGCCGGCGCAATTCGCTCAGTTTGAAAGTCAGAAACTTCAGTTCGTCGCGGGCTCTTTCCTTATAATAGTCGTTGCCGTACAAAGCCGCGGCACTGTACAAAGAGATAACCAGCTTCAGCTCCGTTTCGCGCTGATCCAAAAAGCCGATAAATCCGTGCTTGGCGTCGAGCTCATGCTGTTCCACGCCGTTTGTATTCAAATCAATTTCTATTTTGTCTTCAATCTGAACCCAGTCATGATACTCGGTCGTCTTGTTTTCTCCCGAATAAAGACGCTGAAGGCTGTCGGCCAGAATAAACATCAAATCATACGTGCTGACCGTTATGCCGTCAATATCCCGCTTGGTAACGTTGGCGCTCTCAATCAGCTCTTGAGCCTTTTGCTCAAGCTTTTCGGTTCTCTTCTCCTGCGGGATTTCTCTTATCTTCTCTTTAACCAGGCGCTCTTTTTCCCGTTGCTCCTCAGTCAGAGAATTTATGGTATATTCCTGTTCGCCGATGCCTCTCAGCTGATTAAACCTCTCTGCACTCATTTGCAATAACATATGCGTCTCCTTGAAATAGAAGGATTAAAATTTTTCAAAAATAATTTTGCCTTCTTCCAGCCAGATAATCCGGTCAATCACCCACTGACTGATTTGTTGGATTTTTTCCAGTTCCACGCCCATGGCTTGCCCGACCCTGCCGATAAGCAGCGTTTCATTGTCGGACAAATCGCTGTCGGCATTGGCCAGCAGGCACATTTCCTTAATCAGCTCCAATGCCAGCTTGCGGTTTTTTATCTTTTTAACCTCGGCAACAATTTCGTCATCGCTGTTGACATTGATAATTTCTTCGAACCGATTGGCAGGAACATTGTAAACCACCGCAATCTCGCGAATAAAATCCCGCTCGTTGTCGTCTAACTTCCCGTCAGCCCGGGCCAGCCTGGTCAAAACCTTCAAAAAAATGATCTTTTCGTCATCGCTCATTTCTGCCAAATATTGCATATCATTCTCCACGTTAAAGTTAGACATCTTAAGCGTTCTCCTGAATTGTTAAACTAAGCATATATTACCAAATTTTCAAAAATTATCAATCAAAAAGCAGACCAGGCCCAAATAAATCGCGTTCAGACGGCTCTTTCTCCAAAAAAGATTTGAAATTGCATCGCGGATATCTTAAACTAAAAGATAACCATAATAATTAGATGAGAATAACGTGAAGAAATATTACATTAAAACTTTCGGCTGTCAGATGAACGTCTATGATTCGCAAAGGATTGCAGCCATTCTTAAAAGTCTCGGTTATGCGGAAGCTTCCTCCCTCAAAAATGCCGACCTTGTTATCCTTAACACCTGTCACATACGGGAAAAAGCAGCAGAAAAAGTCTTTTCGGACCTCGGAAGAATTGAGCTGGTCCGCCAGGAACGCGCCGCTGAAGGGCTTGATACCGTCATCGGGGTTGTCGGATGCGTTGTACAGGCCGAAGACGACCAGATTGCCAAAAGAGCCCCTTATGTTGACTTTGCCGCCGGACCGTTGACATACCACCGGTTGCCCGAAATCTTGGCAAAAGTCGGACGGCGGCGCGGACATACCGTCATCGATACCGAATTCCCGGTTGAATCCAAATTTGACTTCTTGCCGGATAATCAGTCTGCCGGTGGATGTTCTTATCTGGCCATTCAGGAAGGGTGCAACAACTTCTGCACATATTGTGTCGTTCCTTATACCCGCGGAGTGGAAACCTCCCGCCCGGTCGAAGACATCATCCGCGAAGCCAAACGTCTGGTTGAAGGCGGCACTGTGGAAATCAATCTTCTCGGACAAAACGTAAATTCCTATCATGGCGAAGACTCTGCCGGCAAAGAGCGCAATCTTGCCCACCTGCTTCGGCGGCTGAACGAGATAGAGGGCTTGCAGCGCATCCGTTATACGACCTCTTATCCCGCCGACGTTGATGACGATTTGATTGCCTGCCACCGCGATTTGCCCAAATTAATGCCCTATCTGCATTTGCCGATTCAATCCGGTTCTGACTCGATTCTCAAGGCTATGAACCGCCGCCATACTTCCGGCCAGTACCTCGAAATTATCGAGCGCCTGCGCGAAGCAAACCCGGCATTGGGCTTCTCTTCAGATTTCATTGTCGGATTTCCCGGAGAAACCGACGCCGACTTTCAGGCAACTCTGGATGTCGTAAACCGCGTCAAATTTATTCAGGCGTTTTCATTCAAATATTCCCGCCGCGCCGGAACGCCGGCTGCCCTGATGCCAAACCAGGTGGAAGAAAAAATCAAAAAGGAACGCTTGGACATTCTCCAAGACTTGCTATTTTCATATCAGTTAAAGTTTAATAAAGAAAGTGTTGGTAAAGTAATGCCTGTCTTGTTTGACATGAAAGGCCGCCATAAAGGACAGCTCATCGGACGCACACCCTATATGCAAAACCTCCATGCCGAACTCGGCAAAGAATGCTTGAACCGCATTATCAACGTAAAAATAACCGACGCAACAACAAACTCGCTTTCAGGCGTAGTGGAAGGGTGACCGCAATGGCAGAAATTAATTTTGAACTCTATAACAATACTTTAATCCAACAATTGGTTGGCCCGCAGGACAGTCATTTGCGTCTGCTCGAAAAAATCCTCGGCGTTGAAATCGGTTCTTTCGGCAACCAGATGACGATAAAAGGCCCTGCAGAAGCAATTGAACAGGCCAAAACCGCCATTGACGTCCTTTACCACAAGGTCAGCAAAGGTATTGAAATCAACGAACAAGAGGTAAAAGCGGCTGTACGAATGAGCAACAACGGCGCCGATTCCGAAGAGGCGACCAACCTCAGCGACATCGTCCTCAAAACAAAAAAACGCCACATTTATCCGCGTTCGGCCACCCAGGCGGCCTACATTCAGGAAATGATGAAAAACGAACTCGTTTTCGGTTTGGGCCCTGCCGGTACCGGAAAAACTTATCTGGCGGTCGCCCTTGCCGTATCAATGATGCTGGAAGGAAAAATTGATAAAATCATCCTTTCCCGCCCGGCGGTTGAAGCCGGAGAAAACCTGGGTTTTCTGCCCGGAGACCTCAAAGAAAAGGTAGATCCTTATCTGCGGCCGCTTTACGATGCGCTGTATGAGATGCTTCCCGCCGAGCAGGTTGACAAGAAAATCGCCATCGGCGAGATAGAAATTGCCCCGCTGGCCTTTATGCGCGGACGTACCTTGTCAAACGCTTTTGTTATTTTGGACGAAGCGCAAAACACCACCCCGATGCAGATGAAAATGTTTCTGACCCGTCTGGGCGAAAATTCCCGTATGGTCGTCAACGGCGATTTGAGCCAGGTTGACCTTCCCCGCGGCACCATTTCCGGCCTGCGCGATGCTCTGGAGATACTTCAGGGAACGCCCAACATCAGTTCCGTCCGCTTCAGCGCCACGGATGTCGTCCGCCACGGCTTGGTTGCCAAAATCGTAAAAGCTTATGAGGAACGCAGCAAGAAAAAATATGGTGATGAGTAAGACTGAACTCAATGCCTTTGTCGACGAACCCGGCTGGGAAGCTGCTCTGGAACACATACAGGAGCTTTCCTCCCGGGTGTTTGCCGCAACTGCGGATTATATTGCGGCACACGAAGATTTTGACTTTATGCAGACGGGTAAAACCTTAAGCATAAACCTCTCGTTAAGCAATGATGCGGAGGTTCAAAAATTAAATGCCGAATTTCGTCATCTGGACAAACCGACCAATGTCCTCTCTTTCGCCAACATCGACGACGAGTGTTTTGATGACATGGTCGCCGAAAGTGATGTGATTGAACTCGGCGACATTATTATCGCGCTTGAAACGATGCAAAAAGAAGCTGCTTTGAAAAACATCAGCCTCCATGACCACTATTGTCATCTTCTCATCCACGGAATTCTTCATCTGATGGGATTTGACCATCAGGATGACGCCGAAGCGGAATATATGGAAAATCACGAAATCAGAATTCTCGCTTTGCTGAATGTTTCCAACCCCTATCAGGAGTAAATGAACAATGTCCGAAGACGATAACAGCCGACACGGTTTTTGCAGTTTCGTTAAAAGTTTCTTTAACCGCAGACAACCCGAAACCGTCCGCGAAACCATTGAAGATTTGCTGGAAGAAGCCAACATCAACGGCGAAGAACAGTTTAGCGCACACGAACAGCTGTTATTAAACAATATCCTTTGCCTGCGTGACAAAAAATGCGGCGATGCCATGATTCCCCGGGCCGACATTGTCGGTTTTCCCGAAAGCGGCAACGTCGGAGACCTTGCCCGCTTAATGACGACGAAAGGTCACTCCCGTATTCCCGTTTATCGGGAGTCTTTGGACGACATCGTCGGCGTTGTCCACGTTATAGACTTGGTCAAATGCCTGCTGTCCGGCAAAAAAAATGTTAAAGTTGCCGACATTGTAACCTCTAACGTAAGATTCGTTCCGCCGTCAATGCGCGTTCTTGACCTGTTGAAAGATATGCAGCTGAACAAAATCCATATGGCAATGGTCGTTGACGAATACGGAGGGATAGACGGCCTCATAACCATTGAAGACCTGTTGGAAGAAATCGTCGGCGATATTGAAGACGAATATGATTTGGATGAAGAACCCGTAATCACCGTTCAGGAAAACGGCGTCATTATTGCCGATGCCAAGGCGGAACTGTCCGAAATCAAAGAAATCGCCCAAATTGACTTGTCCGAAGAACAAAAAAACGGAGAACTCGAAATAGAAACGCTGGGCGGCTTGGTTTTTCATATAGCCCAGCGCATACCCAACCGCGGTGAAATAATCGAAAACACAAACGGCGTCAAATTCCGGATTTTGGATGTTGACCCTCGGCGCATAAAAAAAATTATGATTTTACCGCCATACAACAATGAGGAAAAAAGCATTGTCGATGACAGGTAAAATTCTCCGGCATCCTAATATTTTAGCCTTTGTCTGCGGAAGCTTGTGCGTAGGGGCTCTTCCTCCGTACTATCTTTTTCCGCTGCTGTTTGCCGGCCTTTCCGGACTACTTTGCCTGATAGACGGGGCGCCGTCTTCCCGAAAAGCGTTCGGTATTGCCTACGCATTCGGCTTTGCCTTTTTCGCTTTCGGGCTGTCCTGGATTGGCAACGCTTTGTTGATTGACGCCCAAACTTTCGGATGGCTTTATCCGGTTGTGTTTTTAGCCTGCGGATTTTTCTTCGGACTGTTTATCGCTGTTCCCGGATGGCTGGCTTTCCGTCTTTTTCATTCTCCCGCATCTCGCTGGCTGGCCTTTTCGTCCTTTTGGGTTTTGTTTGAATGGATACGCAGCTTTATCCTCACCGGCTTTCCCTGGAATCTGCTTGGCTCGGTCTTCGCTTTCAGCCCCGAAATGATTCAGTTTGCTTCTCAAGCGGGAACCTACGGTTTGTCCCTCATTTGCCTGCTGTCCTGCTCGGCACCCTATTTTTACCTTCGCCGCAGAACGCAAAAAAATCTGGCGGCTGCCATCTGTATTCCCCTTGTCGGATTGGGCTTCCTTTACGGATTCGGCTACTTCCGGCTGCCCCGGCACCCTCTGCCGCAGTCAGCAACCGTCATCCGCCTGGTTCAGCCGGCGATCCCTCAGGCAATGAAGTGGAATCCCCAAACCCTGGAAAACAACTTCCAAAAATATATCAGCATGTCAAAGGCTCCCGGCCGGGAAAAAGTCAGTCTCGTCATTTGGGGCGAGACGGCCGCGCCGTTTCCGCTCGACATGGATGAACCGCATCTTCTGAACATTGCGGATGCGGTTCCGCCGCAAGGC
The DNA here is from genome assembly GCA_000432275.1 of Proteobacteria bacterium CAG:495. GTDB lineage: Bacteria > Pseudomonadota > Alphaproteobacteria > RF32 > CAG-239 > CAZU01. The sequence continues at coordinate 49,017 of HF995321.1, forward strand.
CATCTGGTTACCGGACTGGTGCGTTATGAATTTACCTCTCCCCGCAGCCACCGGGCGTACAATTCGATGTTCGTCATCAACAAAAAGGCCGAAATCGTCGACTATTACGATAAATCACACCTGGTTCCGTTCGGTGAATACATCCCCCTTCGCAGCTGGCTGCCCCAATGGATACGTCCGGTCGCCAACGCCATCGGAACTTTTAAGGCCGGTTCCGGCCCCCGCCGCATAAGCGTTCCCGGTCTTCCTTCTTTTGGAGGACTCATCTGCTACGAAATAATTTTCCCGCATCAAATTATCAATCCAAACGAGCGCCCCCAATGGCTGATAAACCTCACCAACGACGGTTGGTACGGAGAATCGGCAGGACCGTACCAGCACCTGGTAACGACACAACTGAGAGCCGTAGAAGAAGGAATCAGCATTGCCCGGGTTGCCAACACCGGAATCAGCGCCTTAATTTCACCTTTTGGTACGATTTTAGGACAAATTTCTCTTAATAAGTCTGAAATCTTAGATATAAATCTGCCCCAATTGACACAGTTTTCCACAACCTATAGTTATTATGGCGATATAACCGTATTAATAACGCTGATTTTCAATTTTATACTTGCATTTTACTTATCTTCACGTAATCTGTGACTCAGATTTTTTCTATCTGAATTCCGATATGATAAACATCTGGTTTAGAATATAACATATTATATAAAAAATTTGTTGACGATTGTTGCTGAAAATCATATGAATAAAAATATAGAACCAGTGGAAAGGAAAAAATAAACAATGACAAAAGAAATCGTAAAAAGATCAAGCCGCGGCAGAACCCCTCAAGGTGAGCCCAATCCCATTGACGTTCATGTTGGTAACAGAATTCGCCTTCGGCGCACTCTCCTGGGGCTGAGTCAGGAAAAGCTGGCATCCCTCCTTGGTCTGACATTTCAACAGGTTCAAAAATATGAGCGCGGAATGAATCGCGTTGGCGCCAGCCGTTTATGGGATATTGGTAAAGTTTTGGAAGTACCTATCAACTTCTTCTATGAAGATATGGATAAATCGGTTGCCAGCCAAAGCCCCCGTATGTTCAGTCTTCCGGACAGCCAGCCGGCTTTCCTTGCCGAAGAAGATGAAGTTTATGATTCCGACCCGATGCAGCGTCAGGAAACCATTGAGCTCGTCAAGGCTTATTATAAAATTCCTAACCGTAAAGCAGCCAAACACATGTTTGACCTTATTATTGCAATGTCAAAAACGACTTATAATAACGATGAAGACTAAAAGTTTTCATTCTTCATAAAAAAGAGCTGGTATTTTGCCGGCTTTTTTTTATGATGGAAACAAATTACCACGACCATCTTTATCAGGATATGTTTTATGAGCACCTTATTCACCAGCGAATCAGTTTCCGAAGGCCATCCCGACAAGGTTTGCGATGCCGTTTCCGACGCCCTCCTCGATCTCCATCTCGAAAAAGATCCCTGCGCCCGCACCGCAATAGAAACAATGGCGACGACCAATCGTATCATTATTGCCGGAGAAACCTCGGCTGCCGTTTGTCCTGACGCCGACGAAATCGAAACGGCAATCCGCCGTACCGTAAAAAACATCGGTTATGAACAGACCGGATTTAACTGGAAAGATGTACAAATAACCAATCTCCTCCACGCTCAGTCCGCTGACATCGCCCTCGGCGTAGACCGTATGGGCGCCGGAGACCAGGGCATCATGTTCGGTTATGCCAAAAACGAACCCGGATTCGACTGTTGTTATATGCCCCTGGCCATAAAACTGGCTCACAAAATACTGAGCAACCTGAGCCAAGCCCGCCACCGCAAAGAAATCTGCGGACTCGGCCCCGACGCCAAAAGCCAGGTTACGGTAGAATATGATGACAACGGACATCCTGTTGGCATTCGTAAAATTGTCGTCTCAACCCAGCACAGTCCTGATATGACTCTGAACGAACTCCGTCCGCTGGTCAAAAAATATATTGCGGCCGCACTGCCTGACGGTTGGATGCCTCAAGATGACAACATCCTGATAAACCCCACCGGACGTTTTGTTATCGGCGGTCCGGACGGCGACTGCGGACTTACCGGCAGAAAAATCATCGTTGACACTTATGGCGGCTATGCCCCTCACGGCGGCGGCGCCTTTTCGGGAAAAGATGCGACTAAAGTTGACCGCTCTGCCGCTTATATGCTCCGCTACCTGGCCAAAAACGTTGTGGCGGCAGGTCTCGCCGACGAATGTCTCCTCCAGGTTTCATACGCCATCGGCGTTTCTGATCCGTTGTCTTTTTACATCAATACGAACAATACCGCAAAAGTCGATGAACAGCGTATTCTGACCGTTTTAAGAGAACTGGTCGACCTCACTCCCTGCGGTCTTATAAAACATCTTGAATTGCAAAAACCGATTTACCTCCCTACCAGTTCTTACGGACATTTCGGACGCGTTCCCGGAACCGACGGAACCTTTTCTTGGGAAAGACTAACACTTCAAAAGGAACTCTCTGATGCTTTTAAAAGATAACTTTGTTTCCGAACAGCCTAAATTTTACGGACGTCGTCAGGGACGTCGGATTCGGAAAGCCAAAACCACGCTGCTTGACGCTTTTTTGCCCCGCTTGCAAATAAACGACGACACCGTTTTTGAAAAAGAACGGCTTTTCGGACTGCCGGTAGAACAGGTTTGCCTTGAAATCGGCTTCGGAAACGGAGAACACCTTGCCGGACAAGCTCTGAAAAATCCTCACACCGGCTTTATCGGCGCTGAAGTTTTCAAAAACGGCGTGGCAAATCTCCTGACTTTAATCACCGGCATCAAACAAGCTTCGGAAGTGCCTGATAAAATCGCCTTATTGCCGGAACGCACCGACAACATTCGCATATACGACGATGATATGCGTTTGCTGTTTCCCCGGATTCCGGATGCTTTTCTGGACAAGGTATTTGTTTTGTTCCCGGACCCCTGGCCTAAAAAACGCCATGCCGGCAGACGTTTCATAAACCCCGATAACCTGGCGCAAATTGCCCGAATTCTGAAAAAAGGCGGCATTCTCCGGGTGGCAACCGATCACAAAGTTTACAAGGGCTGGACCTTGCGACAGCTTGATGCCGACAAAAATTTCCGATGGACGGCAACCTGCGGAAACGATTGGAAGCGCGAGCCTGAAGACTGGGTCCAAACCAAATACCAACGCAAGGCCGTCAGAGAAGGACGACGTCCCGTATTTTTGGACTTTGAACGTATTTAACCTTGCTAAATACCGTTTTTAAGGTATATATTATATAGGTAACGCCGCTATTATCAAAAGGAGATGCACCATGCTGAAATCTGTAAAGAAAAGACATCTGTGGCTTTATATAATCGCTGTGGTGGCATCTTTAGGCGGTTTGCTTTCCGGTTTTGACACCGGAGTCATTTCCGGCGCCTTGATTTTCATTAACGAAACCTGGAGTATGACACCGCTTGAACAGGGCTGGGTCGTAAGTTCCGCCATTGTCGGTGCCGTTATCGGCGCTGCTCTGAACGGCGTGCTTTCCGATATTTACGGGCGAAAGAAAATTATCATCGCCACCGGCATCATCTTTGCCCTGGGTTCCGTTTTTTGTGCCTACGCAGTCAGCGTTCATTGGTTGATGGCCTCACGAATGATTATCGGTTTGGCCGTCGGTATGGTAAACTTTATTATTCCGCTGTACCTGTCAGAAATCTCTCCGCAAAAAATACGCGGAATGCTGGTTTCTCTTTTTCAGCTTGCAATTACCGCCGGAATTTTATTCTCCTACCTCATCAACCGCGTTTTTGCCAATGCCGAATACAACTGGCGCTGGATGTTGGGAGCTGGCCTGGTTCCCGCCGTCATACTCCTGGTCGGCATTGCTTTCCTGGGAGATACGCCGCGTTGGCTGATTAGCAAAAACCGGGAAGACGAGGCAAAAGACATTTTCAAAAAAATTGATCCCGATACGGACCCCGAACATCAAATTTCGGAAATAAAAGCTAATATTGCCGCCCAAAACCGCCAAAAAGCAGGATTTCAAAAATGGATGTTAATGCCGGTTTTCGTCGGTATCGGCATTATGTTCGTACAAATCTGTACCGGCATCAACACCATCATTTACTATACCACAACCATATTTAAAATTGCCGGATTCAGCTCTACCATCGGTGCGATTTATGCAACCATCGGTATCGGAACCGTAAACTTTTTAATGACTTTGGTCGCTATTTTCTTCACCGACAAATGGGGACGCAAACCTCTGCTTTACATTGGCCTCTGGGGCATTCTGATAAGCCTGCTCTCTTTGGGATTTGCATTCCATTATTCGGACGTATTGGGAGAAAGCCTCAAGTGGATAGCCGTCGGCAGCGTTGTTTTGTATATCGCTTCCTTTGCTATGAGTCTCGGTCCCATCGGCTGGATATTGGTTTCGGAAATCCTGCCGTTAAAAATCCGCGGATTTGCCATGAGCCTTTGTACCGTGGCCAATTTCGGATTTAACTTTATAGTCGTATTGAGCTTTTTGCCGCTGATAAATTCCATCGGAGAAGCCCGTACTTTCTGGATTTTTGCACTGATTGCCGCTCTTTCTCTGCTCTTCGTTTACTTCTTTGTTCCCGAAACCAAAGGCATTTCGCTTGAAAAAATTGAACGAAACTGGAGAAACCGGGTTTCCGCCCGCAAATTTTAATCTCTGCCCCGGATAAAAACCGGGGCTTTTTCTTAATGCAGAATTCTTGGTATAAGTTTGCAAATCTTTGTTTTTTTATTGATTCTTTATGGTGAACGGTATTAGATGTTAAATAGTAAAAAGTGCTTTCACGGCTTTTTATTAAAAACGCACTAAAACATAAGGAGTTCACTATGGACATCGAAAAAATCAAAGCCTTGTTCAACACCTACTTCGTAGATGTGTTGAAAAATCACTATACCGACTTCAACGGCCGTGCCAACCGTCCGCAATACTGGTATTTTGTTCTGTTTGTATTCATCATCAGCCTGGTTCTGGGCATCATTGACAGCATATTGTTCGGCCGGCAGATTCTCGGCCTGATATTCTCTCTGGCCATTCTGGTTCCCAGCATCGGTTTGGGCGTTCGCCGTCTTCATGACCTGGGTCGTCCCGGTTGGTGGTATTTTGGCGTTCTCATTCCCATCGTAGGCCCGATTGCTTTGCTGGTACTGTTTTGCATGAAAGGTGAAGATAAGGACAACGCTTACGGCAAAAAAGCCTAAATATAAAAAACCTCCGGTTCATTCGGAGGTTTTTTTATGCCCTGTTTCATTAAAACAACTTCAAAAAAACATAACTCGGCTTATTTATTTTCCATAATAAAAAACAAAGGAGAAAAATATGCAGCAGACCCCACGGACAAATCCCGCAACAAAATCACGACCGCGTTATGAAGACGTAATCGTCAAAGACTTCAGCAACGAACCATTTTTTGATGATGACGGACAGGACTTTGAAGTAAAGACCATCAAAGAAGAACGACTGATTGATCCCCTTCCTGAATTGGACGACACCATAACTTTCCGCGAAGATATGTATAACTTCGGCGACGAAGAAGACCTTCCCGACAGCGATCGCGAAACAGAATGCCGCACTCAGGGAATTTCCCGCAGCAAATATTTTAACCGCTAAAAAAATCCCCTGTCTGTGACAGACAGGGGAAATATTTTAATTGGTAAGCATACCGCCGGTTGCGTTATAAACCTCAGCCGTAACATAACTGGACTCTTCCGACGCCAAAAAAACATATATCCCGGCCAATTCCGCCGGCTGCCCGGCTCTTTTCATCGTTGTTTTCTGCCCGAATTCGGGAATATTTTCCGGCAGCTGCCCGCCGCAGATTTGCAAAGCCGACCAAAAAGGCCCCGGAGCAACACAGTTAACCCGAACACCCTTTTCAACCAACTGTTTTGCCAAGGCCCTGGTAAAACAGACAATAGCGCCTTTGGTAGCCGCATAGTCAAGCAAAAATCCACTGGGAAGAAAAGCCTGAACCGAAGAAGTCGTAATAATGGACGAACCTTCCGGCAGATGAGGAAGAGCCGCCTTGACAATCCAAAACATCGAAAAAACATTTACTTCAAAAGTCTTAACCACTTGTTCCGTTTCCAACGTCAGAATATCTTTGTTAAATTGCTGCTTGCCGGCCACCAATGCCAAAATGTCCAACCCGCCCAACCCTTCAACAGCCGTTCGGACCAATTCTTTGCAAAAATTTTCATCACTGATGTCTCCGGGAATTAACAAGGCTTTGCGGCCGGCTGCTTCAACAAGTTTTTTCACCTCCTCGGCATCCCGGCTTTCTTCCGGCAAATAATTGATGGCCACATCGGCACCTTCGCGCGCATAGGCAATGGCTGCAGCCCTTCCGATTCCGGAATCTCCGCCGGTTATCAGGGCTTTTCGTCCTTTCAGCCGGCCGCAGCCCGCATAACTGTCTTCCCCGCAATCGGGAACCGGTATCATCTCTGCTTGAATACCGGGATATTTCTGCTGCTGTTTTTCAAAATTTTTATGATAATAAAGCGTCGTCGGATTTTTCAATTGAACATCCGTCATCAATAACCTCCTTTGCCTGATGATTAATAACCGCCCTATATTTAATCACTTGCGGTCAAATCCCTATAATCAATCAGGCTATAAACATAAATGCCGAAGATTGCCGAAACAGATAAATTAACAAATGCCGCCCCAAATAAAAAAGCCCCGTCTGATTGACAAGGCTTTTGTTTAATGGCGTACCCGGAGG
>HF995321.1:55794-68595 GCA_000432275.1 Proteobacteria bacterium CAG:495
TAATGGCGTACCCGGAGGGATTCGAACCCACGACCCTCAGCGTCGGAGGCTGATACTCTATCCAACTGAGCTACGGGTACTTCGTATTGTCTTTTTCATACACTATAAAACTTTTAAATTCCACTATAATTTTTACTTTATTATCTTTTTTTGAATCCTTAATCCTCTAAAAGTCTGTAATAAAATAAATTCAATGATTTTTTCTCTTGACTTATCGTCAATTTATGGCTATTAACAAGCAACAAGTATGTTTTACGTGTATTTAAGGAAATCTAACAATGGCTAAAAAATGTGATATTTCTGGCACCGGCGTTATGAGTGGTAACAACGTTAGCCACGCTAACAACAAAACCCGCCGCCGTTTTCTGCCGAATTTGCAGGTTGTTTCTCTGTTGAGCGACACTTTGGGTAAAATCTTCAAACTGAAAGTTTGTTCTAAAACTTTGCGCACTATTGAGCACAACGGAGGTTTGGACGCTTATTTGGAATCTACTTCCAACACCAAACTGACCGAAGAAGCTAAAAAGATTAAAAAATCTATTGCAAAAAGCAAAGCTAACAAAAAATAATAATTAACCGCCAAGGTTAAAGCTTCTGAAAAACTCCGTTTTCAATAACGGAGTTTTTATTTTATCCCCGTTATCCCCATAATCCACAGGACTGAAAATTAAAAAATTTAATCCTTTTGTCTTTTCATAAATTATTGGTTATAACTCAATCAAAATCAGTTAATAGAATAATCAGGACGCATCTTGACCATGGAAAAACCGGACATTACCACTCTTCCCCAAAACCTTGAAGCCGAACAGGCTCTTCTCGGGGCGATTCTTGCCAACAATAAAGCTTTTGAAAAAGTGTCTGAATTCCTAAAACCACAGCATTTTGCCGATCCCGTCCATGCAAAAATTTTCGAAGTTATGTCCAAACTGATTACCCGCGGCCATATTGCCGACGTCATCACGCTGAAAAACTATTTTGAGCAAGAAGGCTCCCTAAACGAAGTCGGCGGCGCCAAATATCTGGTCAAACTGGCCGACAGCGCCACACCGCTGACCAATGCCGAATACTATGCGCAATTTATCTATGACAAGTATTTGCGCCGGGAGTTGATTGCCACCGGTTTCGACATCGTCAACGACGCCTCCAAAGAAGACATCGATTCTGATGCTTCAGCGCAAATAGAAGCTGCCGAAAAAAGGCTCTTCGAACTTTCCAATCAGGGAGACATCAACGGCGGTTTCGTAGATTTTTCCGACGCCTTGATTTCCTCTCTCGGACATATTGAAGAAGCCTATCAAAAAGACGGCAAGATTTCCGGTTTGCCGACCGCATTGGATGCCTTGGATAATAAAACCGGCGGTCTGAACAATTCCGACTTAATTATCATTGCCGGACGTCCCGCCATGGGCAAAACCGCTCTGGCCACAAATATGGCTTACAATGTTGCCGAATATATGATGCACGCCAAAGACCTTGATGAAAAATCCAAAGGCGTCGCTTTCTTTTCGCTCGAAATGTCTGCCGACCAGCTGGCTACCCGTATTCTTTCCACCGTCACGCAGACCAATGGCCATAAAATGCGTACCGGAGAACTGGACAACGCCGAATTCACCCGCATTGCCGCCGCAGTACGCGAATTGGAAAAACTGCCGTTATATATCGATGACACTCCCGGCCTTAACATCAACACCATCCGTACCCGGGCCCGTCGCCTCAAAAGAAACAAAGGGCTTGGCCTGATTGTAATCGACTATATCCAATTGATTATGGGTACCGGCAGCAAAAAGACCGAAGGCAACCGTGTACAAGAACTGTCCGAAATTTCCCGCGGCTTGAAAATTCTCGCCAAGGAACTAAATGTACCTGTAATAGCCTTGTCTCAGCTTAACCGCGGTGTTGAACAACGCGACGACAAAAGGCCCGTAATGTCAGATCTTCGTGAATCCGGCTCTATTGAACAAGATGCCGACATCGTAATGTTCGTATACCGTGAAAACTATTATATCCAAAACGAAGAACCTCAGCAAAAAGCTTCGGAAACTCCCGAACACCTCCAAAAACGCATTGAGGAATGGGAAGCCCGCGTCCGCGCCACAGCCAACATCGGTGAAGTCATTATCGGAAAACAGCGCCATGGCCCCACCGGAACGGTTCAACTCTTTTGGAACGGCGATTTTGCTCAGTTTGGCAATCTTGCCAAAGAAGAATACTTACCCGAACGCATTGGAGATTAGAATGCCTGCTAACTTTTTATCTGTTGTCTATGCCGTTTTTGCCGCGGCAATTGCCATCGCTTTGCTGGTAACTTTGGTTATCTTCGGCGCCACCATTTTTGCCGTTGCTTTTGTATATATATTCATTCCCTTGTTTATCATTGCATCCGTACGCTGGCTCTGGCTCAAATATAAATATAACAAGACCGGCCGCATCGAGTTTTTCGATAACGACCGTATCGACGACAGATAAGCCGCTCACGGCTCTTTGTTAAAACGGACGCCGCCGAAGTTAACCGAGCATTTTACCGAACAATCCGTTTCTTTCTCGGAAACGTCGGGAATCTCGTCGGCAATGATATTTTGCCTCATCTGCTCCAGCTGCTCTCTCTTGGCTTCGCAACAAGAACATCCCGAAGACTGAACCGGAGTCTGCATTAATAAATTTTCCAGCCATTTGAACATTTTTATTTCTCCTTAACAATTCAACTATATAATAAATTTATTTTCTAAACAAACGGATAATATCAGGCTATGACGAAATCTCCCTTTTGGAAAAACAAACCGCTTTCAGAATTCTCCGCTGCCGAATGGGAATCCATTTGCACCCATTGCGGCCGTTGCTGCCAGCTCAAACTTGAAGATGAAGACAGCGGAGAAATATACTTTACCGATATCGTTTGCCGTTACTTTAACGCCCAAAACGGCTGCTGCACCGAATATGCCAACCGTTGCTCCCTGGTTCCCGAATGTCTGAAACTGACACCGGACAACCTTGATAAAATACCTTGGATGCCCAAACGATGTGCCTACCGCATCCTTAACCAGACCGGAAATCTGCCCGATTGGCACCCGCTGATAACCGGCCGCCCGCTGTCTCCGGAACACACCGTTTGCGGCAGAGTCGTCAGTGAATTGTTGATAAAAGAAGAAGATTTTGAAGACCATATTATTGAAGAGGATGACGATGACCGCTCCTGCTGACGATTGGATAGAAGAAGACTACAATCCTCAATCCCGGTTTGAAAACCTCGACGACATCGAACCGGAATTCTGGAAAAAGAAAAAACTTGAAGAAATGACGCCCCGCGAATGGGAACTGCTTTGCGACGGCTGCGGCAAATGCTGCCTGAACAAAATCGAAATTCGCCGCAAAATCAGCTTTACCAACACATACTGTCGTTTTCTCGATTGCCGGAGCTGCCTTTGTAAAATTTATGAACACCGTTTTAAAAAAGTTTCCGACTGCCGGGACATTAACCTTGCCGCCGTACGGGAAAAACCTCGCTGGCTTCCCAAAACCTGCGCCTATTGGCTGCTTGACAATGGTTTTGACCTGCCTGATTGGCATCCCTTAAAAACCGGACGGGCAGCTTCAGTACACGAAGCCGGAATGTCGTTGCAGGGACGTAACGTAATATCGGAAACCGGAGTAGATGACTATGAAAATTACCTTATTAACTGGCCGGACCTTTGACATTCAGGAACAACTCGGCTTTGAAATAAAAGTCGTCCGTTCTGCTCAAGCCAAACGCCTTACGCTCCGTATTGACGAAAAAGCCCGCATACCGGTTTTGACCATTCCGCCCCGCTGCCTGACCAGAAAAGCCGTCGACTTTGTAAATGCCCATCGCGACTGGATAACCAATATGCTGGCCAGAATCCCTGTCAGTCGAAGCTTTGCCGACGGAGACGTCATCAGCATTATGGGAAAAAAATACACCATCAGCCACCAGCCCAGACGCCGTGGGGGAGCATTCATCGAACAAAAACAGCTGATTGTTTGCGGCGCCAAAGAATTTATGCACCGCCGGGTCACCGATTTTCTAAAAAAAACCGCCCATGACCGCCTGTTGGAACTTTCACGCCAAAAAGCGGCGTTAATCGACCGGGTTGTCCACAGCGTAAGCATTAAAGACACCAAATCCCGTTGGGGCAGCTGTTCCAGCAAAAGCAACATCAACTACAACTGGCGGATTGTCTTGGCTCCCGCTCATGTTATAGACTATCTGGTCTGCCATGAAGTCTCCCATCTCCGCCATCAGGACCACTCACCCGCTTTCTGGGACTGCGTAGCCTCTTTATGTCCGGATTATCAGGAAGGACGGGCCTGGCTCAAGGTTAAGGGCAAAGAACTGTACCGTTACACATAAACAATCAACTCTATTGATTTTTTCCGCGCTGTTCCCTATATTTAAATTCAGAGAGACTTATCTCTCAGCTTTTTAATGAGGAGAAAACCCTAAATGGAAAACAAAACTTTCGCAAGATCAGAGGCCGTGTCTAACATCGACCAAGGCTTGCGCCAATATATGATGCGTGTTTACAACTTTATGAGCGGCGGCTTGTGCGTTACCGCACTGGTCGCATATCTGATTGCCAACACATCGCTGATTCGCCTGTTTTTCAACGTCAACGCCGTTGGACAGGTTATGGGAATGTCAGCTTTAGGCTGGCTTGCCTTATTTGCACCGTTTGTTATGGTTTTTGCTTTCGGATGGGTTCTGATGAAAGGAACCGCTGCTCAGGTTCAAGGAGTATTCTGGGGATTTGCCGCAATTATGGGCGCCTCTTTGGCTCCGATAATCCTGATGTATACCGGCGCCAGCGTCACCCGTATTTTCCTGATTACGGCCGCTATGTTTGGCGGAATGAGCATTTACGGTTATGTGACCAAGCGTGATCTCACAGCGGTAGGTTCTTTTATGATTATGGGTGTTTGGGGCATCATCATAGCCTCAATCGTCAACCTGTTCTTAAAGAGTCCGGGACTGTACTATGCCATTTCATTCCTGTCTGTCATCGCCTTTACGGTTTTGACCGCTTATGACACTCAGAAAATCCGGCAGCTTTACATGGAACAGGATAGCTCCGACACCATGACCCGTAAGGCTATTTCCGGCGCTTTGGCTTTGTATATGGATTTCATCAATATCTTTATTGCTCTGTTAAATCTGTTCGGCGACCGCCGTTAAGCCCGAAAAACTTACCACTCAAGCCCTTAAGTCTCTTAAGGGCTTTTTTATTGCCGCCAAGCTTTAAAACCCAAACGCTCAAATTAGCCGCTTTTCTGCAGCGGTTTGGGTTGCTTATGATATCACAAAAAGAGGAGAAAACGCTCAGGCCTTATTGCCTGCCGTCAAACATAATCAGTGAGTTGCCTTTGATTTCCTGAGCTTTTTTTACGGCAAAAATAGCCTGCTCTATCAATTTTTTGGCCGACCTTGCCGGATCCGGAAAAACCGTAACGCCCATGCTGGTAATCACCTCATGCGTGTTAAAGTTGTCCGTAACCCCTTCCTGAAAGACCGATTTGATTTTAGCCAGTTCGATTTCCAGATTCGTTTCATCGATGATGTCCGGCATCAAAACCCAAAACTGATATTTCAGCCCGCGCGCCACCGTGTAATTTTTACGCATACTCAAAACCAGCGTGGTCGACAGCTTTTTCAAAACATAATCTTCCAAATTCAGTTTCCTGAAAACGTCAATATTGTCAATGCTGATGGCAGCTACCGCAATCATATCCTTAGGCAGCCGGACGTCTTTGTAGTTTTCGTTGTTGACGGCCATTTGAACCCTGTCTTCAAATAAAAAGAAGTTCGGCAGACCGGTCAAATCGTCGTACAAATTATTAAACAGCGGCTTATCTTCCTTCAGCCGATGGCTGCTCAACAAAATAAAAGAAAAATGCGCCGTATCCGGCAGATAAACCGCCTGAAAATCTATCGGAAAGATTTTATTGTTGGCCGTTTTCAGCCGAATGTTGAGTCTTTTGCCGTCAGTCAGCATTTCGCCGATATTTTCGGCCAGCGTATTCCAGTCGCTTTTGTCGACGTAAGAAAGAAAATTGTCACCGATAGCCTGACGGCTCATACCGATTTCCAAAATTTCCTTTGCCGTTTTGTTCAGATAAACAATCTTGTCGTCGCTGACGATAACGACAATTCGGGCCGAACTCTCCAAAATGCTGTTTATCATATCGCCGAGATTAACGTCGATATCCTGCCCGAAGGTTATCCGCCGGGGTTCTTCCGCCATATTGGGAGCTTGCTGCAAAATCTGGCCGTCTCCGGCCTGAGCGCCGGAATTTTCCAACGCATCCAAATCGATATTGTAACGGGAAGCATCGTCTAAAATGCTTTCGTCGGTAAAAACAGCAGGGTGCAGATTGCTCCCGCCTTCAAGAGAAAGCCGGCTCACATCAATAGTATCAGCACTTTGCGTTGTTTTATTCATTATAAATTGGTTCTTATTAATGTTACTTTATCTTAATTCTGATTTTATTAAAACACAATCCAAAAAATCTTTGCAGTTTATTAATAATCTTACTTTATACTGTCACATATCTAAGAAAAACTTGGAAGAATTCAAGATGGCCGAAGAAGAAACCGCGGCACCAGCCTCGGAACCCATTAATTCTCCAGCAGAAATTGCTGAAACTTATGTTGTCAAAGAGCGGTATGAAATCAAATTTGACAAAGCTTTGCCGCACCTGAACGCCAATGGTGCTCTGGCCTATCAGGTTGTTGATAAAACCAACCCGCAGCGTGAGCTCTTTGCCCTGATTTGCGACAACCAGTTTCCTCCGCGGCTGTCAATGCTTCCGTATCTCAAATCAATTGACCATCCCAATCTGCTCAAACTGGTAGAATACGGTATTGTCGACTATGCTCCCCGCAAGTCGCACAATATGGCGCTGATTTACAAAAAACCGGCAGGTCCCCGGATTGATTCTTTCTCCGGCGAAGAAACCCCGCTCCGAAACAGTTTTGAACGCTTCAAATCCGTTCTCCTGTCAATCGTCTCCGCCTGCGAGAGCCTGAAAGGCTATCATCTCACACATCGCGCCATCCGCTTGGACAACATCTACTATAAAGATTCCTCCCGCAACGAAGTGGTTATCGGCGACTGCGCCGCTTCTTTCCCCTCGTTGTTTCAACCTGCGGCTTACGAAACGATACAAAACACGCTTTGCATCCCGCAGGGACGCGGCAACGGCAAAGCTTCCGACGACATTTACGCCGCCGGCGTTGTTATGCTCAGCCTGCTGCTGCAAAAAGAACTTGCGGCAGAACTTTCCGCTCCCGAAATCTTACGGCAAAAACTCAAAAAAGGAACCTACCTGAGTCTTTTGGGCAATGAACGTATCCCCAACCAATTCAGCGGTATCCTCAAAGCCATACTGAATGATAATGAAGAACACCGCTGGAATTATCTTCAGATTTACAACCATCTTGAGGGAAAACCCAATTCTTTTGCCCAAACCGAAAGCAACGAACGTTCTATGCGGGCGTTGAACCTCAACGGCGAAAAAATCTATACCGCCCAGCATGCCGCCATCGCAATGCACAGTGCGCCGCAGGAAGCGCTTGCCCTCATTAAGTCGGGAAAATTGCTGGAATGGATAAAAAACGGGCTGGAAAACGAAAAACTATACAACAAAATGGAAAAGCTTCTCCGCGGAGACCCTGAAAACAAAGACGAAAATCCTTTTCTGGTCTCGCAGGCTTGTATTTTGCTGGACTGCACCCTGCCCATAAAATCCGGAGAACTGTACATCTTTCCCGAAGGTATCCCCAAAGGAATATTTTATTACCTCCGTACCGAGCAGGACTTAAAAGACTTTCAGGCGTTGCTGTCGGGAGATTTGATTAAAATATGGTATCAGGAACAACCGTCGTCGCGCGCTCCCGCTAACAGCAGCGAATTCAAAATCTATGTCAACCGCAAAGATTTCGGCTACGGAATAGACCGCATTATGTATGACTTCGACGACGACCTGCCGTGTACCAGCCCCCTCCTCGGCGACGAATTTGTCAATACTCCCGCAAAGGTTCTGCGGGCGCTTGACCGCAACTATGCCGCCAACAAGGAACGTCCGCCTTATGACCGTAACATAATCGCTTATCTGCGTTGCAAAATGGGCAAAAAAATCGACGGCATTCTCACCGATTTGAATTCCCGGCAGGAAGCTCTGCAAAACAGCGCCATTATCCGCCTTTATGCCAATATCCAAAACAAAAACGGTCCGGTGCAGCTGCTGAATCTGACTCTGTGGCTGATAAACAGCGCCAAGCCGATAATTAAAACTTATCATAACCTCAAATATCAAAAATACCTTGAACGGGAACTGATTAAAATATCAAAGTCCGGCAAGGTTATTGAACTCTACAACATACTCGAAAATGAAGAAGCCCGTCAGAAAGACCGCAGTGAATATTCCGCGGCCGTAAAAGAAATAAGCCTTCTGCTGCATGACCGCAACCGGATAGCCAACGGCGGTGCCAAGCTTGATGAAGAAGCCAAAGAACTCGCTTTGCGGTTCGTTTCTGTTCTTTCCATCCTGACCATGGTCACTTCTTTTATTTTCAGCTTGATTCATTGGGTGATAAAATGAGTACTCTTCCCAAAAAAAATTCTCGCAAACCAAATCCCGTGACGCGTCTCTCCACATTTCAAAAATGGCTGATGTTTCTTGGGATGTTTGTTTTGATTTTTACGACTTTGCCTGCGGTTATCGTCATTTTCATCGGGCTGTTGCCGACAATCACCGTTGTCATTACCGACCCCAAGAATACGACTAAACTTATTGTAATCGGCTGTTTCAATATGTCCGGCGTCTTCTTCTGCATAATGAGCATCATTGACCAGTTTAACCTGCGGGAAGCGTTTTTTATTGTGGGAAATATTTTCAATTTGGTGATTATGCTGGGATCGGCAGCCTTGGGAGCCATTTTGTATTACGAACTTCCCAACATTTTTATTGCCTTGTCTAAACTTTCGGCACAAAAAAGGCTGAAAGCCATTGATTCCAAACTTGAAAAACTGGCCCTCGACTGGGGACAGGATACAATCGATTCTCAAAAAAAGTAAAAAAAAGAGCCCTGTAAACCAGGGCCTTTTTTAACAATGTTTCTTTTAATTCAAAATACCGACGTTTTTCCTTATCTTCTTAATTGAATTTAATTCAATTTGCCTGACTCTTTCTTTCGAAATATGATAAACTTTGCTTAAATCGTCCAAGGTTACTGCCTTCTCGCACAAACGGCGTTTAAACAAAATGTCCTTTTCCCTTTTGTTCAAACACCCCAAAGCCTGATTAAAAAGCTTCTTCCGGTACTGCATTGTTTCGGAATAAGCCAAAACCTCTTCCTGATTCGGCTTGTTGTCGGCAATAAAATCAAGCCATTCGGTACCGCTGTCGGAAGATGCGTCAATAACCGTATTTAACGAACCGTCATGAGACTTCAGGCGCATATTCATATCCGTCACGTCCTGAACGCTGACATCCAGAGAATTCGCTATGCTGCTCAAAATTTTGGGAGAAAGCTCTCTGTCGTCGGTAAGGTTCAGTTTATTTTTGATTTTTCTTAAATTGAAAAACAGTTTTTTCTGGGCTGCCGTTGTACCTATCTTCACCAACGACCATGAATTCAGTATGTATTTCTGAACCGAAGCCTTAATCCACCATAAGGCGTATGTCGAAAAACGAAAGCCTTTTTCCGGCTCAAATTTCTGAATGGCATACAACAGGCCGATGTTTCCTTCCGAAATCATCTCGGCTGTCGGCAAACCGTAACCTTTGTATTTTGATACGACTTTAACCACCAAACGCAAATGCGAGGTGACTAAAATTTGAGCAATGTTGGGATCTTTGGTCTTCTGATATTTGACCGCCATTTCATATTCGTCTTCCTGAGAGAGAATGGGATACTGTCGGATTCTCTGCAGGTATCTCACCATGTTAATTTCGGGAGAAAAGTCAATTCCGTTCAAACCGAGGGCGTTATCCATCTTAGTACTCCTGTTTTTGTTAAAACTGAGTAGTTCGAGTGTTAGTCCGCGTCACTTAAAATCGACAGACTCAAACTTAGAGAAATTTCTCAAAAGCGCAACCTAGCTATTAGTTATAGTTATCCACAGGATTTTTTTCTTTTTTTGATATTTCAAAGATTTCTCAAATTATCCATCAACTCTTTGAAATCTAAAGGAAGTTCAGATGAAAACTGCAACGTTTTTTTCGTTTTCGGATGAATAAAACCTAAAGATAGGGCATGTAATGCTTGCCGCGGAAAATTATTTATATATAATCTTGCGCTCTCATTTACCCCTTTTGCATTTATTTTTTTGTTCTTTTCATAAAGCTGATCGCCGATAAGGTTGCACCCCAGAGAACTCATATGTACGCGAATCTGATGGGTACGGCCGGTCTCCAGATTGCACTGTACCAAGCTGGCCAAAGACTTAAAAACCTCCAGAGTTTTGTAATTGGTAATTGCGTTTTTGCCGTTTTTCTTCACAATCGCCATTTTTTTACGATCATACGGACTGCGGCCGATAAGCGTTTCGATTCTGCTGTTTGTCGGATTCGGCACCCCGAAAACCAAAGCATAATAAGTCCTTTCAATAGAATGTCTGGCAAACTGTTCGCACAGGTTTTTATGTGCCGTGTCATTTTTGGCCACAACCAAAAGCCCTGATGTATCCTTATCGATTCGATGGACGATTCCCGGGCGCTTGACACCGCCGATACCCGACAGCCGGCCTTGACAATGGTGCAGCAAAGCGTTAACCAGCGTTCCCCGGGGCGACCCCGGCGCCGGATGCACCGTCATTCCCGCCGGCTTGTTTACCACCACCAAATCATCGTCTTCATACACGATTTCCAAAGGAATGTCTTCCGGCTCGGGCACCGCGTCTTCCGGTTCCGGAATAATCAGCTGATAGGTTTCGTTTTCTCGAACCTTGCAGGAATTGTCTTCAATGACCGCACCGTTGCAGCTGACGTTTCCCTCATTCAGCAACCGCTGAATTTGAGAACGCGAGATGTCGGGAAAACTGGCGGTCAAAAATTTATCGATTCGCCAGCCGTTATTTTTTTTGTTAACTATTGCTGTGTTATAAATATCGGTATCTGCCATTGTCATTCTTTAACAAATTATCTTTAGGAAAACATAATACGGTTAATTTACTAACTTGCAAGTGAGATAAACATGGATAAGCTCAAATTAATCAAAGCCGTCGTCTGCATTCTGACCTTTTTGTTGGTCTTCGGAACGCTTGTGCTGCTTGGTGCCATCTACAAAAAGACCCGCCGCAGCCCCGCAGCCGTTCCTGAAATCACGGCGTCTCTCGACCAGCCTGCCGGCAGTATTGTTGCCGACTACAAAATTATCGGCGATGAAATGTACGTCCTCATAAAAAACGGCGGCATTTCCGACCGCATCATCATTTATAACCGCCAGCTGGGCAAAACAGCTGCCACCATCACTCTTAACTAAAGGTCTTTCCTATGATTGAACAAAATCCGAATATTGAATTTGACCTCGAAACAGAAATTTTGAACACTGACTTCAGCGCCGGTTCTATTGATTTGGAAAACGACAACGAACCCAATCAGCCGATGCCGACCTCGCCCGACGACCAAGACGAATTTGACCGTTTGCTTGACGAGTTTATCAACAACCAGTTGGAAGAAGCCGCCGACAATCAGCTCGACATCTTGGAAAACACCAAAGCCCAAAAACCGTTGCGTGAACAAATAGAAGAAGAGGAAGAAGCCGTCAGCCACCTGTATCAGGAAGAACGCCAGCTTTATGACGCATACAAAAACTTCACTTCCGCAATCAAAACCATGGCTCTCCAATCCGGAAAAGACGAACCCGAATTTTCCTTTTCTCCGGCGGAGCTTTACTCCCGGTTCCGGCCTTCCCGCGGCAGGCTGATGAACAATGACATCCTGAAAGGATGGGAGATTATGCTCGACTGCCAGGCCACTCGCCTCTCCAGTCTGCCTGCACATCCCTCCGATGAGCAAATTCTCGAATTCGCAGAAAAAACAACTGACGAAACTCTGCAAATGGCCTTAATTTCCTATGTTGAAATCCTTATTGAAATGGAAGGCTGCGAAATCAACTACAATCAGAGGAAAGCAAAAGCCGAAAAACGCAAAATCGAACGCCAGATTTACGAAGAACACCAACACCGGCTCGAAAGAATGAAAAAATACATCAACGCTATTGAAGCAAAAAAATTCCCCATTGATGCCGAGCGCCTGGTCAACAACTTTTTCAAAACAGCCAAAAAAGATCCCGACGGCGCGCAAAAAATTCTTGAGAACAATCCCGCAACCTATGCCCCGATTGAAGTTGACAAGATTCCGCCGCGCTTTTTCGGAATGATTAAACCCAAACCGGAAGACGGAATAAAAGTAAACCGTGAAATCGGAAAATTCTTAAAGAATTTGAAGGCATAAAAGCCTAAACAAAAAGTACAAAAAATATAGACAAAAACAAAAAACAGTGTTACTATAGTAAAAAATAAGGATTTGAAAGAGGTTCTGCTATGTCTGATACATCTGTCGCCAATGAATTAAGAGGCCTTGTCGATAACGCAACCCAACAGCGCCGCAGTTATGCCGGAAACACTTCCGAGCACACGTCGACAACCCGTGAAACCAAACCTCTTGAAAACAACCAAACATCATCGCAAAACCAGGCACCCATTGTTTCCCAACAGCCAGAAGACGTTTTGGTTGTCAACCGCAATAACGACGAAAGAGCCGTTAACATTGAGGAGATGACGG
>HF995321.1:68691-68931 GCA_000432275.1 Proteobacteria bacterium CAG:495
TCAAAAAACACAATACCGGTAACGTTAAAAACAATTTCAACGATCCAGACAAAGGCGATCCCGAAAAATCAAAGTTTGATATTCAGCAAGGCGACATCATTGAATTTATGATGAAAGAAATTGTCCTTGCATCTGCTGCCTGGACCGGAGACAAAGTATGCGGATATACCGGACTGTGGGCTTACCGAACCGGTTCTTTCCTTTACCGTAAAGGACCGAAAAAATTATACGATTGGGGAA
>HF995322.1:0-23289 GCA_000432275.1 Proteobacteria bacterium CAG:495
GCGGCACCAAATTTAAACTAACCGGGTGCCAAAGCGGATATACGCAATCGGGCAATACCTGTGTCGCCGCATCACGCTGTATGGCTCCGCTGCACGACCTCACCTGTAACGGCGTACTCTACTGCTGCCCGTCCGGAGTTTATGATTGCAAAGACGCAACCGGAGGAAGCGGCCCCGGCGGAATAATAATGCCGACTAAATGTTTTACCGCTTCAACCACGCCGTTTGGCTAAAAAAATAAAAACCCCGGATTAAATATCCGGGGTTTTCTTACTGTCTCTTGACTAACTACCGACATCTGTCAATCAATTCCGTCAAATAAAGATTTAAATCGCAGCTTTCGCGAAGATAAACCGGATCTTGTTCCAGATAGTCCCTCAACAACGGCTTTTCGGCAAAATCACGAACCAGCCGCACCAGAATAATCCCTTCCCTGTTGGCATATAACGACACCTCAAAAGGCAAATCGAAATAATCATTTTTCAACCATACTTCCGCCAGCGGATATTCCCGTTTGGTCTGATGAAAAATCATACATACCCGCAAACAATCAGATGCAAGATAACACATTTTTTCCCACAATTCCGTTTCTGCGGCAATCATCGGAAAGTAACACATAAACGCCGTTCCGAACTCATGAGCGCCAACATAGCCGGGCAGATTTGTTATGAAATTTTCTTCGTCGCCGTAATCGGCATGGTCGTTTTCTTCAGGGTAGTGAAAGCTGTCGAGACGAAAAGTTTCCAACGGTATGCTTTCTCTGTATTTGCGAAACAGCTCCGTCAACGAAAGCTCCCTGTCTTCCGGCGCCACATGAGAATTAACCTCCAAAATGGCCCGACGCATTTCCTTGAACCATTCCTGAAAATGCATTTCGATTTTCTTAACGATTTCCATAATCTGCAGAATTAAAAGTAAGGTTCATAAAATCACTTAAAGGTTTAACCTTTCCCTGCGCAATCCATGTTGACAGCTCGGGATACCTCTTTTTCGCTTCATTCAAAGACTTGACAGGATGAATGGTAAAAATACCGTCATAATCCGTAAATATTTGCGCGTCACATCTGAATTCCACGTCTTCGTTAAGCAGCCAGATTTCAAAAATCGGACAATCGTCAAAGTTATGCTCTACCACAAGCATCGATTCGTCGCCCTCCGTCAAACGGTAGAAAAAACGAGAGCGATGTTTTGTGCGGCAGCCTAAAAGTCTGAAACCCCAAGCTCTCGCCTGTTCCCAACCCTCAATCTCCGCCAATGCCTTTTTGTCTTCCCTTGTCAGTTCCGGCCACTCGACATGCATCATCATAAAAATGCCGGCCGCATACGACTGCAAAGGAGCACTTCCGCCGTACGCCGTAAAAATTTCGACATAGCTGACGTCATCCCGGTGCTTTTCCAAATCAACCTTAAAATCTTGTTCAAACAGTTCCAAAAAACCGCGTTTCCACTGCAAAGCCTTGCTTTCCAGAGAAGAAAACTTTTTTGTTTCCATAATATGTTGATAATTAAGTAAGTAATATAAATTTGAATACTACCTGCTTAACATATCAAATCATTTTTGTCTATTAATTTATGCTGCAGAGTTATTCATTCCGTAGCGCTCCAGATAAGCAATCCATTCTTCGCATCCCTGTTCCCTGAAAAACTCCTGCAAAAAGCCAACCATAAACTGATGCCTTATTTCCGCCTCTTTGCGTCCGGATTCGGTCATCATCATATCTTTGAGCTTTAAAAGCTTTTCAAAAAAATGATTAATGAAATTGTCCGATTTTCGGTTGGGCGTTCTGTATTCTTGTGCCGTCAGATTAACCTCCGGCCATATATCTTTGTCAAAAATAGGCGTATCACACCGCGCCAGAGCATACGCCAAGCACCGTATCGTTCCCATCGCCCCGATAGCGTCCAACATATCCGCATCGGAAACAATCCGTCCCTCGAGACAACGCGGACGAATTCCCTGCAGCGATTTGTTATATCCCATGTTACGAATAATATCGCACACTTTTTCCTGACGTTCTGCCGTCACTTTCGCCGCCGCCATTATTTTTTTCGCATTGCTCAGCTCTGCGGCGCTTTCCGCACCAAACAATTTATAGTCGTCAACATCATGAAGCAGTGCCGCCAAACCGACAATCTCCTCATCGGCTTTTTCCTCCGCGGCCATACGCAGTGCAAGCTCATACACTCTTTCCACATGTTCATATCCGTGCCCCGTGTTGTCTGCCGCCAATAATGTCTTAACTGCAGAAATAATCTGTTCTCGCATAATTTATTTCCTCATTGTTCTGAAAGAATTGTGACAAATGGCAATCGCCAAAGCGTCAGAGGCGTCGTTGTTCTTCGGTTTGCACCCCGGAAGCAATATTTTAACCATCGTTTCAACCTGAGTCTTTTCCGCTTTGCCCACACCGACGACCGCTTTTTTAATTTTGTTCGGTTCATATTCGGTAACCGGAATGTTATAAAGTGCCGGCGTCATAATCACCACCCCGCGCGCCATACCCAGTTTAATCGTCGACGTCGGGTTAGAATTCAGAAAAACCTGTTCAATCGCAGCTTCGTCCGGCTTGTAAAGCTCAATGACGTTTTCCAGCGTATGCAGAATCATTGCCAGACGTTCCGGCAGCGGCAGCTTGGTGTCGGTGGGAATAAAACCGTCCGCCACATAACGCATCCGGTTGTTTTCAACTTCAATAATCCCCCACCCTGTTGACGACAGGCTCGGATCCAGTCCCAAGATTCTGACCATTTTTGCTCCTCATAAAAAAATCCGCTGTAACAGTTATACTCTCACAGCGGATTAACGTCACCCTAAAACCGATACTATTCCTCAGGATTCAGCTGTTGCATGATTTCATCGGAAATTTCGGCATTATGATAAACGCGTTGAACGTCGTCGTCATCCTCTAACGCATCGACAAAATCAAAAAACTTTTGAGCCGTTTCCAAATCGTTAATCGGCGTTTTAACCATGGCTTTCCAGTCAAGACGGGAAGCGGACGGCGTACCGAACTGTTTTTCCAAAGCCTCGGTGACCGTACTCAAATCATCGGGAACCGTCTCGATTTCATGATTTTCTTCATCGGAAACCACGTCATTGGCACCGGCTTCCAAAGCAGCCTCAAACATCTTGTCGGCATCGGCGGCAGCCAACGGATACTGAATAAAGCCGATACGCTCAAAATTAAAGGCAACGGAACCGCTCCCGCCCATAACGCCGCCGCGTTTTAAACCGCTCTCGCCCATAACGCCGCCGCGTTTTCCGAAAACCGTGCGTACATTTCCCGCCGTACGGTTTTTATTGTCCGTCAAAGCCTCCACGATAATCGCGACTTTTCCCGGACCAAAACCTTCATAACGTGCAGATACGAAATCGTCGCCGCCCTTGTCCGTGCTGGCTTTCGCAATTGCCCGCTCAATATTGTCTTTTGGCATACTTTCGGCACGGGCAGCCTGAATGGCCAAACGCAAACGCGGATTTTTGTCAGGTTCCGGAAGGCCGCTCTTGGCAGCAATGGTAATATCACGGGCCAGTTTTGCAAAAATCTTGGCTTTTTTGGCGTCCTGAGCGCCTTTACGATACATAATGTTCTTAAACTGGGAGTGTCCAGACATTGTATTAACTCCTTCAAAACTATAAACTCGGGTGAGTTATACAACAACATCGCCGCATTCGCAAGATTTTTTTAGCAAAAAACGCAACACGAAACAAACCGGCTCAGGAACCCCTGCCGCCTTTTGCGTCAGTTCCCCGCCGGAGTCGACTGATTGTCTTTAAGAACCATATATTCCAGCTTGTTGTTGTCGGCGCTGATAACGCGGAATCCGATGCCGTTGATGTCAATCAGGCCCGAATTAATGGGAAAGCTCATATTTTCAAACGTTCCCCGCTGTCCGTTTTCATCGTTAAACTGAAGATACGTGAACCAAATGCGGTCAAGACGGACACCGTCGTACTTCAGGTCAAAACCCTGAACCGGTTTGGTCTGTTCGCTTTTTGAGGTACGCACGTTAACCATATGCAGGTTTTCCGGATAAGGATAAAACAGCGAATTAAGCAGCACCAGATTGTCCCCTTTTATTTCGCCCATTTTCTTATAGAAATACCCTTTTTCGTCGATGAGAAAAACAAAGTTCTCCAATTCGCTGGGAATCAGACGATAATACGTATCGCCGATGTACACGTCGCCGATGAGCTTGTATTTTTCGGTAGTTATAAACTTGTGCGGAATGGAAGCGCTGTTTAAGGCCCCGTCAACGTTCGGCCGGACATAAATCTGACTGTAAAAGTCCTTACGGTAAACTTTGTTGTTAAGTACCGAATACCCTTTGTATGCCGTCATGGATTCGTTGAGTTTAAAGTTTTTCTCGTCAATAAACTCGCTCTTGAGCAGCTTGGGCTCATTGTCGTAAAAACTGATTTTATAGCCGTTTAAAATGTCAAAAAAGTTTTTACGGGAATCCCAGATGCTTATATCTCCGGCATAGACGCAGCCCGCAAGCATTGACAACGTTAACAGCATACACAACTTTCTCATTTGGCATTCTCTTCATAAATTAAATTTATTTTTAATTATTATACTATAAACTCGCTTTAGTAAATAAATGTTTATAACCAAGAGGATAATTCTGAAATGATGAGCAGCTGCTGGCAGGTGACCTTTCGTCCTGCTGCTCCGGACAACGAAACTCTGGAGAACTTTCTTGAGCAATATTTTGAAGTGACCGCCTGCAATTATGACGACGACGGCAACGATGAATATGTCGGGTACCAAAGCGGAACGTTCGACGAAAAGGCTATGGTCGAAGCCGCACACGCCGCAGCAATCAATCTGCCGCCATACGAAGTCACTTTTCTGGAAAGTTCCAATTGGCTAAAAGATTATGTCATCAAATTTGCCCCTTTTGAAACAGAAGACTTTATGTTTTACGGCATTCACGAAACCTCTTGTCCCCAAACTTCGTTGATACCCGTCCAAATATATGCCGCAACGGCTTTCGGCTCTGACCACCAAACCACCCGCTCCTGTATCAAGGCGCTCAGCAGGCTGTATCATCAAGGCTTTTCCGCAGACAATATTTTGGATGTCGGCACCGGCTCCGGCATTCTTTCCCTTGCCGCGGCAAAACTGTGGGGAGAAAAATGTGCGGTCACGGCCGTCGACATTGATGAAGAAGCCGTCTGGGTCACTCGCCAAAACGCGCAAAACAACAGCGTCGACCATCTCATAACTGCCGAAGTCAGCGACGGTTTTCATGCCGGAATCGTTAAACAAAACGCTCCCTATCAACTGATTTTGGCCAATATCCTTGCCCGTCCGCTTTTGGACATGGCGCCGGACCTGGCCGCATCGCTGGCTTCCGGCGGTTATGCCGTTTTGTCCGGGTTTGTTGAAGACCAGACGGATTGGATTATATCGTCATATCAGCAAAACGGGCTCAAACTTATTGAATTATACGCGTTGGACAACTGGCGTGCCGCCCTTATGATGAAAGATTAAAAACATGACACTTGCCGAACTTCAAAAAGCACTGATAAAATTTAACCTGGACGCTTACATCGTCACCCGCAACAATATGTTTCTGGGGCAAGACATTCTGCCGGAAGAAAACAAAGTCCGGGAACTTTGCGGTTTCAGCGGTTCCGCGGGCAATATGATTGTTTTTCGCGATAAGGCGTTTCTCTTCGTGGACGGCAGATATGAGCTTCAGGCGCAAATGGAGGTTGACGCCTCCGATATCGCCGTCGTCTGCACCCGTGAAAGCCTCGTCACCTGGATGCAAAACAACCTTGCCGAACCGTGCACGATTGCCTATGATCCCTGGTGTCATTCCGTCAGCGAAGTCGATTACTGGAACCGCTCGCTAAAAAGGCATACTTTTGTCGAAGACGGCCGCCGGCTTTTGGGCTCCCGCCTTTCTGCCAAGGAATGCGAAATTTTTGAACACGATATCCGCTTTGCCGGAATCTCCATGGACGAGAAAATTTCATATCTGACCGAATTTATGCAAAAAAGCAAATTAGACGCTTTTTTCATCAGCGAATGCGACGCCGTTTCCTGGCTGCTTAACCTGCGTTCAGACTGCCTGCCCGATACCCCGATCATCAGAGCCTTTGCCTTGGTTGACAAGTCAGGAGAGGTCAGCCTGTTCACCAACGACTTCAAAAAAATAGAAGTAGAACTGGCAGCCTACAAGGGACTTAACATCGGTCTGACTTACAACCAGACCCCCAGACAAATCCAGTCGATTATGAAAAATCACAAGATTTGGATGTCTAACATACCGGACCCGATTCAACTGTGGAAAGCCGTAAAAAACCCGATAGAAATATCCGGTTTCAAAAACGCCCACCGCCGGGATGCCGTCGCCGTCATAAAGTTCCTTTACTGGCTGGAACACAACTGGCAGGGCTGCAATGAAATGGATGTTGTCCGAAAACTGCACGAATTCCGCGCTGCCGGAGAACTTTTTTATTCCAACAGTTTTGAAACGATTGCCGCCTTCGGCCCTGACGGAGCAATCGTGCACTACCAGCCGACACCCCAAACCAATCGCGAACTGACGGCCGATTCTGTTCTTCTGCTGGACAGCGGAGCCCAATATTACGACGGAACAACCGACATCACCCGGACAATCGCGATAGGTTCTCCGGAAAAAGAAATTGCCGACAGCTTCACTCAGGTGCTCAAAGCCCACATCGCCGTCGCATCCGCCTGTTTTCCCGAAAACGCTTCCGGTTGCGCCTTGGACGGCCTGGCCCGCGCCCAGCTTTGGAATTTCGGCAAAGACTACAATCACGGAACCGGCCACGGCGTCGGCTGTTTCCTGAACGTTCACGAAGGCCCGCATAGCCTGTCTGCCCGCAATACCGGCGTTCCGTTGAAAAGCGGTATGATTTCTTCCATTGAACCCGGTTGCTACAAAGAAGGGGCTTATGGCATCCGTATTGAAAACCTGGCCTGCATTGTTAATGCCGATAATGAGGAATTTCCCCTGCCGATGCTAAAATTTGAGCCTTTGACTCTGGTTCCCATTGATAAACGGCTGATTAATAAATATTTATTAAACCACCACGAAACCGCTTGGCTCAATCAATACCACCGCCGCGTTTTTGAAGAAATTTCACCTTTATTGGAACCTGAACTGCAGCAGTGGTTGGAAAAAGCCTGCGCACCGTTATAACCGCCGGAATTAAGGAAATCCCCTTAATGTCCGGACATTAAGGGGATTTAAAATGCGATACATTTACTTTTTCGTTTGTTTGCTGGTCTTGAGCCTGCCGGCCCGTGCCCAGGTCGAAAATACCGACGGCTACCTTTCTCAGCCGTTGCAGGAATATTTTGACGAAGCCAACCCTAATTATGACAAGTCAATTATCTACGTATTTTTTAATAACGAACCCTGTTACACCTGTGCCCAAGCCATCAGTATGATAGAACAGGTTTACAACAACAATTTTGCCGACCGCTACAATATCTTTCTGATTAATTACGCCAACGACCAGGAAAACGACTTTATTCAAACCTACAACCTGACGCAGCCTCTTGAAGTCGTCCTGGTTCAGATTAACGACGGCGCCAGTTTCGGCTATCGCAAACTCGAAAATTTGCAAGATATGACAAGTGATCCGGTAAGTTTCAACGACTATCTTGTCAATCAGATAAACAACTTTCTGGGCAATCAGTAATACCTTGAAATCGCTGAGTTTATCCACAGAGTCTGCACGCGCACGTTGCAATAGTTGACATCAGTGAACATTAAATTAAAATTTGTAACGTGACCTGGACGATGAACTTACTTAGAACAATAACTACATAAGGAATAAAAAAATGACAAAAGGAACAGTAAAGTGGTTCAATACCAGAAAAGGTTACGGCTTTATTTCTCCCGAGGGTGCAGTAAAGACGTCTTTGTCCACATTACCCAACTCGAGAAAATAGGTTTGCGCCACCTTACTGATGGCCAGAAAGTCAATTTCGAAACATATGATGACCGTGGTCGTATAGCTGCCGGAAATCTGAAGATCTTAGACTAGTCTTGCCATTAAAAGAAAACCTTTTATGAGTTTTCTCATAAAAGGTTTTCTTATTCCCTAAACCGGATTAATTTTATCAATCTTGTCCGCCCGAAAGATTTTTAACTTCTCCAGACGCTGTTTTTTGACAAACCGCAGATAACTCTCGTATAAAATCAGAATAATGCCGGAAACAACCAGCGGCATCAAATAATAAATGATGCGATAGGCAATTAAAGCGCCAAACAACAGGGCTTGGTTATGCTCTCCGGGAATAATATACATAAACAGCCCTTCAAACACGCCCAAACCGCCGGGAACCTGACTGAAAACGCCCAAAACCTGCGCAATGATAAATACGCCGATAAACACGTCAAACGAAATGTCAACAAAAGGTATCAGAGAAAAATAAAGAACCAGTGACGCCATCAAAATGTCCGCACCGCCGATAAACACCTGCGCCAGCGCCATTTTAAAAGAAGGAATGTCAAACTCAATTTCCTTAATCACAATCGGCTTCCGGTAAAACAGCGTCGCCCCAAAATAAAGAACCAACCCTGCTGCGGAAATCACCGTAATGACCAACGTCGTCATTTTAGAAATCGACCCTTCTCCAAAAGCATGGTTCGGCGTCAGAAAATATCCCATGATAATCAGAAAAAAACACGCGACCAGATACGTAAAACCGGAAAACGTAACCATTCTTACAATTTCAGCGCCGTGAAAACGCCACCGCGTATACAGACGATAACGGATTGTTCCGCCGGAGACTATGGCATGCCCGGCATTGTTGCTGACTGAAAACCCGATAAAACCGGCAAAAATCCATTTTAGAGGAGAAAGTTTGCGTTTAATGTAACGAAGAGCCAGATAATCATAGGACGACAACGCCACATATCCCAAAAACGACGCGATGCAGGCCAGCCACAAATTTCGCGCCGGAATACTGAACAAAGCTGCCTTAATGTCTTCCCAGCTGTATTTGGAAAGCTGCAAATACAACATATACGCAGCGATTACAAAGAAAAACAGCCCGGCCCAGGAAACCGCCTTTTTTATCAAACGTTTTGTTTTAAAAGCCATATATACTTCTTTCATAAACTCGGCCGGACTTCCGGCACGCTAATACCATTACCTTGTAATATGATATAAAAATAGTTAAATATCAATTTATATTGCTATTTATTATTAATAATTTCTTGTCGTGAATCTTCAAGCCGGACAAAAATCAAAGCCGCGTAAAAAGTTTTTCTTCCTGCTAATTTTTATTGACAAGAGAAAACCCTTAATATATAAAGTCTCGTGTTAATGCCGACATAGCTCAGTTGGTAGAGCTACTGATTTGTAATCAGTGGGTCGGGAGTTCGAGTCTCTCTGTCGGCACCATAAAAAAATCCGCCTCTAAGGCGGTTTTTTTTATGATATCAAACAGAACCGGACAAATGACTGCGAGAGCCACCATAAATGAACGCCCGAGCAACCCAAATGAATTTAATAAATATTTTAGATCACGATTTAATCCTGCTTATTCTCAATTTCCAAATTTTTTTCATCATTTGACAACTTAATGTATTTTTCATATTCATTTTTGAACTGTGCTTTATTCGTCATAAATATATTGCCATATCCGCAATAACTTAGTGAGGGATTGCGTAACCATCCATTTTCATAACCTTTAATAAAAAGCTTTGAATATAACTTTGCTATTGTTGTTTTTGTTCCTTTGTCATCGACCATGACTATTGATAAGGATAATGGATTTAAATATTTTTTAGGCTTTAAATAATCTGGTATGTCTAAGTTACTTTTGCGTACTTTACACAGGATAACATTTCCTTTTCTTAATAATTCTTTTGCTATTTTTTCTTTTACCCAACCACACATATCATACACAAGGATGGAATGTTCTCGATGTACGTCAGGCAAGTCATGAAAAGAAGGTATCCTATTAATTTCTTGAATATTAGGGACAAGTTTTCCATTTTCTTCATGGAAAAAGCGCCTTGGCAGATAAATCGGATTGTATTCAGCTTCAAGCGTTGTGAAAGGACAACTTAGTTGAAACCCCAAAGTGACAATTTTATCAAAAGCAACAAGAGAGAAAGGGATAGCCAAAAATATTATGAGATTGCGGACAGGTTTGGCTGATATTTTGTTCCAAAGAATAAAGGTGATAAGAGCTGGTAGGAAAAAAATTGGATCTAATAAACCCGCAGTATATTTATGCATCCTAATTGCAATGAAATATAAATATATTAAAAAGGCAAGTAGTGGTATAAAAACGGCGTTTCTTTTTCTGCTTTTATAATACATTGGCAAAGCAAGCATAAAAACTATAAAAATAGGCCAAGATGCTAACCAAGCTATTGTTATTTGAAAACCTGTCGCTAATTCCCCATGATGATATACAAATATTTCCGGTAACGAAATGACAAACAATGCCAAATAGACAGCTTTAAAGATGTTAAAAGTTTTCTGTTTAGGAGGAAATAACTTCTGTATAATCGACTTAATTCTACTCATTTTCAACTCCGAAAATTTCGATTCCATACTCAAAAGGGGCTGCTCTTCACAGCCCCTTATCTTATTTTTTTTCATCCGTTTCAACTTTGATATGCAGCTCTTTCATCTGCTGCTCAGTCACAAAGTTTGGCGCCTGCATCATCAAATCCTGAGCTTTACCGTTTAGCGGAAACAAAATCACGTCGCGGATAATCGGCTCATCCAAAAGCAGCATAACCAAACGGTCAACACCATAAGCCGAACCGGCGTGCGGGGGCGCCCCAAACTTAAAGGCGCTGATCATACCGCCGAATTTATTATCGACAACGCTGTTGTCATAGCCGGCAATTTCAAAAGCCTTGTACATAATTTCCGGATCGTGGTTGCGAACAGCACCGGACAACAGCTCTACTCCGTTGCAAACGAAGTCATACTGATAGGCCAAAATATCCAAAGGCTTCTTGTTTAACAAGGCATCCATTCCGCCCTGCGGCATCGAAAACGGATTGTGCGAAAATTCAACCGCACCGGTTTCCTCGTTTTCTTCATAAAACGGAAAATCTACAATCCAGCACATTTTGAAAGAATTTTCATCAATCAGCCCCAGTTCTTCGCCCACTTTATTGCGCAGACGACCGGTATATTTGTCAAACTTCATCCCTTTGCCCACGGCAAACATAATCGCGTCGCCCGCTTTCAGCCCCGTAAGCTCTTTCAATGCAGCAATTTTTTCTTCACTGAGAAAACGCGCAATGCCTTTGGGACCAGCCGTTGACAAGGCGACATAGGCCATACCGCCCATTCCCTCTTCCTTGGCAAAAGCATCCAGCTTGTCAAAGAAAGAACGCGGTTTGTCGGCAATGTCTTCAACCACCATACCCTTGACGATTTTGCCCTCTTTGACCAAGCCGTCATAAACGCCGAAACCGCTCTCTCCGAAAAATGCCGTCACATTCTGCCACTTCAGCGGATTGCGCAAATCGGGCTTGTCAGAACCGTAAGTCATCATTGCTTCCCGAAAAGGAATATGAACATACGGAGCCAGATCAACCTTTTTGCCGTTGGAAAATTCATTAAAAATAGCCCCCAGCGTATGCTCAATTACCCCAAACACGTCTTCCTGAGTGGCAAAGGACATTTCCATATCCATCTGATAAAATTCGCCCGGAGAACGGTCCGCACGCGGATCTTCGTCGCGAAAACACGGAGCAATCTGAAAATAGCGGTCAAAACCGGAAACCATCAACAACTGTTTAAACTGCTGCGGCGCTTGAGGCAAAGCATAAAATTTTCCGGGATTCAAACGGGACGGAACCAAAAAGTCGCGTGCACCTTCCGGCGACGATGCCGTCAGAATAGGAGTCTGATATTCGGTAAATCCCTGCTCGCGCATAAGTTCGCGAGAACGCTGAATCACTGCCGAACGCAGCAAAATATTTTTATGAATACGGTCTTTGCGCAAATCCAGAAAACGATATTTCAAACGAATTTCTTCCGGAGCGTCGTCTTCCATCGCCACCTGAAACGGCAAAACCTCGGCACGGGAATAAACCTCGACTTTTTCAACCTTTATTTCAATGTCGCCGGTCGGCATGTTCTTATTCACACTTTCGCGGGCAACCACTTTTCCTTCAAACCCGACAACCGATTCAACGCGCAAACCTTCAATAATCTCAAACAAATCCGAGGAGCTGTCAAAAACACACTGAGTAATGCCGTAATGGTCTCGCAAATCGACAAAGCACAAGTTTCCCAAGTTGCGTTTACGATGAATCCAACCTCCGAGCTTAACTGTTTTGCCAATATCGGCAGCCCGAAGCTCTCCGCATGTATGTGTTCGATAGCTTTGCATTTTTAACCTCGTTCTAAAATTAAACTTTCCCGTTCGCCTTTGCAAACGGGCAACTTTTCTTTTATTACGAAATCGGCGCAAAAGCAACCATAATCTGCTGCCGAAACAAAAAAAGAACCGGAGGAAACACTCCTGCCGGTTCTGAAAAATTTTTGCTTTGCATTACTCTGCACTCATATGATCCACAAATGTACAGGATTTGCAGCAAAACGTGACCTTTCCCTCAATTTGCGAAACTAAATGACAAATTTTTGCAGCCCATTCGCCTTCTGTCATAGTCGGACGCATCACACGGCTCACATATCCCGGATAAAAAGCCTCAATCTGCAAACCTCCGTCGGCTCGGTCATAAACATAGGTCTCGATATTGTTGTTATCGCTGAACGTCTTAGCCAGTTTAATGCCTTTCAAAGCGTTTTCGGCGTCAATTCTGATATCTGCGCGACGCAGCTCGCCAAAATCGTCATTAGGAGACTTTTCAAGTTTCACCTCACAAGCCGTTGACAAAACATATCCTTTAAAAACTTCGGCAAGGTCATCATTCAAAGGCTGTTGTTCATCCAACACTTTAACGATAACATAGCTGTCAAAATAAGAGTTCAAAACTCCCGTCAGAACTTTGAATTCAGGATGCTTCTTCAGCAGCGCGACAATTTCTTCCTTTTTTACTTCCGTATTTCTGCGGTTTACAATCAGAACGACGTAATTTTCATTTTTTCTTTCCATAATACAATAATTGAGTTTTTTTATTAATATAAACAGCAAAGACACTCGGAGCCCTAACTCGGAGTGTCTTTGCAAAGCAACTTTCACAATTCTCAGGCAACTTCTGATTTGAGTTTTCCGTCAAACACTTTTACCTGCGTGGACGAGAAAATGGGAATTAACCCTTGAGCCCGCAGGAACTGCCCCAAATGCTTCTGCCAGGCGTCATAGTTTTCACCCGGTTTGCTGGCTGCCCACAAATAAGCGTTTCCGTCTTTTTCATAAGCTACCAGCTCGAAGTTATTGGTCTCACCCTTGTGTTTGCGCAAAGCGTTATGAACGCGATACAGCAAAGATTGCATACCCTCGCCTTCTACCGTTACCAAACACTGTTTACCGGCGGCAAACTCTTCGCCTAAACCGTCACGATTGGCAGCAACCAGCATTTTTCCCTGATGCGCAACGGCATGCAGAGTATTGGCTATCTGCTCCACGTTCCAGTCCAAATTTCCGCCGTCATACAGAAGCCCGTAACGTTCGTCTTCTCTCTTGGCATCAAACCAGGCGGCCGGAATAAGACTGCCGGTAAAACCATATTGGTTAATCACAGCCTCTACGGAGGTTTTAAACTCTGCAGTTGTCATTGCCTGATTGCCGTTGTCAACTGCTGCCTTGGAATTGTTTTTCAAAAAAGTTTTCATATTAAAAAAAATTTTTGGGATTAATTAATAAATAGAGATAAAAATATGTTTTGATACCTGAGTCATAGTCAAAATTTTGTCTATTGTCAAGCGGATTTTACCTAACGCCCAAAACATCCCGTTCTTTTCAAGCGAATTTTGCTGCAGCTGCAATT
This sequence comes from Proteobacteria bacterium CAG:495, assembly GCA_000432275.1. Classification (GTDB taxonomy): domain Bacteria; phylum Pseudomonadota; class Alphaproteobacteria; order RF32; family CAG-239; genus CAZU01. The sequence continues at coordinate 13,933 of HF995322.1, forward strand.
ACACAAAATCCAATCGACTGTTATTCTTTCTACAAAAGTGAGGGAAGGTTTTACCCTTCCCTCACTTACGGTTCTCTGCAGATTACAGATGAAACTCATCCTTCCCGCATTTAACACAATGGCGATACCCCACACCACTCTGGATCCTTGTGGTCCATTCGTGGCTGCAGCTCGCCTCTCGCTGCCGCCTCTCCTCTCGCATTCGGTCCTCGAGAGCGATAAGCTTTTTTCGCCGCTCTTCCTCTGAAAAACGACGCTTTTCTTCGTCTTTCAGCGCCTGATTGCGGTCACTCGCAGTCCTGCTCGAACTGAACAGCTGATCAATCCGCAGCATGCCTTCGGCATAACAACCACAGCATCTGCATTTTGCGAGACTGCGTACAGGATCAAGCCCCCCGCAATATACATCTGTCGAACCGCAGTTCGGACAAACCAAACTATTTCCCATATGTTTACCCCACACCAATTATAAGGCTGGTATAAGGATTTTTTTTACCATAATTATACTCCGAATTTCTGGACAGGTACCCGGACAATAACCTGTTAAAAGAAAGGAGTACTGAGTACTCCTTTCCCGATAGCACCTCCGCCAAATCAGCTTACGCCAATCTTCGGGAGGAAAAACAACAACGGTTAAGCAAAGTACTTAACCACGAAGTCTAAGACTTCATCCTGGTTGGCATAGCCACCCCAGAAACCGGTTGTCTCACCGCCTCCGGTCCAACCGCCGAAATGGGAATATGTATCCCAACCTTCGGCCGTCTTTCCGGTCTTCTCCCCTTGAAGGAGAAGACACAATTCCTTCTTTCCGAAGAAATTGCTCTCTCCGTCTCCTGAAAGGATCAGCAAACGCTGTTCCTTTTCAGGATCAAAAAGGCGGTCGGCAACCGTGGCCGTCTTGCTATGGCTCATCCGAACCACAGTAACGCCGTTGATTACCTCACGGCAACCAAGGGCACGCTCTGCCTCGGCCTCCTGTTCAGGTGTAATACCCTGAGCGGAGCGATCTGCCAGACGCACGGCCGCAACCTCTTCCGGTGTAGCCCCCATAGAGAGCATCGCCGGAATGTAACCACAGTCATTAGCGGCTACCAGCTGCTGCCAGCGGGTTGCGTCCATACCTAACAGGGCAAGAACCTGCAAGATGCTGGCTGGTCGGCCAGACATCTCGTTGTGGTGATCCACAACGATTGCCGTCTCCGGCAGTTCTATATCAAGCGCAAGCTCGATAAGAACCACCTGCTTATCTTCAGAAATCGCAGCTGCGATTTCTTCAGAATAAGCCGATGCCGCAGCGCCCCACCCTAGGTGCTTGTCGAAAATCTCAACATCAGCCTCTCGGCAAATGTTGATTATCTCGACCATTTCACCGTCATAACCGCCGGCGAAAACGACCATATTGTTGTTGCTCAATCTAGATGTTGTCATAATCATAAATGATTACAGCTTTTGCAGCTTTTTCCGTCATCATCAATTTTGATATTGTTCTTTTCCGATTTCACACAAATATTTTCAAATTTAAATCACGGTTTACTGTACTTCTTCCGTGGAACCTTTTACTAAAGCAACTTTAGGTTCTGTTTGAAAAACAAATGTTTAAAACTTCCAAGTATCAAAACGATGCCGACCTCCAACTTCCGCCTTAATGGTTTCCGTCAATTCTGCAAAAGGTGTCTCAAGATAATCAAATTGACAGCTTATATGTCATTCAACGCTCTCAAGACAGATAACTAAAAACCCCGTAACAATCATGCATTGCATAAATTTGTTAATAAGCCGGGAGACTATCCTTGTTTTAATGGAATAAAGATTTTCCGCGTCACTGAAAAATCCTGTTGTCCCCGACGGGATATTATTTTAGTTATCTTTGTAAAAATCACCTTGTGGTGACATACATAGTAACTCTTAATAATCATTCAACAACCTTATAATATCATATAACAAAAACACTGTCTAGACAAAAACGTAAAGATATTTAGAAATAAATTTATTGACGAATCGCCCCAATTATGGTATCATCCACATATCAAAACAACAAATAAAGCCCTGATTTATAAGGGCTTTATTTATTTAAGTACCCTAGACTCAAAAATACAAACAAATCACAAAATCGCGCTTATTTTGTCCAAAAAAAATCAGCATTTTGAAAAAAAGAACTTATAGATCTTTCTGAAGAACAGGCAGAATTTGTTGAAATGACGCCGGAAAAAGAAACAAAACAATCCTCTTCCAAAGCCAAAAGTGTTAAAACCGCAGGAGGTTTGGCCGGACTGAGTGCGCTTCTCGGTGGCAATGACGGCAAATAACCTCTCGACAAATCACGGGGAAGACATTAAAACAATATTAATTTTATGTGATTAACATTAAACACCTTGTGATAATTTGAGATAAAACTGATGAATGTTATTACGACGACCGAAGACTTAAACCGCTTTTGCAACGAATGGAATACTCAGGAGTTCATTACTGTCGACTTGGAATTTCTGCGCGAACACAGCTATTATGCCAAACTGTGTTTAATCCAGGTCGGCTCGCTCAAAGACTGTGCCATAATCGATCCTCTGGCCGAAAACCTGAATCTGTCGCCGTTCTTTGAGTTGATGCAGAATACAGCCGTTGTCAAAGTCTTTCATTCCGGACGACAGGATATCGAAATCATTTACAATCTCAGCGGAAAAATTCCCCAGCCGTTGTTTGATACCCAGATTGCCGGCATGGTAACCGGCTTCGGAGAATCAATCAGCTACGAAAACCTGGTAAAATATATTTTGCATATCGAATTGGATAAAAGCAACCGCCTGTCTGACTGGAGCAAACGCCCGCTCAACCAAACCCAGTTGGAATATGCCCTGCACGACGTAACGCATTTGGTTCATATCTACGAATACTTGCGTGACCGCCTCAAAGAAACCGGCCGCAGCCCGTGGCTGGCCGAAGAAATGGAAACGCTTTCCAGTCCCGACACTTATGTCATCAAGCCGGAAGACGCCTGGCAGAGGCTAAAACACCGTTCTCACAACGCCCGTTTTCTAACTCTCCTGCGCGAACTGGCCTCCTGGCGGGAAGCAAGGGCTCAGCGGCGCAACACCCCGCGCCAGTCTTTTATCAAAGACGATATGCTGCTGGCCATCGCAGCCGCTTGCCCCAAAACCAAGGAAGAACTTTGTCAGATAAGAAACCTGCGCAGCGACGTGGCCGGCGGCAAACTCGGTGACGAAATAATGGAAGTTCTGGAAGCCTTTTCCAAAATTCCTGCGGACTGTTACGTTATCCCGCCGAAAGAAAAAAGCCTGCCCAATGCCAACACCTCTTTATACGAGCTGCTTCGTTTGCTTCTGAAAATAAAATGCCAGCAGGAAGGCGTGGTGCCCCGGCTGATTGCCGACGATGACGATCTCCGCCGTTTCAGCTGTTTCAAAGACAAAAACAGCCCGATACTCAAAGGCTGGCGCAAAGAAATTTTCGGCAATGACGCCCTCGCCCTCCGTGAAGGACGTCTGACCATCGGCTACGACCCTCAGGCCAGGGAAATCAAATTTCTCTAAAGGGATAATCGTCAGGATACAAAGTGCCGTTGACTTGTCGATAACGGCAGACTGTTTTCAGGATTTGTAGGGTCTGTTGTAAAGGCCGTCCAGCAGCTGAAGAACCTTTAATGCTTTGTCGCTTCTTATTGAATAAAATATTGTCTGTGCCACCCGCCGCGTTTTTACAATATTTTCGGCTCTTAAAACGGCCAAATGCTGCGACAGGGCAGACTGGCTCAAGCCGACGATTTTTTCAAGTTCACCGACGTTCAGTTCCTGCTCGGACAAGTTGTACAATATCTCCAGGCGCTTTTCGTTGCCCATTGCTTTCAGCATTTTGGCCCCGGCGCTCACCGCTAAATTTTTCATAAATTCCCTCCCGCAAAATTAGCAATTGTATTTTACTAATTTAGCATAACGGCGTCCGATAACCAGTCTTGATAGTGCTAATTATTAGCTATACTTAGGTTTGTGATGATAAAATAACCTAACAACTCATAACAATTGTTGATATTATGCTGCTAATATAATAACATGAGAAACACACTAAAACGGAGATATTTGATGAACAATGAAGAATTAAAAGACTTAAGCTTTGAAGACGCCCTCCTCCAGTTGGAAAACATCGTGCGCGAGCTTGAAAGCGGCCGTATCAAACTGGACGATGCCGTCTCGGCTTATGAAAAAGCGGTTGTGCTCAAACAGCTTTGCGAAACCAAACTAAAAGCGGCTCAGCTTAAAATTGAAAAAATTGAAGTTTCGCCGGAAGGAAAACTTTCCACTGCTCCATTTGAAGTCCCGGAGGCCTGAGATGACGACTTTTACCGAAAAACTGCTTGATTATACCCGCCGTTTCAACGACAGGCTGCCCACCTTGTTTTCACTTCCCGCCGGCGCGGAAAAACGAGTGGTCGAAGCGATGCTTTATTCGGTAACCAACGGCGGCAAACGGCTGCGCCCGTTTTTTGTCTGTGAGGCCGCCAAAATTTTCAGCTAGTCTGTGAGGCCGCCAAAATTTTCAGCGTCAGCGAAGATGAATCTTTTAGAACCGCAGCTGCACTGGAGATTTTACATTCATATTCGCTAATTCACGATGACCTGCCCTCAATGGATAACGATGACCTTCGCCGGGGCAAGCCGACTTGTCATAAAAAATTCGACGAAGCGACCGCCATTTTGGCCGGAGACGGTTTGCTGACCTATGCCTTTGAGCTTCTGTCCCACCCCGACACCGCAAAGTCCGCCGAAATCCGCTGTCGCTTGGTGTCTATGCTTGCCAAAGCCGCCGGCGCTTTTGACGGAATGGTCGCCGGACAAATGCTGGATCTCTACAGTGAGCGCAGCGATGCCGACTACCATCTGGAAGAAATCATCCGTCATATTGAAGAAATGAAAACCGGACGTCTGATTCGCTTTGCCTGCGAAGCCGGTGCCGCCCTCGGCAATGCCGACCTCGAAGAAACCGAAGCCTTGGTCGTCTACTCCCGCAAAATCGGCATTGCGTTCCAAATTGCCGATGACATCCTGGACGTAGAAGGCAATCCCGCTCTGGTTGGCAAAACGCTGAACAAAGATGCCGCACAAGGCAAACTGACCTTCGTCGGCCTCTACGGACTTGAAAAATCAAAGCAAATGGCGGATGAACTGGTAAAAGAAGCCAAAGAATCCCTGGCTTTGTTTGGTAAAAAGGCGCAAACCTTGCAGCAATTGGCCGACTATATCGTAAACCGGAAAAACTAAACTACCGATTATCGGATTCGACAAAGGTCAAATAAACATATTTTGTCAGAGGTGACGGTTTTCTGATTGTTATGCCGATGGCAACACGTGCACCGGCTTTCAAAAGGCCGACCTCGGGATTCTGATTAAGGCTTTGCAAAAGAACCGCGTCTTTATCAAGCATCTCGATATGAATTAAAGGAATTCTGATATCCTCGTCGGTCGTATTGACAATAAACCCCTTTACCTCCAGTTTGCGAACATAGTCTTCCTCAAAATCATCCCACGCAATGTTCTGAAACTCCAATCCCTCTCCGGGAATAGTGGCACTGATTCCGACAGCGCGGTACAAACCGTTCATAAACGGCATTCCCCGCACAATCTCATAACGAAAGCTGTACAGGCAAAGCAACAGCAAAAGGACTGCCGTTCCGCCGGCATAATAAAGCGCTGCCTTGGAGTGCAGACCTATAAGCTGTCGGCACTTGAGTAAAAATCTCCGAAACGGGGGCAGTTCGCTCTCGGCTTTGAAAAGCTCCTCGGTTTGTTGAGACAGTCGTTTGAATATGTCGTCCATTTCGCTGTCTGTCTGAGACGGCGTTTCGGTTGTTTCCGCTTCGGTCGAAACCTCGAAACTTTCCTCCGAAACAGCTTCCTCTGCGGCAGAGGTTTCTTCGCTGACGGATTCTTGAGCGGCTGACGGCTCATCGTCTTCAATGGCAACCGTTCTTACCGGCGCGTCGATTAAATCATCGCAATAGGCTTTAAACACCTGATTGCAATAACTGCAACGGAGCTTTTTTCCGTCTTCCGGAATCAAGTTCTCGTCAATTTCATAGCCGGTACGGCATTTCGGACAATAAATCTGCTTCATTTTTCCCCTCTGCCTTAATATAGAATGAAAAAGCTTTTAATCAAAGAAAAAAAGTACTTTATTAAATAAATAATTGCTATATCTTTGTAGTAATCAGGAATAAGGAGTCATACGTTGTTAGAACCCAAAACATCTTCCGCCGGCATTATTGAAATGCAGAACGTCGGCATCCGTTACGGACAGGGGCCGGAGATTTTAAGCGATATAAAACTCTCTTTGAAAAAAGGCTCTTTCCATTTTCTGACCGGCAAGAGCGGAGCCGGTAAAACGTCTCTGCTCAGTATGATGTATCTCGCACAAAAACCGAGCCGCGGTACGGTCAACGTTTTTGGAACCAACATTAACTTCACCAACCGTGACAACCTTGCCATGCTGCGGCGGAAAATCGGCGTCGTTTTTCAGGACTTCCGCCTGCTGGACCATTTGTCCGCCTTTGACAACGTAGCTCTGCCGCTCCGCGTCTGCGGCATGGACGAAAGAGAAGTCCGTAAACGTGTCAGCGAGCTGCTGAGCTGGGTCGAACTTGACCGCCATATGCTGGACACCACGGCAACGCTGTCCGGCGGTGAAAAACAACGTATCGCCATCGCCCGCGCGGTAATTAATCGGCCGGAGCTGCTGCTTGCCGACGAACCCACCGGCAACGTCGACAACGACATTGCCCCCAAACTGATGAAACTGTTTGTCGAACTGAACAAGCTCGGCACCACTGTCGTCATCGCTACCCACAGCGAAAAATTGATTAACGATTTTGCCTATCCGCGCCTGCATCTGCAAAACCACGGCTTACACATATATTATCCGTCGGACGTATCCAAACTGGGAGGTGCCCATGTCTAGCTCTCCGCGCAAATTTATCAGCCGTCGTCAGGAGCTCCCGCTTAAAGGCGAACAAACGACACTTTTCCTGCAGATTATGATTTCGATTGCGGTTTTCATTTTTGCCATTACCTTGTCGGGCGTTCTGGCCATCAATGCCATGCTTCACAACTGGAATCAGAGCATTCTCGGCTCGCTTACGGTTCAGATTATGCCCGTTAACGACACCAATCGCGAAAAAGCCATGGCCGAAACCCTTGCCTATCAGGACAAAGCCGTCGATTTTCTGAAAACTGTCGACGGCGTCCTTAAAGTGACCCCTCTGCCGGAAGTCCAGCTGCAAAAGCTCATCCGCCCCTGGCTCGGCGACGGCGTTAATCTCGAAAATCTGCCGATGCCGAGAATTATCGACGTCAAAATTTCGACTGACGCCGAAATTGATTTTGCCAAACTGGCACAGGATTTGGCTCAGGCCTCTCCCCTCGCCTCGCTTGACAACCACAAACTCTGGCTGAGCAAGCTGATACAATTTGCCGACGGTCTTAAAGCTTTGGCCATGAGTATTCTGGTTTTGGTCATCGGCATTACTTCCGGAGCCATATTCTACACGACTCAGATGAGTCTGGGACTGCACCGGCATATCATTGAGATTCTGCATATTATGGGAGCCAAAGACACCTATGTCGCTCAGCAGTATGCCAAACGTATGGCGTTTTTAGGATTGGCGGGCGGTATCGTCGGTTTGTTCTTTGCCATTCCGACCATTTTTTTCATCGGTTCTCTTGCCAAACAAATCGAAGGTGGTATCATCAGCGAAGCCAACCTGAGCTTCAATGACTGGCTGCTGATAATGTCCCTGCCGCTGTTTTCCATGTGCATCGCCATGTCGACAGCTTACTACACGGTTAAACGAACGCTGCAAAAACTGATATGAGAAACTTCTTCAAAATACTTGCCGTCGCCATTCTGATATCTTGGTTTGCAGGATTCGTTTTCTTTGCCGACGCCATCAACTCTTATCCTGAAGACCACACCACCCGTACGGAAGCGATTATTGCTCTGACCGGAGGACGCAATCGCATCGCCGAGGCCTTCCGGCTGTTGGACGAAGGCAAATCCGACCGATTGTTCATTTCCGGCGTAAGCAAACACAGTTCTCTCGCCGGAATTAAACACCGCAACCACATTACCGGAGGAGATGACGAAGCGGTGTCTTTGGGACGGGAAGCAACCAATACGGTCGAAAATGCCATAGAAACGAGTCATTGGCTGAAGGAAAATAACATCAAGTCGATTCGGCTGGTAACCTCCAATTATCACGTTCCGCGCAGCACCGCCGAATTCAAAGTTCAAAATCCGGAGCTCCAAATCGTCATCCACCCCGTCTATTCGGAAAAAGTCCGCAAAAAATGGTGGAAGAGTTGGCAGACATTCTCGCTTATTTTCTCAGAATATAATAAGTTTTTATATGTTTACATTCGAAGTCATCTACAAACAAGGGGCCGCTAATGCTTTATTTGCGTTCATTCATTTTTAACATCGTCTGCTATTCAACCCTGACCGTCGGTGGCATCTTCAACAGCCTGGTCGGTCTTGTCTCTCCCAAAGCCACCATTAAAATATGGAATTATACTTTTATTCCCTTTTTGGTCTGGAGTCTGAAACATCTTGCCGGAATAGAAATTGAAATCCGCGGCAAACAATATATGATGCAGGAAGACTGTATTTATGCCGGAAAGCATGAATCGGCCCTCGAAACATACGTTCTCAGCAATTACATCAAACGGGCATCCTTTGTCCTCAAAAAAGAACTCACCTATATCCCCATTTTCGGATGGGCTCAATACTTTTACGGAATGATACCGGTTGACCGTTCTGCCGGCAGCGCCGCAATGAAAAATATGCTGCGCAGCGCCAAAGACCGTCTGCAAGACGACCGCCCGCTGATTATTTTTCCCGAAGGAACCCGACGCAAACCGGGACAGGAACCATGTTATAAACCCGGTGTCGCCCTCCTGTATCAAAATCTCAACGTACCGGTTATTCCTATCGCCGTCAACACCGGCTTTTTCTGGAAAAAAAGCTCTTTTATGCGCTATCCCGGCAAAGTAATTTTTGAATTTATGGAACCGCTCCCCGCCGGCATGGATAAAAAAACCTTTATGAGCGAGCTTCAAAAACGTATTGAAGGAAAATGTGCCGAGCTTAATGCCGAAACAATCAAAAACTATCCTTACACCGCGCCGATGTTGGATCAGTCGAAGGACAACGGATAAGTGAAGGAAAAACTGCTCGACATATTGGAAAAAATTCCTTATTACCTGGACGATTTTTTCGCTTCTGTCCGATTGCGCCTGTCGCTCAATCGCTTTGTCGGCACTTTGAAAAACAACCGTATGGCCGCAGCGGCATTCCTGA
>HF995322.1:23299-55854 GCA_000432275.1 Proteobacteria bacterium CAG:495
GCCGCAGCGGCATTCCTGACCACATTTGTCGTCTTTCTTATTTTTTACCATGTTATGCTGGTGCGTATCTCCGCAACCCGCCATCTGAAAGCGGACATTGTTTACATCCAAGACAGCCTAAACACTTTCGGACTGGACATCGCCTATGAAAAAATCAGTTTCAGTTCGTCGTTTACCCGGCCGTTAATGACGGCGGACGACTTCCGTCTGTACAGCCTGAACGGAAACTGGAGCTTAACGATTCCTCGGCTGCGCCTTTATGCCTCAATTTTCAATAACGCCGACATAACTCTGGAGCTGGGAAATAAACAGGAACTGCAGCTAAACGGAGAGAGCTACCCGGTCCGCAGCGAGGAGGCCGAAATCAAATTTGATTTTGGCGACAATAACGACATAGAACTTGTCCTTGCCGAAATCCGCAACATCAACATCAAAAACTTTGCCGTCATTCAGGAACTGAATTTGGCCGGACGCCATACGCCTAACCGCACCGGCCTCAACAGCATCGCCGCCGTATTTGAAAACCACATTGAATTAAAAAACATCACCCTGAACGGTTTGCTCAACTACCCTTTAACGTCGCAAATCAGCAGACTGTACCTCAAAACCAACCTTATGGGCGAATTTTCCCGCCTTGACAGTTTTGCCGCGTCAATGGAAGAATGGCTGCACCGGGGCGGATTTTTAGAAATTCCCAATATGGTTGTCAATTGGGCTCCGTTTTCCATGGTAGGCAAAGGCGAGCTCAACTTCGACGAAACCTTTGCCCCGAACCTGCACCTGGAAACCTCGTCTAAAGCCCTGGTTAAGTTTATGGAAGATTTGCAAGACAGAAACTTTTTGGAACGCAAAGGCGTATTCGTCGCCAACATCCTGCTCAGCAACAAGGCTTTTAAACTGAACGAAGATGACGAACATCTTACCATCGTAACCCCGATAGACTACCGGGACCACAAATTGGCAGTTGAGAACATTACCGTTAAAACGTTTTATCCGATGAATTCGGCAAACACGACACGAGCCAAACCATAACGGCGTTCTTCCAGCAGACGAAAGCCCTCCGGCAACGGCAAGGGCTCATTTCTTTCCACTTCCACCAAACATAAAGCCCCCGGCTTCAGCCAATTCTTTGCCGCCAGATTCTTTAGTGCCGGTACGCTCAGTCCCTGATTATAGGGTGCGTCCATAAACAGCAAATCATACGTGGTTACGCTTTTCGGAAGATTTAGCGCATCTCCCCTGATAACATTAATTTTGGAAACGTCTGCCGGAAACAATTTTACATTGCGCTGCAACGGCCCGCAGTCAACGTCAACCAGCGTCACGGAAGCAAACCCCTGAGACAACGCCTCCAAAGCAAACGCTCCCGTACCTGCAAAAACATCCAGCAGATGATACGAACCAAAATCAAACCCTAACTTGGAGCGCAAGATATTAAACAGCGCCTCCCTAGCCCGGTCAGAAGTAGGGCGTACCCGGCCGTTGTCCGGTGACAACAACTTCTTTCCCCTGTATTTTCCGCCGATTATCCTCATAACTCAAACTTGCCGCCCAGCTGCTCTTTTAACACCTTGGCCGGAACTTCGCGAGCTTCGCCTTTTTTCAGGCTGCCGAGCTGAAACGGCCCGTACGACAGCCGGATTAAACGTGCCACATCCAAGCCGATTGACTTCATGACCTTACGAATTTCACGGTTTTTCCCTTCGCTTAAAGTTACCAGCAACCAGGAATTAGATCCCTGCGTACTCTCAATTTCCGCTTTCACAGGACCGTATTCCACGCCGTCAATTACCGTCCCTTTGAGTAAAGCTTTAAGTTTTTTGTCATCCACGGCCCCGTGAACCCTGACTTTGTAACGGCGCAGCCACCCGTTGCTCGGCAGCTCAAGCTTACGCGACAATTCCCCGTTATTGGTCAGCAGCAGCAAGCCTTCGGAATTCAAATCCAATCGACCGACCGAAATCACCCGCGGCATCCCTGCCGGCAGATTGTCAAATACCGTAGGACGCTCTTTTTCATCTTTATGGGTGGTTACCAAACCCGTCGGTTTGTGATACAGCCACAATCGGGTTTGCTGAATTTCGGGAAGCTTTTCGCCGTCAAACAAAATCTTTTCGTCTCCGGTGACGTTAAACGCCGGCGATTCGACAATCTCTCCGTTAACGGTTACCCTTTTTTGCAGGATATATTCTTCGGCCTGCCGGCGGGAACATACACCCGAACGTGCCATAAATTTTGCAAGTCTTTCGCTCATTTTAAACTTTCCTTTTCTATTTATTGCCTATAATAGTAAATTATATTAAGAAGTCTAACAAAAAAAGGCCCGCCATGGAAAATAATCCCTATATGCAAAGAGCTTACGAGCTGGCGCAACAGGCTGCCGCCGTCGATGAAGTCCCCATCGGCTGCGTCATCGTCAATCCTGCCAACGGCGAAATCATTGCCGAAAGCTACAACCTCAGCCAACACATCGAAGATGCCACCGCCCATGCGGAAATCAAAGCCATCCAAACGGCCTGCCTCAAATTGCAAACCAATCGCCTCCGCAATATGGATATGTATGTCACTTTAGAACCCTGTACCATGTGCGCTGCCGCCATTTCTTTTGCCCGCATCAAAAACCTCTATTTTGGCGCCGCAGACGCCAAAGGCGGTGCCGTGGTCAGCGGCGTACGCTTTTACGAGCAGCCGACCTGTCACCATAAGCCCGCAGTGCATGCCGGTATTATGGAAAAAAAATGTTCTCAAATTCTCAAGGATTTTTTCAAAAAAAAGCGGAACAAATAAGGCCTTCCTTTCAAAATAAATAAACGGAGAATGGATGAAGTAGAGTAATCCGCAAGACGAGCGCGATTGAGTTTACAAAATTGTAAATGACATGAGCGCGAAACCGCCGCAGATTGCTCTAATTCGCCATTATACGCGAGAGTTCCTCCTATTTTGAAAGTGCGGAGAATGGATGAAATAGAGTAATCCGCAAGGCGAGCGCGATTGAGTTTACAAAACCGTAAATGACATGAGAGCGAGACCGCTGCAGATTGCTCTAATTCGCCATTATACGCGCTTTCTGAAGCTTCCAGTCGCGATCCTTTATAGCTTCTCTCTTATCGTAATTCTTTTTGCCGCGGCCTAAACCGACTTCAAGCTTAGCCCGCCCTTTGTCGTTAAAGAATAAACGAATGGCGACCAATGTAGATCCTTTACGTGAAAGCTCGTTGGTTATCTCAATGATTTCCTTTTTTTTCAACAGCAGCTTACGATCGCGTTTTTCCGGATGAGAAGAATATCCTTTGTTGGCATATTCGGCGATAAACATATTGGAAATAAAAAGCTCACCGTCTTTTTCAATCCCGTATGCGTCATTGATATTGGCATGCCCAAGGCGCAAAGACTTAACCTCCGTTCCCGTCAACTCAAGCCCGGCAGTATATTTCTGCTCAATCAGGTAATCAAAATGCGCGCGACGGTTCTGCGCGACCAACCCGGTTGAAATAAAATCACTTTTCTTTGCTTTTGCCATTAAAATAAAACCTTAATTGTCAATCAGCTCTTTATATACAAGTTTTTACCGTTTAGCAAGCCCCAATAAAGCTGCCGGCGTGCCCGTGCCGGAATATTCATACGTTTCAGCCGGGGATATTCCTCGCAAAAACTGCGCCATTGTTCTCGGCTCAGACTTTTAGCCATCTTTTCTTCTCGAAAAATCCAAAACCGGCCATTGCGGAAACAAACCTCGCAACCACCCAGAGTAGCACTTTTGAAAGCCGCATCTTCCATCCGGCAGCACAAGTTCTCCAAATCATCGGCACGCGGCGGATAAACCCGGCCGCTAATTTGTTTTAACAGTCGCGCCATCAGCCGAAAGCGCATTTCCGGATGCTGCTTAAGCAGTTCACCCGCTGACACCGCGACAACGTCGTCGCTGAAATATTGAACCTGATTTTTGACAATCCGCTCCGTTTGCTCATCCAGATAAGCCTTGGATCTTCTCAGCGTGGCCATAGTATCGACAATCCGCTCCTCGCTCAGCCCAAGCACTTCCGCCAGTTGCGGCAGCAATTTACGTACCCTCACCCGCAAATAGTCGTCGCACTGATTGGATTCGTCCTCCACCCATCGGATATTCGCGGCATTAAGATAATCTCTCAGAGCCTCCGGTGCAATATCCAACAATGGCCGCAAAACCGTCAATCTGCCGACGCTGCTCGCCGGAGCAATCCCGCACAAGCCATCCAGACCGCTGCCCCGCTGCAGCCGGATAAAAAAAGTCTCCGCCTGGTCGCGCTTGTGATGCGCCATAAAAATCGTACAAATCCCGTTGGACAGACACCAGTCTTCCAACAAGCGGTAACGGGCTTCCCGGGCAGCCGTCTCTATCCCGGAAACCGGCTTTTCGCCCTCCCAGGTCAAAATATGATGCTCAATCCCGGCCTGCCGCATTAATTTTGCAACATAGTCCGCTTCCTGGCGGGAAGTTGGACGCAGCTGATGATCAACCGTCAGCGCCACAATTTTTTTTCCGCACCGTAAAGCCCATTCCCGCAACAGATATACCAGAGCCAACGAGTCAGCGCCGCCGGAAACCCCGACTGCAAAGGTCTGTTGTCCGCAGGCTTTTTCATCACACAACCGGTTGCAAAGACAAATGGTAGTTTGAACCAAACTACCATTTTCCCGCTTTAAATTATTTTTGAGAGCCTTCGTCATGCCTGTTTACTTGCATTTCAGAGCTGCGGCGCGGGCCTTTGCCTTGCTTATCAGAGAGGCCTCCGCCTTGGGAAACTCCTTCGGCAGATTCAAAAATGCCGTACAGGCCTCTTGTTTCTTGCCCAGTTTCTCCATTGACATACCCAGCTTTAAGATGTTGTCGGCACCTTTGGTACCGTCTTTATACTTCTCATACCCCTTGGCAAAAGCGACCGCCGCTTTGGCAAAATCCTGCTTGGCATAATAAGCCTCGCCAAGCCAGTATTGCGCATTGCCGGCCAGCTTATGGTCAGGATATTTGGTCAGTATGGAAGTGAACTTTTGAGCGGCCAAATCATTTTCATTGGCATTAATGGCGGTCATCCCCTGCTTATAAATATCCTCGGCACTCAACGTTTTAACCGCAGGCAAATCCTCACCCTTTGTAATGCTGTCGCCCACAATCGACTTCGGTGCATTTTTCGCTACCGGCGCCAAAAACTTCTTTTCGGGAACCTTTGCCGTTCCCAGACCATCAGTGTCAAAAGGCTTTCCCTCCAGCATTTTCAGACGGATGTCGATATCTTTGTTGATGACGTTAATACGTTCTTCCAACTGTTTGAGTGCAAATTCCAGACGATCCATTCGGCCCACCGTATCCCGCAGCGTTTCGTCAAACTGCCCGATAGTAACTGTCACGTCCTGAGACCCCGCCGCTGAAAGATTGTCTTCCTTTTCACGATAGAGCTGACGCTGAATAATCTGAACATCCTCACGCAGCTGCTCCAGTTCACGCTCCATGGCCAAAGTCTGCGCCTGAGCTGCCTGAATGCCGAAAAGCAAACTGCCGGTCAACAACATAATTTTTGAAAATTTCATATTCACCTCGCCTAAAGTCTGATGTTTTCTTTATACATTAAATGAAAATTCCCGCTCTGTCTGCAATTAAACGAAATTTTTAAACAAGTAAATCAAACTTTCATCATAAAAAAAACGTGCTCTGAATTTAGAGCACGTTTTCAAAATCAGTAAAACCGTAAATTAGTTAGCAGCTTTAACTACAGTAACTGAACGACGGTTCTGAGCCCAAGCGGCTTCGTTGTTGCCGAGAACTGCAGGTCTTTCTTTACCATAAGAAATGGTAGAAATTCTGCTGGCAGAAATACCGTGAGATACCAAGTACTGTTTTACAGCGTTGGCACGGCGTTCACCCAAGGCCAAGTTGTACTCTCTTGTACCTCTTTCATCGCAATAGCCTTGAACGATAACGTTTACATTTTCGTGCTTTTTCAGCCATTTAACCTGAGTATCCAGGATTTCGGCTGAATCCGGGGAAATAGCAGAGCTATCAAATGCGAAGAATACTCTGTCTTCAGCATTTTCCATGAAGTCGCGAGCTTCGATAGATTCACATTCGCTGCCGCCGAAAAGGCTGCTTTCACCAATGCTGGAGCAACCAGACAAAGCGATAATAGCGCAGAACAAACCTAAAAGTTTTTTCATTTTATTAATCTCCATATGGGTTAAAATCTTTAATTGTTAAACAACTAATACAGCATTAACTTAAGCAATAAAAATTTAATTTTCAATAACAAAAATGCATCAACTACCAAAAAAGCGAAAAATACGGCTCTTTCATACATTCAAACGCTGTTTTCGAGTTTTTTTGACTGTAGAAGAAACATCTTTTTCATCAAAAACTAATTTCTAATCATTAGATAAGCCTAAATCACGAGTCTTAAATACTACTTTAGTATGATTCGCCGCCTTTCCGACCGATTCAAACCGCACCCAAAGCGAAAGGGTGTTGAAAAATTCAACACCCTCTTTATTTATACGTTTTATTTTATAAACGTAAATTCGCCCCCGTAGTAGCGATACCAGTTATATTTGGTACGAAGCACGCCTCCTTCCGAAATACACTTGGGCACCACTCTTAGTTCAGTTGCGTCGCCGGCAATCATTTTACCGTTTTCAAGCATAACGGCCAGATGTTTGCGGCGGCCGTGTTCACTGATAACTTCCAGCGTCCACATTTCTGAACAAAAGAAATCTTTATGCTTATGAACAATGGTACCGGTAGCCAGCCGAACCTTGCCCACGACTTTGCATCGTCTCATCTTAGCCCATTTGAGCAATGCATCGCCTGCTTGTTTTTCCTTCCGCCAGCCTTCGTCAGCCAACAAGGGAATTGCTAACCACTGGTCGCCTTTCTTCGTTAAGTAAAAGGTTTCGCAATGGTAGATTTTGGTTCCCCAACGTTCTTTCTTGCGGTCAATTGACGTAACTTTTTGATGAAGCTCACAGCCGCTCAACCGGTCTGTAAAAATCATAAGTCCGTCAACATAATCGCCGCAGGACATCGGATAACGATAAGCTGAAGCTCCCACCGCAACCTGCATTAACATGCCGGTACGAACCTTATTGTCCGGATGATTGCAAAAACCTTGCAACTTGTAACCGGAAATAAAATCCTGAACCAACTCGGCATTGGTTAGGAATTCTTCACATTTTTCTTTTTTTACTCGGCCGACGAAATTTTCAACTCTCGGTGCAGCATAAAAGCCGGTACCGAATTTTTCTTCTGCTCTCATAACTAATTGGGTTTTTAAGGCTGCCTGTCAGTCAGAGTTTCTGAAATCAGAAAATAACGTCAAGCAGCATGGTTTATAATTTGTTTTTAATTGGGTTCTATAGTAATATGTTAACGAATAGAATCATAATATCAAATTTAGACAAAAAGGTCAATGACCGATTACCCTCTTTCCCAAATTTTTAAACATAAAAAAAGAGATGCCTTGAACAGGCATCCCTTTTGGTCAATAAAAATCATTACAACGAAAGCTCTATCGTTCTGCATAACTGGGCATTCAGCTGTCTGGCGTTGTTAAGCGCCTCTCTGGCCCGTTCGGCAAGAACCGGATATTTTTCTTTCCATTTGTTAAAAAAGCGACGGTTAAAGTTTTCCCAGAAACCGTCTCCAAGTTCATCTCCGAACTTTTTGTAATGAAAGTAAATATCCCAAACAAGCGTCACCAAACAGTCTTCCGCCATCGAAACTTCCTGAACCGCGCCATTGCGCTCCGAGACCCGGCGTTTGACGTCGCCGTTCCATAACCTTGCCATTTCCGGCATCAACAAAAGTTCCAACAGCTTGTTGCCGTCCACATAAACCGCCTTGCCGCCGATTCCGTGCGCGATGATATAAACGATTTCAGGTTCCATCCCGCTGACCAGTTCGCTGTTTTCCAACAAAAAGGAGATAAACTCGTTAACGTCAATCCCTTCCTTATTGAGAAACTCGTACTTGGAATCAAATGACTTCCGCATCATTTTAATCAATTCGGCACGGCAGTCTTCTAAGAGGCCGAACAACACTTTTGACTTTCTGACATCCTTAAGCTGATTAAGGCTTTCCAACGTTTCCTTAATCTGATTATAAACTTTCAGTTTCATAAGTTATGTTTTAGGGTTAATAATTTCTCTTTTATAAATTTATCGCATTTAATATAAGCTTTTTAGACAAAAGTGTCAACCACAGATAGCAGGCATAAAAAAAGAGATGTCTCACGACACCTCTTTCCTAAAATGACTAAACTAATAAAATTCATCCTCACGGACTGCTCTGGACTAAACAATTGTTTCATCTTTCAACAGCCATTGTCGAAAGCTTGTCTCAAATTCCTGATCCACCGTCTCCGTCACATATTTAACCAATATGTTGTTTTTCGCAAATAATTTGATTATCGCCGCCTCGTCTTCCGAACCGGAAAAACCAGAGTTTTGCGAAACCTCTGTCACCAGCTTGATGACCTTGTCTTCAATTCCTTCTGCCAATTCGGGATGTTCTCTCAGCAAATTCCAAATAACGATTGAGCCGCAATAATGAATTTCGGCTGCCGTCGTCGGAAACGTGGCCTGAAAATGATGTTTCAAAACGCTTCTGTGCGTACGCATCATCTCACCTGCCGAAACCGTATCTTTTTGCAAAATTCCTTTGTCGGTATCAACGGAAACCATCTCAACCGGCGTTTCATTGATTAAGGCGTTTTCTTCCAGCGTGCATAAATTTTTATACATCGCGGCAATTTGTAATGGATGTAACATTGTGATTTTATTTTAGTTAATAAATATAAATAATTCATTTTGAATGTCACCCACGCTATCATAATTAGACAAAAGCGTCAAATAAAATTTTGCCCTGAACAAATGCACAAAAAAACGCCCGATAGCTTTTATCAGACGTTTCTTTTCAAACAAGCGGCAGCTTATTCCAAATCCCAGCTTTTCACAATTTGCCGCTGTTCTGCCGTAAGGTTTTTGCCTTCTGCTGCAATTCTGCGCAAAAAAATCTTTTGCAGCGCAATCCCTTGCAAAATTTTCTCTTTGCATTCGTTCCAGACGTAAAATCCGCCCTCAAGTTCATAAATCGCATAATGAGAAAATTCAGCCAAACTCTTTTCTGTCGAGACGATATTTTCATACACAGCCTCTAATTCTGCAAAATCATACATAGTCTAATTTTTTAATAATTAATGGTTTTGCCCAAAATATACCTGTTTTCATCCGCGAGTCAATATCGTCTTGCATAAAAAGAAGCGCCTGACTTTCATCAGACGCCTTTTTTTTAGCTTCAACAGTCAACCAGTTTCACTGTCACCCGTTTCCGGCACAACTCAAGCAGTTTAAAAATAAAAAACACCTTTGCCCCATGTCCTTCTTCCAGCTGGCGAAGAATATTTACCCGCTCAATACCGACAGCCCGGGCTGCTTCTTCAAGCGACAGCCCCTTTTCCTCGCGCACGCGCCGCAGCTCCGCACCGAGCATAATTTTTATTTTCTTTATTGCAGATTTATTTGCTGACATAACTTTAATCCTTTTTGTTTTTGTAATTTCACCGCCTGAAAATAAGGCGGCGGGAGCTACAACAGCCAAAAAGAAACTGCCCGTATATTTCCTTTACAGGTATTTTATTCCCCGGACTCCCACCATACAAGATGACAAGAAATCCGCAGCTATCGGGTGCGTTTTCCGCTTTTTGGAGCTTGTAGACTCTGTTTTTAGCAATAAAGAATTTTCACGGTTAAGTCAAATAAAAAACACGCCCTCCCTCACGATTTCTCCCGCCTTTCATTGCCGGCTTTGTTTAAGGCGTCTCTTTCTTACACCGCCCCACTTCACACGCATTCCCGTTTCTTTTCCCTTTCTCCTCTTTTTCTGGTTGCCGCAAAAAAGAGGCGCTTGACTTTCGCCAGACGCCCCTTTCGCAATTTTTGCTCTAAACGAGCTTATTATGCACGATTTTTAGCAAGCTTTCTTGCAGCAGCAAGAACCTTCCTCTTTCTTATCGTTCTTGTGACGAACCGCAGCCTGAGCAGCAGCCAGACGGGCTACCGGTACGCGGAACGGAGAGCATGAAACATAATTCATGCCACAAGTCTGGAAGAAGTCGATAGATGCCGGATCACCGCCATGCTCACCGCAAACGCCCAACCAGATTTTCGGATTAGAGCAGCGTGCTTTTTCGCAAGCCAGTTTAACCAGGCAGCCAACGCCTTCAACATCGATAGATGCGAACGGATCGGCAACATAAACGCCGCGGGCACGATATTCGTCCAAGATGGCGCCAGTATCGTCACGGCTCATACCCAAAGTAGTCTGGGTCAGGTCGTTGGTACCGAAACCGAAGAATTCGGCAGACTGAGCCAACTCGTCAGCTTTCAGGGCTGCACGCGGCAATTCAATCATTGAACCAACTTCGTAAACGACTTTTTTGCCTTTTTCTGCAAAGACTTTTTCAGCCGTGGTATCAATAATGTTTTTAACAATATCGAGTTCTTTCTTAGAACCTGTCAGAGGAACTTCGATTTCCGGCAAAACTTTAATACCGGCATCGGCACATTCAATGGCAGCTTCCAAAATGGCACGGGTCTGCATCTCGCAAATTTCCGGATAGGTAATCGGCAGACGGCATCCGCGGTGACCCAACATCGGGTTAGCTTCGTGCAGAGAGTCGGCACGGTTCTTAACCTGTTGCAGAGTCATGCCCATTTTGTCGGCCAGTTCCTGCATTTCAGCATCGGTATGCGGCAGAAATTCGTGCAAAGGAGGATCCAACAGACGAATAACGACCGGCATGCCTTCCATAATCTTGAACAGGTCTTTGAAGTCCTGTTTCTGATACGGCAGCAAGCGGGCTAAAGCGGCACGGCGGCCTTCTTCATTGTCAGACAAAATCATTGCACGCATATCGGGAATACGGGCGGCATCAAAGAACATATGTTCGGTACGAGCCAAACCGATACCCTGAGCACCGAAGTCACGGGCTGTCTGAGCGTCTTTCGGAGTTTCGGCGTTAGCGCGAACTTCCATTGTGCGGATTTCATCAACCCAGCTCATCAGCTTACCGAAGTTACCGGTATTGGTGTCAGCCTTAACGGTCGGAACCTGGCCTTCAATAATCTGGCCTTTACCGCCGTCCAGAGATACCCAGTCGCCTTCTTTGATAACGGCGCCGGACTTGGTCGTCATGGTTTTGTCTTTGTAGCTGATGGTAATGTCGTGAGAGCCGGAAACGCAGGGAGTACCCATACCGCGGGCAACCACGGCTGCGTGAGATGTCATACCGCCGCGGGCTGTAATAACGCCCTGAGAAGCATGCATACCGCCGATATCTTCCGGAGAAGTCTCATTACGGATAAGGATAACTTTTTCGCCCTTGGCAGCCCAATTTTCAGCATCTTCGGCACAGAAAACGGCACGACCGACGGCAGCACCCGGAGATGCCGGCAAACCGGTAGCAATAACGTTTTTGGGAGCTTTCGGATCCAACATCGGGTGCAGCAACTGGTCAAGCTGTTCGGCTCCAACGCGCATAATGGCTTCTTCTTTGTTCAACAGGCCTTCTTCAACCATTTCAACGGCCATACGGACAGCAGCGGCAGCGGTACGTTTACCGTTACGGCATTGCAGCATCCAAAGTTTGCCGTGTTCAATGGTGAACTCCATATCCTGCATATCTTTATAGTGTTTTTCAAGATTGTTGCGAACGTCAACCAATTCCTGATACAGGTGCGGCCATTTTTCTTCCAGAGAAGTACCGTCACCTTTGGAGGCCATCGGTTGCGGTGTACGAATACCTGCCACAACGTCTTCACCCTGTGCGTTTACAAGATATTCGCCGTAATAAACGTTTTCACCGGTAGCCGGGTCGCGAGAGAAGCAAACGCCGGTAGCGCAGTCATCGCCGGCATTGCCGAATACCATGGTCTGAACGTTGACGGCTGTACCCCAGTCGCCCGGAATGTTGTTCAGTTTACGATAAGTGATGGCACGGTCAACCATCCAGGAACCGAATACGGCGCCGATACCGGCCCACAACTGTTCCCAGGGATCCTGCGGCACAACCTTGCCCAGTTTGTTACCGATTTCTTTGTATTCTTTAACCAACTCTTTGAGGTCTTCGGCGGTCAAATCAGTATCAGACTTGTAACCTTTGGACTTTTTCATATTTTCCAGAGCTTCTTCATAAAGATCCAGATCAGCACCCAAAACAACGTCAGAGAACATCTGTAGGAAACGACGATAAGAGTCGTAAGCAAATCTCTCGGAACCGGAAGCCTTAGCCAGAGCTTTAACCGTCTCGTCATTCAAACCGAGGTTCAAAACGGTATCCATCATACCCGGCATGGAAACGCGGGCACCGGAACGAACCGAGAACAGCAACGGGTTATTGGCGTCAGCAAATTTTTTGCCCATAATTTTTTCAACATGAGCGACAGCTTCCTTAACCTGATCTTTCAAATCAGAGGGATAGGTGTGGTTATTGTTGTAATAATATGTGCAGACTTCAGTTGTAACTGTAAATCCGGGAGGTACCGGCAAACCGACTTTGTTCATTTCAGCCAGGTTAGCACCTTTACCGCCCAGGAGATTACGCATGCTGGCGTCGCCTTCGGCTTGGCCATTACCAAATGTATATACCCATTTACTCATGGTTTATTCAGCTCCTTAAGCTATATGTTAAAACGAAATCAATCGGGCAGATTCGCCCTTTTGACGAACTTAATTCGTTGCTAAGTTATACTAATGAAAGCGATTCTACAAGGAAAATTTCGAATCTATCCTGAAATAGCGCTAAAATTCAGCCCGTTATGCACAGCGGACGGCAAAACGGCCGCCCCGCCCTTCCGTCCGCTTTAGGAGAAAAAACATTGCCGATACCCCCCGAATGACCGGCGCTCCCAATGCCGTCCAGCTTAATACCCTTTTCCCGGAACAAACTGTTGCAGTTTCAATACCGGAAGCTTAACTTTTTTTGCTTCCTGAAACAGAGAATCTCTGGAAGCCTGCTTTTGGGCTTCAAATGCCAGAGAATCTTCGCGCACCTGGCGCCGATAGACCGTTCTTGTCAGATAATCGGCCATTTCGCCGGTGGCTTGTGCCGCATTGCGATAGTTTGTTACCGATTCCGCAGCATAAATCTTTACCGCATCGCGCCAATACTGTTTCTTGCTGACATAATATTTGGATTTGAATTTGGTCTGAATAACATGAAACATAACCATCGCCTCGCGCTCATTTTCTTCATCGCTGCGCTCCACGGCCGTTTTAACCAAATGAGGATGCCGCCGGTTAAGTTTGGCCAACCCGGCCAAATTCAGTTTCATAAACTCAGACGATTGTTGCAAAAAGGCTTCGCCGTCGTTATTTTCGATTGAAGCCGCCATTTTTTCGCGTAACTCTTTGTTTTTAAGACGTATGTCTTCAAAAGACCAGGAATCAGCAATCTTCACGCCGATAGAATCCGTTAGCGAGTCGGAACTTTCAACCAACTTATAGTTTAGCTCCTTGGTTGTATACGCCTTATAAGGATTGATTCGTGCATTGACGAATTTTTTGTCATCAATCGCTTTCAAATCTTCATACTTTGCACCGCTGGGATGATGCTCGTAAAAACGAAAAACGCCGGCCTGCAATTCCAGTTCATGGATTCTTTTTTCATACTTCTGTTTAGCCGCGGCAAACTCCTGCCCCTGCCTCTTCATTTTCTGCTGCCACATATTCTGATTCGTTTTGAAGGCTCCGGCAGCCAGCAATACGATTCCGACCCGAAGAGCGAGTCGTTTAAATTTGGGGTTCTTAATCCAGCGATATTGGTCCATTTTTCTTTCCGTCATTATAAAGTTAAGCTGCGCGAAGTATAGCGCTTTAAAACCCGGCTTTCAAGCCATTTTTCGAAATTTTGGAAATTTTTACGACAAATCAAAAGTTACCAAATTATTAAAATTACATATTTTTTTGCCGGTTTTCCTAACTTTTGCTTGTATTTAGACAAGAAAAATGATATATTCATAATTGACAAATCCTATTATCTCTACCCTTATGTTTTACAATTATAAATCTTGGGAGTTTTTAAGATATAAACTAGCGTGTTTTTATTTTAAGAATCTATCGGCATAATCAGAAATCTATTTTCTTTTAACCGAGAAATGAGATCTATAGGATATTTGAGAATGAAACAAAAAAAAATAATAACAATAAAAAACAATCATTATGACAAAAAGTATCTTCAGAGGCTTCTTCAACATCATTATGTTGACCCTCACAGCGGTATTATTAAGTGTTTCTTTCATTGCTTGCGATGAAGACAACGCATTAAACGAGTTGAATCCCAATGAAAAGCCGGTTCCCATGCCGACTGATGATTTGTTGGATGCAAACAAAGTTAACTGCGAATGGTCTGCAGATTCTGCAACAGTCGCTACAATAAAAGACAACACACTGAATCTATCAAAGGAAAAAGTTATGGCTGCTTCCTTTAAACTGTCTTATGAACAGACAGAAAAAGATTCAGTTGTAAATTACAACGTCACTCTAGCAGCAAGCGTAAGCAATTATGCTGCAATTGCTGTGGATGACATTAAAAACATCTCCGGCAAAAAGTTCCAGTTAAAGGAAAACGCTTTTGTTATTGGTAAGACGACCATGCCGGTGTCTATCCAAGACGTCAAAGGCGATGTTGTTACCTTCAATGGAAAGAGAGAAGTCTTCACTTATACCATCGATGGTAAAGCGCCCTATGACTTGTGTTATGCATCCATCACTGGTGCAGAATACGCATTGGGAACTCCGGTAGTTGTTGAAGGTATGGACCGTACTTATAAAGTTCCGGCTACCATCACTTTCTTCGCAACCGACGGAGAAAATCTCGTATACACGTATGACGTAATTGCGTCTGAATCTGAAAAAGATCAAGTCGCAATCGTTGGTGTTTATAACAGCATCGACGAAAACGGTATCGTATCGTATACGATTACGGAGACTCACACAGTCAACGTGAATGAAAATGTTTCCATTGACGGAAACAAAAAGGCTGATTTCAGCTTAAATGCTGTAGAAGTACCGGAATTCTGGTCAACTGCAGCTGGTGTTGTATTAACTTCCGCTAAGGAATTGAACTATGAAGTTGCTGGCGATTACAGCTTCGTTCATGGTGAAGATTTCACCGGAAAAGTTAATGCTACTTTTGTAAACTACATTACTGTAGATTACAAAGGCAACGCCGTGAAAATTGAAATCCCGGCCGCTAAGATTGCTAACGTTTCTATTATCGAGACAGGTAAGGATGAGTCTAACAAGGAGTACAATAAGTATTTCTATGACGAAACTTATTCTATGATTGTAGACAACGTGACAATCGCTACCTCTTTGGTTAAATTAACCGAGAAGGTAAAAAAAGCTGTTGAGGAAAATCTGAGCACAACAGATATGAAAGACAATGGTGACAACACCGGTTCTTTTGATCTGATTGATGAAGACGGTAAGGTTGTTGAATCATTCCGTGTAAACTTAGGCATTGGAATTTCTGTATCTCCCGAAGTGAACATTACATCTAAGGATTTAACGTACGCTTTCAGTACGGTAAAACCGGGTGAATTCGCCAAGGTAGGAAGCTATGACGCTGGCAACGGTGTTACAGCAGATAAAATGCAGAGAGTTGACAACTTTGTTTTCTCTCACGACTACACTGAAAGAGCAGTTGTGAAAAAACACGCTAACTTTGTTCTTTCTTACAACGGAAAGACTTACCAGGTGAAGTTTGAACAAAACATAACTTCATCAGTGAGCCTGACCAAGGGAGATAAGAGCGATGTAAACGGAAAAGTTTCTCAACTTTATAATGCAGAATACAAAGCCACTAACGGCAAATCTTCTGCAAATGACAACCAAGTTATTACTATCAGCTATGAAAAAGGTGCTAATACCACCACTCCTATGGTTGATAACGGAAACGGCACTGGTTCATTCGATTTGAATGACGGTGACGGTAATAAAATAAAAACTTACACCGTTGATTTGGGCATTTCTGCTCAAATCCGCTCAACTGTTGCAATCAACAATCAGGATATGGGCCTTGGTTTGCTTTCCAGCACTCCGGGTTCTTTCTCAAAGGTCGGTACTTATTCTGAAAACGGCGTTACTGCTGATAAGATGAAGAGAACTGACGTTTTCGCTTATGATAAGACAAGCGAAAACTTGGTTGTAACTGCTAACCAAAACTTCAAACTGACTTACGAAGGTAAAACTTATGATATCGCATTTGACAACAATGTAACATCATCAGTAAACTTGACCAAAGGTCAGTTCAGCGATACAGAACTTAAGACTTCTCAAATCTGGAATGCTAATTATACTGTTTCAGGTGCGAAGTCTAAAGCTTCTGCTGCGCAAGTGATTACAATCACTTACGAAAAGCCTCAAGACCAAATTACTGGTTGGGAATATTTGAACGATATCTTGGTTCGCCAGGGTAACGATTTCAAAACAACCGTATTTGGTAAAGAAATACATTCAATTGCAGAAAACAACAAAGAAACGGAAGCTTTCCGCATGAGAAACGTTCTTATTTCCAATTCTGGAAAGATCGTTATCTTTGCTAAGGCTAACGTATCTGTTAAGAGTGACAAGACTAACACATCTTCTATTAACGAGGGTGATTGGACTGGTACTCGCGCTGCAAGAAAAGTTGTTTATAAGGTTGACTCAAAGGAAGTGACACTGGATGTTGCTGCCGATGTAACTCTTCTGTATAAGAAGAACAACCTGAAGAACAACCTTTCAATCGAAAATGTTTCTTACACTCTCAACCAAGTTTCTACTCACCGTGACGGCGTATTTAATGTAACTATTTATAATATGGTTCATACAATCGTTATCAATGGTGAAACTTTCACATCTGAAAATGAAGTGGAAGAAAGAATCTTGGATATGGATTATACTTTCGACGGATACGAAGTAGATCCTGATTATGTTAACATGGCAGGCCGCACGAAGGTTTACCAAAATCCAAATCGTGAAACTGGACATTATGCAGATTGCATCGTATTCAGAAAAATAGACGATCATTCATCTAAGATGTTTGTTGGTTGGTATGACGGAGCTTCAACTCCTACTGTACAGACTACAAACTTCACTGCAAAAGCAGGTGAATTGCTGTCTTTGGTTTGGACAAACCGCTGGGAAGCCGCTTCTTTAACAGGAAGTTCCGCTAATGCACTTAAGAACGGTAACTATAGCGATGGCTACAAGTACCAATCTTGGGAAAGCAATGGCGTAAACAGTTTCTCTGCCATGACCACCAATTTGGAAAAATATGGTAACCCCTATATCGAAAGCTTAATTGCTCGCGATGGTTACTACGAATTGGCAGGAAACCAATACAAATAAATAAAAACAAGTTAAAAATCTGTCCCCGGAGAATTAAGTGCAAGCTTAATTTAACGGGGACCTTAAAAAAGCCCAATTAATATATGACAAAAAATATGTTAGTGATCATCGTTGCAATATTAGCAACTTTGATGTGCGTTGAGGCAAGCGCACAGAGAGCAAGAACCGTGACATCCTTTACCGGACGCCACACGTTTTTAATGTCAGTAGAAGCCAATGCTATGGCCGATACTGACCCCATCGACGGCTCATTTAAAGCCGACTTTGGAGGGCTCGCGAAATTAACTTATTTCAAAAACGGTAACCACTTCTCTGCGAAGCTTGGTTATCGTCGGGAAAGTCTCCAGGCTGCGTTGGCTTATGCCCGTAACCTGACGACAAAACCGTCAGCCAAATTCCGCCCCAACATCGAGGTGGAAGCTGGACTAATGAATCAGACGCGTTCGCTTTATTACGAAGCGGATGAGACCACAACGGAAGGCAAGCCTTTAGCCTCCCACGAATACTGGAACTATAAGCTCCGTCCGTATGTGGGATTAAATATCAACTTCGAAGTCGGACTTGGTAGTTCGGCGATTGAAGTTGGAGCCTTTGGATACTACCTCCCTTACGAGGGCAAGGCAGCTCCGGGCAACATCAAGACTACTGTCGGCGGCAGCGATGTCACCGGCCAGCAGGTCAAAATGGACTTAGACACCAACAAATTTAAATTTGGTGTAAAAGTCGCCTACAAATTTGATATCTGCAAGATATTCAAGTAGGTCCAAAAAGCTATTATTCTCTATATAAAAACAGCCCTGAACCCCCTAATTACGGTTCGGGGCTGTTCCCTTTTTAAAACCTGCATTTTGAATCACGACGCTAATCTGAAACGTCACGCCTTTTACCTACCTGTTTACGCAAAAAAAACATTTCTTTTAAAATAAAACTGTAGAAATATTAAACAATGGCTATATAATATTATGCAGTTTTTCGTTTTCGGAACAAGGAGATTTCATAATGAAGTGGCTCATAACTCTGGCTTTCGGTTGTTGTCTGACCTTAGCGGTTAACGCTGATGCGCAAGAAACGCCGGCCTCCAATTTCACCAGCCCGAATCAGCCTCAGCAATACCAACCCAATCCTGAAAACAATACTGTTTTGGAAGAGATTTCATCAGCTGCCGGACAGGCTGCCATTGAGAACATCACCAACGCCGAACAAATTTTCTGTTATCAGATAACCAACCGTCCGGAAAATTACACCGGATACACTATTGACGGCATGGCTATCGTCGGTTTCTGCGGCGTTATCAATAACGAGCTCAAAAATATGATTACTTCCGAACTTTTTATGAATCCCGAAAATATTTTATTTGACGTCACCGAAGAATGCATCATTCGTCCTAAAATTATGCTGCGTTTCGTCCGCGGCATTGATGCGACTGACGTTTTGCTTTCTTCTCCCTGCCATGCTTTTGCCATATTCTACGGCGGAAGAGTAAACGCTTTTAACGCCAAACCTGCTGCACCGATTATTGATGCTCTGGTTGATCCCTTGATTAAAAGCAGGGTAGACTTCGCCTCTCCTGCATTGCTAAACCAGCTGTTGCCAATCGGCGTGGCTCAGACTGACGAACAGAAAGCTCTGCTTAACAAAAAGAACGAACCTATTCGCAACTGGGTCAAAACACAACAGGAAGAAGAAGCTTCTTCAAAAAAAAGCGGATGGAACAACCTTAACCTGAAATTATAATTTGAGATACCGATGAAACTGCGCATAGCTTATCAGGGCGTACCAGGCGCCTATTCCCATATTGCCGGAAAAACCGTCTACCCCGGCCAGGAATACGTTTCCTGTCTGACTTTTGAACAGGCAATGAATGCCGTCCAAAACCGAGAGGTCGATTTTGCAATGATTCCGGTTGAAAACTCTAACGCCGGACGCGTCTCCGACGTTCATTTTCTTTTGCCGCAAACCGGACTGCATATTGTCGGCGAATTCTTTTTAAGAATAGAACACCAGCTGCTTGGTCTTAAAGGAGCGTCTCTGGCCGACATAAAAACAGCCTCCTCTCACCCTCAGGCCCTGGCTCAATGTTCGCAATTTCTCAAAAGCCATAATATTCAGCCCGTGCAGCGGATAGATACGGCTCTTTCCTGCCAAGACGTTATCAGAGATAAAGACCAGACCAAAGCCGCCGTCGCCTCAAAATTGGCTGCGGAAATCTATAATCTTGACATTCTGGCTCCCAACATCGAAAACGCCGTCAACAATACGACCCGTTTTTTGATTATGTCGCGGGAAAGCGCCGTGCCCGAAGACGACGGAACCGCCTTTATAACATCGTTTATATTTAAAGCCAAAAATATCCCTGCGGCTCTGTACAAAGCTTTAGGCGGATTTGCCACCAACGGAATAAACATCACCAAACTCGAAAGTTATCTGCTGGAGGGAAAGTTTATTTCCGCACAATTTTATGTAGAAATAGAATCTCATCCTGCCCGTCAGGCATTCAAAAACGCTTTTGAAGAACTAAATTTCTTTAGCGAAGAGGTGCATATTTTGGGCTCCTATCCGGCAAATCCCTACCGCTATCTGTAATCTTAAAGATACACCCCTGAAACGAAAAAATCACAAGGAGTTGGCAATGAACGATATTATCATTACTGATTTTGGTCCTCAACATTTCGAACAGGCGCTGGATGTCCTCTATGAATCCAATTGTATGCATGCGCGTTGCGACAGCAAACAGTTTATCTGCGCACCCAAAGAAAATTCGATTCCTTATGTTCGTTCCGTTTTAGAGGACGAAAACAAATTTGGCTTTGTGGCTCTGGACAATAATATCGTTGCCGGAATTTTGTTCGGCGGCGTCCTCGAACGCGACGAAAACATTTATTGCAACCGGAGATTCTGTAAAGTTTTCGACATTGCCGTCAGCAGCAAATATACCAAACGAGGCATCGGAAAACAATTGATAAACGCCGCCGCCGAATATGCGCGCAGTCGTAATGTCCGTCAAATCGAACTGGAAGTTTTCAGCTTCAACACCAATGCCGAAGCCTTTTACAAGAGATTAAACTTTCGTGAAGTGTCACGCATTATGAGCTTGGAAGTCTAAGCCTTCTTTTGCTTGGCAATCACGTCAATAGATTCGTCAATCAGCTTGTCCTGCATTTTGGCGCTAAGCTTTGAGGACAAAAGTTTTTTCACCGCATTTATTGTCAATTCGGTGGTTTGCCGTGCAATTTCCTGCATTGCTTTGTCCTGAGCCGCCGCAATACGTGACTTCGCTTCATGCTCCTTAAGGGCCATGTCCTTTTCAAGTTTGGACATGCTTTCTTTTTTCATCAAATTGATTTCGCGGTCGGACCGTGCAATGATTTCCTGAGCCTCCTGCCCAACCTGCCGCGCTTTTTTCTCATATTCCACCAAAAGCTTCTGCGCGTCTTCTTTCAGGGCTGCCGCGTCTTTAATCCGCTCGGCGATGCTTTCCCCGCGTTTTTTCAACATCCCGTAAAGAGCTTTGCTAACCGGTTTCGCCAGCCCGACGACGGCAACCACAAAAGAAATGCCGACCCAAAACTCCGGACTCAAATAAAACGCCTCACCGTGCCCGCTGATTTCATGAGCGGTGTTTTCCAGAACGTTCGCAACACTGCCTGCGGCATTCAGAACCGCATCCTGGGTTGCGTCAATAATTTCCCGGTTTGGTAAATTCTGTTCCATAGGCATAGCTTTATTCTTTCACTGAATGATTAACGGCATTTCTGACGTCTTCCGCCTTAAGGTCATTAAAACCAAGTTTTTTGACCACGTCCAAAGCTAACGTTTCTGCCATTTGCTGAACCTGCATCATTGCCCGCTGCTTGCTGGCGGCAATCTTTTTTTCGCCTTCGGCAATCTGGGCGGCCAGTTCATTGTCCAAATCGGACTGTTTCCGCTCAATCATATTTTTAAGATCTTGCTGCGTTTTGGCAATCGACTGGTTAGCTTCTTCCGTAGCAAATTTCAGGGCCTGCTGGTATTTGTCCAGCGCAGCTTCTGCCTGCACTTTGATTTCGGCAGCCTTTTCCAAATAATCATCAATTTTTTCTTTACGCAGATTAATCATTTCCGCAATTCTCGGAATGATAAATTTACTCATAACAAAGAGCATCGTAAAAAAGGTGACGCACAGCCAAAAGAGCTGCGACGGAAACACTGAAAAATCTAACTGAGGCATCAGACCCTCTCCTCTCAAAAACTAAATTTTAGGGTGGTGGATAGAGTAATTATACGGAGCGCAGAAACCTGAACGTACACAAACATACGTAAGTTTCGAGCACCGGATTATTGCTCTAGGCACCCCATAAAATTTAATTTAGTTGCCGGTCAGCATAACCAGAGCAATAACCAACGCATACAATGCAATAGCTTCAACGGCGGCAAAACCGGCCCAGCCATAAATATCAACGTCTTTTTTTACCTGCGGATTGCGGCCGACGGTAGAAATAATGGTAGTCCAAACCTGCGACACACCCCAGGCGGCTACAGTCATTGACAAAGCGCACATACCGGCACCAACATAAGCTAACGGTTCCATTTTATTTCCTTTCTAAAGATTGTTAACTAAAAAAGTCACATAAAAATAATTTTCACAAAATCTAGTGTTCATGCAGGGCATCACCCAGATAGATACAGCTCAAAACCGTATAAATAAAGGCTTGCAGCAAAGCAATAAATATCTCAAAACACACGATGCAGCTGTTAAACAACACCGGTACTATTCCTGCAAAACCCAAGGCAACCACAAATCCGGCAATGATTTTCAGCATAATATGCCCCACGGTCATATTAGCCACCAGACGGACTGTCAAACTAAAAGGTTTTGAAAGGAAAGAAATCATTTCAATCGGCACGATAAGCGGCGCCAGAGCAAAAGGAATGCCCTTCGGCAAAAAGGTCCTCAACCAGCCAAGCTTTTTCTTTTTAATGCCGATAACCACATTGAACAACAATGCTATCAAAGATAAACTTCCGACCGCGGTTAAATGGGACGTAAACGTAAACGCATAAGGAAACAACCCCAAAAGATTACCGAAGGCTACAAATAAAAACAGCGTAAAAATAAACGGAAAATACTTCAATCCCTCCACGCCGACGTTCTCTTTCAGCAGTCCGGATATAAATTCATAAATGCTTTCGGGAATAGACTGCGCAACCGTGGGAACAATACTGCGGCGGCGAAGGCACAATCCCAGCAAAACGGTAGAAACCACAACCGCCAGCACCATAAACAGGGCAGAGTTCGTAAACGAAATATCGACATCGCCGACCTTGAGCGGAATAATCGGCTTGATGACAAATTGTTCCATCGGATTGGACACTTCTACTTACTCCTTCTTTTTGTTTTCCTCACTTTGTACAAAGCGGTAAACATTCAAAATACCGGCAACACCGCCCAACAGCAGAAACACTACCAGCAGCCAGGGTTTGGTATCTAGCATCCGATCCAAGAAAAATCCGATTGCCGCTCCGACCAATACGCCGGACAGCAGCTCGGTCGCCACCCGAAAACCGGTTTTGGATGCATACACATACGGCGATTCCGGTTTATCCTTGCG
Organism: Proteobacteria bacterium CAG:495; assembly: GCA_000432275.1. Taxonomy (GTDB): domain Bacteria; phylum Pseudomonadota; class Alphaproteobacteria; order RF32; family CAG-239; genus CAZU01. Next base: position 46,304 of record HF995322.1, read on the forward strand.
CGCCAAGGCTTCTTTGGCTTTCAGATGCCGAATACGTTCATCCAGTTTCCGAATGTCTTCAGGGACCTTCAACATATTCAACCTTCCTACCTAAAATATTACGGAGTTATTAAAGAAGTCCTAATTTTTATTTTTTTACTGTGTTTTGAGCAAAAATTTCTTCCAGCCGTTCCAGGGTCGGAGCACCGGAAAGCAATTCGTTTTTATCCTTGGTATGAACGATGAACGAAGGTGTACCTTGGATTCCCAGCTGGGTTACGCCGTTTTGGCGGTTTCCCAAAATCTCGCGAGCCGTATCGTCATTATGCAGACAGGCTTCTGCTTTTTCGGGAGAAACACCGCTCAATGCGGCATATTGCGTCAAAACTTTGGTCGGATTCCGGGACAATCCCCATTCTCTCTGCTTCTTAAACAAAACATCTACAAATGCAAAATACTTGTCTGCCGGAACACAGGCCGCCAGCAACGCACCGTCCATCGAAGCACGGTCAATCGGAAAAGGAACAAAAACCAGTTTGACCAACCCTTTGTCTATGTATTTTTCCTTTATTGCCGGCAACACGTTAAGATGAAAATCGGCGCAATGGAAACAACCGAAAGACGAAAATTCATATAATGCAATCGGAGCGTCGGCTTTTCCCATCGTCATTCCTTCCGGCATTGCGTAATTAGCCGGAATAACCGGCGCCGAAGCCGGAGCTTCGTCCTGGGCATGGGCCGCCTTGACCAAAACAATTTCGCCCTTTTCGTTCAGAACAAATCCCTTAAAAGACAAATACATTCCCGCCGCCATAAAGAAAACCACGAAAGCGGCGACAAAAGCGCTGATTTTTCTGATAATAACTTCAAACTTCATCTTTTTTCTTTTCACCTTTATTATTACTGATAACGCTGCGTCCGAGCTTTTTCAGCATTTCCTGCAACGCCGGATTTTCAACTTCTTCACTCAGAATTTTAATATAATTTTCTTCTTCTTTAGTTACAAGAGTTTTTTGCTTGTCCTTAAACTTATCCTCATCATCGTCCAACTTTAGTTCGCTGTTCTGAATAATCTTCAGCTGACTGACCGCCCGGTAACCGAAATAGGTGTTAACCTTGCTCAAAATGACATTCTCCCGGTGCTGCAGTTCCAAAGCAAACGCACCGCCCGGCACCATAACATACAAAATGCCGTTCGTCTTTTCCCCGCGTTTGAAGTCAATCCGCTGCGGCAGGCTGTAGCCGGCCAGTTCTTCGCCGACAACGCTTTCCCAGTTGGTAATAAGGTCTATTTCAACAAAGCCTTTTTTACCCAGAATACTTTTGGCAAAAGGCAGAATTGTCCGGGACAACGCCTGTAAGTCCCGGGTTTTGCGCTCATCGCTGACTATATATTCTTTTCCCTTTGCCATAGACGGCAATCTAACAGACTCTATCAACAAGGGCAAGCCTTTTGTTGACTAGACGGTATATTTAAGCCTATAATTCAGCAAATTATCGGGGAGGTTAATCTATGGACTGGCACCATGTCTTGCAGGCGCTTTTGTCGCTTGTTTTTGTTATCGGACTTTTACTGCTGACCTTATGGCTGTTTAAATATTGTCAGCTTAAAGGCGGCAATTGTCGTTGGGCTCGCCAGCTCAAGGCAGGGCAGCGCTTAAACGTGGTTGAAAGCCGCAGACTTGACAACCGTAACAGTGTCGTTTTGCTTAAGCGCGACGACCAGGAATTTCTGATTTTACTCGGCAGCAACGCCAATTTGCTCCTTGACCGTTCCCCTGCTCCGCAAAGGATTGAGACTAATGATTAAAAAGCTTTTCCCGATATTTGTCTTCATCGCCGTTGCCCTTGTCTGCTCTGCCGGCTCGGCTGCGGCGCAAAGCATCAGCCTCAATATGGAAGACGCTGCAAACGGCTCTGCGACGGCCAGAATTTTCAGTGTTATCATGATGATAACCGTTCTGTCTCTGGCTCCGTCCATCTTGGTAATGATGACTTCCTTTACTCGTATTGTCGTTGTGTTTTCCATTACCCGCAGCGCCCTGGCAACCAACTCGACGCCGCCCAATATGGTTCTGGTCTCTCTCGCCCTGTTTCTGACTCTGTTTATTATGAGTCCGACCTTGGAACGCTCTTGGGAAGAAGGCATCAAACCTATGATTGATGAAAAGGTAGAAGTAATGGACGGCTTGGAAAAAGCCTCTCAGCCTCTGAAAGAGTTTATGGTACGCAACACCCGCGAAAAGGATTTGCTTTTGTTTACCGACCTTGCTGATGAAAAACCGGCAAAAACAATCGAAGAAACGCCGCTCAAGGTTGCCGTCCCGGCTTTTATGATCAGCGAGCTCCGACGCGCTTTTGAAATCGGCTTTTTAATCTTTGTCCCTTTTCTGATTATTGATATGGTCATTGCCTCAGTTCTTATGTCTATGGGTATGATGATGCTTCCGCCTACTGTTCTGGCCTTACCGTTCAAAGTCATATTTTTCGTACTGGTAGACGGGTGGTACCTGCTGGCCGGATCGTTGGTCAACAGTTTCAAATAAACAAAAAAAAGACAGCGTCTCTGCTGTCTTTTTTTTATCCGTTGCCTTATTAGAAAGTGTAACGCAAACCACCGTAAACTTCATGGGCATTAAAGTTAGCATCATTAATATCACCCATATCCATATAACGATAGCCGGCATCCAAATTGACGCATTTGTTCAGTCTCAGACTGATACCGCCGCCGACAGTCCATGTAAAGTTATCGGCACTGTGCTTAATTTTTGCAGCATCGGCCACACCACCGCTCCCGATATCATTATAAGACAGGTCAAGTCTGGTCAAACCGATACCGCCATGGATATATGGTGAAATCCAATAATTCGGCATAAAGTCCAAATAAGCGTTAGCCATAAAAGAGTCAGATTCCATCGTTGCATTTAAAGGAGTACCCATTGCATCTTCAAATTTATCATCGACATCATCGCGATAAATGTACTCAGCTTCCAAACGGACAAAACCGTAACGATAACCGACAGCGCCCGAAATATTCCAAACATTGCCGAAATCCAACTTAGATTTATTGGTTGCACTGTCTTCTTTATTATTAAAATTATAATTGGTAGCACCTCCGCGCAAACCAAAATAAAAACCGTCACGTGCCGAAGCATTAGACACAAAAGCCGAAGCCAAAACTAATGCCGAAGCAAAAGTAACCAAAGATTTTTTCATCATCGTCTCCAAAGTAGTTTTGTAAATTTTGTCTAGTTTATAACCTAAAAATTTTATTTAATCAAGCATTAATTTATAATTTTTTTATTTACTCTGGCGCCAATATAACATTCAGTTCTTATTATTTTGTTAATTTAACGCCATAATCGACACTTTGCCAAAAAACGGAAAAATCTTTCAAACCGCCGAATTCCAAGCATTTTTTACAGTTTTCATTAACCCCTTTTAAACTTTCCGGCGTTAATCTGCAAACCTGATTTTGCATATGTTTCAGTTTTGTTAAATTTGTCGGCGGTAAAGCTATTTAATAGATTAGAAACCTTTTTTGTGCTAGAATTAGATTAGAATAGTATTAATGGGTAAAAAGGCGAATCATGTATATCTGGGTCGTATTGGCAACATTTTTGGCTATGCTGGCTTCTTACACGCTCTCCATGCGGGCGGACATCCGCAAGGTGACGGTTGAACCTATGGCCGAAGCGGAAATTGCCAAACTGGTCAGCAAACATCGTGCTGCCGGACGTTATATCTATTACAATTCCCCACCCAACACGCCTGCCGAGCAGGTAACCTTCGTTCCCGGAATTATCAGCGATGCCAATATTGAAGGAGAAATGTCTTCGGTCACGATAAATGACAAAAATTACACCTCGCAGATTTTTTGCATGAACAAAGAATGGACCACCGCCTATACCAATGCATCCGATTGTGACAGGGTAGATACTTCCAAAATGCTGGTAACCTATGGCCCCATTCCTTACCGCTGGCTTAACCTGAATTATGAAGACGTCGACGTTCCCAACAGCGATTTTATGAATGCAATGCGCAATACGGTTAGCGGCGGCTGGCGTTTTGGCTATACCGCGGAAATTGACCCGGCAACGGAAGATGTTACCGAAAACTCTTCAGGTTCGCCAATGCGTATTATAACCAGGGACGGAGAACTCTATGTCCCTCTGGCTATTGTCAACAATGATGATTTTAAAAAAGTTTGCAACGTTTCATCCGGTCAAACCTGCTTAATTTATCTTTCAGGTTTTTAAGCACACCGGCAAAGGAGAAAAACCATGTTAAAAAAATTAAACAGCTTATTGGGACAGAAAGGTAGCATGATGGTGGAAGCCCTTGCTATGCTTGGCCTGATTTCCATGGTAACGCCGGTCTTGTATAAAAAAGCGGCTGAACGAACCACTGAATTGCAGGATATCAACACTGCAACCCAAATGCGTACCTTGTCAAAAGCCTTGGACGATTATATTCAGGACAACTACGTTGCACTGTCTGGCACCATTGGTGCCAACTCTTCGGCAATAATTGACAAAGACGACATCGCTATTTATCTCCCTTACGGCTTTAACATTGATCAGTCAAAAGTTTTCAGCGGCTATGAATTTGCAATTCGCAATGACAAAACCGCCGCAGGGGAAAGTATCTTAACCGGTATGGTCTTGGCCAAAAACAGTAGCGACCTGCCGGCGATTCGCTCTGCCAAAATTGCATCCATGATTGGTTCTAACGGCGGCGTTGTCAATAATAACATCGCCAGCGGTGTCCAAGGCGGATGGGAAGCCAGACTGGCTGATTTCAGCTTTGGCACGGCCGAAAACGGCAGTATTGCCTCCACCTCGCTCAATGCGGTCAGCTCCTCTGCCGGCGTCGCCAGTGATGAAGTCTTATACCGCACGGACTCCCGAGGCACAGAATACAACACCATGCGTACAGACCTGTATATGGGCGGCAAACCTATCCGCGACGTCAATCATTTGATTGTAAACAGCGAAAATGCCGGTTTGGACAAAGACGGCCTAATGATTGGCAGCGGATCAGACGGTAAAGGTGCCGCCAACTTGGTTGTTACCGGAAAAGGTACCATTACCAATCTCTTAAAAGCCGGTGCTGCCAACGTCGGAGAAATTTTCAAAGTTGAAACTGCCGCAATCGGCGGGGGCCAAAAAAATAATAGCGATGGCTACCAAAAAAATTACCGCAGATGCCAAAGTCAACGCCAACAACGGCGTAGATGTCAAAGGCAGCGGCGCTGGAAAAGGCGGCGGTTATGCGTTAGGCGTCGAAGGCGGCTTAAACGTTACCACCGGAATGACGGTCTTAGACGGCAAACTGCAGGCTAACGACGGAGCCGAAATCTCCAACGGCGTCTTGGTTAAAGGCGGCAAAGCCGGAGAGGGCAACGGAAACATCTACAGTGTCGTTATCAATAAAAGCAACGGCGCTAATGACGGCAGCCTGCTGGTACAAAATAACGTCCGTATTGAAAATGATCTTTATGTCGGCGGCAAAGCTTACATTAACGAACTCGACGTTGACAATTTCCGTGCCGGTAAAATTGCCGAAAACAATTATAACCTAAACGTCACCAAAAATGACATTGTCATCAAAGACAATGATTTCAAGGTCGGAGACCGCATCGTGTCAAACGACACCTCCGTAACCATGAAAAGCGCAAACTATCAAATGTATGCAAACGATTCCCGGGCCGGAATTGCCAACAGTGCCCGAACCAACCGGGTAGACGTTGAAGGCAGCAACATCTACCTTCAGACCCCTAACGGCACCGGCGTTATTGATGCCAAATCGTCAAACTTTACAACTGATGCCAGCAAGACAATCGCCATTGCCGGCGCCGGAAAATTGAACATCGACGGCACCAGCTCGTACATCCAGACTGTCACCGACGGCAAAACCAACCGCGTCTTGACCAATAAAGACGGTTCGGAAATGACCTCCAGCGACGGCACCAACTCGGCTTATATCAGTACGACGCCTACTTTGGCCAAAGCCTCGGCCAACAACATTGTCATCGACGACCGTAAAATCGTTTTCGCCGAAGGTGCAAAAACCTTAGGAACATTTAACAGCGGAAACTTTGATAATGCGGTCATCAACAAAGGCGTTATCATTCGTCGTGAAGGAATGGTAAACCTTCCCGGTTCAACTGCCTCCGGCCGTACCGCCATGGCCACCGGAGAAGGCGCTCAAGATGTCGCCGGTTACATCAAGGCTGACCGTTTTCTGGCCAATCAGCAGTTAAAGGCCAAGGATCCCTATGCGGTTCCCAAGGATGTGACCCTGACCAAACCGAGCGGTGTAACTGACAATACCTTATATGACGCTTATCAGGTTAACCCTGCATACACCTCCGTTATGCACGACATCAAACTGACCTCCCGCGGCGGCGCCCGTTTGAGCGATATTTTGCCCGACTTTATCAACAAAGGTATCTACGTTATCGATAATACCTATAAAGAAAACAGCACCAGCTGGGAAAACTATACGGTAAAGGTTACCGGCGGCAAAATCTCCGTCACCGGTGAACCGCCATCCTGCAGCGGAGACCCCAACTGCATCGCAACGCCGTGGCTGGGCTTTATCCCCACCCCGCAATGTCCGCCGGGATATTCAAAAGTTATCACCATTAACCCCATTCGTTGGAAAATGGCGGAGGCTTATGCTATCCCCGTTGTCGAAAACATTACCGGCTCAACCGTAACCGAGAAGTTTAAGGCATTGTTCATTGCGCCGCGTAACCCAAAAACCGCAATGTTCAAACTAACCGAAGAAAACGGCAACAACCCTCACCGCCACTATCTTGAATCCGGTATGCCGCTGACCTTCCAGACCAACACCTGGTTGAACACTACCATTGCCGGAGTCCGTTCTTCCAACCAGATGAGCGGTGCCAACCACGAAAATATTCGCGCGAACGACTTTTTGGGCTGGCATGCCATTATGGGCTTCCTGTATCACGGTTCCGATTACCATGATTACATCCAGCTGGCCGGCGGCAACACCTCTCATACTGACGGAAAAATCGTTTGGAACCTGTTCCCCGTCTATAACGAAGAACTGACCGCCATCGCCAATGTCTACTGCTACTTCGAACGACGTAACAAAGTTATTGTCTACGATACCGATGGCTCTGTTCTAATCAACAAAACCGTCAACGATTGGAACAAAAACGACAATGTCGTTGACACAACCTACAATCAGCTGGAAAACTTCCGGGCAAGCTTTGGTAAAGACAGCAACTACACCAACCGCCTGAACGATCCGGCTCTGAAATACAACGACCCGTGGTAATTGCCATTACCCGCCTTCCGCATCCCCGCTTTCACTGCGGGGATGTTTTTTTTGCAAATTCGGCCCGGATTAAAGCTATTTTCATAAATATTCGCTATAATAACAACCAAAGCCCCGGTTTTATTCACTAAACATTTAATAACTCACAGATTTGCATTTATTTATAAAAATAATATTATAAAATAGCTAAAGATATTGGCAGGCATAAAATTTTGGAGTTCCTAAATGCTGAATCAAGATGACGATTTTGATAACGATGAAGACCTCAACGAACCGAACAGGATCAGCCGCAAAAAAATACTTGTTTTTTTGATTCCGGCTTTGATTGCCATCGGTCTCGGCGTCGGTTTTTTCTATGCCTTTAACCACAAGTTCGGAAACAACGGAAATGCCAATTACAGCATTGTTCGCAACATTATTGAAGAAGACGGAAAAGAAGCCGAAAGCGTAACCGTGTTCTACGACTTGCCCGAAATCACCGCACGCCTTAAGGATACCTCCGCCGACGAGGCCACCGCACGCCTCAAAATCAGCGTGGAGTTAAACAATGTCGAAGACGTCGCCAAAATAGAGGCTTTGCTGCCCCGTATCAACGATGCCGTCATTGCGCATACGATTGAGCTGACCCCGGATGAGCTGGAAAGCGCCACCGGATTGTACTGGCTCAAAGAAGAATTGCTTTATCGCATAAATCTGTTAACATCTCCGTTACAGGTTTCAAATCTGAATTTTAAAAACTTTGAAATTCAAAAACCAAATGAAAAATAAAGGATAATCAAAGTGGCAGAACAAGAGGGAAAACAAGAAACACCGAAAGAAAACTGGGCTGATACCATAGAAGTCCGGGATGCTCCGGCCGCTGCTCCGGAAATGGATTCCCCTGATTCCAAAATTCTTAATCAGGAAGAAATCGACAGCCTGCTGGGTTACTCCAACGACGAGGAGGAAGACTACCGTCCGCAAAAAACCGGCGTTCGGGCTATTTTAAACTCCAGTATGGTTTCTTACGAACGGCTGCCGATGCTGGAAATCGTATTTGACCGTCTGATTCGTCTGATGGCAACCTCCCTGAGAAACTTTACGCAAGACAACGTAGAGGTTTCTCTCGACAGCATTGAATCAATGCGCTTCGGCGAATATATCGATTCCCTGACGCTCCCCACCCTTTTGAACGTATTTAAAGCTGAAGAATGGGATAACTACGGACTGATGTCTCTTGACTCGTCCCTCATCTACTCGATGGTGGACGTTCTTCTCGGCGGCAGACGCGGAACCGCGGCCATGCGCATTGAAGGACGCCCCTATACTACCATCGAGCTGAACATCGTCAAAGAGATGATACAGCTCATTCTGGCGGATTTGTCCACCGCGTTCGACCCCATAACATCGGTTAACTTTGCTTTCGACCGCCTGGAAACCAATCCCCGCTTTGCAACCATTTCCCGCCTGTCTAACGCCGTCATCGTAGCGCACCTCAGAGTCGATATGGAAGATCGGGGCGGAAAAATAGACTTGATGATACCCTATGCCACACTGGAGCCGGTTCGCGAACTCTTGCTCCAGATGTTTATGGGCGAACGTTTCGGCCGCGATACCATCTGGGAAAACCATTTAATGTCTCAGCTCTGGGAAACGGAGGTTGAGGTCAGTGCGCTCCTCAGCGAAACGACAATCAAATTGGGCGAAATGTCTGCCTGGGAAAAAGGTTCGTTCCTTCCCTTGGACATTCCCCCGCATCAAAAAGTAACCATTGTTTGCGGCGACGTGCCTCTGATTACCGGAGACATGGGCCGCAAAGACGACCATATCGTCATCAGAGTTGACGGAAAGGCTGAAAAGAATGGATAGCTTGGAATTGCTCATCAATCTCATCATTATTGCATTGCTGGTTCCGACAATCGTTTACGCCTATCGGCTCAACAAAAACCTTGAGATTTTGCGCCGCAACCAAAAGAGCCTGGCCCAGTTGGTCGAAGCCCTGAATGACGCAACCTACAAAGCGGAAAACAGCATTCCCAAACTGAAGTCCGTTACCGAACATTCTTCGGAAGGCTTGAAAGAAGTTGTAGACAGCGCCAAGGAACTTAAAGACGATTTGTTGTTCATTAATGAACGCGCCGACAATCTTGCCGACCGTTTGGAACAGGTTATCAGCGACGGCCGCCAGATTAAAGCGCCGATGCCGGCGGCAACAGCGGATTCTTCGCCAATCGGAAAAATCCGCATCAACGAAGAACCGCAAGAAATGCCGATGCCCG
>HF995322.1:55882-62646 GCA_000432275.1 Proteobacteria bacterium CAG:495
CAGCCGCTCCGAAGCGGAAATGGAATTGTTAAAAGCTTTGCGCTCAATAAAGTAAAATAAAATTTAAGGTCAGATGATGTTTAACAAAACAAATAAAGTCAAAATAAGATTATTGCCGGTTTTTATCTTTGTAGCCGTTTTGACCGTGTCGGTAAAACTCAATAACATTTTTGACTTGTACAACAACCCCGCTCAAAAGACGCTGAGTATCTCTCCGGCTCAGGCTTTGGCAGAAGAAAAAGCCAATTCCGACACCGCCGAACTGAGCAAGGTTTTGAATCAGGGTGACAAGGCTGCCGCCAACGCTGCGGCCGGAACTCCTGCGTCCGCGTTTACTCAGTCGGAAATTCTTATTTTGCAGGAATTGGCAGAACGTCGTGAAGCTCTCGACATCCGCGCCAAAGAAATCGACAAAAGAGCAATTCAGCTGAAAGTCGCCGAGGACGAAATTGATAAAAAGATAAAGCAGCTTAAGGCCTATGAGCAAAAGCTGCAAAAACTGATAAACAAATACAGCGAACAAGAGCAGGAAAACATCGCTTCCTTGGTCAAACTGTACACCTCAATGAAGCCTAAAGACGCCGCCCGGATTTTCAATACGCTGGATATGAACATCACCGTGGCATTGCTGAAAGGAATGAAACCGTCGTCGTCCTCCGCCATTCTTTCCCAAATGAATTCGGAAAAAGCCAAGGCCGTTACGTCAGAGCTTATTGGAAACAACATTTAATTTTAACGCTGAGAAACAAACATTGCCGAGCTGTAACTTTTACATAAAATTCGTTTCAGTCTTAAGTTTCTGCTTAAGCCTGCTTTTATGTGTTTCGGCAGAAGCCCAACCCTTAAGCAATGCGTCTCCTGCCGGAAAAGTCAAAGTCGAAGACTTGTCTCCTCTGGAAACGGAGCCTCGTCCTCAGGCTCGGCCGACAGCTCCCGTAACCGTTGAAACCCAGGGAACCACGTTAAAAAACAAAGAAACGATATCTGCCGCCCAAATTAAAGCGCCGGTTACCGAACCCCAGTTTGCCAGCTTAAGCTTTGCCTGGAATATGCCGGTCAGTTTGGCCGTTTTCAAACGCCAAAACAAACTCTGGATTGTATTTGACCATTCCCAGCAGATTGACATTAAGGAACTGCGCAATATGGCCGGAGATTTGGCCGAAAACATCTTCCAGTTTCCCCATCCCGGAGCAACGATTATCCAGTTGACGCCCAAAGAAGACGTCCAGTTCTTCGTCCGAAAAGAAGGCTTGCTGTGGATTGTCGATCTTTTTACCTCAGACCAAAAACCGCAGCCGGTTAAAGATATGACGATTTTCACACAATACGACAGCCTAAATCGTCCTTATCTCTTCATCCCCACGGAGGCCGCCGGCAACATCGTCTCGGTGATTGACCCCGACGTCGGCGACATCATCACCGTCGCCCCGACCGGAAGTGCCGGCTATGGTCTCAATGCTCCTTACCACTATCCGGAGTTTGATACGCTGGCCACCGAACAAGGTCTGGCCTTTGTCATCAAGGCTCAGGACATTATGCTCAACCGCGGCAACACCGGATTGACCCTGCGGGCACAAAACCGGGGCCTGAATATAACCGAAGGACTTGACGCGCTAAAAAGACAGCAGCAGTTCAAAACCTCGGAAGATTCTCTTGAATCTTTCGATATAAAGATTCAACCGCAACTGCTGGCAATGCCATACAGCGAAGCTGTGGAACAGCTGAAACAGGACATCCTGTCGGCTACTCCCGAGCAACGCGGCATTGCACGTCTTGAACTGGTAAAATACTATGTTTCCAAAGGCATGGGAACCAATGCTCTCTACATTCTTAACCAAATGCAGGCGGCAAACCTTCCGGAAGCCCAGTCGGACAAATTCCACGCCCTGCTCGGCGTCGCAAACTTCTTGGCGCATCGTTATGACCAGGCCGTAGAGAACTTTGAACACGGAAAACTTCCCGAAATAAACGAAGCCATATTTTGGAGAACCCTGGCTTCCAGCGCACAGGAATTTAAGCCGGAAAATAACGTAATCCTTTTCTCCTTTGTCACGCTTATCCGTGACTACCCTCAGGAACTTAAAGACCGTATCGCCGTTATCGGTGCCGAAAACGCGCTCAACGTTAACGACGATATTGCCGCACAAAATTTTATCGACATTTTGAAATCCGGCAGCGCTGACCGCCTGCGCAACCGCAAAGCGCAAATAGACTATCTCGCAGCAAAAAAACAGGAACTTCAGGGCTATCCGCGCAATGCCATCCGCGCCTATCGGGAAATCGCGCTCAGCCGTGACCAAAAGTATTCGTCGTTGGCTCGTTATGACAATGCCGTTTTAAGCCAGCAAATAAATGCCCTTAGCCTGAACGAAGCAATCGGCGAGCTTGAAAAACTTCGTTTTGCCTGGACCGAACCGAAATTCAAATGGGAACTTCTAAACCGGCTGGCAGACTTCTATGTGAAAAACGCCGATTATTACAATGCCCTGAAAACGCTTAAGGAAACCCTGCCGATGGCAACTCCGGATCAGCGTCGGACGCTTCTCGCCAAAATGGTTCAGTGGTTTGAAGACATCTATATCAACAATCAGGCGGACAACAGCCTGTCAGCCGTAAAATCTTTGGCGCTTTATCAAGATTTCGAATGGCTGGCGGCCCGCAGCAAACATCAAAACGAAATCATCCAAAAGCTGGCAGACCGCCTGGTAGCGGTAGACCTGCTGCCTCGTGCCGACAAACTGCTGACGACGCTCCTCAAGAAAAATGACGTAAGCAAAACCGATCGAGCCAAAATCGGAGCCCGGCTGGCTGTCATTTACCTTTTTGAGCGCAAATCTCCTGAAGCCCTGGAAATTCTGAACGCAACGGAATATGACAATCTTCCTTTTGAAGTCGAGGCTCATCGCCGTGTCATTCGCGCTCGAACAATGGCTAATTTGGGACAGACTGACGAAGCCCTGAAACTCCTCAACGACGACTACAGCAAAAACGCAACCCTGCTTAAGGCTGAAATCTTTTGGAACGCCCGTCAGTGGGGAGATGCGGCCGACGCCATAAAATACCTCATAGAAAAACCGACCCCGGGCAAACCGTTGTCTCAAGAACAAATCAACTATATTCTGGATTGGGCCACAACGCTCAAAAAAGCCGGACGGGAAACCGTTTTGGTTCGGCTGCGCAACAAATTTATGCCTTATTTTGCCAAAACTAAATATCATAGTGCATTTAACATCTTAACAGATCACCTTGAAAATGATAAAATCGACCTCAAAGAAATAAACAGCATAGTCAACGATGTTCAGGCATTCAGCGACTTTGCCAAAGCTTATAACGATTCGCTCAAGAGTACGGCAATAAAATAAATGTCAGCTGATTTTCAAATTGAAAGCCCGTTTCAGCCTGCCGGCGACCAGCCCCAGGCAATCAAGGAGCTTTGCGAAGGAATTAACAACGGTGTCAAGGACCAGGTCCTGCTGGGAGTGACCGGCAGCGGCAAAACCTATACTATGGCCAAAATCATCGAACAATGCAAACGTCCGGCCTTGATTATGGCGCCCAATAAAATCCTTGCGGCTCAGCTGTACACGGAAATGAAGGAGTTTTTCCCCCACAACCACGTGGAATACTTTGTTTCTTACTACGACTATTACCAACCGGAAGCCTACGTTCCCAAAACCGATACCTACATTGAAAAAGATTCGGCAATCAACGAACAAATTGACCGTATGCGCAACTCGGCCACCCGCAACATTTTGGAAAACCGTGACGTAATCATTGTCGCATCGGTTTCTTGCATTTATGGTTTGGGCGACGTTGAATCCTACGCCGCAATGACGCTCCCCTTGTCCGTGGGGGAGGAAATCAATCCCAAAGAAATATATAAGCGCCTTGCCGAGCTTCAATACGAACGCAATCAACAAAACTTCGTGCGTTCAACATTTCGTGTTCAGGGCGACACCTTGGACATCTTTCCGGCCCACTATGAAGACCGTGCATGGAGAATATCTTTTTTCGGCGACGAAATTGAAAGCATTTATGAATTTGATTCCCTTACCGGAAAACGTACGGCCGAACTCAAAGACATCGTCATCTATCCGGCCAACCATTATGTAACGCCCCGGCCGGCAATCTCGCAGGCCATTGTCAACATCAAAAAGGAACTGGGCGAGCAACTGGAAGAATTTACCGCTCAAAACAAACTTCTGGAAGCGCAAAGGCTTGAACAAAGAACCCGTTTTGACCTTGAAATGCTGGAAACGACCGGACATTGTAAAGGGATTGAAAACTACTCGCGTTACCTTACCGGACGCAAACCCGGAGAGCCGCCTCCCACGTTATTTGAATACCTGCCGCCGGACGCCATTGTTTTTGTTGACGAAAGTCACGTTTCCGTTCCCCAAATCGGAGGAATGTATCGGGGTGACCGTAACCGTAAAAGCACGCTTTCCGACTATGGTTTCCGCCTGCCCTCCTGCGTAGACAACCGTCCGTTAAAATTTGAAGAATGGAATCAAATGCGCGGTCAGACGATTTTCGTTTCGGCCACCCCCGGCGATTGGGAGCTTGAACAAAGCCATGGAACCTTTGCCGAGCAGGTTATTCGCCCTACCGGTCTGACAGACCCCCTGTGTATTGTCCGCCCGGTTGAAAATCAGATTGACGATCTTATGCAGGAATGTCGCAAAACCGCAGCCCGCGGCGAACGCGTTTTGGTAACGACCTTAACTAAAAAAATGGCGGAAGATTTGACTGAATATCTGAATGACAACGGCATTAAAGTGCGTTATCTCCATTCGGACATCGAAACCTTGGAACGCATCGAAATTATCCGTGATCTCCGTCTGGGCGTTTTTGACGTGCTGGTCGGCATTAACCTTCTTCGCGAAGGATTGGATATTCCCGAATGTTCGCTGGTTGCCATTTTGGATGCCGATAAAGAAGGCTTCCTTCGTTCCGAGCGTTCGTTAATACAGACTATCGGCCGTGCTGCCCGCAATGCCGAGGGTCGGGTAATTCTTTATGCAGACAAAATGACCGGCTCTCTGGAGGCCGCTTTGCGCGAAACCAACCGCCGCCGCCAAAAACAGCTCAACTATAACGCCGAGCACGGAATTACGCCGCAAACCATCAAGAAAAAGATTTCCAACGCCTTGAGCGAAATGACCGCCGCCGATTACGTAGAAACCAAGAAGGAAGCGCCCGAAGAGATTAAAGACATTGACAAGAAACTGCGTGAGTACAAAAAGCTTATGCAGGAAGCCGCCGTCAACCTTGAATTTGAAACAGCCATGGTTTATCGCGACAAAATCAAGGAACTCGAGCAGATTTATCTCAAAAGCTAAACCTATTCTACGGTTACCGACTTTGCAAGATTGCGAGGCTGATCAATTTCCCGCCCCAGCTCGTCGGCAATATAATATGCCAGCAGTTGCAGAGGGACATTAAGCAGCAAAGGAGACCATATTTCCGCAATTTGAGGAACACGGATAACCCGGTCAAACAACTTTCCCCTTTGCACGGCCGCTGACGTCGTAACCGCAATCAGCTGTGCCCGACGGGCCTTAACCTCTTCGCAGTTGGACAGCATTTTATCAAAAGTCAGGCCGCCGTCTGCCAAAATGGCAATCACCGGAACACTCTCGTCAAGCAACGCAATCGGCCCGTGTTTTAATTCTCCCGCTTCGTATCCGTTAGCGTTAATATAGCTGATTTCCTTAAGCTTCAAAGCCCCTTCCGCCGCAGAAGCCGTGTTAATGCCGCGAGCCATAAAAACAACGTTTTTGCAAGCGGCATAATCCTTGGCACAGGTTTTAATCCCGCTGCTGTTGCTTAACGTTTCCTCCAGCTTGGCCGGAATCTCAAATAACTCTTTTTTCAGCTCAGACAATTTGTCCCGACTCAAACACCCTCTCAGCTCCGCGGCTGCCAACGCCGACAAATACAAACAAACAAGCTGTGCCGTGTAAGATTTTGTAGCCGCAACACTGACTTCAATCCCTGCTTTTAACGGCAGTACCGCATCCGCACATCTGACAATGCTTGAATCCGTACGGTTTGTCACCGCCAAAACCTTGGCGCCGGAAGACCGTGCCTGTTTAAGGGCCGTAATCGTATCCGCGGTTTCTCCTGACTGGGAAATCCCGATTGTCAAAGTTTCTGCAGAGGTCAGCTGGCGTTTATAAATATATTCGCTGGCCGCCTCAACCCGCACCGGAATTCCCGCCAGCGTTTCAAACGCATTTTGGGCAATTTTTGCCGCATGAAGAGAGGTTCCGCAGGCAATAATCTCTATCCGGTTTATGCCGCGAAACAACTGTTCCGAATCAATTCCGCCCAAATGGACTTCAGCCTCCGGACTTGGCATATATTCGGTTAAAAGGTTGCGTACGATATCCGGCTGCTCGTTTATTTCTTTAAGCATAAAATGCTTGAATCCCCTTTTACTGATAGCTTCAGGCTCCCAAGTCAGATTTTCAACTTTTTTCAAAACGACGGAGCCGTCAAAATTTTTAACGCTGACGCCGTCCCGCCGAACGATGGCAAGCTCGTTGTCGTCAAGATAAATCATTTGCTTCGCTTTGCCGATAATGGCGGGAACGTCGCTGGCAATAAAATTTTCACCTTCACCCAGACCGATGATTAACGGCGCGTTTTTACGAACGGCTATAATTTTATCTGCCTCGTTTTCATGCATAATGCAAAAGGCAAAGGCTCCCTTAAGCCGGTTGACGGCACGAACCACCGCCGTTTCCAAAGAACCGCTC
>HF995322.1:62666-67290 GCA_000432275.1 Proteobacteria bacterium CAG:495
GCTCTGCTTATACTCGTCGTCGATGAGATGAACTGCCGCTTCCGTATCCGTTTGCGAAAAAAAGTTATAACCTTTCTTTTGCAACGAAAGCTTCAACGCTTCATAATTTTCAATAATTCCGTTATGAACCAACACCAGCCTGCCGTCATTGGACTTGTGCGGATGAGCATTGTCTATTGTAGCCCCGCCGTGAGTTGCCCAGCGGATATGACCGATACCGATGCGGGAAACGCTGATTTTCTGTTTGACTTCTGAGAGTTTGTCATACAAATTGCACAACTTTCCGGAAGCCCTGAACACATCAATGCATCCGTTGTCGTTCAGCGCCATTCCCGCAGAATCATACCCCCGATATTCCAAATTTTTCAGACCGTCCAACAAAACGTCCGCCGCCGCATTGTTTCCTATATAACCGACAATTCCGCACATCTGCCAATCCTCTATGCAATTTTTCCCAGCTTCTTTAATACCCGCAATACATTTTCCTTATTGCGTTTTTTTATCGGTCGTATCGGCCGCCCGGCATAAACCGTCCAAGGCTCAAACTTATAATTGGATGGCACAAAACTCAGAGCGCCGATACTCACGCCTTCGGGAATATGGTTGTTTGGCATAACTACCGAGTTTGTCCCGATACCGGTGTATTTCTCCATGGTAACATTGCCCTGAATTTCTTTAACGTCGGGAACCGAATGGGTAATCAGCTCATTAACATAATCGTTACTGCTCAACCATATTCTGACACCTGCAGCCAAACTGGAATAACTGCCCATCTTAAATTTAAATTTTCCGTCGCCGCCCGAAATATACGTCCCGGTTGCAATCTCGCAATCAGACCCGATTTCGCAGGCCGACGAAATCCGGCAAAAATCAGAAATTCGCACATTGTCTCCGGTTTCCACCAACTCCGGCTTTTTTATAATCACATACTCGCCCAACGTAAAATTTTTTCCATGTTGCATTTTTTATCCTCCGAATTTTTCTTTAACCTTAACAGAGCAATTTTATCCCTGACAACTCACATAATATTATTTTTTGTTACATAACAGATTGATTTTGTGCAATATTTTGTAACAGAACGTGATGTATAGTCTGCTAAGTCTCTATCTTTCCTGCACATATTCTCAGACGGCAACCCTGCCAAGCATGTGCTTGCTCAACCAAATTTATTAACATCGCGTATAATTTCTGCAATTTTCGGCAAAAAATTAAGTTGACTCTGACCGGGCCCTTGACTATGCTGGGAACGAAACTTTATTAAATATCAATAATCAATAAATTATTTGTTATGGCAACATCACTATTACTTACGGAACAACAGGCTTTGAAACACATTGTTCAACGCCACTCAAAATTAGAAAATGCAGCTGTCCGTCACTACAAAATTAAAATGAAAGACAAACTTGTTTTCGTCTGGGCAATTGCATTGAATATGGATGAATGTTATCTCGCAACAGATGTTTTCGGTAATGAAATACGCTTTATGGAAAGCGATATTGTTACCTGGCTCCCTTATAACGGAGAAAAGCTTCCGCCTTATTTGCAAATTCGCTTTGACCGGGGCGGAAACCTGTATCTGGAAATCATACCGATTACAACTGAAGACGAAGCGCGCAGCATCATTAACGCCGCTTACAAACGTGCTTACGGAGCTGTTTCGCTCATGGATGCAACACCCAACACCGATCATCGTGATATTGCCGATACCGCCGGCCCTTATTGGACAATGCGCCATGGCGATTACAACTACGCCGGTGTTTCCTGCAAAACCCGGCAGACTGTATTCATTTACCATCGTGAATCCAGACGGACTTACGCCGTCGGAGAAACCCTCCCCGGAAACTTTGTCCTTAAAGAAGAAAAGGGAAAACTGGTTCTGGTCGAAAAATAGTTATGGCTTCAGAGTCAACAAAAAAGGCTGCTCCTTTCGGAACAGCCTTTTTTTTCATTATATCAGGCAACAAAACCTGTTTCAAAATAATCTGTATTTTCTCGCCTCCAATTAACATTACTTTTGACAATTTTAGCCGGCGTGCCGGCAACAACAACATTAGATTCCTCAATATCTTTATTAACAACCGAACAGGCACCAACCATTACATTATCGGCAATATCAACATTTTTCAAAATACTGCTGTGTCTGCCTAACCAAACGTGATTACCTATCTTGATTCCTCGTTTCGGACGATTTAAAACTTCATTTGTATTAATATCGAACAACGTATGTCCGTCACTTGGCCATATGACAATATCATAAGAAAACATACAGTCCTGGCCGATAGTAACAAAATTATGAGCTTCATCATGCAAACAAATACGACATCCGCTGCACGAAAAACCGTCCCCTATTTCCAGTCTGGCATTATTCATCCTCGTAACTTGCAAATTATGAATAGAGCTGTTACGGCCGATTTTAACAAACGAATTATCGCCAACATCAATAGAAACATAACTGAAGCGGCAGGAAGCATCAATCTCGATTTTAGAGTTCCTGCCGGTAAAGTTAAAATCTATACCCTCTACAAAAAAAACATTTTTTCGTTTTCCGTCTGCATCAATGATGATAATTTCATTATTGTTTTTATTTTTTTCCTTTTGCAGCAAGAAAATCCTTTTCCATTTTTTTCGCTCCTTTTTATTTCTGACCAACAGTAACCACATTTTTTGTGCAAGTTTCCGCATTTATGCTCTCCAAATTTATGTCTACTACGCACAATTGATTATCATATATAATTGAACTTTGCAAATATAAAATAAAAAGGCTGCTCCTTTCGGAACAGCCTTTTTTTTCATTATATCAGGCAAACTAAATTTTATTTCTTGCCTCAAATGCATGCTTTTCATGCAAGAACACCCAAACCCCGAAAGGAATGGACACCGCATACAAAACAGTCATAATTCCCAACGTAAACCACGGCTGGGTGATGATAAAGCTGGCAAACAAAGCCACAATCAGCATCATCGGCATAAACATATAGGTCGGTACCTTCAACTTCTTCGTAGAAAAAGTCGGTATTCTGCTGACCATCAAAAAGGAAACGATGCACAGCAGTGTTGCACAAAAAGCATGTGAACGCACAACCGTATATTCCGGAAAGTCAAAGGAAATCATTACCGGCATCATAGCCAAGGCGGCAGCTGCCGGAGCCGGTACCCCGACAAAGAAGTGATTCCAATATTCCGGCTGCGGCTCCTCATCCAGCATCGTATTAAAACGCGCCAGACGCATCGCCATGCCGATAGACATCAAAAGGCAGAAAAACCAACCAAACTTAGGCAAATCAAACAACGACCACTGATACAGCAAAATTGCCGGAGCAACGCCGAAACTGACAAAATCAGACAGTGAATCCAACTCGGCGCCAAATTTCGTTGAACCTTTCAGCATTCTTGCCACACGTCCGTCCAAACCGTCAAACAATGCTGCAATAAAAATACAGATGACGGCCTTGACCCAGTCTTCCTGAATCGAATAACGAATGGAAGTGACTCCCGCACACAACGCCAACATCGTCACGATGTTGGGCGCTATTTTGCGAAACGGAAGGCTGGTCAGTTTCTGTCTGGATAATTTCAATTTATTATTGATTTTTTCCATTAGAAAACCTGGCCTTTCATTTGCGGAGCATCACTGTTCAGATTAGCGATAATGCTTTCTCCTGCGACCATAGTCTGTCCCAAAACGACTTGCGGCTCAACGCCGGCAGGAAGATAAACGTCCAAACGGGAACCAAATCTGATCATCCCGAAACGCTCGCCGGCCTTGTATTCGGAACCGACCGCGGCATCACAAACAATACGACGCGCAACCAAACCGGCAATCTGAACAAAACAAATGTCTTTTCCGCTGCTGGTCTTCATGGCCAACAACTGACGCTCGTTATCCTTGCTGGCTTTATCAAGAGTTGCATTCAAAAATTTTCCGGGAACATAAACGGCCTGGGTAATTTTACCGGAAGCCGGCGCACGGTTTACGTGAACATTGAAAACGCTCATGAAAATACTGACACGCGTAAATTCCTGATTTCCCATATCCAGCTCTTCGGGAGCCTTGACTTTAGAAATCATCTGTACAATACCGTCAGCGGGGGAAACGACAACATCCTTGATTTGCGGAACCACACGCTCCGGATCTCTAAAGAAATAATAACACCAAACGGTCAAACCCAAACCAATCCATCCCAATGGCTCCCATATAATTGCCAGTAACGCTGTTACTGCAGCAAAAATACCTACAAAACGCCATCCTTCATTGTGAATGTTTGGCAGCAGGTAGTTGCGCCATGAAATACTTATACTTTTCATATTCAGATTCCTTTATGTTGTTTTCAACGTTAAAGCAGATGCCGGGACGCTGTCTCCTGCCGCAGTCCGCCCTTTGTTGAAAAATGTTATAACAGTTTTAACAAACCACATTTTTGCAAATTAAACAAGCGTAAACATAAAACCGCCCCCAAGCTGAAACAAATACGGCTGCGCCGACCGGAAATTTTATGTTGCATTTAAAAATAAATATTGTATAACTTCATACAGATTTTGCGCTTGTGGCGGAACTGGTAGACGCTGCAGACTTAAAATCTGTTGCCCGCAAGGGCGTGCCGGTTCGATTCCGGCCTAGCGCACC
>HF995323.1:0-49850 GCA_000432275.1 Proteobacteria bacterium CAG:495
AAAAAACAAAAACATAGTAAATAGTTATTTGTGCGGCATGGACAAACAAAATAAGTTTTCAGATAAAATATTTATGGAAAATAAAGCATTATTATATTACCTTAATTTTATATGATAATAAAAGGAGTCAAATTATGGCGGGCAGCTTGGCGGTTGTAAGTGATTTTGACGGCACTATCAGCAGAGATGACTTCTTTTGGCTGATAGCGGACAAATATTTTGACGCTCCGGCTTTAGAGCCATGGAATCTTTACCTGCGCGGAGAAATGTCGCATTTGGATGCCTTAAATGCAATATTTTCGCAAATTCGCCTGCCCGAGGAAGAGCTGTATTCTTTTATCGATTCCATTGTTTGGGATAAATCTTTTGTCTCGGTTGCTGAATATTGTTTCCGTCGCCATATTCCGTTATATATTTGTTCCGCCGGATGCGACTATTACATCAATCGCCTGATTGGTTCGCTGATTTCCCGTTGGAACATAAAGCTGATAACCAATCACGGCGTTTATGACGCCGCCGGTGGATTGAAAATGATACCGCCCTACGACTCTGAATTTTACGACGCCCGGGTCGGTATTTCCAAAGCCGGTGTTGTTCAAAGCCTCAAGCGGCAGGGATACGACGTTGTTTTTGCCGGAGACGGCCCTCCGGATTTTGCTCCGGCACAAATAGCCGATGTTGTTTTTGCCAAAAAAATATTGCTGGAAAAATGTCTTGAAGCTAATATAAAAACACAGCCGTTTGAAACGTTTGACGATGTTTACGCTTGTCTGCAGGGAGGTTGAGATGGCCTATTTACCGTATCCGAATAAACAAATAAACATTCCTTATCTTCTGAAAATAGGAGAGGGAAAACTTGCCAAAGTCGGAAAATATCTGGTCGACAAAGGGCTTGTCAATGTCGCTTTGTTCTGGGGAGAGGGGCTTGAAGATGTTTTTGGCCAAACGCTCAACCAAAGTTTGCGTGAATATGGCATTAAAACCGCCTATAAACAGGATGTTCGGTATATTAATATCGAGGAGATTACCAAAATTGCATTTAACCTTCCGGCCAATTTGGAAGCCATTGTCGGCATTGGCGGCGGCCGGGCGCTCGATTTTGCCAAATATACGGCGCACCTGCTCAAGCTTCCCTTTATTTCCATTCCGACCTCCACGTCAAACGACGGTTTTTGCAGCCCCAATTGCTCCCTGTTGGTAGACGGCCGGCGAAAAAGCGTTAAGTCGAGCATTCCCTTCGGCGTGGTGATAGATTTGGATGTTATCCGCAGCTGTCCCCTTATTTGTTTTTACTCCGGCCTCGGGGACATGATATCCAAGGTTACCGCCCTTTGGGATTGGAAAAAGGCTTTTCAGAAAGGATATGAAAGGTACAATGATTTTGCGTCTTTAATGGCTTACAATTCGCTGGATTTGCTTTTTATCAAACATAGCTTTGATGTCAAAGCGCCGGAATTTCAACGTAGTTTGACAAATTCTCTGTTGATTTCGGGCATTGCTATGGAGATTGCCGGAACTTCGCGTCCGGCCAGCGGCTCGGAACATCTGATTTCTCATGCGTTGGACCAGGTTTGCCGCCGTCCGCAGATGCACGGACTGCAAGTGGGCGTGGCAACATATTTGTGCGCGCTGCTGCAAAATAATCCGACCGTCGAGAGTGTGCGCGAGGTTTTGCTTAACACCGGTTTTTTTGCCTACGTCCGTCAAAATCCGTTTGATAAGGACGAATTCGTTACTGCTTTGCGTCTCGCTCCTTCCATTAAAAAAGACTATTATACAATCCTTTCCGAACCGGACAGTTTTGACCGGGCTCTTCAACTGATTGAAAGCGATTCAATTCTGACCACGCTGATTAAAAAAAATCTCGGCTGACGGCTGGACTTCTGAAGCATAATGATTAAATAAGCTCTGAATTTATGACAACCCATATTTTTAGAGGAATTTAATCTCGTGGCGCTTGAATTTGACAGCAGTATTTTATACAAATTGGACAATGGTTATTACATAACCAAAGTAACCGGCGAAGAATGTTCTTTGGTTTTTAAGGATCCCGAAAATGCCGTGGTGGCGATATTGGAAAGCTGCGGCGGAAAAGTTACCAGAGTGGCGCCGTACCGCGGCCGTATTCTTAAAACGCTGGAAAAGCATATTCTTCATAAGTTTATCCGTGCATATAAGTATCGGCTGAATACCGAGGCGGCGGAAGCGTTGGACTTGTCCATCCTGCGCATAGGCGATGAACCGGAGCAGTACCTTTCCGAACGCCAGTTGAAAAAGCGTCTGAAAGGGCGTCTGTCCAATGCTCATTTATATGTCAGTAAATTAAGAATGAATACTCTGCGGATACCGTCGTTTTCCAAAGGAGGAATTTACAACCTCTGCCGGGCGCAGGTCAGCCGGTTAATTGTTGAAAAGAATTGCGATTTGCTGATTGATATGCGGGACAATCCTTATATTGACGCGCTGCGTGTTCACGAGAGCTTTACCGGAAGCATCAATATGTCGCGCAACACTGTCGAAAGCATTATCATTGACAACAATTGCCGCTGCGATTTGGCGGTGTATGACAGTTTGCGTTGCTTTAATCTGATTATTGCCGATGTTTACAGCGGCAATCTTAATATCAAAAATTCATGTTTTCATGCCGTAAGCATAGGATTTTACTGTTATGCGGTCATTAAACTGAGCGACAACTGGGGGCGCCGGGACATAACCGTCGGAGATTCTTTTCGCGGCAGCATCAGCATTAACGGCGTTAATATCTCGGACGTTAACATCGGCAAGGATTGCAAAGGCAAAATTTCCGTAACGTCAACCGAAAAACACGGTCCTCATCAGATGAAAATAGATTCCGATTTTGCCGGTATTTTGGATGTACGCGAAGCTGACGAACTTGAAAAAATTGAGATTGGCCAACACGCTCGCGGAAAGTTTAATCTGCTTGGCTGTCCCGGAGTGAAAGTTGTGAAATTTGATAAATATTTCAGCGGTTATGCCGATTTCAGCGAATCTGCCGTCGAGTATGTGCGGGCCAAATATGGGTGCAGCGGAGAAATGGTGTTCTTGAATTGTGAAAATTTGGCCTTACTTAAATTACCGAAAGACAAAAATTCGGCGATAACCATTGAACGGGAACCGCTGGCTGTAGAGAGCGACTCAAATAACCTTTACTACCAGTTCTCCGATACCAGGCTGCCGCCTCATTATTTTACGCCGTTTTATCGGAAATTGTACAACGGAATTAAGAGTATGATTTCCGGAGAACCAAACTAGTTTTGTTACGGTTTTGTTACAAAATTTGGTTGAGTTAATTGTTACAATATGGTATATTATAACTATAAATACCTTGCTGAAAAAGGAGACTTATTATGAACACCAGACCAAAGCTTTCCGGACCTGAATTTATGAAGAAGGTAAGCCCGAAACAAACAGGAAGCATTATAAAGTTTCCCGAGACCAAAGAGATATTCTTTGCCTTGATTGAAGCCCGCGGCTTGGAAGTAAATGCCGGCCATCTGCGCCCGGCATCCGACAATCCGGCAATGAATGAAATTTATGCAAAAACGGCCCGTATCAACGCCATTAAATCATCAATGAAAATCCGCAGCAATTCTTCAGACGTGACTGACAGCCATTATGTTGACGTAGCTTTGGATGCTTATATTAAAACCGGCGGAAAATATGAAAATTTTGCCGGACAACTGGAGTTGCACAAGAAAATGTACCGGTTTCAAAATCAGAATGAGTCTCCGCAGTTCAAACAACCCCTGCATGTTTCCGAAAATAGGCTTTATGCCTGAAACATTGCAAAGAATAAAAGCCCCTGTTGCCAGGGGCTTTTGTTTTAGGCGGCTTTTTTCATCTGTTTGCCTGATTTTCGCCGGGCAGCCGGCATTTGAAACGTTTTGGCGTTTTTATTGAATTTTGCGCGGTTTTTAGCTTTCTTGTCCGGAGCAAACGGCTTAAACGGATTCTTTGCCGTCATTTTCGCCTTGGTCTTGTTCAGCTGTTTACCGTTAAGCGGCGTAGCGTCGACCGGAGCGTCTCCCAAAAGGGCTGCTTTGTCTTTTCCGCTGGGGTTCAGCAGCTTGTAAATGGCTTTCCATTTGGCGTTGTCTGACGGTGTGAGCAGGTTGACGGCCGTTCCTTCGGCACCGGCACGGGCAGTTCTGCCGATACGGTGAATGTAGTCTTCCGGACATTGCGGCAAATCGTAATTGATAACGTTTTGGATGTGAGGAATGTCCAATCCCCGGGCAGCGATGTCGGTAGCGACCAGGACGCGATACTTTTGCTGGCGGAAATTGCTGATAACCTTGTCCCTTTTGCTTTGGCGCAAATCTCCGTGAATGGCTTCCGTCGGCTGCTCGGCCTTATTGAGTTTGCCGGCCAGACGTTCGGCCCCGTATTTGGTCTTGACGAAAATCAGAACCGAACCTTCGCGGTTTTGCAATTGGTTTAAGAGCTCGCCGTATTTCATAGCCTCATTGGTTTTTACCAGTTCTTGGCGGACTTTTGAGGCAACCGCATTGGTCGAGCCGATGGCTATGCGTTGCGGATTGGTGAGATATTTTGTTGATAGGCTTATGATGTTTGCGGGGAGCGTTGCGGAAAACATCAGCGTCTGGCGTTTTTCGGGAAGGAATTTGACAATCTGGTCAAGCTGGATGCCGAATCCCATATCCAGCATCCGGTCCGTTTCGTCCAAGACCAAAAAGTCGGTATCTGTCAGCTTCAGGCTGCGCCGCAGCAGATGGTCGTTGATTCTTCCCGGTGTGCCGATGATGATACGCGGCCGCCGTTTAAGCTGTTGCAACTGCCGGCTCATTGATTCTCCGCCGATAAGCAGAGCCGTAAGGATACCGCTGCGGCTGCCCAGCATTTTGTCTGCAGCTTCTCTGACTTGCTGAGCCAGTTCGCGGGTAGGGAGCAGAACAAGCGCCGCTGCCGAAGGATTTTCCATAAGATGGGCAATCATCGGAATAGTAAATGCACCGGTCTTTCCTGTTCCGGTCTGAGCTGAACCGAGAATGTCACAGCCGTTCATGGCAACCGGGATAGCCTGTTCCTGAATCGGGGTAGGGGTTGTAAAGTTGATTTTGTTGAGGGCAGCAATAATGCTTTCAGGCAGCCCGAAATTTTCAAAATTGTTCATTTTGTTTCTTTCAAAGGTGTGTTAATATTAGGCGAAAATCTAAAACATCGTGTTTACGATGCCAACTCTCACTAAATCCATTGATAAGAAATCTATAAACAAGAAGAGCTGCAAGAATCTCTGCGAGTGACTATAGCTGCTTTATTTTATTAAGCAAGCTTTATTTTATAAAATTTTGTCAAATCAGGCTGCCCGGGGTTCCTGTTCGGCAGATTTGTGCAGTGAAACCAAAGCGATTCCGCCAATCACCAAAATACCGCCGATAAGCTGGGACCAATATAATTTTTCATGCAGGATGAGGTAGGCTTCAATGCCGGAGAACAGCGGAAGCAGATAATAGATAATGCTGGTTTTGATGTTTCCGATACGGGCCAGGGCAGTGTTCCAGGACAGGTAGGACAAAACCGAATTAAATATTCCGAGATAGATGAAAACCGCAAAATCAGACAATTGTAGACTTTCAAGTTTGGCAAGGCTGACCGTTCCGAACAAGAAAGGAACAATGATGATGACGCCGGCAACCGCCGTGGCTCCGAGCATTGCCGATTGCGATATTTGGGGCGGGCGTTTTGCCTGCAGCAAAGAATAAACCGCAAAGCAAAAAGTGTTAAACAACATAATCAAATCGCCGCTGACCAGCTTAAAATGCCGTAATTGCGTCAAATCTCCCTGTAAAATGATGACAATGACGCCAAACACGGCAATAATGAGTCCCAGTATTTGTTGCAGGGATATTGGTGTTTTTAGAAAGATTCTTGATAATATCACCAAAAAAATCGGTCCCGTAACGTCTAACAGGCCCATATTGATGGCTGATGCCGTTCTTCCCGCATAATAAATCAGCGTATTGTCGAGCACAATGCCGGTTATGGCCAGGCTTATCACCAGTTTCCAGCTTTTAAGCAGAAGAGAAAAATTTTGTTTGATGCCTGTCCAAGCCATCGGCACCAAAATCAACGATGCGACAAACCACCTTCCGAAAGCTATTTCAAAAGGTTCCAGGCTTGTTGCAAAGTAACTGGCGATAATCAGGTTAAAGCTCCAAAAAAATATGGCGGTTAACGCCAGAAAGTAGCCGGACCAGCTGTTTTTGCTCATTGCTTTTCCCTCATTCTTTTATATCGGAATCCAAATATAATTGTTTATCGCAGCATTTAAACCTTGCCGAAACGATTGTGTCTGGACAAATTGGACTAATTATGCTATTTTGCTTATATTTCTTAAATCTTATTAATTAATAATTGTTCCAAAAAAATAAAAATGAAAAAGTTAATTGTTTTTAGCTGGTTAATGTTTGCTGTAGTAACAGCTGACGCTCAGCGCGTTTATCTTGACGAATACGATCAGTTTGCGCTCACTGAGGTTCCTGAAGCTGAAATCTGCAATCTCAGGCATTTCGAAAGCTCTTTGTCTTCTGTCATCGTTTACGAGGAGTTGAGGTCCGAGTTTTCTTTGGCTGACATTTCTCAAAACAGTTATTCAAGGCTTTACGGAAAGTTTGACGGAGAAAAATTTATTCCGTATTCCTGCCGCAAGGGCAGAAAACTGGCTTGGAAAAAGGTCTCACAATGCGTGAAGAAAACGGACAATCCTGTTGTCAAAGCCTATATGCGGGTCAGACTGCTGGAAAGTAAAGCAAAGCTTTCAAAAAAAGAACGCAAACAGCTTGAACGCGACCGGAATATGTTGTCGGGGCTTTTGTGATGCTTCAGCAAGAAGCTGTGGAACTGTTGTTTCCGCAGCTTCTTTTTTTTTGATTAAATGCTGGACAAGAAGTTGTGAGTATGCTAAACCGGGCGGCGCTAAATCTTATTGAGATATAATTTTCAAAAATATACGTTTTTTTTATTATTAATTTAAAACCCAATTAAAATGAAAAAGTTAATTGTTTTTGCCTGGTTAATGTTTGCTGCATTAACGGCTGACGCTCAGCGTGTTGTAAAAAACTCAGAAGGCTTTGCCCTCAAAGATGTTCCTTTCCGGGAAAAAGCAAATCTTGAGTATTTTGAAACCTGTGTCCATTCCTTTAACATTTATGATGCCTTGGTTCTTCGCCGCAATAACATGGATGTGCGTTTTTTGAGCACCTATGTAGAATGTTTTGGGCGCTATCGCAGAGGAAAGTTTGTGCCGTATTCTAACAAAAAATCGATGAAATTGGCGTGGAATACCGCATTGCAACGGGTTGACCGGACTAATAATCCCATAATTCAGGCTTATATGCGCTGGAAAGCCTATAGCCAAAAAGCCGAGCTTTCGCCTAAAGAGCAAAACTGCTTGAATCAGGCAACCGATTTTCTTAACGGCTTAATCTGACATTTTATGAACAGAGAAAAGTTTCGTATCAATTTTGCACTGGTTCTGTTGCTGCTGCTTATTTCGGCAGTCTCGGGATGGTATAACAACTGGAGCGGCAAACTGGCAGATAAAAATTTTGCGGCGGTTCCGGTTGTGGAGATTCTCCGGCTGGACACCTTGGATGTTACCGGCAATGGAAAACTGGTTATACTGACGCTTTCCGACAGTACGACGCGCTATATACGCTGCGGTAATTTCAATATACCGCAAAATTGTCGGAAAATTCAGTATCTGAGAGAAAACAACAGTGACGAAATTACCAAATTGAGGTTGAAAAACTGATGCAAAAATCAGTAAAAAGGCTTTGTATACAAATACAAAGCCTTTTGTTTTTGTTATTTATTGATGGCCTGCATCATTTGGTGAATTTTGTTGGTTGCAAAATTCATAAAGTCTTCATATTCCTGTTTAGAAATATTGTCGTCGCCGTCCTGGTCAATCTGTTTGAACGCGGCTTCGTATTTACGCATGGTTTCCGCAATCATTGCTTCCATATATTCGTCTTTGGAAATCTGCCCGTCATTGTTCTTGTCCATTTTCTTAAATTCGGCGTCACTGACTTCTCTTGCTTTCTGTTGGATGCTTTCTAGATTAAATTTAGGGCGTTCAACCTGAGCCAGTGCGGTAGACACCGCAATAACCGCCAGTCCGGCAGCCGTCAATATTCTTTTCATTTTGATTTTGTCTCTTTCGTTATGTTAATACATTGGCGCAACTATACAAACCGTTGGTAAAATTTGTCTTAAGATAGCTAAAAATTTGTTGCTTTTATATCCAACTCCCAAAGCGGTCAAAAATAGGATTGTCATAAAAGTCTTGAACTTTAGCGGTTGACGGGGTAAGTTTCCACTCATAACTCACGTATAATTCTAAAAATAATTTTGTTATGAAAAAGATTTTTGTGTTTTGGCTACTTTTGTGTTGCGGTATGCTGTTTTCCTGTTCTTCGGACAAAGATGACGGACTGATTGAAAAGCATCAGCACCGTGCGGTAATCAATAAGCTGTATACCGGGCTGATTCCCCGTTCTGTGCCGCTTTATCCGTTCAGTATTTATGTCATGCGTCTTTCTGATGGCAACGATGTCTATATGCTGCGTTGGAAAGCCAACATCGATTTGAAAAAAGGTGACGAGATAGACTATGACCTGTCCCGGTTTTGCAACAACGAAATATCCCGCATTAACGGATACGAGCTGCAATCCCCGGACGACGGCAGCGCTGAGGAGACAACCCCTGCCGGAAGCAGAGGTCTGATTGCCGGCGATCCGTTTGAAGCCGATGTAATCGACTTGTTTGACATGGAGATTATCTATGAAATTCCGTTGTTGCCGGTTTCTACCTGGTGTATTGAAATTAACGACGGTTCATTGCTGTTGTGCAAAAAAGCCTTGATTCCTACCGGTCTGAATATCGGCGATCATTTTGTCTGCAATGTCTATACATTGTATCCCAGCGTCGTATTGGCAATAAAAAAACTGCGTTCTGACACGTCCGCCGCATTTGCCGCCGGTTTAAAGAACTGAACAAAAAGACACTCTGACGTATTTTTCAGAGTGTCTTTTTGTTTTGTAGCGCCGAACCGTTAGTAGGAGCGGGCGTAAATAACGTCCATTTTTGCCGGTTTGCCGGTTAAGAGGCAAATGCCCTCGCTGTCGCTCTGGTCGAACGGAATACAGCGAATGGTAATTTTCATTGCCTTCAGGATTTCTTCGCTTTCGGGATCTCCGCACCATTTGCCGCGGACAAAAGCAACTTTCCCCGACGTCCCGTCTTCAATCCATTCGTTAGACTGCTCGAAATAAGCGCGAAAAGCTTCCGGTGTCGTAATGTCCGTACGGATATTGGCGTCTCGGCGCGCTTTGGCAGCCTCAAACATTTCCTTTTGAATTCTCTCCAGGCGTTCGACGATGCCGGCTTCAAAGTCGCTGCGGCTCAGAATCTGTTTGCCTTCCGGCGTGCCGAGTTTAATGCGTTCTTTCAGCATAACGTTATTGCCGTCGGCATCCCGTTTCCCGATTTCCAAAATGACGGGAGCGCCTTTGCGGGTCCATTCCCAGAATTTGTCAACCGAAGCACGGTCACGTTTATCCAGTTTAACGCGGATTTTTTCTCCGAACGGCGTTTTGCCTGCAAGGTCTTTCTGAATTTCTTTTATATAAGCCATAATCGCATCTTCGTCCTCAGGCTTTTTGATAACCGGGATGATAACAACCTGATAGGGTGCAATCCGGGGAGGAACGACCATACCTTCGTCATCGGCATGGGTCATAATGACGCCACCGATTAAACGGGTTGAAACGCCCCAAGACGTCGTGTAAGCATATTCGGACTGATTTTGTTTATTGATAAACGATATGTTGGCCGACTTGGCAAAGTTCTGCCCCAAAAAGTGTGATGTACCGGCTTGCAGGGCTTTGCCGTCCTGCATCATCGCTTCCACACAGTAGGTGTCGACAGCTCCCGGGAATTTTTCGTGTTCCGGTTTGCGGCCGGTTAAAACCGGCATCGCCAGCGTATCTTCGCAAAGTTCGCGATAAGCTTCCAGCATCCGTTTGGTTTCTTCTTCTGCCTCTTGAGCCGTAGAATGGGCGGTATGGCCTTCCTGCCATAAAAACTCGCGGGTGCGCAAAAACAGGCGGGGACGCATTTCCCAGCGGACGACGTTTGCCCATTGATTGACCAGAACCGGCAGGTCACGGTAGGACTTTACCCATTTTGAAAATGAATCTGCAATAATGGCTTCCGATGTCGGACGGACGATGAGAGGTTCTTCTAATTTTGAATCAGGAGTAAGCTTGCCGTCTTTCATTGACAGCCGCGAATGCGTAACCACGGCCATTTCTTTGGCAAAACCGTCAACGTGTTCGGCTTCTTTTTGAAAGAACGACAATGGAATAAACATCGGAAAATAGCAGTTTTCGTGATCGGTAGATTTGATTTTTTCGTCAAACACGTCTCTGATACGCTCCCAAATGCCGTATCCCCACGGTTTGATAACCATACATCCCGGGCTGGAGGAGTTTTCCGCCATGTCAGCCTCGTTGACAACACACTGGTACCATTCGGGATAATTATCTTTTCTGATTTTCTTTAAAGTCATATGTTTATTCCTTTTTTCATAACGTAACGAAAAGCCCGCGCCCCCAATGGCGCAGGCAACAGAGCTAATCTATCAGATTAAATTAAAAATGCAAACGTTTTAAAAGTCTTTGTTTTTCATTTTGCCGATGATGTCGTCAGGGTGTAAAAGTCCGGCAAAGCAGGGAGCCCAGATGCGTTCTTCGAAAAACTTGCATAATTTGTCGGCCTTTAGCCCGGGAATATCAAAGGTCGACGTGCCGCATTTGGGAATAATAATCTTGTAGCCGTACTCAAAAGCGGCTTTACAGGTGGCATCGATGCAATATTCCGTCTGTAATCCGGTAAGGATGATGTTTTTGACCATTTTGCTGTCAAGATAAGCCTTTAGCCCGGTTTCTTTAAATGCGCTGTTAAAATTTTTATCAAAAACGCCGTCGTTTTCCCGGGGATACAGCGATTTGCATATTTCCCAGTCCGCCGTTCCTTTTTCCAGAGGAGAGCCTTTTCCGCCGTTGTGTCTGAAATAAATGACTTCAATGCCGTTTTCTCTGGCGGTCCCGGCAAGAGAAGTTATATTCGACAGCAGTTGTTCCTCCCGGTAAGGGCGGCGTTTGAGCAGGCCTTCCTGCATATCGACAATCAGCAGTACAGTGTTTTCCATCATTCTCTCCGTTTATATGGACTGATTTTAATCGGAGCGATGGCGGATGTCAATCTTTTGCCGTACGCTTATGCAACATAACAATGATGAACTGGGTTTAATGCCGGCATAAAAAAGGAGCTTTCTTTGAAAGAAAAGCTCCTTTTTTGCGCTCTGTCGAGACTAATGGATTTTGCCGACGGCTTTTACCGCTTTTCGGTTGGCTTTCTCGCCCATCATTTCCTGTATGTTCATTTTCATTCTGGCATCCATGTGGCGCTGCCGCATATCGCTTCTGGCTTTCATTTGTTCCATCGCCAGGTCTCTGTTTTCGCGTGCCTGTTTGACAAGCAGTTCTTTTTGTTCCTGCGTAAAGCCGGACTTGTCAATCTTTTTTATGGCGGTGTTGTACTCTTCATTAATGTCCTTGGTCTTTTCGTTTATGCGGTTTTTCATACAGCCGCTGTCGCATTTTCTGCCCTTGGGGCATTTGCAGCCGTCTTTAGTTCCGTTGTCACAGCCGCAGTCAAGCTTTTTGCTGTTTTCCTTGTGGTGTTTATTGTGCATTTTTTTATGCATCTTCTTTTGCATCGGTTCATTTGAGCCGTCATATTGATAATCCTGCTCTGCCGCATATGCCGGAACCACGTCTTTTTCGGTCGTGTTTTTGCGTTGGGCCAAGGCGTCAGAACTGCTGATAAGCATTATGGCGGGCAGAATGACCGCCAGCGAATATACAAACTTTTTCATCAACATCCCTTTCAAAAAATTACACTACGACTACTGAAAATAATCGGCGGAACCGATTTTACAAGCCGGCCGGAGCACAAATTTCAATAAATATTTCTTGCAAACTAAAATAGTTGGGTTACACTTAAAGCTGTAACTAAGCTCTGTGGTCTAAGGGTGAATGCTTTTGAATAATTGTTGATACCAATTTGTATTGGCAATAAACAGTTTTACCACTGATACGAAGTTATGTTCGGGCAGAGTTAAGCCTTGGCATAAGGGATAACGACGCTCATTGATTTTTTAACCTGTTATTTAAAAGGATATTCGCTATGGCAACAGGAACAGTTAAATGGTTTAACAACAAAAAAGGTTATGGCTTCATCACTCCGGATGAGGGCGGACAGGACATTTTCGTTCACATTTCTGCTGTACAAAAAGCCGGCCTGCGCTCTTTGGAAGAAGGCGCTAAAATCAGTTATGAGTTGTTGTCTGAAAGAGGCAAAACTGTTGCTGGTAACTTAAAGCTCGCTTAGTTATTGCAAGTTTTCAAAAAATCCTCCGTCGTTGGGCGGGGGATTTTTTTTACAGAAAAGTTACAATTTTGACAAAAATAAATTTTAGATTGAACCGAAGGTTAAAATAGGCTATCATATTGTCAATGCGTGATAAAAAAGGGACGGATTGTCATGGATATTAAAGAGCTTCTTAAAAAGGGCCTTTACAAAGACCTGAGCTATAATGATTTGTGGGAACTGGAACAAGATGCTGAGGATTTGGCCGCGTATATAAGCCAGGATGCGGCATTGGCCGCTGCCATCGGCAATTTCCGAACCTACGTTGCTCGCCGCAATATGGATTTGCAAACGCTTGAAATTAGACAGAGTATCCGTAATAATCTGGAAGTTCTTAACCGTCTTCGCCGACAGATAGATGTTTTCGGGCTGAATGGGGAAGGGGAATATCTTTATGCCGACGTGTCACCCCTTGCCGGATTTTTTCAGCGGTTGAACATTGTCAATTATGAAAACAGCGATAAAGTGGACGCGTCAGCCGTTCGGACGACGGCACAACGGGTAGCATTCCTTGCGGTTGTGCAGGAGTTGGTGCTGAATGACAAGTTTTCCAAGATGTCGCCGCAGGCACAGGAGCATAAATATGTCTCAGCCTTGACGGAAGCGATGGAAACCTATGCCTTTAATCTGGTTGCCGGACAATTGAGTGAAGACATTGTCGGAAAAGTTTCGCCCCGCAGCAGCGGAGACTTGTCAAAGGCTGGGCAAAAACAGCTGCAAGAGCATGCCGAACAGCGTTTTGGTTCTATGATAGACCCCGCCAGCCGCGAGCCGGTGAAAATCACCAATACCAATTTTGTCGCCACATCTGCCGTAGAAATTTCCCGTTTGGAAAAAAGTGCGCTGAAACTGGCGGTAAAAACCGAAGTAAAGGAACCCGCGGCACAGGTGGTGGATGAAGGAAAGCAGATTTCCGCTTTGGCGCCGGAGACTTATCCTTTGGCCAAAGAACTGGCCTCCGTTGCCGAAATATCTTTTTTGGCGGATCAGAATATTTATAATGCGTTTCGGGTCAACAAAGCCATCCGCACCGCATTAAAAAAGGTTCCCGAGACTTCAAAGACGTTTTTTGCCTTTTTCCACGAACAGCGAAAACAGCTGGCCGTTTTCAGCTCCGCTGTGGCAAAAGGTATTCGTCAGGCGGTCAACACGATTAAAACGGTTACTCGGCTGGGACTGGTCTCAGATAAGATTGCCGCCGGAGTAAAAAAGGTTTTGCCTGCTTTGCACGATTCCAACGAGGCACAGAATTCCGGAGCAGAGATGCAGTTGTTGTCACCGCAGCAGGTTTTGGCCTTAAAGCACGATTTGGAACAGCTGCGTACGTTGTCTCGTCAGGCGGCTCAAAATGAGATGCCGACTTCCAAGACTAAAACCGCCATGCTCCCCGAATGGCTCAAGTTCCGCCGTTCTTTCGAAAACAGCCGTTTTAACCGGATAATTTTTACGGAAAACAAAGTAACGCGCCAATTTGCCCAAACAATGGAAAAAGC
This sequence comes from Proteobacteria bacterium CAG:495, assembly GCA_000432275.1. GTDB lineage: Bacteria > Pseudomonadota > Alphaproteobacteria > RF32 > CAG-239 > CAZU01. The sequence goes on from HF995323.1 coordinate 14,034, forward strand.
CTCCGAAATGCCGTCTTTTGAAAAACACGTATCTTCCCGGACGATGGAAAAACTGCACAACAAACCTCAAACGGCGGAAACTGAAACGAAAAACGCCGAACCTTCTTCTCAAAAGGGTCGGCTTCAGCCTAAAGGCAAAAAAACGATAAGTCGTTGGCTTCCTCAGTTTATTCGCAGACTGCAAAATCGCTCGTCGTCAACAACCCGTTAAAAAAGAGCCGCCTTGTTCAGGCGGCTCTTTTTTAGTCCTGGAGTTAGAGAATTAAAACTCTTCCTGCAGTTCAAAGAAGTATGCCTGCGGATGATCGCAAACCGGGCATTTTTCCGGAGCTTTCGGAGATTCTACACGGTGGCCGCAGTTGGCGCATTCCCAAATGACTTTGGTCGGGCGTTCAAAGATTTTGCCTTCGCACAGAGAGTCCAACAGAGCCTGATATCTTTCTTCGTGGCCTTTTTCAATTTTGCCGACAGATTCAAACAGGAAAGCGATTTTGTCAAAACCTTCTTCTCTGGCTTCTTTGGCCATGCGGGCATACATGTCGGTCCATTCATAGTTTTCGCCGGCAGCAGCGTCTTTAAGGTTCTCGATAGTTGAGGGAACTTCGCCGCCGTGCAGGAGCTTGAACCAGATTTTGGCATGCTCTTTTTCATTGTTGGCAGTTTGTTCAAACTTGTCGGCAATGATGTTGTAGCCTTCTTTTTTTGCTTTGGAAGCGTAATAGGTATATTTGTTGCGGGCCTGAGATTCGCCGGCAAAAGCTTCCATCAGGTTTTTTTCTGTTTTTGAACCTTTAAGTTCCATAGTACTATTCTCCTTTAAGAATAAAAAATAAGTTAATTCACCTTTTTACAATCACAGCAGAGTCCCTTAAAGGTAATCTCGCAGGATTCTGCCGCCATCCCGGTTGCAGCCAAAACCTTTTCTGCCAAATCGGGAGCAATATCATAAGGCACATCATACACCTTATTACATTTAGAGCAAATGAAATGATAATGATTGTGGGTATTATGGTCAAAATGAGCCACGCCGTCCAATCCTTCGATTTTGCGGATTATCCCTTCATTTGCCAGTAAGTTCAGGTTACGGTAAACCGTAGCCAGGCTTAAGTTGGGTTCTTTTTCTTTCAAAACGGTATAAATGAAATCGGCCGTAGGATGAACGACGTTCTCCCTCAAAGCTTTCAAAATCAAATCCCTTTGTCTTGAATATTTCATTGTTTAATCCCTAACTGATAATGATTATCGTTATTGTTAATAGTTTATTTTTTTATTGTCAATATTAATTTTAGGTATTATTTACAATAACAGCAAAAACAAATATGAGGAGAAGATGATGAAAGGCTTTGAAATCAAAAAAGATATTTACTGGGTCGGCGTAAAAGACTGGAATCTGGTAGAGTTTCACGGATATTCCACGCCGCACGGTTCAACGTATAACTCTTATTTGATTATGGATGAAAAAATTACTTTGGTTGACGGCGTCAAACATTATATGTCTAAAGAACAGCTGGCTCGAATTTCCAGTCTGACCGATTTTTCAAAAATCGCCTATATTGTGGTAAATCACGTTGAAATGGACCATTCCGGCAACATTCCTGATATTATGAAGCTTGCTCCTCAGGCTAAAATAATCACCAACAGCGCCGGGAAACAGGCTTTGGAAGCTCACTTCGACACCACCGGCTGGGAATATGAACTGATTAAGACCGGAGATTCCGTTTCCATCGGCAAACGCACGCTGGAGTTTATGACTACCCCGATGCTGCATTGGCCTGATTCTATGATGACTTATGTAAAAGAGGATAAATTGCTGTTGTCAAACGACGGCTTCGGCCAGCACTATGCATCGGATGCTCTTTTTGTAAAAGACGCTCCGCTTGACGTCGTGACCGAAAATGCCAAGAGCTATTATGCCAATATTCTCTTTCCGTTCGGCTGTCAGGCTGAAAAGGCCCTCAAAACGGCCGGCGACCTGGGGTTGGATATTGATATGATAGCCCCGTCGCATGGATTGATTTGGTCCGGCAAAGACGAGGTAAACACTATTCTTGGCCTGTATGCCAAATGGTCCTCCTGCGGCAATGAAGGCAAAGCGGTCATCGTTTATGACTCTATGTGGGGCGCCACGGCGGCAATGGCCGAAACTGCTATGGCTGTTTTGCAGGATGCCGGCATTCCGGTCACCAAACATTGTTTGGCTGTAAAGAACGTATCGGAAGTTATGGTTGATTTTCTGGATGCCAAATATGTTCTTATCGGCAATCCGACACTGAACAATCAGCTGTTTCCCCGGGTTGCCGGTTTTGTAACTTATATGCGCGGTCTGCAGCCCAAAAACAAGGTTGCTCTGGCGTTTGGCTCTTATGGTTGGCGTCCGGGCGTCGTCAAACAGATTCAACAGGTCTTTGATGAGCTCGGCTGGCAAAGCGTTGAGCCTTTTGAAGAAAAATACACGCCCAAATCCGATGTACTCGAGAAATTTGCCGAGCGTGTCAAGGAGTTGATAAAACTCTAAAAAGGTTAAAATGAAAGAAACCGTTTTGAGCCAATGCCCAAAACGGTTTCTTTTTTTCATTTGCATGCCAGATGTTGAGGCATTTCCCAACCGTACAGCTCGGGGGCATCTTTGGGAGTAGGGAGGATTAAGAACATTTTGTCTTTTTCACTCCATACTTCTATAAAATACTCCGGAGCCGGGGTGTAGGCATAAACATTATGCCCGGTTTCGATGATATAAACACCGTCTTCCTTTTTGGTACGACGAATATTATAGGTCATCTCATGGGTCTGAATCGCATCCAGCAAACGGACACTGTTTTGTTTGGGTCCAACTCTGCCGGATATTGTCAGCCAGGTTTCGCCGTTTTTGCGGGAAACATAGAATTCTTCGCCTTCCCAAACGTTGTCATCCAAGAGCGCCGTATAGAACCATACCACCGGAATGGTTGTTTTGTAGCGCACTGTGTCATCCAGACAAGTTTCTTCAAGTTCAAAGATAACCTGGTCTTTTTCCAAAACTGTCTTGATGACCTGAATCTGGTTCTCTGACCATAGTTCTTCTAACTCCATTGTACGGATTTCGTTTCCGTCTTCGTCAAAAGACACAACGGTCCCAATGTTTGTTTCTTTTTCCGTAACGGCATTTGTTTCTTTAGCTAAAAAGAAATAAACAACGAAAAATAAGATAACCAGACAAACGAATTCAATGGCTGCTGCCATGAAAAATTTTCTACTTTTTTCCATAACTGTAAATTTTTTAATTATTATTAATATTTTTTTATTCTCAGATGAAAAAAAGAAGTCTCAACTTCAATAATACCAAAACGCACAATAACTTCTTTCAATCACGTACTATATCACTTTTTGCACGTTGGGTCTAGACTAAATCGACATATTTTGTAATTTTTTTTATATTTTTCAAAAAGAAAACCGTTCTGGGCTGTTAAAGGCCTAAAACGGTTTTCTCTTTTTTTAATATCTGTATTTTGCAGATATCTTTCGCCTCATAATGAGATCCAATATGAAAGCGAATACACAGCCGACGATAATAGCTGTAAAAAACTTTTCGTCGACAATATAATATGCCAGCCAGGATGAGGTGGCACATAAGGCAACGAAGGATTTTCCTTCTTCTGCGGTTCCTTTTTTGTAAAAGGTGTGCAGTTCGCCTTTATTGACAAGAAATGCCCATACAAAAGCAAGCAGGGCGAAAATTGTTGTTCCCATTTTTTTATGTTTTTTAGTTTATACTTGATTATTTCATACGAAAAAGCCTCATTTACACTACTACTGTTTTCGTAATCATAATCGTTGTATAAACAACACATAATGACTCGAAAAAATAATAACATAAATAAGGCTTTGCATTTATTATAATACCACCGATTGCTCTTCGAGTCTAGACAAAAGCGCATTGCCGCATTCGAGATTTAAAACAAAAAAAGCTGGCATAAAGCCAGCTTTCAATGGTTTCTTGACTAAGCGTTATGTTCACCAGCCCGCAAATACAGCACATCAGCGCCAGGCAATGTACCGTCTGCGTCAGGGTGGTGTCCTTCAGCCGTTGTTTAATAATTTTTTTGACTTTGTACGGTGCGGCTCCCGAACCCTTGCTTAGGGCAAGAGCTTGTAAAGCGCGGAATCTTTTTGCGGAGAAAGGAGTTTCCGGCGCCGCCAAAGAAATGTTCAGTTTCTCCGGTTCGAAAATTGCCGTTAAAACGTCCCATTTCACCGGTTGGGGAGGCTGCTCTCTGATTTCCGATACAGAATACACCGTAGCGACAAAAGCGATAAACCAGGTATCCCGATTGTCAGGCGGGGTAAAATCTGTTGCAAACGAAGGTTGAGAACACATACTGCACAAAAGCACGCTGCTGACCATAGCGAAAATTATCGCTTTCCGGTCAATTTGACTACTCATTGTTTTCATGATACATAATATTTAAGGTAAAAGAAAATCTTGGACAATTTTCATCATCGCCAATAATCAACACACTAATTCACGTTAATGTATTGAAGCTACCATGTCCAAACGGTTCTGTCCAGCCGCAGTTGCTATTTTAACCCATATTTTATGTCTTTTCGCGTCATATAGGCAAAGCGTGAGCCGTTCAGCAGCAGAGAGGAAAAACCGCCGCAGGCCAGTCCCAAAATCAAACCCTTGAGTCCCAGGCCGAATACGAAAGCCAGAATGTAACAGGCACTGACTCTGACGCCCAGAAATGAGATGATTTGAAAAATCGTCGGAATTTTAACGTCACCGCGCCCGTTAAGCGCACCCATAATGTTCAGGGGGAGGGCATCGATAAAAACGTCCAGCAGCAAATAAAGAATCAAGGCGTTAATGGCTGAGATAACCGTCTTGTCGTTGGTGAAAATTCCAAAAATCTGGTTGGGAAAACAATAGATTGAGGCCAGCAGCAGGGCAATAACGCTGAGAGAAACGACATAACCAGCAACCGCGGCGCTGATAATGCCTTCGCGGTCTCGCCGGCCATAGGCGTTGGCCGCCACAATGGATGTCGCCTGTGATATCGAAAAGCAAATCATAAACACCATTGTGCTGACGTTAATCATAATTACAAAGATGGCCATCGTATGCTGTCCCATCCAGCCGGCAAAAGTGCTGACCAGCGAAAAAGAGCCGTTGGTGGCAACTGTGGTGATGGCTGCGCCGTAACCGATTTTGCGGGTCGTGCGGCTGTCGTTCCACCAGGTGTCATAACTGCGGTCCAGTCCGAAACGCCTGTTGAGTTTGGGGTTCTTTTTCATTCTTTTAATGTAATAAAGCATATAAAGCGCCAGAAAAATACGCACAATCAGGGTTGATGTCGCCGAACCGACGGCACCGAGTTCCGGCAGTCCGAATTTGCCGTAAACCAGAACCGGATTAATCATAATGTTCAAAATGTTGGCGACGATAATGCCGTACATAGCCACATACGGTCGCTTGATGGACTGTAAAAAGAAATTGGCGTTAACGTATATCAGAATAAAAGGAATGGATACGACAAATACGCGCAGCACTCTTCCGCCGTGCGTCACCATATCCTCGTTTTGTCCGAGCAAACGCAGAACCAGCTCGCCGTTAAAGCCGATAAGGGTAAAAATGACTGACAAAACGATAAGATAGCGCCGGCCTTCGTTATATATTTTGCCGCAGGAGGCGAATTTCCGCGCTCCGAACTTCTGCGACGACTTAATCAGCACGCCCTGCAACAAACCAATCGGAATAGTGAACAAGACGACGAACACCGAGTTGGCCAAACCGATATAAGCCAGTTGGTCGGTCTGATAGTTTCCGACAATCATCGTGTCTACTATACCCATAATGCCCATGGCGACAAACGACGTTGTAATCGGCAGCGTCAATTTCAGGATTTGTCTGAGGTTTCGTCTGATTTGTTCTAGTTGCAGCATTGTATCACCGTTGAATATTTTTTAGTCTAGCCTTGTTTACCCGAAATATTATTAATATTCAAGCATTCATATAATTTTCTTAGGGGATTTTTTTAAGATTTTTTTGCAACCCCGTGCCAACCTGAAAATCGGTTTGTAATTTTTTTCAAAAAAAGTAGTGCAATTAAGGCTCTGAGCCTTGACAGCCGCCGTAAAAGTTGTATTCATATTGCCGTTTGAAAATTTGTTGGTAAAAGAAAGAAGTAACGATGTTAGCTTTGTTAAAGAAATTAAGTTCGGCCTATGGTGCCAATTTTGCCCCCAAGCTTTATGAAGTTTTAAGAGCAGCCCCTTATACGATAAACGAATTTCGCCGCGATTCCATTGCGGGAATGACGGTCGCCGTCGTATCCATTCCCTTGGCAATGGCGTTGGCGATCGCTTCCGGCGTCAGCCCGGCTCAGGGGTTGTACACCGCAATTGTGGCCGGTTTCTTTATTGCGCTGCTTGGCGGCAGCCGCTATCAAATTGGCGGTCCGACCGGAGCTTTCGTCGTCGTTATCTTCAACGTAATGCAGAATTATGGCTATGACGGTTTGGCAATGACGATGCTGATTGCCGGCGTGGTTTTGATTGTGGCCGGTTTTTTGCGGCTGGGAACATATATTAAGTACATTCCTTATCCTGTGGTCGTTGGTTTTACGGCCGGTATCGGCATTTTGCTTATTTCCACCCAGATTAAGGATTTGCTCGGCCTTCAGATAGAAAACGTGCCGGCCGAATTTCTGCCCAAGTGGAAAATGTATTTGGAAAATCTCGGCAAATTTAGCGGAACCTCGCTGTTTATTACGGTCTTTTCTTTTGCCGCCATCTTTTACATCAAAATCAAAAAGCCCAACCTGCCGGCATTTTTGGTCAGTGTTGTCGGAGCGACGTTGTTGGTTGTTGTCTTTACGCTGTTTGGACTGAATATTGACACCATCGGAAACAAGTTTGGCGGTGTGCCGCATTTTCTGCCCAAACCGCAGCTGCCCGGCTTTGACATCAATCTGATGCTGAAGGTTTTGCCGAGCGGTTTGACCATAGCGTTTCTGGCCGGTGTAGAATCTTTGCTCAGTGCCACTGTTGTGGACGGTATGAGCGGCGACAACCATAACTCCAATGCCGAACTCGTCGGCGAGGGTATTGCCAACATTATGAGTATGCTGTTTGCCGGCGTTCCTGCGACCGGAGCCATTGCCCGGACGGCGACCAACTTCCGTGCCCGTGCGTATTCTCCGATGGCCGGTATTATGCAGTCGGTCTTTTTATTGTTGTTTATGCTGTTGCTGTCTCCGGCTGCAAAATATATTCCTTTGGCTTGTCTTTCGGCCGTTTTGGTGCTTATCGGATGGAATATGCTCAACCTTGATAAAATATACAAATTGCTGACCGGTCCCCGCGGCGACCGCTACACCTTGCTGGCTACGCTGCTGCTGACCGTTCTGGTCGACCTTAACACTGCCATTTCGGTAGGTTTTATTATGGCCAGCATCATCTTTATGCATCGTATGAGCCGTGAGATTGAAATCGAAACAGACGAAGAAACCCTGAAAGATATTGGCGGCGGCCGCGATTTGACCCAGGTGCTGCATGAAAAAGGCGTTGTTTCCCTGCGGTTGTCGGGACCGTTGTTCTTTGGCGGCGCATCGCATATTTCGCATTTTTTCAACAATCTCGGTCAGGCGCCTAAGGTTTTGATTCTGCGTATGGGATACGTGCCGGTTGTTGACGCCAGCGGTGCCAATATCATCGTTGAATTTATCAAAAAACTGCGTAAATATGATACTAAGATTATCCTTTCCAACGTGAAAAAACAGCCGCGCCGCGTTTTGCACGACGCTTTTACCAAGGAAGGGATTGACAATCACGTCATTTCAACCGCGTCAACGTTTGAAAATGCGCTCAAGATGACCCGCCGCTATCTTCAAACGATGGAAAAAGCCGCGCCGCAGGTTGCGGTCTCCGCTGATAACTTGGAAAAATAAGTTGCTTTTTCCGGCTTGTGGATGATAATGGTGATAATTAAGATTATCATTTATAAGAGAAAGGATATTTAAATGACTTTATTTCTGAGTTTGGCTTTGCTGTTGGCCTTTAGTACCAAGGCTCTGGCTAATCCGGCATGTGCCGTATGCACCGTGGCCGTGGGCGCTTCATTGGAAATCGCCCGTCATTACGGCGTTGACGACGCGGTTGTCGGTGTTTGGGCCGGTGCTCTCCTTGCTTTGCTCGGATATTGGCTGATTTTGTGGTTTGACAAGAAAAACTGGCACTTTTTCGGCCGAGACATATTGCTTATGGTCATTTCCGTCGGCTCTGTCGGATTTATGTATATCAGCCAAATTCCTTACCGGCCACAGCCGATTTTGGTGTTTTATATGGATCCGCTGTTGTTCAGTACCATTTTGGGAGCGTTGACTTTTATATATGTTTCCAAATTTTATCAATGGATGAAGGCCCGCAACGGCGGCCATGCGCATTTTCCTTTCGAAAAAGTGGTGCTTCCGGTCGGTGCGCTGCTGTTGTTGAGTTTGTATTTCAACTATTACCCGCTGTCGGGCGGTGCGGATGTTTCTTCTTTGGATGCCGCAGGTTTGTATGATTTTTCAGGAGATAAATAATGAGCAAGGCTAAAAATGTTAAAGAGTTTGTTGAAAGAATAGACGCCTCTAAAAAGGTTAACCCCAAAGATTTGTCTTCTGATCAGGATTTGACCATCGGAATTATGAATCTGATTTCCATTGAAGAGCATCTCGTGTTCTCCGGAGCCAAGACCGGCAAAAGCTCGTATTATGACCTCATTGAGGAAGTCCGTGAGCTTCGCAAAACTCTGATGCAGAAAATTATTCCGGCTTATGAAGGTGAAGTTTGGTGTATTTCCAAGCATTTGCTGGCGTCTTCCATGCGCCTGATGGAAGTCGGAACCAAACAACAGTCTCTGGGCAACAAAGAAGCCGCCTACGATTTGTTCAACAAGGCTTATGACTTGTATTGCCTGTTTTGGGGGCTTAATATGAATATGCTCAATGTTGAGGATGTTAAATGGGTTGAAGACAAAATGGAGGATATTAAAAAGATTTCGGCCAAATTGGAAGAAAACAACCCGCAGCCGGAAAACGTCAAAACGGAAAAAGTCGGTGCTTTGGCAAAAATGAAAGCCTTTGTCCGCAAAGCCGTAGACTGCTGCATTGAATAAAACGTCATAAACAGAACCAAGCCCGCTAAAGCGGGCTTTTTTATTGCAAAAATTGGTTTTAAGTGTAAACTGCAAACGAATTTATACATATTAGATATATATTATGACTATTATAAACCTTAAAATATTTTGAGTATGATTACGGAAATTCCTTCTTTTTTGCTGGTAAACGAGGCCAAAACGCCGAATGATGCCGTTTTAATCGTAAAAAATTCAGTTGTCGAAAACGCTTATCCCGCATTTGTTGTGAACGCTGAAAGCGCCAGACCGGCTGCCGCATTCAATATTGAAGCTGACGACGGTTATGGTCTTACCCAAACCGCTGACGGTATCTATAATGCAGGCATCGGAACATTCGATTATGTCAGTTATCCGTTTTGCGGGCAGGGGGTATCGTGCTTTTTTGCTGTATTGGGATGCAATATGTACGACGGTGCGGTATTGTTGCCGCTGTTGTTGTGTCGCCGGCCGGAAATCGAAAACGTCGGCCTGTTTATGCACCGGGATGATATGTGTTATGCGGTTTCTCTGTTCAAAACGAAAGACGCCGTCGCTTACGAAAACTGGCAATGTGCGGTACGGTCGTTATGTGAGGAACTGAACGTTATGACTTTGGATTTCTTGGAAGTCGGATATTTGGCTTATCCTCGTTAATATTCTCGTAGTTAAAACAAAAAAAAACTCTGCCTTGGCAGAGTTTTTTTATTGCAAAATTTTTTTTATTCCTTATGCTGACGCTCGCGAATTTTATTAAATAACCACATAATTTATTTTTATTATTATGATGCAGATAAAAAAAACAACAAGGAGTATTTATGTAAAGCTCCAGGCACCCTCAACGGCTTTTGACGAAACTTTAGAACAGTTTAAAAAGGCCCGCCTGAATATTGTTAATCCGGTACCGGCCGTCGTCGTGGGAACCTCTGTTTGTCCGGCGTTGTCTCTGATGTTGGAGAGCGCGGCCATTGAACGGGAAGTAAAATGCCTTTCAAAACTGGCCGGAGCCGGTTTGGTAGATGTCTGTTTCAAAGGCGCTCCCAAAACAACCATGTGCTTTTATGCCATCTGCCTGGGAAAGATGGAGGATTTGGCAGGGCAATGGGAGACGGCAATGAAGCTGACGCAGGAAAAGTTCGGTGATGTCATTGAGTGTTGCATTCATCAGGTAGACCGTAATTTTTCTTATCTGACGGCAAGCTTTCGTCCGGACAAAGACTGCAACAGCTATAAAGACGATTGCCGCCGCTACGAAAAATGGTACGATCAGATGATGTGTATGTGTTCTTTGCTCAGAATCCGCAATTATCATATGGTTTTGACCGGATTGGCAAACTGAACGGCAAATAAAAAAGGAGTTGTCTTGTTTAAGACAGCTCCTTTTTGTTTTGGCGGTTTTTTTATTCGATGATTTCGAAACCGCTCATCAAAATCATCTTCTGGGACGATTCCGCGTTATATTTCACCCGGACTTTTGCCGCTTTCCAGCGAACATCGTTTAATATGTCGCTGAAGGCGTAAAATTGCTGTGTTCCGGTTTCCTTAAAGCGGAATATATACATATTGCCTTCTTGGACTTTTTCCGAAACGGTGAACGTTTGTTCAACCAAATTGGCTTCGGAAGGTATGTCCGACTGGCTTTGGCTCTGAACTTCCAAATATTTTTTCATATATTCGGCAACCGCTTCTTCCAGTGAAGGGGCAACGCCGACAATTTGCTTGTTCAGCGCCGAGCAGAACCCGTAATACTTCGGCATAACATCGTTTGTGGCAATAACGGTTGAAAAATAAGTCGGTATTCCCTCGATGTTATAAAACAAAGCGTCGTTAAGGCTCAGCGTGTTCAGACGGATTCCGTCGCGTACCAAATCGTGCGAGGCAATTGCGTGTTCGGCATCGTTTTCGTTAATACCTGTCCGCTCGTAGTAAAAAGCCTGTCCCGTCCGGGTGTTGGTAAACATCATTCCCAGAGTAGAACCTTTGGAGTTCCATGATTTGATGCCCGTATAGTAATAGTTGTCACCATTACTGTACACCACTTCAAGATCCTCCTCCGTTGCTTTTTTACGGTCTTTGTCGGTCAGATTAATCCAGCCGTGAACATATTCGCCCCACCAGGAAATATGGTTTTTGATGATGCGCTCAGGATAAATGCGGTTTACAAAAGCCGGAGCGTCTTCAATTCCCGTTCTGGTAATTTCACCGCTTTGAACGTCGACAATGGCCATTCCCGTAACCTTGGGAGCGCTCCATCCGATGTTGTTTTTCAGCAGAGAAACCGTGTTAAAGGGCAGGCCGTGTTCATTGATTTCTATTCCGAAGTCGTCCAGCAGACCATCGACGCCGTTGATTCTCAAATGACGTTCAAGGTCAGAAAACAAAACGCCGCTTTCCAGATACTGCAGTTGCAGTTCTTTGCCGTTAACCTTGTTTACCAAAAAGTATTTGCTCGGATCATTTTGAAAAACCAGTGCATAACCGTTGGTAACGCCGTTTCTGAAGGCTTTCCAAGAGCTTGAGTACTCCAGAGGGGCAACCCATATGGGTTGTTCCTTAAAGATGAAATGGATTTCCTCATCGCTTCCGAACTCGTTGATTTTGAAATCAGCGGTAATTACTTGGGCCGTAAATTTACCCAGTTCGCATTTTTGCGAAAGTTCACCCATTTTGTGTTTTTCAATCAAGTCTCTGGCCGTTTCTTCCGAAACGCGGTTCATTTTTGTCAGCGGAATTTGGTGAATGTTCTCATCAAAGGCTGTAGAGTCCTGAACTTCGATATTCAACTGATCCCTGAAATCGCCGGCATGAAACATCGGTGTCGAAATACATCCCATAACCAGCATAACGACGACTACGGAAATCAAAAAGCCAATGTTTACTTTGCTCCATTCCTCGTTAACGATTCCGGAGTACAATAAAATCAATATCGCTATTGCAAGATATTCAACATATATTGCAATGGTGTCAAACGATATAACCGGCATCGCCAAGCAGTTAAACAGCGTAAAACAGGCAAAGATGCCCAAAGACGCCAATAAGCTGCTTTTGAACGACCTTATTGTGCGAACGGGGATGAACGTCATCACAAAAAATAAAATCCCGAATACTGCTGAACAAAATACATATGTTCCCATAAATTTATGTTGTTTTGTCTTTGTTTAATGAGGCGCATGGATTTCCTAGTTCCTTCCTCGTGTTTATAATAAGTGTTAATAATTTTTCTTATATAACTGAAAATTATGCCACATTTTGGCTATTATGTCAAAATATTTTTTAAGCATAAAAATAAGCCCCGAAATTTTCGGGGCTTAAATCCGAACTGTGTAAAGTTCTAATCAGCCAGACCCAAATATTTATATTTTACTCTGACTTTGTAGTTGCTGCCGTATGCGTCAATCAGTTCGTTGGCTGCGGCCTGGCTCATATCGGCCTGAGCCTTTGAGCGCAAAACCTCAAGTTCTTCTTTGGAGAGATTGTCGCTGGCTTTAATCACTTTTGTCGGAACCACAATCAGGTTGACTTCGTCATTGCTGATAAGCTTCGGTGTTCCCAGCTTTTCCTGAAACAGCTCTTCAATCTGAATACGGGACAAGCCGGCAAAGTTTTCAGTATGTTTGATGGCCTTGGTTGTCTTAACCGGCAGTTCAAAGCGACGGCCAACATCTCCGATTTCGTCACCGTTTTCAAGATCATGGGTAACGTCGTTGATAATTTCCTGCGCAATTGCATTCTTTTCATTGGCGGCCCACATCTTCTGAATTTCGCCTTCAACTTCGCTCAGCTCTTTGGGATGAGCGTCTGTAACGGAATCAACGCGGACGATGGTAAAACCGTTGTCGCCCTCCAACACCTGACTGATTTCTCCGCTGTTGTAAGAGAAAGCGGCGTCAATAAAGTCCGTAGAGGCAATCAGCTTGTTATGGCTTGCCGGAGCGGATTTCGATTTGCCTTCTTCATTCAGGCCGATTACTTTGTTGATTCTTGCGTTATATTCTTCCGCAATGCTTTCCAGGGTTGCACCGGCTCCGATTTTGTCTTCTATCTCGGCAACGGCGTTATACGCTTCGTCATAGGCTTTTTCTTTGCGAATGGCGTCAATAATCTTATTGCGGGCGGCAGCCAGAGAAGTTTCCTTCTTGGGAATGATGTTGGTCACTTTCATGATATGCCATCCGAGTTCTGATTTAATCGGGTTGGTGTAATCTCCCGCTTTCAAATCAAAGACTGCATCGCTCATATCTGCAATCAGCATGTCTTTGGACACTTCGCCCAGCTGGGTTGCAGCTTTGTCTTGTTTGGCAAATTGTTTGGCGACGTTGTAAAAGTCTCCGCCGGCGTTTAATGCGGCAAAAGCCTTGTCTGCGTCGTCTTGGTTGTCAAACACCATTTGCAAGACGTTGCGGTTCTCGGGAATCACAAATTGATTGATGTTTTCGTTATAATAGTTTTTGATGTCGGTTTCGCTCGGAGTAACTTTGGAAGCGAGTTTGTCAACAGAAAGCTCAATAAACGAAACGTTGCGGGTTTCGGGCTCTTCAAACTGGGCGGCAAAATCCTGATAATACTGTTCCAGTTCTTCCTGACTTATCTGACGGTCGACCTTTAAGCTCTCCGGACGGATTTCGATGTATTTGAAGACTTTTTTCTGATTTTCCAGCTGTGCCAGATATTTGTTCATAAAGGCCGGAATGTTGATGTTTTCCACCGGGTTCTGAACCAGATGCTGTTTTTCTATGTCTTTGCGCAGCGTGTCAATGTAGCGCTGTTCCGTCCAGCCGGAGGCATTGAGCAGCCGGCGCAGTTTGTCGAGGCTGAAATTGCCGTTTGCATCCATAAACTCAGCTTGGGAATAAATGATTTTCTTTACCAGATCGTTGCTGATGCTGACATTCAGGTCTTCTGAGGTTTTTTGCAAAATGGCGTTGACCAGGTCTTTCTGGACGATATTTTGCAAAATGGCGTTTTTCATATTGTCATTGACGTCAATATTGTCGCCGAACAGGTTTTTGGCGGCTTGGAGCTCCTGATTGTACTGATTGCGGATTTCGTCCTGATAAACGATTATGTCGTCCACTTTGATAATCGGGCGGTTTTTTCCGGCGCTGCTCAAATAGCCTGAAACGCCGAACAAAGACATAAAGCTTAACGCAGTAAGAATAAGGATGCTTTTTGCAGCCCAAGAGTCCTGCACACTTCTGATTTTGGTCATCATAGCAATTATCTTCCTATTTATAAATCTAACATCTTGCGCGATTATATATCATTATTAATAATTTATACAACTTATAAATATTGGTGTTGAAAAGTTTTTTTGACTGTGTTAGAAGAAGACATAATTTTTTTTGAAAAAGGATAAAATCATGGCTCGTAAAAAGTTAATTGCAGGTAACTGGAAGATGAATGGCCTTTTGGCTGATGGCGTTGATTTGGCTAAGGGAATTGCCGCAGAAGTTAAGGCTCTCGGCAAACCTCAGTGCGAATTTCTGGTTTGTCCGCCGTTTACATTGCTGACTTCTGTCAAAAAAGCCCTTCGCGGTGCAAAAGTGGCCTTAGGGGCGCAGGACTGCCATTTTGAAACGAAAGGCGCCCACACCGGCGACGTCAGCCCGGCAATGTTGGCTGATTTGGGATGCTCTTATGTTATTCTCGGCCACTCGGAACGTCGTGCCGACCACCACGAGTCGAATGAATTGGTTAATAAAAAAGCTGTTGCGGCTCATGCTGCCGGCCTCAAAACCGTAATCTGCATCGGCGAAACGCTGGAACAGCGCGAAGCAGGCAAAGCCATCGAAGTTTGCAAAGAGCAGATTTTAGGCTCGGTTCCCGACGATTCTACGTCTTCGGATACCGTTATTGCATATGAACCTGTTTGGGCCATCGGCACCGGCAAAATTCCCACCACGGCTGACGTTGAGGAAGTTCACGCCGCCGTTCGCAAGGTCTTGGCCAAAAAACTGGGAAAAGGCAATGCCAATAAAATGCGCATTCTTTACGGCGGTTCCGTAAAACCGAATAACGCTAAAGAATTGATGTCGCTTCCTGACGTTGACGGCGCCCTGATTGGCGGTGCCAGCCTCAAGGTTGCCGATTTTCTGGCAATTGCCAAGAATTCCGGCTGTTAATTAGTAAATTTTAAGGAAAAAATTATGGGAACAGTTTTATTAGTCATCCATTTGTTAGTAGCTATTTTTCTGGTTGCAGTCATTTTGCTTCAGCGTTCTGAAGGCGGTGCCTTGGACGGTCTCGGCGGCGGCAACGGCGCATCCAGCTTTTTAAGCGCTCGCGGAACCGGAAACTTTCTGACCCGCACGACGGCTATTCTGGCCACGATTTTCATCATCACCAGCATTTCGCTGTCTTTGTATTACAAAGGCACCGACCGTCATGCCAAATCAATTTTGGAAGAAGCTCCCGTTGCTGCAGAAGCGGAACCTTCGGCTCCTCAGGCTCCGGTCGCTGGCAAGTAGATGAGGCTCTCAAACGAAAATAAAGGCACCTTTTTCGAAGGTGCCTTTGTCACTTTAAAACAAGCGTAATTTTTTATGAAAACCCAAATTAAAAAGGTACTGAAATGTCTGAAAAAACTAAATTTATATTCATAACCGGCGGTGTTGTCTCGTCTCTCGGCAAAGGACTGGCTTCGGCGTCTTTGGCGGCGACTTTGCAGGCAAGAGGTTTCAAGGTTCGGATGCGCAAACTTGATCCGTATCTCAATGTCGACCCCGGAACCATGAGCCCATACCAGCACGGCGAGGTGTTTGTCACTGACGACGGTGCCGAAACGGATCTTGATTTGGGCCATTATGAGCGTTTTTCGGGTGTTGCCTGCCACAAAACCGACAGCGTGACTTCCGGCAAAATTTATCAACGGGTGTTGGACAAGGAGCGTCACGGCGATTATCTTGGCGCCACCATCCAGGTAATTCCTCATGTAACCAATGAAATTAAAGAGTTTATAAAATCAGACATCACCGATGAGGACTTTGTCCTGTGCGAAATCGGCGGTACCGTCGGCGATATTGAAGGCCAGCCCTTTTTGGAAGCCATTCGCCAGACGGCGTATGACCTCGGCCGTGAACGCGTTATGTTCATTCACGTTACCCTGCTGCCGTTTATTCCGGCTTCGGGCGAGCTGAAAACCAAACCCACCCAGCACTCCGTAAAGCAGCTTCAGGAATACGGTATTCAGCCGGATATGCTTCTTTGCCGTTCTCAGATGCCGATTCCTCAGAATGAAAAACGCAAAATCGCCTTGTTCTGTAACATCAAGGAAGAAAACGTCATTGCCGCCCTCGACGCCCCCAGCATTTATGCCGTGCCGCTTGCATATTCGCACGAGGGAATGGACGCTCAGGTGTGCAAATACTTCGGTTTGGATGCCGCACCGGCCGACTTGAGCAAGTGGGAGCATATTGTTGATACGATTAAGCATCCCGAAGGAGAAGTCAAAATCGCCGTTGTCGGCAAATACACCCAGATGCTCGACACCTATAAGTCTTTGGGCGAGGCGCTTTGCCACGGCGGTATTGCCAACAAATATAAGGTTCGTATCAAGTGGGTCGATTCCGAAGCGCTTGAAAACGGCAATGTGGACGAACAGCTCGGCGACGTCAGCGGAATTTTGGTTCCCGGCGGTTTCGGAGCCCGGGGCACGGACGGCAAAATGACGGCCATTCGTTATGCCCGCGAACATAAAATACCTTTCTTAGGCATTTGTTTTGGTATGCAGATGGCTGTTATTGAAACGATGCGCAATGTCTGCGGCGTTAAAAATGCCGGAACCACGGAGTTCGGACCGGATTGCGAAGCGGTTGTAGGCTTGATGACCGAATGGGACAAGGACGGTGCCAAACAAATCCGTCACAAAGATGGCGATTTGGGTGGGACGATGCGCTTGGGTGCCTATGAATGTGAACTCGCTCCGGGATCTCTGGCTAACAAGGTTTACGGAACCACGAAGATTTTTGAACGCCATCGGCATCGCTACGAAGTTAATATGAAATATGAAAACCAACTGAAACAGGCCGGTATGCTCATTTCGGGAAAGTCTCCGGACGGCAAGTTGCCTGAAATCGTTGAAATTCCGGAACATCCCTGGTTTATCGGCGTTCAGTTCCATCCCGAGCTGAAATCCAAACCGTTTGCGCCGGCGCCGCTGTTTGTTTCCTTTGTGGCAGCGGCAGTCAAACAAAGCCGTTTGATATAACGCTGACGGCAAAACCATAAAAAGGGAAGGGACATCCTTCCTTTTTTTATGGAAAATTCAAAAATTTCTTGCACAATTTCTCATTTATATATATCACTTGTCACTATGGTTGTGATGTTGAAACCGGATGTAAAATGAAAAAGTACCTGTTTTTAGCTTTGTTTGTCTGTTTGTTGCCTGATGTTGCCGCTGCCGGAATGCGCGAATATTTCCAGCAGGTTCAGCGTGATGTCAAGGAAACCTGGAAGTCTGACGAATATGACCTCTTTGTTCCTGTTTACGCATGGCATAACCGTCTGACCTATGACCAGAAGCATATTGATAAATATAATGAAAACCCCTGGGGTTTGGGCCTCGGTAAAACCAGGTACGACGAAAACGGCAACTGGCACAGCCTTTATGCTATGGCTTTTAAGGATTCTAACAAATATCTCGAAACGATTTTCGGTTATGCCTGGATGAAAAACTGGTTTGTCAACTGCAATCGTGATTTTCGCGTCGGTTTGGGATATACTCTGAGCCTGACCCAGCGTCATGAATATAAATATATTCCGGTGCCGCTTCCGCTGCCGCTGGCCGGCATTGAATATAAAAAGGTTGCTTTGCAGGCTGCTTACGTTCCCGGCGTCAAAAACGACGGTAACGTTCTCTTCATCTGGACCCGTATCGGGCTGAACTGAATTACCGCAAGATATTTCTTGCCTTTAGCCGTTTAATGATTAATATGCTTTTATCTGAAAATATTACTAGTATTAATCATTAAAATATTATCATCATGAAACCTTACATCTCAACCAATTGTTTTGAGCTGTCCAGGATGGATATGTTAAAACAAAACGTTCGCTATGTGATTTATCCGCAAAATAATCGCCTGGCCGGAGAAATTGCCGCAATGTTTCCGGGAAAACCACAGTTGTCCGTTTCCCCGCATCAGCATCGTCTGGATTTGACAAAGATACCGCCGTCAATTAAGACCGTAAACGGGTTGATTAGCTTGATAAAAAGTTCATTCAGCGGTCGGGGCCTGTATATCGGACATTCGGATATCCACGACAGAGTCATCAAAAACCCGTCGTTTAAAGGCGAGGGATTGTTTCTCTACCTGATACGTCCGGGGCGTTATCAAAGCGACCCTCTGGCTAATTTGCTCAATCACGAAGGGCCTTTTGGCAAAAAAGAGCTGAAGAAGCGCGCTAACATTGAAACGAGCAGCAACATTGTCGACAATGTCCGCTTAAAGGATTGCCGGTTTATAGCCGTTAGTCCCGACAGTATTGTTTCTTTGTATCTCGGAGCTTATGCTTATTATGAAATTGACCGGCTGTATAAACACAAACCCAAGGTCTTTTTCTTTAATTGCCGGCAGTATGACGGGATAAGCCGCCGCGCTGAAGCCGTCCTTTCTTCTCTGGGAATTGAACCGCAGCTTATGCCGGAGTGTTTTGGTGAAAGGGAAAAGCAGCCGGCAGGACTGTTTATCATCCGGCAGGATGAGCTGCGCCGCCATTTGTATTTTCTGCAAAACGTAGGCAAAAGGCTTTCCGTGCGTCCGCTGTTTTACCTCTGCAAGGTTCAAAACAACGAAAGCCAGGCAGAGCACAAACGCAAAATTGAGAGCTGGTTTGGTATAAAACTCTGATTCGATAATCCCCATTCCGCCGGCGTGCGGTTTGGGGATTATAAATTTATCTGTTGCCAACAGCCGCGCGTGGTGCTAGTTTTTGAGCATAACAGACTAACATGAAAGGTATTTCCTGAGATGGAACAAAGAACAATTAAAATCGGTAATTTCGAAATCAACAACCGCCTGCCGTTTGCGCTTTTTGCCGGCCCATGCCAAATTGAGAGCCGTCAGCATGCCATAGATATGTGCGGTGCGATGATTGAAATCACCAAAGAACTTGGCATAAATTACGTGTTCAAAGCATCTTTCGACAAAGCCAACCGCACGTCGCTCAACGGCCCTCGCGGCGTGGGCATTGAAGAGGGATTGCGGACATTTGATGAAATCAAAAAGCTTTACGACAACATTCCGATTGTCACCGATATCCACGAAAGAGAGCAGTGTGCCGTCGTAGCGCCGCATGTCGATATCTTGCAAATTCCGGCCTTTTTATGTCGACAGACTGATTTGTTGGTCGCCGCTGCCAAAACCGGAAAGGTCATTAATGTAAAAAAAGGCCAGTTCTGCGCTCCTTGGGATATGAAAAACGTCGCGAAGAAAATTGAAGATTCCGGAAATATGAACGTCTGTCTGACCGATCGCGGAACCAGTTTCGGCTACAATACGCTGGTAACCGATTTTCGCGGGTTGCCGAAAATGGCTCAGGACACCGGATGTCCGATTGTCTTTGATGCCACTCATTCGGTTCAGCAGCCTAGCGGGCAGGGCGGAACCTCGGGCGGACAACGGGAATATGCGCCGGTTCTGGCCCGTGCCGCGGTTGCCGTCGGTGTTGCTGCCGTGTTCATTGAAACCCATGATAATCCTGACGTTGCTTTGTCTGATGGGCCGAATATGATACCCCTGCATGAAATGAAGCGGGTATTAAGCGAACTCCAGGCTTACGACAAGATTACCAAAACGATTGTAAAGCCGTATTAAGTCCGGGTAAGAACTAAAAAGAGCCGCGATTGTTTCCGATGCGGCTCTTTTTATCTCGCTGGTGTCCATACCAAAACGAAAATAACAACCCGGCTGGAAAAAACGAATATGCAGTTTGCTGACGACGGATACATCATTAATATGCGAAAACATGGGGAAAGTTCGCTCATCCTCAGCGTTTTGACGCGCGGCCACGGCAAAGTCACCGGCTTTGTCAAAAACTGCCTTTCCAAAAAAAATCTTCCTGTTTATCAGCTTGGCAATCAGTTGAAAATAGAGGCTTATGCCCGGGTCGATGATAATATGCTGAGCTTGCGTACCGAGTTAATCACACCCTCTGCGGTCAACTTTTTAGGAGACGGAAACAAACTTCGTACGCTGACATCGCTTTGCTCCCTGTTGAATGCCTGCCTGCCTGAAATGGACAACTTAGAGCGATTTTTCTACTATGTAGAAAGCTTTTTTAATCTTATAAATGAAGATAATTGGTTAACGCACTATGCTTATTTCGAATTTTATCTTCTCGAGTATTTGGGAATAGGTTTGGATCTGAGTGAATGTTCGGCCACCGGCACGACCGAAAATCTGACTTATGTTTCGCCCAAAACCGGTAAGGCCGTTTGCCTTGAAGCCGGTGAGCCGTATAAAAACCGGCTTTATAAATATCCTCGTTTCATTTTGGAGCAAAATTATCGTCCCCAGCCTCCTGAATTGGCTGATTTGCTCAATATGACCGAGTTTTTCCTCTATAAAAACTTTTTTGCATCTCACGGCTTGAAATTTCCGCTGACCCGTGTTAATTTGGCGGAAATTGTTAAATAACAGCCGAAATGCTAGCCCTAAGGATGTTACATGCCCGAATTTGAACAAAAAATAAAAAACGTTGCTCTGGCTGAAGAATTGAGCACCCGCTATCTTTCTTATGCAATGTCAACCATTGTCGACCGTGCGCTGCCGGATGTTCGAGACGGCCTGAAACCGGTTCACCGCCGTCTGCTGTTTGCAATGCGCCAGCTGCATCTGGATCCCAAATCGGGGTTCAAAAAATGCGCCCGCGTTGTCGGCGACGTCATCGGTAAGTATCACCCCCACGGCGATACTGCGGTATACGGCGCCATGTGCCGTCTGGCACAGGATTTTTCCGTCCGTTATCCTTTGGTGGACGGACAGGGCAATTTCGGCAACATCGACGGAGATAATCCCGCTGCCATGCGTTATACTGAAGCGCGGCTGACCGAATTTGCCATGGCTTTGATGGAAGGGCTCAACGACGATGCTGTCGATTTTCGCGACACTTATGACGGCGAAGAGTCCGAGCCTGTCGTTATGCCCGGTGCGGTGCCCAATTTGCTCTGCAACGGTTCTGCCGGCATTGCCGTTGGTATGGCCACCAACATCCCGCCTCACAACCTTTCTGAAGTTTGTGACGCGTTGCTGCTGCTGATTGAAAAGCCCGATGTTGAAATAGAGCCGCTGGTTCGAAAGGTAAAAGGGCCTGATTTCCCTACCGGTGGTATTATAATTGACAGTTTTGCGACCATTTTGGCCAACTATACTCAGGGGAGAGGAAACTTTCGTATTCGCGCCAAATGGGAAAAGGAAGATTTAGGGCAGGGCCAGTATCAGATTGTTGTTACCGAAATTCCTTATCAGGTTGTTAAGTCCAAGCTGATTGAGCGTATAGCCTTGTTGCTGCAGGAAAAGAAGATTCCTTTACTGAGCGATGTTCGTGATGAATCGACCCATGATATTCGTATCGTTCTGGAGCCTAAAAGCCGCAATGTCGATGCCAATCTGCTGATGGAATACCTGTTTCGTCAGACAGAGCTGGAATCCCGCTTTAATATGAATATGAACGTATTGGATTCCGATAACGTTCCCCGGGTAATGAGCATCAAAGAGGTTTTGCAGGAATTTCTGCGCCATCGTCAAATTGTATTGCAGCGCCGCTCGAACTACCGTCTGCAGAAGATAAACAATCGCCTGGAAATCCTCTCCGGCTATCTGATTGCCTATTTGAATCTTGACGAAATCATCCGCATTATTCGGGAAGAAGACGAGCCCAAAGCCGTTATGATGAAGGCGTTTTCCCTGACCGACAACCAGGCGGAGGCAATTTTGAATATGAAATTGCGCAGCCTGCGCAAGCTGGAAGAAACCGAAATCAAAAATGAATTTGATGAACTTTCGGAAGAAAAAGGGCAATTGGAAGCGCTGTTGGCCGATGAAACGCTGCGTTGGCAAAAGATTTCCGAAGAAATCAAACTCATTCGGGAAAAATTCGGCAAAAAAACTGCATTAGGCCGTCGCCGGACGGAATTTGCCGAGGTTGCCGAGGAAATTGAAGTCCCGATAGAAATTTCGGTGGAAAAAGAGCCCATTACCGTTATTCTTTCGCAAAAGGGCTGGATACGCTGTACCAAAGGCCATAATCCGCTCAACGAGGAATTCAAGTTCAAAGACGATGACTCATTGCTGATGGCCATTCACGCCCAGACGACGGACAAGATAATCCTTTTCGATACCTCCGGAAAATTCTTCAATATTCAGGGAAGCGAAATTCCCAGCGGCCGCGGTTTTGGTCAGCCGTTGCGCCTGATGGTCGATTTGGGCAACAATGACAACATTTGCGATATGTTCGTTTTTGAGCCCAAAGCTTCATACCTGATAGCATCTAACAACGGCCGGGGATTTGTGGTTGATGAAAACCATCTGCTTGCCCAAACCCGAAACGGTCGTAAGATTATGAATCTGGCTGACGGAGAGACTGCGGTGTTCTGCAAGAAAATCACCGGAGATATGGTTGCCGTCATTGGTGACAATCGAAAGCTTTTGATATTCAAAATGGAAGAAATTCCCACAATGGCGCGCGGCCGGGGCGTAACCTTGCAAAAATACAAGGACGGAGGCCTGAGCGACATTCAGATTTTCAACGAGGCTGACGGTTTCAGTTATAACCGTGCCGGCGGAACCAAAACCGAAACGGATTTGCTGAGCTGGTTGGGACACCGTGCCCAGGTGGGTAAACTGGCACCTTTCGGTTTCCCCAAAAACAACAAGTTTTTTAAAGGAGACAAATAAACCCTATGGCGGAAGTTCTCTTTGAATACGTGCGTAATGGAAATTTTGTAAAGGTAACCGCTGTCGAGCCGGAAACCAAGGTTGAAGCGAGCGTTGTCGTTCCTGCGGGACTGTCCCAGGAGCAAATGCAGATTCAGGCATTGCAGAAACTGCGGTACGTTTTGAAAAAAATGGAAGAAGAGTAAAAAGACAAAGGGCCTGTCGTTCAAATCAGGCTCTTTTTTTATGAAATCAATCTTGTAATTCGATTTTAACCTTTTTGCCGTAAAAACGGGTTAGAACCATCAGATTGCCGATTTTGAGGTCGCCGCGGCCGGTTTCCATGTTTTCAATAAAAAAAGACGGCAGCAAAGTCTTCTGGCTGACGTAATCGATTGTCAAACGGTTTTCCGTCCGTAAGGTCCAAAGCTGTTTGGCCAGGGAGATACGGCAGTTTTTCCAGTTCATTCGGTTTTGCTTCTTGCTCAATTTCATAATCTTGCTCCTTGTTGTTTTATATTAAAATGTCAGGTCTGCACAACCTAAGGTTATTATAGCCGGACGGACGAAAACCGGCAGACCGGATAAATTATACCACCGATAAAACAAGGTGCTTGTGGATAACTGCCTTTAGTTTTTATTAATAATTTTCAATTGCAAATTTATGCTGTAATATAACCGCAAATTTTGCATAAATTGCAAATTGGGGAATAGAATTTAGGGGAAAATAATTAGATGTCAAATCAAACCGCTGATGCTGCTAATGTGTCCAAAAGCAACAACAATCTTCCGCAGTTTATGAACGAAAACAGCAAGGTAAACTATACCGATATCGAAGAGAACACCTCTTGGTTGACCAATAACCTGCACCGTTTGATGATATGGGTCAGTGCCGCCTGGTTTGCTGTTGTTCTGATTTACATCACCCAGTTTTTCGGCTGGTCAAACCTCTTTTTGATGATGCCCGACGAATTTGGCGGATTCCTTGCCGGAATTACGCTTCCTTTGGCCATTATCTGGGTGGTTATGGCCTATATTGACCGCGGTACATCTTTTAAGCAGGAGGCCAAATTCCTCCGGGCCTATATGAACCAGCTTGTTTACCCCGAACAAGGCGCTCCCCAGACAGCAAAGGCCATGGCCGATGCCATTCGTTCCCAGGTGGTCGAGCTTCAGCAGGTGACCAAGCTGGCAACCGAGCAGACCGCGAAAATTAAGGATGAAATCGGCAGCAATATCAACGAATTTGCCAAATTGGTTTCTACTCTTGACACTTATTCTTCCAAAACGATTGTCGAATTGAGCGACGGCGTAAAGTTTTTGGTCAAAAACTTCGAAAACATCACCTCCAAAGCCGAAACCTCGGCAGAAACCGTGGCTCAATACAACCGCGAATTCATATCCGGCGCCGGCGATATTGAAAAAAACATCAATGCGTTGTTTGACAAGCTGTTGCCGCGTATTAACGAAATCAAGTCTACGGCCGGTATTTTGCAAGAAATTTCGGACAGCAGCAATCACAACATTTTGCGGGCCAACGAGTTGTTGACGCAGTTTAATCAGGAAAGCAAGGATAACCTTTCCCGGGTAAGCGAAACCTTGAACAATCAGACGTCAATTTTGCAAAAAATTTCTGAAAATGCGGTTGAAAACTGTGGTATCATTCAAAAAACCGTAGGGTCTGAAATTGATAATTTGGGTACGCTGCTTAATTCTCACGTAGCCCAATTGGACAGCGTAATCAATGAACATGATTACACTTTGCGCCAGAAACTTTCGGAGATGACCAATCACGCTATGGAAGGCTGCAAGACCATCGGCCATACGATTGAAAAAGAACTGGGCACTCTGGACCATGCCGTTGATTTGCAAATCAACAAAGTGGATACCGCCATGGGCAAACATCGCACGGCGATTGCCGGACAGATTAACGAACTGAGCGAGAAGACCGACCTTATTACCTCAAAGCTGGGAACGCATGGTTCCGCTCTTGCTCAGGAAATTGACAAGTTGATGGTTCGCAGCAATACTTTGGAGGAAAGCATTTCTATTCAGGTTGAGAACTTGAATGATGTGGCTGAAACCATTACCGGTTCTATGCAGAAAGTGGACACCTCTCTTGCCAGCAACATAACTTCGCTGCATGAGAAATCTGAGGCTGCCGTTGACGACATTACCACCTATATCAGCACCTTGGAAGGCAAAACCACCCGCCTTGAGGAGCTCTCTACCGCCGTATTGGAAAAATCCGCTCGCGTTTCGGATGAAATTGTCCGCAGCCATAACAGCCTTAACAACGTAATTGGGGATATTTCGGATCGCATTGAAAGCCTCAATGATGAGATTCTTGCCAGCAGCGATATGCTAAAGAAGCAGGCCCAGCAGTCGGTCAACCAGATTAACAGCGTCGGCGACAGTATGAACAAACACGCCATGTCGCTGACCGAAGCGTCTTCAATTGTGGTATCGCAAAGCCAGATAAGCGAGGCTGCACTTTCTCAGCAACAGCGCAACATCACCAATTCCGCCAACCGCGTCGAAGAAATCAAGTCTGAACTCAAACGCCAAATTGACGAGCTTTACAAAGCTTCCGCAGCAATAGAAGACGATGCTGCTTCAACCGTGGAAAAACTCAAAAAACAGCTGGATATTATGATTGCCTCCTGTGATGACGTCATTACCAAGAGCAAATCGATTAATGATAATCTTGCCGAACAGGCAACCCAGTTTGACACCAATACCAATAAAACGCTGACTAAAGTTACCCAGCTGGAGAACATTTTGGTCAGCCAGTCTCAAAATATGGAAGCCTTGAGCAAAGCGGTTACCGAACGCGCTCATGAGGTAGACAGTATTCTCGACCGTCAGACCAAAGCTCTCGACAAGGCAACCGAAACGACCAATTCGACCATGCAGCAGCTGGCAACTTCGTTTGAAAACCAGAATACCTTGCTCAATCATGTTGCGGAAAGCACTGTCGGCTATGTTTCCGACGTTGTTCAGTCCCTCGACGACAAGGCTGCGGCTCTCGGAATGCTTTTCAAACAGCAGGAAAACGAATTTTTCAACATCTGTGATAAGATTGCCGAGAACACTGTCAGTATGAGCGATGCCCTCAAAAAGCAGATTGCCATTATTGAGCAAAGTGCAGATAAAGTCTTCTCCCGGATGGTTTTGTTGGAAGAAGATACCAGCAAACATGCCGAAGCCGTTGTTGCCAACAGCAATCGCTCGATTGACCGCCTGAGCGAGATAGAAGACCTTATTTCGGCTAAGAATGCGGCCGTCGGCAGTTTGGTTGAAAACGTAACGCGTGATTTGTCGTCAATTGCCGATAAGGTTCAGGAAAAGATTAACGTCTTTGACAATACAGTCAGAAACATCAGGGAAGAATCAAACAACTCCGTAAAAATCATTCAGGGGAATTGTACCAAGATTCAGGCCGCCAACAGCGATTTGAGCAATGAAACCCAGAATATCACAAAGTTGATGGACGATCATGTCAAAACTCTGGATGTCGCTTTGGTTAAAACCAAACTTCAGTCTGATGACATAAAACAGACCCTCGAAAATCAGAAAGACAGTCTGACCGATGTGGTCAACACTTTGGCTACCCAGACCCGCCTTGGCGAAGCGTCTTTGGCTCAGCAGTACAAATATCTCTCGGATGCGACAACTGAAGTTGCCCAAAAGGTTAAGGAAATCAACGAAAGCTTCAAAGCTAACACCGATACGATTTTTGACACCAGCACTAAAGTGGCTTATGAGTTCGATGTTTTGGGCGATCGCTTGATTAAAGCCGGAGAAGATGTCCAAAAAACGGCTAAATCTTCCATCAAGAGCATAGAAGAAGTCAATATGAGCCTCAGCCAATGCAGTGAAGACCTTGATGCCACCATCCACCATTCGGTTGAGAATATTGGCGGCGTATTCAAGGATTATGAAAAATATCTGGCCGGGTTCAACACCGTTACGGCGGAAACCAGCACCGGTGTAATCGAAATTAATAACCTGATTAGCGAACAAAGCGATAAGATGGTTCAGATTTCTGAAGACACCAAAAAACTGGTCGACTGCTTCAATACCGTATTAAATGACACCTCCACGGCATTGTCTAACCGTGCCAATATTGCCTACGACAAGGTTAAAGGATTGGGCGAAAACCTCAAAAACCTGGGTATGCAGCTGGAAGAGGCAACCAAACTCAGCGCCGCCCATTTTGAAAATTCCGGTGATAAACTGCGGGCGACGATTAATGAGATTTCAGCTAACGCCGAGCGTATTTCCAACGAAATCCGCACCTCGGGCGAAGTATTCATCAAACAGTCCGGCGTCTTGGTTGCCGCAACAGAAGATACTTTGAGCAAAGTCCACGGCGTAATGAGCGAGTTGGTCGAAACCGGAAAAGAGTTTAACGAAAAGGGCGACAATATCGTAAAACAGTCAATCCACTTTAATGATGTCGTCAGTGCACAAATTAAGCTTCTGAACGAACATACCAAAAGGGCAGATGCAACGCTGGAAACCCTGTCATCCACTTACGAGGGCGTCAAAATAGATACCTTCCTGAAAGATGCTTCCAGCATTATTGAAAAGCTGGAAACCATTTCGGTAGATATCAACCGCGTCTTTAATCCCAAGGACGAGGAAGACTTGTGGAAGAAATATTATAATGGCGACACTTCCGTATTCGTTCGCTATCTTGCCCGCAATATGACCAAAGCGCAGATTCAGGCTATTCGCAAAGAATTTGAACAAAACGGAGACTTCCGCACGCTGGTCAGCGGTTATCTCTCCGAGTTTGAGGTTTTGGTCAGCCGTGCCAAGGCAAACGAACGTTCCGGCGTTTTGCTCTCGGTCATTACCGGTGCGGATATCGGCAAGCTTTACTACATTCTGGCCAAAACATTGGATAAACTGAACTAGGAAGTTAAATGAGCCGGCTGTATGTAAATGATTATTTAAGTACGCTGAATCAGCAGATTTCCGGTTCTGTCGACCGGATCAAATACAAATCCGGCCGCTTCTCTGCCGATAATGTCTCGTCAAGCCGGGAGAGTTTTGAAAATACCGAACGTTATCAGTCTTTGAACGGCTATGCCTACCGTTTGTTGGAAACCGGTATGTCTTACCGGCTGACGGCGCTGAATTCGGAACAGCCGCAGACCGCCGACGCCGGTTATGCTGCCGGCAGTTATCTGGAAAGCAGCCGGGTCAGCCGGAAGCCGACGGTGTTAATAGATTTTATGTTTGCAAACAATCGTGAATTTGACTTTAAGGTATAAATGCAGATACTAGATTTTAAAAGCCGGGTTTTTTTAGCCCCCATGGCCGGAATCACGGATTTACCCATGCGCAGGTTGGTGTCTTCCTGCGGGGAGGGCGTTATGGTTTCCGAAATGGTGGCTATTAATGCCTTGTCCCGTCGTAATCCCAAGACCTATAAAATAGCTGATGTCCGAAATGAACCCTATCCGGTTGTCGTACAGTTGGTCGGAAGCGATCCGGCCTTGTTCGCCGACGCAGCCAAACTGGTCAGCGAATTGGGGGCTCATTCTTTGGACATCAATATGGGATGCCCGGTTCGCAAAATTGTCAATAACAAATCCGGCTCATATCTGATGCAGGATATGCCTTTGGCTGCCGAAATAATAAAAAACGTGGTAAAGGCCACGCCTTTGAAAGTCAGCGTTAAGTTTCGCAAAGGATGGGATCACAACGCCGTTAATGCGGTTGATTTTGCCAAAATGTGTGAAGACTGCGGCGCCGCATACATTACGGTTCACGGACGTACACGCTCGGATTTTTATTCCGGAACCGCCGACTGGGATATCATTGCCGAGGTTAAAAATGCCGTCCGTATTCCGGTTATCGGCAACGGTGACGTTACATCTCCGCAAAAAGCCGCGGAAATGCTGGATTATACCGGCGTCGACGGGGTTATGATAGGCCGTGCGGCATTGGGCAATCCTTGGATAATCGGAAGGACGCATCAATATCTGGAAAATCGTTCTGTCGGGTTCGCTCCGGTGCCGGTTCCGGTTGTTAAGCAGGCTTTGTTAACCCATATTAAAGAGTTGGAGGCCTATTATGGAGCCAGGTTGGCTTTGGGGCTGTCCCGAAAATACGTCTGCTGGTATTGCAAAAATTTTCGCGATGCCCGCAAGTTTAGGGAGAATTATGTCAGAATAAATGAGATGGAAGCGGCCGTTGCCGAAATCCACCGTTATTTTGATTCTTGTGGCGAAACTGTATAAAGGAATGCCGAAATGAAGATTATTGTTTGCGGGGCGGGGAGCGTCGGCCGCAGTATTGTAAGTTATCTGGTCAAAGGCAATAATGATATTGTCGTTATTGATGATAACCAGCGGTACTTGGATGAAATATCAAAGGAGTTTGACGTGCTTCCGGTTTTGGGAATGCCCTCTCATCCCGATATTTTGGAACGCGCCGATGCTTCCCGAGCCGATTTGCTTTTAGCGGTTACCGATACGGATGAGGTCAATATGGTAATCTGCCAGATTGCCCACAGTTTGTTTAACGTTCCGCACAAAATCGCCCGGATAGACAGCGAGGATTTTCTGGATCCGCTTTGGGCTACCCTGTACAATGAAAATCACTTGCCGATTGACCAGATTATTTCTCCCAATATTGCCATTGCCGAAGCCGTGCTCAGGATTCTCAAATTTCCCGGCAGTTCGGGAATTTTGCCGGTTCTCGGCGGCAAAGCCTATGTACTTACCCTGAAACTCGACGCCGGTTGCCCTTTGGTCCGGATTCCCTTGATGCACTTGACGCGCAGCGCCCCCGATTTGGATGTCGCTTTTATTAACGTGCTTCGGGACGGCAATTGCGAAATTCCGGAAATGTACGATTCCCTTGAAGTCGGAGACGAAATTAATATTCTGGTAAAAGCCGACAACGTAGACGAAACCATTCGGGAGTTCGGGCTCGAACGCCCGACCAACGAACGCTTGGTAATTTTCGGCGGAAACTCGATTGCCAATTATCTCGGCCAAAAGATTGAACATGACGACAGCATCGTCAGCTGTAAAATTATTGAGGAAAATATTGACGAAGCCCGCCGCCTGGCTAAAGACTTGTCTCATGTTATCGTCATCCAGGGACCGATGATGAGCGATTTGATTTTGGACGAGGCCGGCATCAGCCACGCTGATGCTTCGGTGGCCGTAACCTCAAATGACAAGGATAATCTTCTGGCTTCGCTGCTTGCGGCAAAAAGCGGAGTGCATTCGACCATTTCGGTTCTCAATACCCCGTCATACAATAACCTTGTCGTCAATATCGGCAACAACATATTGGTTGACCGCAGCTCGGTGACAATTTCTCAGCTGCTTAAAGAAATCCGAAAAACCAAGATGATAGACGCTTATTCCGTCAGCCGCGGCTGTGGAGAAATTTGGGAAATAAGGATTGAAGACGAAAATCTTTGTACCGGTAAAAAAATCGGAGAACTTAACCTGCCCAAGATGAGCCGTATTTTTGCCGTTTTGCACAACGGAGATCTGGTTTATCCGGACCCCACGACGGATATCTGCAGCGGTGATATTGTGCTTTTATACGTTGATTCCGGCGCAATCAAACAGGTTGAGAAAATCTTTTCCTAATAAAATTTATAGTGGTGAGGGCGGGGATTTATCCCCTAATGTAATCTAGTGCTTTACTAATTTAACAAAATATAGTTAGAATTGCTTATATAAAACCAATTAAGGAACTAAAAAATGTCTCAGAATGTTCAAGATGATTTTCTAAACAATATTCGCCAAAATAAAATATCCGTAACCGTCTTTTTGGTTAACGGTGTAAAACTTCAGGGGCTGATAACCTGGTTTGACAGCTTTTCTTTGCTGTTGCGCCGCGACGGACATACTCAGCTGATTTACAAACACGCCATTTCTACCATTATGCCCAGCGAGGCTGTAGAAGTGGAAATCAATGACGGCGAAGAATAAATTGCCGTTAATTGAATTTGAAAAGAATAAAAAAGTCAAAGCTGCCGTAATTTTTCCGGAAGTTCTCAATCAACCGCTCAGCCTTTCAGCGGATTCCCGCCTGGAAGAAGCGGTTGGTTTGGCTTTGGCCATTAATCTCGATGTCGTTTATAAAGAGATAATCAAAGTCAGGGCCATCAAGCCTTCGACTTTCGTCGGGCAGGGTGTGCTCGAAAGGCTTAAGCCGCTTTTGGAAGCGGAAGAAACCGAGCTGCTTATTGTGGACACTTCGTTAACTCCGATTCAACAACGCACTCTTGAGAACAAGTTAAAAATAAAGGTCATTGACCGCACCGCTTTGATTCTGGAAATTTTTGGTGAGCGGGCCCAAACCCGGGAAGGAAAACTTCAGGTAGAACTGGCGCATCTGACTTACCAACGCAGCCGTCTGGTACGCAGCTGGACGCATCTAGAACGCCAAAGAGGCGGCGCCGGCTTTCTCGGCGGTCCCGGAGAAACGCAGATAGAGCTGGACCGTCGTATTATTGACGATAAAATTGTCCGAATAAAAAAAGAGCTTGAGAAAGTCAGACAAACCAGACAGATACAACGTTCGGCCCGTCAGCGGATTCCATATCCGGTCATTGCTCTGGTAGGCTATACCAATGCCGGAAAATCGTCGTTGTTCAACCAGCTTTCGGCAGCCGGCGTTTTTGCCAAAGATTTGCTTTTTGCAACGTTAGATCCGGCAATGCGCAAAATCAGGCTTCCTTCCGGTCAGGAGGTGATTCTTTCCGATACCGTCGGTTTTATTTCAGATTTGCCGCACGAACTTATTATGGCCTTTCGGGCAACCCTGGAGGAAGTTTTGTCTGCAGATGTCATTGTGCATGTGAGAGACATTGCCAATCCGAACACCAGAGAACAACAGCAGGACGTCTTAAAGGTGCTCCGCAGCTTGGGATTGGAAGACATTGAACAACAAGACAGCTACATTGAGCTGTTTAATAAAATTGATTTGCTTGACGATGATATGCGCCGCCATTTGGAAAAGCAGATTGCCGCACGCCGCAACCGGGTAATGGTTTCGGCGCTGACCGGCGAAGGCTGTCCGCAGTTTCTCAGGCTCATTGATGATACCTTGGCCGCACATCACCGGACAATCGAGGTCAAACTGCCGATAACCGACGGCAAAATGATTGCCTGGCTTCATGCTCACGCAGAGGTGCTTTCCCGACAGGAAATGGAAAATGCCGTTGAGTTTAAGGTTCGGATAGACGCTGCCGCCGAAAGCCGTTTGTATAAAATGCTCGATTCCACACTCAACTGAGGTTTAGCTTGGAATAAAAATTTTGCGGATTACATTCTTCTTAAATAAAAAGGAGAATAACCGATGAAAAACATTTTACATCTGCTTCCGGTCCTGATGCTTGCGCTTTCTGCCTGCGCTAATCGTCCGACCTATGCCGAAACGCTCCAGCCTTGGATAGGACAGTCGGAAGAACGTTTGCAGCAGGCCTGGGGATATCCGGCCAATGTCTTTTATGTTACGCCCGATGAAAAAGTTGTAACTTACATCAAGTTCGGTTCCCGTGCCTTTAACGGCGAAACGCGGCCCTATAATTCAGAAGTGGCTTATTCGGCAATCGAAACGCCTGATTTCGGAATGCCCAACACACCGCGCTATTCAAACTATTATTGCAAGACGTCGTTTACCATCCGCAACGGAACGGTGGTCAATTACGGTTTTAACGGAGATGACTGTGTTGTTGTAGATTAAGGGGAGGGCTGCGCCATGGGGTTTGTCAAATTAATGCTGGTTGTTGTTACTTTTCTTTATATCCTGCCTTCGTTCAGGCGTCTGTCGCCGCGCAAGGACGAAACCTCCCCAAAACAAAATTAGTTTTTCTACAGCAGAACACAGCTGTAAAGCACGGCAAAGAAATGCATTGTCGTACCGCTTAGAACAAAAAAGTGCCAGATGGCGTGGGTATATTGTCTGCTTTTCCAAATGTAAAACAAAACGCCCAGAGTATAAAACAAACCGCCGCAAATCAAGAACAACAGTCCGGTTCTCGGCAGGCTCGTAAACAACTGCTCCGAGGCGATGACAATCATCCATCCCATAATCAGATACAGGCCTATGGACCAAAGCTTGGTGCCGCTTCCTGAGAAACGCAGTTTTAAAACCGTTCCCGTCAGCGCCAGTCCCCAGATGATGCCAAAAACGGTCCATCCCAAAGTGCCGCGCATATTAACCAGAAGAAACGGCGTATATGTTCCTGCAATTAAATAAAAAATTGAAATGTGATCGAGCTTTTTCAATTTTTTCTTTATTTCCGGGTTGGGTATGGCGTGATAAAGCGTCGACGCGGTATAAAGCAAAATCATCGAAACGCCGAATACTGCCGTAGAAACGATAGCCCATACGTTTCCGTAAATGGATGATAACACGACCAATATCGTCAATCCGGCAATACTCAGGGCAATGCCGGTGCCGTGAATGATGCAGTTCCAAATTTCTTCCTTAATGCTGTAAGGCCGCAAACTTACCGTCACCGTATTGTTCATTTTACCTCCTGTTTTATGTTCCATTTAAGTATTTTTTACGTTATTGCGCAAGTTAAAACCCACTTTTTTTATATATTTATCATTTATAAAAAGCCAAGACCGGTATGATTCTTGCATACGTTTTTATTTAAGGAGGAACCTATGCTTATTTCATCACTTAATTCTTTGTTGGGCGTTACGGAAGCGCCTCTGCCGACATCAGCTTCTGGCATCAGTCGTGACAAGGCCTCGGAAACGAGCCTCAATGAGGCATTCAGTCTGGATTTGTCTCCGGCGGCTCGCAAAGCGGGACAAGCTGCATCGGCGGAAAAAAACACGTCTTTGATTGCCAAAGCCAAAAACGTTGAAGTCCAACGTCGGGAGGTTCAAAAACAAATCAGCCGCATTTTGCTTTCGCACAGTATCGATACGTCTTCCGAAATCAAGTTTACATATGAAGGCGGCAAAATTTCCGTAGACGGCTCTCATCCTCAAAAAGATAACATTGAACGGATTTTGAATGAAAATACCGAGCTGCGTTCCGCCGTTTCCGGACTTTTAAGCGACAGCCATGAACTTGCTGCGGCAAAAGTGCAGCAGGAATATACTGTTGCTTTGGAAGACGACGATGATGAAGACAAGGAAAAACTGGAAACGGAAATGGAAAGGCAATTGCGTTTGCAGCAAAAGGCCGTTTCTTTCCAGCAGCAGCTGTCTGCCGCTTCCGCCGATTTCAGCTTTTCAGGCGGCACGTTGTCCGTTGCAACCCTGGATATGGTTTCCGGTTTCAGCTTCTGAGTTGACAGCCGCTTCGTTCTGTGATAAAAACCTCGCACATTATACATCCGACTGAGGTTTTTCACTATGTCCTTTTTTCATTGCGGCATTGACTTTGGCACGTCAAATTCGTCAATTGCGGTTGCGTCTGCCGATGGCAAACCTTATCTGGTTGCGGTAGAAGATTCCCAGCCGACCATTCCGAGTACTGTTTTCTATGAACCGGGACATCTGCCTTTGTTTGGACATCAGGCGTTGTCTGCATATCTGCACGGAAGAGAAGGGCGCTTTATGCGCAGCCTCAAACGCGTCCTGGGAACGGATTTGATGCTGTCCGGCACTATTGTCAACGGCAAGTCGGTCAAATTTGAAAACATTTTGGCTCAATTTGTCGGTTATCTCAAACATCAGGCGGAAGAAAACGTTAAGGATGAACTAACCGATGTCGTAATGGGACGGCCGGTTCACTTCAGGGATAACGATGAAAAAGGCGACCGGGAAGCAGAACGCCAATTGGAAAACATAGCCCGCAGGGTTGGTTTTAAAAATATTGTTTTCCAATATGAGCCCATAGCTGCGGCTTTTGCCCACGAGCCTCGGATTTCCGGAGAAAAGCTTGCCTGCGTTATCGATATTGGCGGCGGTACCTCCGACTTTTCAATCATTCGCATCGGAACGGCACTCAGTCATAAAAGCGACCGCAGCGACGATATTTTGGCCTCCAGCGGTATCCGTATCGGCGGAAATGACTTTGACAAATCCTTGAGCCTGCGTTTTTTTATGCCCAGTCTCGGCTTGGGAACAACCTACGGTGCCAAAAGTCTTCCCGTACCGACCAGTCAGTATTTTGATTTGTCGGAGTGGAGCAAAGTCAACTCGGCCTATACATATCAAAACCGCAAAGTGGTAACCGAAGTGCTCAGCAATGCTCATTGTCCGGAACTTTACGGCCGCCTGCTGGAAGTAATCGACCGGGAAAAAGGCCACGTTATTTTAGGACTGGCCGAAAAAGCCAAAATAGCGTTGACAGACGATGGCCGGCATACGGAGGTGTTGGAGTTTCTGAGCGGCTGTCCGAAAATTATTTCCGAACGTTCTGAATTTGAACAGGCAATCAACCTTTCTCTTGATAAAATCAGCGACAGCGTTAAGGAGTGCCTCCGTCAGGCGGGAACTTCAGCAGACAAGATAGAACTGATAATTTTGACCGGCGGTTCAACCGAAATTCCTCATGTCCGTCAGGTTTTATGCGCGCATTTCCCTCAGGCTGAAATATCTTCGGAAAATAAAATGTCTTCCGTCGGCTTGGGGCTGGCCTACGACAGTTTAAGGAGGTTCTGATGCCTGATTTCAAGACCAGAATTCCTTTGTCGGCATATTTGCGGGATCCTTTTGAGTTTGCTCAAGAAGAACTTTTGGGCGCTTATCTGTGCTCAAATGTCGGCGGTGTGTTTACGGCGGGAAAAATAACCGAATTGGAGGTCTATATCGGCAGTTGCGACCGGGCTTGCCACGCATACCCGAACAAGCTGAC
>HF995323.1:49885-81881 GCA_000432275.1 Proteobacteria bacterium CAG:495
CCAGCCACAATGTTCCGTGCCGGCGGCTGCGCATATGTCTTCTTTGTTTACGGAATGTATAATCAGTTTAACGTTGTCGTCAGTCCCGAAGGAACCGCAAATGCCATATTAATCAGGTCTTTGGAACCCGTTGCCGGAATAGAAACTATGCAAGCCAGGCGAAAGCTTTCAGAACTGAGAAATCTGACGACCGGTCCCGGAAAACTTTGCCAGGCTCTGGGAATTACTCGCAAAGAGCATGACGGCGCCGATCTTTGCGGCAATCTTTTGTGGCTTTCGCCGGCAGAACATCCTTATCCGTCCAAAGCGTTAAAAAGGGTAGGGATTGATTACGCCGGTGCAGACAAAGACAATCTCTGGCGTTTTGTCATTAAAGACAATCCGTTTGTGAGCAAGCCATAAAATACCGCCGTTTGGCCTTTTCGCCGTGTTTTAAGCGCCAGTATTTTCTGAATTCGCACAGGCTGTTTTGAATGTCGTGTAAACTCAGGTAAGGTTGTCCGGGATAAGCGGGGTTATCCCAGCGTATTTCCTGCCAGTCTTTGTTTTTCAAACGTTTCAGCTCGGCAAATCCCTCTGCTTGCAATTCTCGGAGCGCACGGCATTTGGCTGCCGCTTCCTTTTTGGAAAGATGTCTGCCGAAAATAATGTCCAACCCCCAATGTGCTCCCGGTCCCACAACCAGAAAATCGTCAGAAGTATAAGGAACAATGTCTCCGGCATATGTTGCGTCGAGCAGGATTTGCCCGGAAAGGAAAGGCCCCGCCAGAGGAACGTGGCGTGAAACAATCCCGGGACCGTCCTGCGCCGGCGAGGACTGCAGCTCCGCAAGCAGCGGCTTCAGCCGCATCCGCAAATCGTTGAGCATTAAAAGAATTTGTATATGTTTGTCCTGCGGCCGATAATCAGGATTAAAGGAATGAGCCGTAATCAAGTAAGCATTAGAGAAAATCGATTGATGCTTTTTCTTTTCGTCAAAACGTTGTTCCAGGAACTTAAAATTAAAATTTTCAACCTCAAGCAAACCGCCAAACAGATTTTCAATGGTATCTCGGCGATTGAAAAAACGATAGGCGACAATGTTAAAAAGTTTTTGTTCGGGCGAGATGTCCGGTTTCAGATATTTGACAATCACCTGAGTTCCTCCGTCCAGCTCTCTGTAAACGTTGCAAAACCGGTAGTTGCGCAATATGTCGTCATCGCTCCACGGAGCAGGGAGGCAAAGCCGGCTGCGCCGGTGCCAGACTTGCTGACGATCAAAAACAAATTCAAAAAAAGCTCGTATTCTTTCTTCCATTTCAGGATCCTTCCTGAACCATTTTTTCGCAATTTGGCTATGATGTAAAGCATTTTAATCAGACCGTTTTATTTTTGTTTGAAATTACTGACAACCAAAAACTGAAATCTGAAAATTGAATCTTTAAAAATTCAATTAAAAATATTTAATCACTTGAAAAACAATGATTTTATCTTAAAAATATTTTGACATGGCGCATTTTTTTCATAAACTTTTAGTGTATATGAATTCAAGGAGAACTATCGTGCGCAAAATTATATTACTGGCAATTCTGCCGCTGTTGATTTCATTTTACAACACTCCTCAGCCTTCGGCATCGGAAATGACGCCACTGCCGCAGCAAACTCTGATTGAAAAACGGGGATGCTGCTCTTGGCACGGCGGTGTTTGCGGTTGTGCCGGAGGGCGGGCCAAATGTTGTGACGGAACACTCAGCCCATCATGCGGCTGCTGATTGTACTGACGGAAACCGTGGCAGACAATGGTGAAAAAAACGCAGTCTGATGCGTCTTCGCCGTAAAAAAAAGAGCCTGACATCAAAATCAGGCTTTTTAATTGGCGGAGAGGCAGAGATTCGAACTCTGGGAGGGGTCGCCCCCTCGACGGTTTTCAAGACCGCTGCATTAAACCACTCTGCCACCTCTCCGGCGGCACCCTCCTATTTATATGATAGATTGGTAATCGTCAAGTGTTATTTTTTATTTTTTTATCATTTATTTACAAATTCCCCGGCATAATAACCGCAGGTAAAACCAAGTGAAAGATTCTGATGAAATTATCCCCGCATATATTGGCCGTAAGTTTGGCCCTGTCGGTTGCAACCTCGGCCTGTGCCAATGTAACAACGTTCGCGCCGCCCGAATATCTGGCGTGGCTGGATGATTTAAAAAAGGAGATGGTTGATCGCGGAATCTCGCAAAAAACCATAGATACGGTCTATGCGCAGGACTTTTACCATCCGGATCCTGAAGTCGTGAAAATCGACCGCAAACAAGTGGAGTTTGCCCTGACGTCGACGGATTACCTGAACCGGGTTGTCAACAAGACCAGAGTTGAGCAGGCGCGTAAACGTTACCGGGAGGTGCTCCCTCTGTTGGAACCGATAAGTAAAAAATACGGGGTACCGGCAAACTATATTGTCGCTTTTTGGGCCGTGGAAACCAATTTGGGCAGCAACTTCGGCGGTTACAATACGATTGATGCTTTGACGACATTGAGCTACGACAAACGCCGCCCGGCATTTTTTCGCAATGAACTGTATCAGGCGCTGAAGATTATTGATACCTGGAATATCGATTTCACCCGTATGCAGGGATCCTGGGCCGGAGCCATGGGACATTTTCAGTTTATGCCGTCAACGTTTAACGCTTATGCTGTTGATGCCGACGGAGACAAACAGATTGACATCTGGCATTCTTTTGAGGATGCCGCTGCCTCGGCGGCTAACTATTTGTCCAGTATCGGATGGCAGAAAAATCAGACCTGGGGATTGCCGGTTTCTTTGCCGTGGAATTTTAACTTTGCCGACACCGGAAGAAACAACTATAAAAGCGTGGGCGAGTGGAAAAAAATCGGTGTAAAAACGCTTAACCGCCGTAAACTTCCCTATAATGACAACCTTAAAGCCGCCGTTATAATCCCCGAGGGCAGCAAAGGCAACGCATATTTGGTTTTTGAGAACTTCAAAGTCATCATGAAGTGGAATCGTTCCGAAAACTATGCTTTGGCCATCGGCACGTTGGCCGATTACATCGCCGACGGCAAGGCGTGGAAACCCGCAAAAGAGAATCCTGCCGTTCGTCTGAAGACGGATGACATCATAAAGGTTCAGTCGTTCATTAACCGGCTCGGCTTGTTCAAATTGGACGAGGACGGACAGCTGGGCAGCAAAACCCGCGAAGCCGTCAAAAAGATTCAAAAAGAGGCTCTGCTTCCTCAAGACGGCTATCCCGACTATAAACTTCTGCGGAAAATAAACGATTATAATCCTGAAATAGGCTTTGCCGTTCCGGTTCCCGACCGAAAATTACACAACAAAAATTAAGAGCTTTACGAACGCTCAAAAACAGGTTAGATTAGTCCAAAATAAATAGAAACGGAAAGACTGATGACGAATAAAAAACATAATTTTTGCAGAGTTATGCTTATCTGTATGCTGTTTGCCCTGACTGCCTGTACCTATGGCAAAATAGACCTCGGCGACGGCAAATATTCCCAAGCCGCAGCCATTAAAGGGCAGGGCGGCAGCTATAAGGTCGGCAACCCTTATAAAATTATGGGAACCTGGTATTATCCCAAAGAGGACTACGGCTATTCCGAAGTCGGAATGGCGTCTTGGTACGGTGAGGATTTTCACGCGAAAAAAACCGCCAACGGCGAAAACTACGATATGAATACGCTCACCGCTGCACACCGGACTCTGCCGTTGCCGTCAATCGTAAAGGTAACCAATCTCGAAAACGGACGTTCGTTGGTTTTACGTGTCAATGACCGCGGACCCTATGCCAAAAACCGTATTATCGACATCTCCAAACGCGGCGCGCAGCTGCTTGGTTTCCAAACGCAGGGAACCGCCAAGGTAAGGGTAGAAATTATGGCGAAAGAGAGTCAGGAGCTGAAAGCCGCATTGCTCGGCGGCAAAGCGGCTCCCGCGTCAACGGCGGTTGCACGGAGTTCTTCGTCCAAACAATATAAGCCCTTGGAAGCCGTCGGCTATCAGGGGCCGGTCAAAACCTATCCCAAGGGCAGCTGGTTTGTTCAGGCCGGCGCCTATACCAAAAAAGAATCAGCCCAAAACGTAGGCCTTCAGCTGGACAAGTTCGGCGATACTAATGTGTATTATGTCAATATCGGCGGACAGCCGTTTTACCGCGTCCGTTTAGGGCCGTATACCCAGCAGAAGGAAGCCGAAGTCGCATTGGCTAAAGTTAAAAATTTTGGAATTTATAACGCCACCGTGGTAAAAGATTAACAAAACAGAGGTACCGAAATGTTTAAACGTCATTTATGCTTATCAACCGTACTGGTCAGCGGTATTTTATTGGGGGCATTTTCCGCCCAGGCTATCGAAACCAAAGCCCGCAACCTGATTTTGATGGATTACGACACCGGTCAGTACCTCTACGACAAAGAGGCCGACAAGCGCATCCCTCCGGCATCGATGAGTAAACTGATGACCGTCTATATGATTTTTGAGAAACTAAAAGACGGCACGCTTTCCCTTGACGATACGTTTACGGTAAGCGAAAACGCCTGGCGCAAAGGCGGCGCTGCCAGCGGCGGGTCGACTATGTTTTTGGCTATCGGCGATAAGGTTCGGGTTGAAGACCTGATAAAAGGCATCATCATCCAGTCCGGCAACGACGCCTGTATCGTTGCTGCCGAAAATCTGGCCGGCAGTGAAGAAGACTTCGCCGTTGAAATGAATAAAAAAGCCCGTGAACTGGGATTAAAAAATTCGACCTTTGCCAACGCGACCGGTCTGCCGCATCCGGATCATCGTATGACGGTTGAAGATTTGGCAAAACTGGCGCGCATTCTGATTTCCGAATTTCCGCAATTCTATCATCTGTTTTCACAGCGGGAATTTGTATATCACAACATCCGCCAGGGCAACCGCAATCCGCTCCTTTATAGTATGCCTTATGCCGACGGGCTCAAAACCGGACATACCGAAGAAGCCGGTTTCTGCCTGACAGCCTCGGCCAAAAAGAACAACCGACGTCTGATTGGCGTGATGACCGGATTAAAGTCCAACAAAGAACGTTCGGAAGAAGCTGAAAAAATTATGAGTTGGGGCTTCCGCGAATTTGACAATTACAAAATTGTAAAACAAGGCACAAAAATTGCTGAAATTCCGGTTTGGTTCGGAAAAGATGCCACTGTTGATATGGTTGCCGCCGAGGATGTCGTCCGCACATTGAGAAAAAACAAAACCGATGAAATAAAGCTGACGGCCGTTTATGACAAACCGGTCAAAGCTCCGGTCAAACAAGGGCAGCAGCTTGGCGTTATTAAAGCTGAAATCCCGGAAAACGGAATTATGGAAATACCGTTGGTAGCAGCCAAAAACGTAGATAAAGTAGGCCTTTGGGGCAAAATTTCCAAAAACTTCAAATATCTTTTATTTGGAGCTGAATAATGCAAAAAGGCAAATTTATCACCTTTGAAGGCGGTGAGGGGACCGGAAAATCGACCCAGATTAAACTTCTGGCCGCCTATCTGGAAAAGTGCGGAATTAAAACCATGCTTTCCAAAGATCCCGGCGGAACCGAAATCGGTCTGGAACTGCGCCGTATTTTGGTCACCGGAGACAAAGACAAAATCGATGCGGTTACCGAAGCATTGCTCTACTATGCCGACCGCCGCATCAACCTGACACAAAAAGTCTGGCCGGCCATGGAACGGGGAGTTTGGGCCGTTAACGACCGTTTTGCGGATTCAACCGTTGCTTATCAGTATTACGGATATGACAAGAAAATTCCGCTGCCGATGCTTCAGGAACTTTATACTATGGCTGTCGGCGGCTTTAAGCCTGACCTGACGATTCTTCTGGACCTGGATCCGGAAGTGGGGCTGGCCCGCTCTATGGAAAAAAACGCACATATGTCCGTGCAGGAAACCCGTCATGAAAGCCGCGGACTTGAATTTCACCAACGTCTGCGCCGAGGCTACCTGGAAATTGCAGAACAGGAACCCGAACGTATTGTCGTATTGAATGCCGATAAAAGCATTGAAGAGTTGCACCGGGATGTTGTTAAAATAGTTTCTGAAAGGTTTGGTTTAGATAAATGCCCGACGAAATAAACCCATCGGGC
Source organism: Proteobacteria bacterium CAG:495 (assembly GCA_000432275.1). Lineage (GTDB taxonomy): Bacteria > Pseudomonadota > Alphaproteobacteria > RF32 > CAG-239 > CAZU01. The sequence continues at coordinate 56,000 of HF995323.1, forward strand.
GAACTTTCGCCCAAAGACAATTCGTACCTCATCGGACATGAAGACGCCGAACGGCTTTTTTTGCGAACCTGGCAGAACAATTCCATGCACAATTCTTGGCTGATATCCGGAATAGAAGGTATCGGCAAAGCAACGCTGGCATACCGTTTTGCCCGTTTTTTGCTCAGCGCGGACAATACTCGGAAAGATTCTTACACCTCGCTGGATGTTTCGCCGGCTTCTCCCGTTTTCAAACTCGTCAGCAACAATTCCCACCCGGATTTGAAAATCATCGAACGTGATTACACCGATACCGATAAAAAGAAAATCCTTAAAGCAATTAAAGACGGAGAACAGCTCAGCAGCGGCGAAATGAAAGAATTGAAAAAGTCTGCTTTTATCCGCGTGGATGATGTTCGAACCATAAACGAGTTCTTATCTAAACGCTCGTCAAACGACGGCTGGCGTATTGTCATCATCGACAGCATTGACGATATGAACGTCGCTTCGGCCAACGCGGTCTTAAAGATTCTCGAAGAACCGCCGCATAAAACTCTTCTCTTGCTGATAAGCCATAATCCTAACCAGCTTTTGCCGACCATAAAATCCCGCTGTGCCAAAATAGAACTCAAGCCGTTGAGCGATGCCAACGTCGCGTCGTTGCTCCGCCGCTATCGGCCGGAATTGTCGGAAACGGCCGTCAAAAAGATTACCTCCATATCATCCGGAAGCATTGGGAAGGCTCTCAATTATGTGGATAACGATGCCGTAAACCGTTATGATGCGCTGTGCCGGATTATTGAGCGAAAAAGTTCTTTTGCCGTAGCGGACGTGCTTGATTTTTGCAATGAAGCCTCTGCCAACGAAGAGAGTTATTACCTGACGCAGGAGCTGATTCTGAAGTTTTTGAGTGAAAATGTCAAAAACACGACACATATTGTAGAATTAGCCGATTGCTGGGACAATGCCGTCAAGGTATTTTCAGAAGTTGAACGCTTGAATCTGGATAAAAAACAAGCTTTAATTAATATCATCGTAAACATATGCAAACATATTTGATAAAGGATAAAAAATGTTAGTCGACAGTCACTGTCACCTTGATTTTAATGATTTTGAAGACGATATCTGCGATATTGTCGAACGTGCCAAAGAAAACGGCGTCAATATGATCCTCAATGCCGGAAACAACATCAACGAGCTTGACAACCAACTGGCTCTCTCCGAGCGTTTTCCTTTCATATTCGCCGCTGTCGGCGTTCACCCGCACAATGCGGAAGAATATCCTGAGCTTACCGCCGAAGACCTTATTGCCAAGACGTCTCACAAAAAAGTCATCGGCATCGGCGAAACCGGGCTGGATTACTACTATGATTATGCTCCCCGCGATTTGCAGATAAAGCTTTTGCGCGAGCATATCAAAGCAGCGCAGGAAACCGGACTTCCCCTGATTATACACAATCGGGAATCCGACGACGATATGATTGACATTTTGGGAGAATCTTATAAACAAAAACCTTTCAGCGGCGAGATTCACTGCTTCAGTTCTTCTAAAAAACTGGCGGATTTTGCACTTTCCATCGGTTTTTACCTTTCGGCTTCAGGAATGATTACATTCAACAAATGTTCTGAATTGAGAGAAATCTTTGCCGACCTGCCGCTGGATCGTCTGTTGGTGGAAACCGATTCACCCTTTTTGGCGCCGATACCGATGCGCGGCCGCCGCAATGAACCTGCTTTTGTCCGCTACACGGCCGAAAAACTGGCCCAGCTGCGCAACCTGCCGCTGGAAAAGATTGCTCAGATAACATCGGACAATTTCTGTAATTTGTTCCGCAAAGCAAGCGACAAAGGCCGGAGGGACTACTGCAATGACTAAGGTTACCGTCTTGGGAGCCGGGGCCGCTCCCGGAGTGCCGTCTCTGAGCTGCGGCTGGGGAGATTGCAACCCCGAAAATGCCAAAAATCTCCGCACCCGGACCTCAACTTATTATAATTTCAACGGAACCGCAATTCTGATTGACACATCTCCGGACTTGCGCCTGCAACTGATTCGCCACCAAATTAAACGGCTGGACGGCGTTCTTTACACGCACACTCATGCGGACCATCTTCACGGAATAGATGATTTGCGCGAAATTAACCGAATAAACAACAACAGCCTCAACTTTTATGCCAAAGGCGACGTTGTGGAAACCATCTGTCAGCGTTTTCCCTATCTGATAGCGTCTCCCGGCTGCGTTAACAACGTTATGCGGCAGCCCAGCCTGATATCCAATGAAATCGAGCATAACGAGGCTTTTTTTATCAATAACGTCAAAATCACGCCCGTTCGTCTCATCGGACATAATGCGCCGAGTACCGGTTATGTCTTTAACGACGGCGAATTTGTGCACATAGCGGATTTCAGGGCCGTAGACGAAGAGGGGCTGAAACAGATAATCGTGCGCCCAAAACTGCTGATAATTCCGCTGACCACGCCGTATGGCCAAAAATTTCACGCCGGATTGGAAGAAGTTTTGGCTTGTATAGAAAAAATTAACCCGGAACAGGCTATCATAAACCATATGGCAAGCGAGTGCGACTATGACGAGATTGACCGCCTGACGCCGGAAAACGTTCATCCTGCGTACGACGGGCTGACTGTCGAGTTTTAAATAATGAAACGATAAAAAGGAAATATAACATGTTATGTATCTACCACATTGCGGATAATGACGGAAAAGGCTCCGCCGCCGTTGTAAGAAGCGTTTATCCCGACACTGAGTTTTTTGGCCTGAATCATGATATGGAAATTCCTTATGACGAAATACGCAAACATGACAAGATTGTGGTCTGCGACATTGCACTTCCGCTCGACTTTATGTTTGAACTCAGCCGGGACAAGGATTTCACCTGGATTGACCATCATGCCTCGGTCATCAACGAATATGACCAAGCCATCAAACAAGGAGAAAAGGAACCCATAAAAGGTTTGCGCCGCGTCGGCACGGCCGCTATTTGCCTGACTTGGGAATACTTCTATCCTGACAAACCGCTTCCCGAAGGTGTCAAACTGCTCGGGCTTAACGATATTTTCGATTTGCGTGATCCGCGTGTTCGTCCTTTTGAATATGCCTACCAGTCTTTGGGCGTAAACCGTCCCACCGACAACAACTGGGTTAAGCTTTTTAACAATGAAATCGACATTGACGAAATGGTGCGGATGGGTGAGTCAATTCTTTCCTGGATTAAAGTGCGCAATGCACGCCTGGTTCGCAGTATGGCCTTTGAGAGCGAATATAACGGGTTAAGATGTGTTTGTGCCAATATGGCTCAGGGGTATTCCGAGTTTTTTGATTCTTTGGAAAACATTAATGATTATGATTTTATGTGCAATTTCTTTATGAATAAGAAAAATCGTTGGAATCTCTCCTTCTATACGGCCAAAGACGGTGTTGACGTCTCTAAAATAGCGGCAACTTTCGGCGGCGGCGGACACGTCCGGGCGGCAGGAGCCTCCAAGCTCGAAAAACTTCCCGATTTTCTTGTCCGCGGCAAATTTCCCGTAAAATAAGCAGTGTTTTTCTAAATCTTGAAGCATTTGCCGACAGCGCTTATATCTCTTTAAGCGCTGTTTTTTTATTTATGTCATATTTTTAGGAGAAACCTGATGCATTTTGATTTCTTTTTGCCGACTCAAATTATCTTTGGCCGCGACCGCCTGCAAGAACTATCCGAACTCCCCATGCCCGGACGAAAAGCTCTTATCGTCATCACCAACGGACGCTCTATGCGCAACCTCGGTTATCTGGACCGGGTCATCGGATTGTTGGCGGCTCAAGGCGTTGATGCCGAGATTTTTGATAAAGTTTTGCCCAATCCGATTGAAAAACACGTTATGGAAGCGGCGGAATTCGCCAGAAACTCCAATTGCGACTTCGTTGTCGGCCTGGGTGGCGGCAGCGCCATCGATTCCGCCAAGGCCATTGCGGTAATGGTTCGCAATCCCGGAACCTACTGGGATTATGTAAAAGAGAATAAAGATATCACCGAAGAAGTGCTGCCGATTATTGCTATTCCCACTACGGCGGGCACCGGAACCGAGGCTGACCCCTGGACCGTTATCACCAATACCGAAACCAACGAAAAAATAGGATATGGAATTCCTGAAACTTTTCCCGCACTGGCCATTGTCGATCCGGCTCTGATGACTTCAGTGCCCAAAAAGCTGACGGCTTACCAGGGAATGGACGCCTTTTTTCATGCCGCCGAAGGATATTTGGCCTGTGTAGCCCAGCCTATAAGCGATTTGCTGGCTTTGGAAGCTATCCGCCAGATAACCAAATTTTTGCCTCAGGCCGTAGAAGACGGAAACAACTTGCAGGCCAGGGAACAAATGGCTTGGGCGAGTACCGCAGCCGGTATAATTGAAAGTACGTCCAGTTGTATATCCGAACATTCGATGGAACATGCCTTGTCCGCCTTTTATCCCGATTTGCCGCACGGGGCAGGGCTGGTGGCTTTGTCTGTTCCATATTTTAGTTATCTTCTCAAAAAAGATGCCGAAAAAGTAAAAGTCCGCTATATTGAAATGGGACGGGCTATGGGTGAAGAAGGAAATACGCCGGAAATATTCATCGCAGCGTTGAAAAAACTGATAGCCTCCGTCGGTTTGGGCGATTTGAAACTGTCTGATTGGGGGATTAAAGCCGACGAAGCGGAAAAACTGGCGGCAAATTCCTTTGAGGCTATGGGGACGCTGTATGAACTGGACCCGGTAGCCTTGAATGAAGAAGATGCAAAATGCATTATTTTTGACGCTATAAAATAAATATAAAAAAGAGGAGCTTAATCAAAAACTCCTCTTTCTTTTTGTTTTTTAGTTTTAAACGGTTTCTCCCGCTTCAATCAACATGCCTGCGTCAATTATCACACCGTCTGAAATGGTGGCATCGTCTTCTATGACCGCATTTGCACAAATTTCGACATTGTTGCCGATTTTAACGTTTGCACCGATTTTGCAGCCTTGCTTAATGACAGTACTGTTACCGATGACCGTATTGGCTCCCACTGTCGAATATTTGTCAACAATACAACAATGTCCGACTGAAACGTTATTTCCGATAAGTGTCTTAACCCCGAGAAAAGCGTTGTTCTTAAGCAGAACCTTGTTTCCGACTGAGCTGTCGCTCTGAATCACAACATGATGCGTAACGATTGAATCTTTTCCGATTTCAACACCGTCGTGAATTATGCTGTGAACACCGATTTTAGTGTTGGCTCCGACCAAAACTCCGCCGGCAACATATGAGGAATGCCCCACAGAATTATTGCCTTTAAATACCGCACCGGGTCTGACAACGGCATTACTTCCTAAGTTAATGCCATAAATAAAATTTTGTTCCATAATAACAATATATTAATTTATAAATGAGAAATATCACCCGATTCCTTATCACAAAAAAATACGACTGTAAACAGACAAAATATACATTTTCTATTAAATTTGTTTAAAAAAAACAAAAAAGGTCAACCTCGACGGTCAACCTTTTTTATTAACGAAGATATTATCTCTTTATCTTCATTAATTTTCTTCCGTTTTGCTCCCTTTCCAGGAAAGCTTTTATAACCTCATAGGCTTTCTGATTCCATTGGCCTTTGTTGTTATAATATTCAAGCTTTCTAAGAGCTCTTTCCACATCGGGAGCCGCACTGGCCACATCCTCAACCATACTGGCAACCATCTGAAGAACATCGTCTTCATAGCTGCCGAATTCGAGATTTTCGGCTAACGGGCGCTTGTTATATCCGACTATCTTGGTTCCGATGACCTTGGCAAACGGTACAACATTTTTGGTGATGGAAGCATTCATACCAACCATGGCGCCGGCACCGATAATGCTGAACTGATGAGCTACCGTCTGCATACCCAGATTGGCCCCGGTTCCCACTTCCACGTGTCCTGCCAGCGATACGCCTGAGGAGATAATGGTCGTGAACGCTCTCGGACTATCGGGAATTTCCTGTCCGACAGCAACCAAGTCATTATGGTTAATGGTAACTTTGTCCATTGAGTAGACATGGTCGCCAATCTTGGTTGTATCACCTTTTTTGGTCGCTTCGCCAACGTTAATGATGGTGTTCTCGCCAAAAAAGTTATGGTCACCGATTTCAAGATGTCCCTCATAATGGTGGTCACCAATGTCTTTTGGCCAGAAACCGATGATTGAACCGGATAAAAATTCATTATTGGCACCAATAACCGTGTTTCCTCGTAAAACGCAGTTTGAGTGAACCTTGTTATTTTTTCCTAAGGCCACGCCGGTTTCTATAGTAACATTGTTTCCGATACGACATCCGTCCGGAATAATAACATTGTCACCAATAGTGACGTTATTGCCCAACTCAACGTTTGTTCCAATAGTCACGCCGTTGCCGATTGAGCAGCAATTTCCGATTTTAGACGTTGCTTTTTCTTCAGTTGAAGAACCGACAATGACATTGTTACCAAAAGTGTTGAAGTTTCCGATTTCAGCGACGATAACGCATCTTTCGCCATAAAAATTTAATTTTTCCATTTGTTTTAATATTTGTGGCAGGCGGTCCTGCCTGGTTTATAATAAATCTATAATTATTTTCGCTTAATGAAACTAATATATCATAGAATCAAAACCTCTGCAATAGACAAAATTATATTTTTTTGTTTTTTTTTCGAAAAATATTCAATAAAACAGAGATTTTCCTGTAAAAAGCTTTATCTTTTCACTTGAGAAATTTTCAGGATGTTGTAAACTTGCCGGGTTAATAATCAAAAATAAACAAATCATATGGAGAAACTTAATGTCTAAGATTTTGATTACCTCTGCATTACCCTACGTAAACGGTGTGCCGCATTTGGGACATATGGTAGGCTGTCTGCTTCCTTCGGACGTGTATGCGCGGTTTAATCGAATGTTGGGCAACGAGGTTCTCTATATCTGCGGAACCGACGAACACGGAACCCCGTCGGAAGTCGGCGCCGCCAAAGAGGGAATGGACATTGGCGAATACTGCACCAAATATCACAACCGCCACAAAGAAGCTTACGATGCCTTTAATTTGTCCTTTGACTACTTCGGCCGTACCAGCAGCCTCCAAAATGAGGAAATAACGTATCATATTTTTGAACAATTGGACAAAAACGGCTACATTGAGGAGAAGTCAATCAAACAGATTTTTTCTGTCGACGACAACCGCTTTCTTCCCGACCGTTATGTGACCGGAACCTGTCCGCATTGCGGTTACGACAAAGCCCGCGGCGACCAGTGCGAAAACTGTACCAAAGTCCTCGAGCCAACTGAATTGATTAACCCGCGCTCCACCATTTCCGGTTCTACCAATCTGGAGGTGAGGGAGACCAAACATTTGTTCCTGAAGCTGCCGTTGCTTGAAAAACGGCTTGCCGAATGGGTCAAAACCAAGGAGCCGTTTTGGCCGGACGTCGCTTATTCTATCGCTCAGAAATGGCTTAAAGAGGGTCTGCAGGAACGTTGCATCACCCGTGACCTTAAATGGGGCTTTTCCGTTCCCAAACCCGGTTTTGAGGGTAAAGTTTTTTATGTATGGTTTGACGCCCCCATCGGCTATATCGGCATCACCAAGCAATGGGCAGATGAAAAACCGGCGGAACGCGACTGGAAAAGCTGGTGGCTCGGGGCCAAAGACGTCCGTTATATTGAGTTTATGGGCAAAGACAACGTTCCTTTTCACTCAATTTCTTTTCCTGCAACCTTACTGGGAACCAGCGAAGATTGGACTTTTGTCGACTACCTCAAGGGAATGAGTTATCTGACCTATGAGGGCGGCAAATTTTCAAAATCTGAAAAACGCGGTATTTTTGCCGAAGACGCCGTTAAAGAGTTTCCTGCCGATTATTGGCGCTATTGGTTGATGTCTAATGCGCCTGAAGGCTCTGATGCCTCTTTCAGCTTTGATCTTTTTGCATCCGTGGTCAACAAGGATTTAAACGGCGTTCTGGGCAATTTTGTTTCCCGCGTTCTGAAGATGACGGCGTCAAAAATCGGAGAGCAAATTCCCGCCGGCGGCGAAATGACCGACATTGAAAAAGATTTAATCGGCGTGTTGCAAAACCGGGTTAACGACTATCTGAAATATATGAACGACCTTGAATTCCGCAAAGCGCTAAACGAGCTGCGTGCCGTTTGGGTGGAAGGAAACAATTACATTTCGACCACTGAACCGTGGACCGTTATTAAGACGGACGCCGAACGTGCTGCCGCCATTCTGCGCACCTGTATAAACCTCATTCGCATCTTTGCCGTCTTGAGCGCTCCGATTATGCCGGCAACCTCAGCCGCCATGTTAAACAAGCTCGGACTAACGTCGGCAGACGTCCCCAGCCTCAAAGACTTTGACATCAGCAAAGAGATTACCGCCCTTGAAGCGGGACGGCCGTTTACGGTCGGCGATATGCTGTTTGAGCGTATTACGCCGGAACGGGTCGAAGAACTTAAACAAAAATATGGAAGTGAAAAATAATGAAAAAACGCCGTGAAGACGAATATTTGGGCCCCAGTCGCGGATGGGCCAAAATAATGCACAAAACAGCAATGTTTGTTTTGTGGCCGCTGCGCCGCCCGTTATGGTTTCTGCTGATTTTGTTTATAGCCTTTATGGCTCCGACGTTTATGGGCGTAAAACCGGCGGAGGTACATTTATGGTACTGGAATAAGCTCAAGTCTTCGTCATCGGAAGTCTCGAATATTGTTTCGGACAAGACCAAAGAGATTATGCCCAACCTTCCCAAGGTCGAGCTGCCGTCGTTCAAGGTTTCTTCCACGGCAGACAAGACTGCTCCCGCCGCCAAGGTGATAGATATGCCGGTTAAGGAAATCCGCCGCAAAATGTTCGAAAAGGCAAAAGCGGCGCCTGTTGCTATTGATATTATGCAACAACGCGACACCATAACCGTTCCCGCCGATCATCCGGTGCCCGACACCGAAAAAGTCGTCGTGGTATCTTCCTCCGCGGTCAATCAGCCGCCCGTCAAAAAGAAACTGGCTTTGGTTTATGTTAACGAACCGAAAACAATCAGCGGCCCGGCTATAGTTGCAAATGCCAATGAATTGATTATAAATAATGAAACAATCTTTCTGTTCGGTATCTATGTTGACCCTAACACTTCAAAAGGGCAGGAAGCTAAGGTATTTCTGGATAAAACGATTGGCGGCCGCAATGTGGACTGCAACATTGAGGCTTATACTTATCAGGGAATAGCCACCGGCATCTGCAATGTCGGACAGACAAACCTGAACAAAGCTTTGGTTGAGAAGGGAATGTCTAAAAACGTCGCTCTGGAGCTGAACGATTAGGCTTTAATTTTATAGAGGATTTATCTCATGTGGCAGCCTGTATTGATGATAAGCGGCTACTTTATCAGCGTTCTCGGTCTGGCAATGCTTTTTCCGGCGGCGCTTGACATTTATTACAGCCACGCCAAATGGTCTTTGTTTATAACCTCGTCGATTGTCTCCGTTTTTATCGGGCTGTCTTTGTTCTTGGCCAACAACAGCAAAATAAAAAACATATCTTTGCAGCAGGCATATCTGCTCACCGTCATCAGCTGGTTTTCCGTTACGCTGCTGGCTGCAATTCCCTTTATGTTGTACGGTATCTCCGGGGCAGACGCTGTTTTTGAGGCTGCGTCAGGCATTAGCACGACCGGAGCAACCGTTTTTGCAGATATTGAAGCCTTGCCCCGGTCTTTTTTATTGTGGCGCGCAATCCTTAACGGTCTCGGCGGCGTCGGTATCGTCATCTTTGCAATTGCAATGCTGCCGTTCCTGGGCATTGGAGGCATGCAGATTTTCCAACGGGAAAACTCGGATGTCAACGAGAAGTTTATGCCCAAAATCAGCTATATCGCCAAACGGATTATTCTCGTCTATGTTATCCTGATTATGGCCTGCCTGGCGGCGCTTCATTTGGCGGGAATGAATTGGTTTGACGCCCTTTGTCATTCTTTGGCGACAGTGGCTACCGGAGGCCTGTCGACCAAAAACGCCTCCGTCGGATATTTCAACAGCGCGGCAATTGACTGGATTATCACTTTGTTTATGATTCTGGGAGCCATACCGCTGACCTTCTACCACAGCCTTCTGGCAACCAGAGACATCCACTCTTTGCGTTCTTCCCAAGTCGCTATGTTTCTTAAGGTTCTTGCCGTATATATTGTCTTTATGGCGTGCTGGCTCACTTATAACGGAACTTACAATTTTCTGACGGCGTTGCGCTATGCCGCTTTTAACGTCACCTCAATCGTCACCTCTACGGGATTTGTCTCGACGGACTATCTGCTGTGGGGACCGTTTGCGGCAACGGCATTTGTCGTTTTTGCTTTAACCGGCGGTTGTACCGGTTCAACGTCAGGATCTATCAAGATATTTCGCTGGCAGGTTGTTTTCGCACAGCTTAAACGGGCTTTTATCACAACCACGGAGCCCAATCGTATGGTTCCCTTGAAAATTGGCCACAGCAACATTTCGGCCCAAGTCGCCGGTTCTATTTTTATCTTTCTGACGGCTTTTAGTTTAAGCACCATCGTTCTGACTCTTTGCATTGCCTTGACCGGCATAGATTTTACGACCGCCTTTAGCGGGGTAGTCGCTTGTTTAAGCAATTCCGGCCCCGGTATCAGCCAGCTGATTGGCCCTTCGGGAAACTACAGTTCTCTGCCAGAAACCGCCAAATGGCTCTTGGCATTCACAATGCTTTTGGGCCGTTTGGAAGTTATGACGATTTTGGTTATTTTCACCAAAAGCTTTTGGCGGCAATAGCTGCAATTCTTTCTTTTTATTTACAGCGCCAGCTGTTACAATGGCTCCGGATATATCCAAAAACCGGCGTCCTGAACGAAGAACAGTCTTGAAAGTTCAAAAAAAAAGCTCTCCATACGGAGAGCTTTACTGCGTTAGATGTGCTTAGTTTTTCAACGCCTCAACATTAAGTTCAAAGCCGTCTTCCTCAACCTCATCGTCAAATTTAATGAGCTGTTCGCTGTCGTCAACCGGTTCGACATTGTCAACCAAAGGAACCGTCTCGGTTATCTCATCGGTTTTATCCGTTTCTCCGGCAGGCGGAAGGGCTGGTTCCCCTGTTGCAGGCACAATCAAGGCTTCGCCGGAAACCGCAAGCGGAGCGCTCTCAGAAATGTCCGCGGAAGAATTCTCTTTTACAGAAACGGTTTCTTCTTTAATTTCGCCCACAACCTCTTCAGCAATAGCGGCATTGTTTTCTGACGGATTGGCTTGTTCCGCAGGCACCGGTTCCTGCTGATTGTTAATGACAATTAAAGATTTCGGAGCGCCGTCTTCAACCTCGACCGAAACGCTTTCCTGCTCAATTGCGGATGCCGGAATAACCGCAACGTCTTCCGTACTGTCCTTAACTTCTGCCGCTTGCATCATTTCTTCGGTTTTCGGTTGTTTTTCGGGAATTTGCAACAAATCCTCAGCCTTGTTTTCAGCGCGCAAATTCGATTTTGGCTCTGCCTTGGCTATTTCGTCACGGGCCTTAAGCTCCTCCGGAGACAAAATTTTCTTATTTTTGGTGTCGCCGTCATAGCATTTCAGCAGCCAAACATCATAAATGGGATGCTCTATCGCGCTTAACGCCGGCGAGGAAGACATCATCCAGCCTTTGAAAATGTTAACGGGAGTCTTGCTGTCGTAATTGTCTACAACGTCAACAAAAGCATAATTTTCCGGGGTCTCCTCGGGAGGACGGGTGGCACAGGTCCGCACCACAACCGAAAAGCTTCCGAAAATGACTTCGCCGTTGACGGGAACGTCTATCTCGCTCACTTTTCCGGTAATTTTATCCATGGCCTGCATATGAGCCATATTTGTATAAATTTCTTTGGCCGACGCCGCACCGCACAACAACGTTGAGCATAAAGCGGAACAAGCCAGAAGTTTACTGATTTTCGCCTGAGCCATTGTCTGTCACCATAAAGATAATTTCACCGACCATATCTTCCAGAGTTTTGAAGTCTTTGGTATTTTGAATAACATCCCCGTCCTTCAGCATCTCTTTGCCGTGTCCCGGTTCGATTTTGATAAACTTATCGCCGACCAGCCCGTCGCTGACAATGGAGGCAACGCTGTCAACCGGGAGATGAACGTTTGAAGAGAGGCTCATTTTAACATCCGCGGTAAAATCGCTGTCGTCCAGATTCTGTCCCACTACCGTGCCAACTTTAATGCCGTTGATGCGGACATCGGAACCGACCGTCAAACCGCCGACTTTCAAAAACTTAGCCGTAACGTTGTATCCTTTAACCACCTGCAAATCCGATACATTGTAGGCAAAATAGGCAAAAAACGCAGCTACCGCGATTACCACAATACCCATAATGGTTTCAACTGGTCTCTTATTCATCAAAAATCTCCTTATTTCTTATCTTCTTTGTGTTGTGCGGCAGAACATGCTTCTGCGGAATTTTTACGGTTTGCCTTGCCGATGCTGACAATTCGGTCCAAAAGCTCTTCTATTACCATGGCGTCCTGAGTGTAGGCAAACTCGCCGCCCCGGGGAATAATGTCTTCAGAACCGCCCGGTTCGATTTCAATGTACTTCGGACCCATCATACCCGAGCTGACGATTGAAGCGCTGCTATCGTCCGGGAGCTGAATGTTGTCTTTGATTTCCAAAGTCAGAATGGCTTTGAAATCGTCGTCAAGTTTGGCGTCTACCACTTTGCCGACATTAACGCCGGCCAGCCGGACCAAGTCGCCCACCAGCAAACCGTCCGTCCGGTTGAAACGTGCCATAACCGGATAATAGCTGCCGCTGTCCACATGCGTAATTTTCTGACGTGCGGAAGAGATAAGCCCCACAATCAGGATAATGCTCAACGCAACCCACAAGCCTACTTTGAGAGATTTTTCTTCATCTCTGGTATAAACTTCTTCTGTCATCATAACTCCAAAAATAAAACCATGTTTCTTATATAGATAATGTAAAATAAATATTTTGTCACCAACGTTTTTGAAAAATAAAAATAATTGTTAAAATTTAAAAATAATTTGTTAAGATAGTGCTAACTTATCCAAACTATGTCGGGAAAATTATGCTTATTGTTCGTAATCTCTCCAAATCTTTCGGGCCGGTCTGCGCCGTCAATAACGTAAACTTCTGCCTAAAAAAAGGCGAGGTGGTCGCTTTGCTTGGCCCCAACGGTGCCGGAAAAACCACTCTGATGCGCCTGATGACCGGCTTTTATGAACCGGACTGCGGCGCCGTCGAATTAAACGGTTATGACGTTAACCGCAAACGCCTGGAGGCATTGTCCCGGGTCGCTTATGTTCCCGAAAGCGGGGCACTTTATCCCGAGATGACGGTTTACGAATACCTGAGGTTTATGGCCGGTCTGCGCCGGATCAGCCATCAGGATTTTGTGGACAATTTGGTATCCTTGTCCAAGCAGCTGGAGTTGGACGAAGTCATCAACCGAAAATGCGAAACTCTTTCCAAAGGATACAAACGCCGCGTCGGCATAGCCGGAGCGCTGCTGCATCGTCCCAAAATACTCATTTTGGACGAACCGACCGAAGGCCTTGACCCCAACCAGAAGTTTTCCATTCGCAGCTTTATCAAACAATACGGAGAACGCAACATCGTCATCATCTCAACCCATATTATGGAAGAGGTGGAAGCCATGGCTAATCGCGTCATCTTGCTGCACCGCGGCAAGCTCATCCGCGACACCACGCCGCAAGAACTCAAAAAAATTACGCCGGACAATGATATAGAGGCGGCTTTTCGCGCCATAACGTTTGAGGAGAGGGAATAACGATGTTTCAGGGAACCTTGACTGTCTTAGGCAAAGAATTTGGCTCATATTTCAAAACCCGGCTGGGATATTTCATCCTTTTTATTTACGCCGTGGTCGCCATGGCTTCCACCTTTTACGGCGGATCTTACTTCCAGCTGGCCGAGCGCAGTCTGTACTCGTTCTTTTCATTTCAGCCGGAAATCTTTATTTTGCTGGTGCCGGCCCTGACGATGAAACTCTGGGCGGACGAACGGCGTTACGGAACGCTGGAGCTTATTTTGAGCCAGCCGGTAGGGTATCCCGCCCTGGTTTTAGGAAAGTTTCTGGCCGCATGGCTGCTCTGCGGACTGATGCTTGCAATGAGTTTTCCTCTGTGGATGACGACTGGTTTGTTAAGCGGCCTTGACAATCTTAACGTTTTGTACAATTACCTCGGCTGTTGGCTGATTGCCGGTGCCGTTTGTGCAATCGGATGCGTCGTGTCTTCTTTCAATTCCAATCCCATTGCCGCTTATCTCTTAACCGTTTTTTGCTGCTGGATTGTCAAGCTGGCCAATTTTGATTACCTGATTCGCAAACTGAACGTCTCAAACGAACTTTTTATCAGAATTTCTCAGTCGCTTAATTTCGATCGTCATTTTGAAAACCTGATTCTCGGACAGCTGACCTGGAGCGGACTGACCTACTATATAACGCTTATTTTAGCTGCATTATGGCTGAATGTCGTTTCTGTTGAATATAAAAGGAGCTAGCCATGTTGAAAAAATGTACGCTCAGATTCCGTAAAAACTATACCTTGTTGATTTTTTCCCTGCTGCTGGCAATTTCCTTTGCGGCTCTTAACATCGGAACCGCGCTGTTCACCAGTTCCTACAAAATAGATTTGACTGCCGACAACCGCTATACTTTGTCAAAAGAAACCGTAAACTGGCTGCAAAACAACAAAGAACCTTTGTTTATCAGGCTTTATCTTTCGCCTGACATTGACTCCAGCTATCCCGCCCTGGGACAGTATACCCGCTATGTTGTCCGTTTTCTGGAACAATACAAAAACCTTTCTCAAAACAAGATTAATCTGGAAGTGATAGAAACCAAACCCTACACCAACGAGGAAAACGACGCCAAACGTCAGGGCATACGTTCTCTGATGGACAAAAGCGGGCAAACCGCGTTGTACTTCGGTGCCGTCATCTCTGATGAACGCGGCGACAGCTATACTATTCCGTATTTCGAACCGCAGCGCCGGGCTTATCTGGAACATGACGTCAGCCGCATTCTGAGCAAACTTCCGAATTATCAAAAGCCCGTAATCGGCATAATCTCACCGCTGCTGGACATCGCCGCCACCGGCGAAACTTTCAACAACAATCAAGATTGGCCGTTTGTCGAACGGCTGCGCCAGGACTATGATGTCGAATATATCCGCAGGGACAAAACCCAAATTCCGCTGCGCGTTAAAACCTTAATTGTCTACAATCCTCAAAACCTGCCAAACCTGACCATTTATGCAATCGATCAGTATCTTCTGCGCGGCGGAAGCGTATTGATGATGTTGGATCCGTTTTCGGAAACTTTCCTTAACCAAAAGGGCTTTATCACCTCATCACCGTCAGGTTTTCAGAAATTTTTGGCCAACATCGGCGTAGAATACGATGATAATCTTGTTGTCGGAGACATCAGCCAAAGCCAAAACGCCCTTATTACCCAAAATGAAAGTTCCCAGCTGCAAAACTATCCGTTATGGCTGGACGTCAGTGTTCCCAATATCAATCCCAATCACCCTCTGACAAAAAATCTGACCAGATTGAGGATGAATTCTGCCGGCACTTTCAATGTTGACGGCGTCGGCAGCGCCGATACCACGATTCTGTTTGCCACATCGGGCCGCGGCGGAAGCGTAGACGCCGATACTGCCAAATATTCGACCAAGTCGGATGTCAAAGAACACTATCGTCAAGACGACAAGGTCTATCCGCTGGCCGTACTTCTCGAAGGGAAGTTTCCTTCTTATTACAGCAGCCATCCTCTGCAAAACAGTCCGTATCGTGACACGATGTTTCCTTTTTTGGCCACGTCGATAAAACCGGGACGGCTGTTGCTGGCTGCCGACAGTGATATGCTAGCGGCATACAATTGGAACCGGGGCGCCGTGTTCAACGGCAGCGGCAGTTATGATTTGGTGCCGTTTAACAATAACCTGGATTTCATTATACGCGCCGCAGATTATTTGACAGACAATCAAAAGATTCTGAACGTTCCGCCCAAGGGAGGCTTTGAGGTGCAAAAAAGCCCGGAACAAACACTCAATGAAGAAACCGGAGCGTCTCTGGCCGACCAAATCGAACTTTACAGTCTTTCTATGTCACAAGCCCTCTATGAGCAGGAACAGCTAAAGCAAAAAATAAAAGATCAGGAGGTCTTTCCCTCCGTCGCCGTAATCAAGCAAATGGAGCTGTTGCAGCGGGAAGCTATGTCAAACCAGGAAAAACTAAAGGCTGCCGAGTATCAGCTTCGCGAGCAGGTAAACAGTCGGATGAGAATGATTATAATCGTCAACACGCTTGTTTTTCCGCTTTTGCTGCTGTTTGCAATTTGGAGTGTCAATTACGTTTTGCGGCTGCGGATTCGCCGACAGGCTGAAAGGTACATCAATGACTAAACGCATCTTACTCCCGGTTTTCGTCGTTTGCATAGCTTCGCTGTTGTACGCCGCAACGGCAATTATACTTGCCAATTTCAGCTTTCCGAAGCAAAACAACGGAAAACTCGTTTTTCCGGCAACCGTCGAGAACGGATTAAAGCTTGACAAAGTCGTTATTAAAACACCCCGTAATCAAACCACGCTGCTGTTGGAAAACAATTTCTGGCTGGTTAAAGAAGAAGACTATTACTATGCCAATATCGAACTGTTAAACGAATTGTTCAACAGCCTGAATACCTCTCGATACCGTCACCGGCAGCAGTTTTCGCCCCAAATCGCCGATGAAGATCGGCTGGCGGCTCCGGGGCAGGGAACTCCGGAACATACCGGAACCTTGATTGAAACCTTTGCCGGAGAAAATCCGCAGCCGATGGAAAGCATAATTATCGGAAAAGAAACAGCCAACGGCTTGTATCATTTTGCCCGGCCGCTTGACAAAGAGGAAATTTGGCTGATTGACGGTTCCTATACCTTGCCTGACGACAATTATTCCTGGTTGATGCAGCCGATATTGGATTATCCGGCGGAAATCATCGAAAAAGTTGTTATCAGCGAAAACAATCAGATAACGCTCAGCGCCTCCCGCAGCCGTTCCAATTATCCGTTTTTCACCCCCGAACAAAAAACGGTTCCGCTGGATGCCCTGCTTGAGCGCTTCAACTTTTTTATAACCGAAAAGGTGCTTTCTGCCCAAAACTTTGACGAAACCCTGTTTCCGCGGCACCGGCGCATTGAACTGACCACTTTCAGCGGAATGGTAACGGTTGTCGACCTTTATTACGATTCAAATGACTACTGGGTAAAAATATCTTTATCGACGACCACTCTTCCAACTGCCTCTGTTAATGCTTATATTAGGGACAACAACTTTTTGTATGACGGCTGGTTTTTCAAAATCCCGGCCTCCAACGGAAAAGTTTTGGCCAACTTTAATATAAGATAAGGGGTACATGGAAGAATATCCTGAGATTACGGAGTTTTTTCTGAACGTTTCCACCAATATTTTCGCGGAAGTTGATTCCGGCGGAAGGGTTATCTATGCCAACAACAAAGCGGAATATGCATTTAGACTGCAATCTGCGGCAACTCTGGATAAAGCCTTTGACGAAGATACCGCTGCCGTTTTGAAAAAACATCTGCACAATACCTTTTTTCAGCACTACCCCGAAACTTTTTCTTTTGAATTTCAGGGACGCTTTTACAATGCCTTTATTTATCCCCGCCAAAACAACGCAGCCCTGTGTATAGAAGACATTACCGAGCGCCGCCAACTTTCTCACCGTCTGCACCAAACCAAACAACGATTGGAATTTGCCGAACGGACAGCCAAACTGGGATATTGGGAGCTGGACATTCTGGCAAAACGTTTTTACTGGTCAGCAGAAATGTATCGGATTTTCGGAATTGACAATCCGCATATCTCCGACAAGAAAAATCTTATCCGCGAACAGGTTTTTGAAGAAGATTTCCCTATTTATAAAGAAAAGATAGCCGAATTGCTGAAACAAAGGCATCCCGTTGAAGGGCAGGTCAGGGTACGCCGCCGTGACAATACGATTGCATACTGCCTGTTTAAGGCCGGCTTGATTTACGATAAAACCGGAGAACGCATCGCCGGAACATTCCAGGACATTACGTCTATGATAGAAATTCAACAAGCTTTGGAGCAGGCAAAAGCCGAAGCTGACCGGCTGAATATGGCAAAATCATATTTTCTGGCTCAAGCCAGTCACGACCTGCGCCAGCCCATGCAGGCACTGAATATGTTTATAGCGGCGCTCGACGAACAGGAACTGACCAAATCTCAACACGCTATCGTCAAGAAAATCGAAGCGTCTGCCGCCAATCTAAAGTCGCTTTTGGATAACCTGTTGGATATTTCCAAGCTCGATTCCGGCGGAATGGACTATCAACCGGAAGAATTTGACCTGCAAATATTGTTGCAGCGACTTTGCAGGGAATACAAAGAATTGTCGCTTCTTAAGGGGATACGCCTCAAATGCCGATTCCGTCAGGTTTATATCAAAACAGATCCCTTGCTGGTAGAACGCATTGTCCGCAATTTCTTGAGCAATGCCTTCAAATATGCCCGTGATAAGATAGTTATCTGCTGTTCGGACGGTCCCGGCGGAATTAAAATCAGCGTCTTGGACAACGGGGTAGGCATCGCCCCGGAGGATATGGAACTCATTTTTGAAGATTTTTATCAGAGTCCCGCCGTTCCTGAAAATCGCAAAAACGGAGCCGGACTGGGGTTGTCCATCGTAAAAAAGATATCTGGCTTGCTCGGTGCCGCCGTCGACGTCCGTTCCCGTCCCGGAAGATACACTGTTTTTACGTTAAAATTTCCGCCTTCCGCCGCCAGATGACAGGAACTGAAATTAACTGTTAAATTTTTTACAAAAAATTGTTGCAAATAATTTAAACCCGGGTTATAGTGCGCCCTGTTAAGAGATTATGGGTGCGTAGCTCAGTTGGTAGAGCAACTGACTCTTAATCAGTGGGTCTGGGGTTCGAACCCCCACGCGCCTACCAATAAAAAAAGCCTGCTTTATGCAGGCTTTTTTGTTGGGAATTTTGCAAGAGGGAGGTTCGAACCGGGAGGCTGGAGAAATAAAAAATGTCAAAGTAATGACATTTTTTAGACGACAGGTGATAATTTGTTAATTTGCGAGCCGCGGTAGCGCGCAAAGCAAATGTTACCAAATGGAACTCAGCGGCCCCCCACGCGCCTACCAATAAAAAAACAAAGGCTTTGCAAGAGAAATCTGCGAGCCTTTGTTTTTTATCAAAATACTGCAAATATTAAGGCTATACAATTTCTTGTATAGCCTGACTTCTATGAAAAAAACTATTGCTTACTTCATACAATTAGAATGTATATCTTGCACCGAGCAAGAACTCGTGAGATGTTATATCATTTTTAGAGGTAACATCAAACGGTTTCCCAAAAGGAGCAACATTCATTTGATATGAGTCTTTAACATTTCCGTAATCAGTATATCTATAACCAGCATCAAATGAAATGTTATCAGTCATAGCATAAGATACACCAACTCCGATTTGCCAGGCCAAATTATTATCACTTGACTTTTTGCTTACACCATTATCAGGCAATGATGCTTTACTTTCAACTCGTGCATAACCTAAGCCAGCTCCAATATAAGGTGTAAATTTAGTGCCAGTCTCAATGTCGTAATAAACATTCAACATTGCTGAATAGACAGATGTTTCTGTTGTTGCATTTACTGTTGACGGGGTGACAACTTTAAAAGCATTTGTGGAAGAATCTTTTGCATCATCATTCCAGCCAAATTCCAGCTCACCTCTTAATTTACCGTATTTTACGGGAGTTGCCGCTCCATAAGCCAATCTAATTCCCCAAACATCATCTTTATGTTTATTGTCCAAAATCTTATTATAGTGGTGATTCATACCGCTGAATGAATAATGAGAATTTACATCTGCATCATTTTCCATTTTTACAAAAGCACCTTTTGCTGAAATGTATTGATCGAAATCCATTGCATTTGCATTAACTGCAAATAATGTTGCAGCAACACCTGCCAGTAATAAAGTTCTGTTCATTTATTAACTTCCTTTCATTTTATATATAAAATTAATCGCCTTGATGAGAGGCGACTGGAAGTTAGAACCTATTTGCAAGAATAGTGTAGTGTATTTGGTATATGCATATACCTTATTAACTACCTTCCAGTCATAAAGACCAAAAGGTAGCTTTTACGCCCGCAAAACGGACAACTTGCAATAGAGGGTTCTAAACCTCACTTTGGTAATCAACCAAAGCACAATCAGGTTATTTCATAAATTCACAAGAGTCAAATACTATTCAAAAAAATAGCAGCAAAAAGTACAGTTAAATTGATAGACCAGGCTTGATTTTAAAACGGTTTCATACAGTGAAAACCTGCTGCAGAATCTCACCGGCAGCCTTTTTTCAGCGGATGTTTAATAAAGTAATCGGTTAGTTGTTCCAAATAATCTCTGAAGTTTTTCCGCCGCTGATATATGAATTTCACCATTTCCCGCCGCGGCTCCAGTTCCTCATAACCGATAGACCAATCTTCTGAATTATGTTCAAAGTCTGTTTGAATACAACTTACTGCCGTAAGCTCAGCCATTCCCCAAACCTGATTGTCGTCAAATTTATCTGCTGAATATCTCTTCCGAATGTCCATAAACGTTTGAGACAGGATGAGCTCCCACAATAATGTTCGGACGTGGCGGTGTTTTTCCGGACGAAGGTATTGAAAAGCGTTGATTGATATATCGGTTCCGTACCAATTCGAAATACCGTCGCATTGCAAATTTAAACGCACCGTATAGGGCGGTATTTTATGGCCAAAAATATTTTTAAGCTTCTCTTTTGTCTCCAAACGATGCTCACGCCAATACCTTTTATGAAAAGTCAGAGCCTGTTTCAGTTCCTTGCGATACAAGACATAACCTTTGGCCAAATAATCGGCTAACGCAGGGCAGGGAACATCCGTCTTTTCGCATTGTCTGGCAATGTCCAAAGGTATACCGTACTGAAGGGCACGTTCTTTCACGCTGCATCCGCTCCACCCGGAAAACATCTGTTGCAATATCTCCCGCTCTCCGGCCTCATCCAAATAAAATTTAAACATTGTCAGGTCTCCGCTTTATTATTGGTTCATTATAAAAACTTTTCGATAAACATCAATAAATTAGTTTACAGATAATAACTCAAATAAATGATTGCCAAACAAGCTCCTTCAGCCTATAACATATTTATCAACCAAAAAGGAGCATAACAAATGAAAAAGAAGTATATATTTCTGGGTATTCTCGCAATTGTCTGCGTAGGAGCCTATTATCTCACCCCCTCGCTGGAAACTATCGTCAAACAGGTAGTCCACAAATATGGTTCTCAAATCACCGGTACTGAGGTTAACATGCAGGGTTTTAACCTGTCGCTCACCAACGGCGAAGGTTCAATCAAAGGCCTGACAGTCGCTAATCCGACTAACTACAAGAGCCCGAACCTTCTTGATTTGGGCGGCGTCAGCGTTAAAGTGGACTTAAAAAGCCTGGCAAGCGACACCATTGTAATTAATGAAATCAAAGTCGACAAACCGGTTCTGACTTATGAAATGCTTTCGCTCACACAGAACAACATCAAACAGCTGCAAGACAACATAGCAAAAAATACGGCCTCAGCCGAAAAGATTGAAGCTCAAGACGCCGCACAGCCTTCCGCCGGTGAAGATAAAGACGCCAAAGCTGAAAAGAAAGCTGCCGGCAAAAAAGTTGTCATCAAGCTGGTTACCATCAATGAAGGTGAGTTAAAAGCGATAACTTCTGTTGCCGGACAGAACAATAACATCAGCGTCAAACTCCCCGCCATCAAACTGACCGGCATCGGAGAAGCGAAAAATGGCGAAAGCATAGCCGCCTCCATTTCCAAGATTTTAAACAAAATCCTTTCCACAGCTTCACAAACCGTGGTTAACAGCCAGTTTGGAGATCTCAAAGGCTTGGCTCAGGAAAATCTGGACAACGTTGTCAGCGGTGTCAAAGACCGCATCAAAGAAATCGGTATTTTTGGCAAATAAATCTGCTGTTTCCGATTTAAGGAGCCTTCGGGCTCCTTTTTTTGTATCGGCATATTTGATTTATTCAGTTAAACAGGCTGCATATCTGGCGACGTCGAAATCATTGCACCGGACAGTCGACACAGCGCTTACAGAAACCGGCGTCTAACGCAGATGTTCTTCCAAGATGTTCGGCATCAACAACTGCGGCAAAATCTTATATTCGGAACCTGTTCCGTCATAATAGACATACAGGGGAATACTGTTGCGGCCGTAACGTTCCAGGGCAGAGGTAATCATATCGTCATTATTGGTCCAATCCGCACGAAACAAGATAATGCCTTTCTCCTGCACCAGTTTAATAAATTTACGCGATTGCAGAGCCGCCTTTTTGTTCACCAAACAGGTAATGCACCATTTGGCGGTAAAATCAATGAAGACCGGCTTCTTTTCTGCCGTCAGCCGGCTGACTTCCTGCGGGTTATATGTCCGCCACTGCAATAAAGAGGCGTCTCCATCAACTTTGTTGTTCAACTGGCTGTAAAGAACCCAACCCAGCCACAAACAAGTCAGCAACACCGGAATTGCAAATATCTTTTTCAGCAAATCCATCCATTTGCCCGGCCGCGGCAAAACCTTATGTATGGCCTTGGGAAACAATCCGGCCAGGGCAAACGGCAGGGCATATCCCAAACTCAAAGCTAAAAATACCGGATAATAAACATACAAAGGAGCCGTCAACGTATAACCGATAGCTATTCCCATAAACGGAGCCGTACACGGGCTTGCAATCAGAACCGCAAAAAAGCCGGTGACAAAAGAGTTCAACAGTTGACGCTCAAATGTCAGCTTTCCCATATGATTCGCCAGAGGATTGCGAAAATGGACGATGTCAAGCAGCATCAGAAAGATAACAAAAAAGACAATTATCATTATTCCGACAAATATCGGAGATTGCAGCTGAAAGCCCCATCCGATTTGCTCACCCTGAGCCCGCAATACAAACAATACCGTCGCTATTATCAAAAAAGACAACACGACTCCCAGCGTATACATCAACGCTTCCAGACGATTTTTCCTTTTATTGTAATCAGCTTGGGCGAGGGAGATTGCCTTAAGCGTCAAAATCGGGAAAATACAAGGCATAAAATTAAGGATAATACCGCCAGCAAACGCCATCAGCATAGCCAGCCAGACGTTGACTTTTCCGTCCTCAGGCTGAGGCGCAAAACTGTTTTCGGCCACTTGTACGGCCTTAATCCAACGCATGGACGGTCGCAAATCGTGTCCCGTAATCGGAATATCCAGATAAAAGGAAACTTTTTCCGGGATGCATTCGTTTTTACAAGCCAGCCAGCTGACGTCAACCTGCACCGGAACTTTGTTCATAATATCCGGCGTCGGCGTAATCGTCGTTTTGTAAAAGGCACGTTTGTCATATCCGTATTGGACAATTTCGTCGGTGATGAATTTAACATCCGGACTCCAGCTTTGTTCCTTTACCTCAAATCCCATCGGCAAACGCCATTTAACCTCGGTCGGTACGCCGACGTCCCCGGGATTTTGGGAGAATATGTGCCAGCCGCCGTGCATTTTAAATTGCAGCAGAGCCTCCAGATTCTGACCCGGGTTAATTTCGTCATAATTCGTATAAAGCGTTACCGTGACCTTGTCGGTTCCCTTGGTCAGCTCAAAAGCTTGCGCCGGGGCCGGATTTGTCCCTGCCAGAATACTCAGAACAAAAAACAGATTCCGGATAAATTTCATTAATTTTTACCCTTGGTGGCAATCACAAAATTGTAATAAGCGGCGGTAACAACCATCAAGGCCTTTACCAGGCACCAGCAGCCGAGAATAATTGCTATCGGCATAAACCATCCCGGAACGATACACAAAATCACCAAAGCGGTGAGGGTTTCAAACCCCTGGGCAACGCCGCCCAAATAAAACGGAGATTGTTCCAAATCCACTTTTTTACTGTGATTGTTACGATAAGCGACAACCGCATAGGCCAGCATTGCACAAGCAGAGGCGGTAAAGCCGAACAGCAGAAAACTTGCCGCTACGGCATTTTGAGCCGGATAGGCCAGAGCAAAACCGAAAATAATCCCGGCATAAAAGGTATAATCCAGCGTCGCGTCCAAAAAAACGCCGAAATCGCTGTATTCCCGATTACGGGCAACGGCACCGTCCAAGGCATCAAAAGCGCGGTTGATGAGAATGCACAACAAAGCGCTCAGATACATCCCCATTGCCAAAAAGTTAATTGCCAGCAGTCCGACGGCAAAACCGACAATACTTACCAGATTGGCAGACACGCCGGCTTTATAAAGATAACGGCCGACAATATCGGTCAAATGCATCCATTCTCCGTGCATCTGCCGCAGTTTTTTGCTGACCTGATTGTTTTTAAGCTGGGATATCAGCCGGTTTAAAGTTGCCTTATAATCGCATTGCATTGTATAATCCTTTTCAATATTGGTTATTGCCGGACATTGTAAAACAAAATTCTCAGATTGTAAAAAGCAAGTTCTCCACTGTGCAAAAGATAGGTACTAATATGCGTATTTTCAAATATGTTTCGTTTTTTATGGTTTTTGCGGTCGCCTTGATTTACATCCACCAAAAGTATGCGCCTTATCGCACATTCCACGGAAAGATTTTCGGAACATACTACCATGTCAAGATTCTCACCGACCGTTCAGACCGGACGCTCGGCGACAAAATTCTGCGCCGTTTGCAGGATGTTAACCGTCAAATGTCCGTTTTTGAGAAAAATTCCGAAATATCCAAGATAAACCAAAGTCCCGCCGGCAAAAAAATAAGTTTATCCCCCGAAATGTCGTATTTGTTGAAAAATGCAGCTGCCGTCAACCGGGAAAGCGGCGGAGCTTTTGACCCCACCGTCGGCCGTTTGGTAGACCTCTGGGGGTTTGGCGTCGACAAACCGGCTCAAACGCCCGATCCCGAAAAAATAAAAGAGGCATTGACATATACCGGCTTCAACCGGCTTGTCTTTTCCTCCGACTTCAAGAGCCTGGCCAAAACAGATGACCGCATCCGCCTGAATCTTTCGGCTATCGCCAAAGGATACGGCGTCGATATGGTTGCCCGCCTGCTGGAAGAAGAAGGATACCGTGACTATATAGTAGAAATCGGCGGCGAGGTAAGGGCAGCCGGCCGTAAGAATTCCGCAGGAGAACCATGGAGCATCGGCATTGCCAAACCGTCCCCCCAAGGAAATTCCAACGCCTTTGCTCTGGAACTGACAGACTTTTCGGTGGCCACCTCGGGAGACTACCGTAACTTTTTTTACAAAGACGGCCGCCGTTATGCACACACCATATCTCCGCAAACCGGCTATCCCGTAGAACACAGCCTGGCCTCCGTAACCGTCTTTCACCCCTCGTGTATGATGGCCGATGCTTATGCAACCGCCATTTTGGCTCTGGGAGAAGACGAGGGGATGACGTTTGCCGACGCTCAAAAACTGCCTGCCGTCTTTTTCGTCCGCCGAAACGACAATAGCGTTACAATGCTTTTATCAACGGCGGCCAAAGATTTGATTGGAGAATAAAATATGGAAAACATCAGCCATCAGGGAACCGTAACCTCCGTGAACCCGCCCAAAGTCTATGTCCAGATAACCAGTTACTCGGCTTGCCACAATTGCGACGCCAGACACGGCTGCGGGTTGATGGAATGCCGCAACAAAAGCGTGGAAATCGACACGCCCGAGGCACAGCTGTATCGTCCCGGCGACAAAGTAATCGTATCATTAGCCCCGCGTTTTGGATTTTTAGCCGTGTTTTA
>HF995323.1:81970-98988 GCA_000432275.1 Proteobacteria bacterium CAG:495
TTTTGCTGGATTTTCGGAGCTTATTGCCGGCCTGTCGTCGATAATTGTCTTGATTCCTTATTATTTCTGGCTATTCTTAAACCGTGCACGTTTCAGGCAACAGTTTAATTTCAAAATATCCAAACAATAAATTTCACGGGGAAACCAATGGAAAATATAGTCTTATTGAATATGTTGGTATTAGGGAGCATAGCTCTGGTGGCCGCCGTAATTCTTTATGTCGTCTCAAAAAAATTTGCCGTTAGGGAAAATCCCAAAATCGCCGAAATTGAAGAGCTTTTGCCTCAGGCAAACTGCGGCGGATGCGGCAAAGCCGGCTGCCATGACTTTGCCGACGCCTGTGCCGGCGTGGACGAAGCCGGTTTTCCCCAGCTGTTCTGCCCCGTAGGCGGCCAGGCCGTAATGGACAAGATAGCCGCGAAACTCGGTTTTCAAGCCGTAGCCAAAGAACCGACCGTCGCCGTTTTACGTTGCAACGGCACCTGTAAAAACGCCCCCGCCAAAATATGTTATGACGGTGTAAGCAGCTGCCAGATTGCTTCCCGCATATCCAGCGGCCAAACCGGTTGTCCTACCGGCTGTCTCCGATTGGGAGACTGCGTCAAGGTATGTAAGTTTGATGCCTTGCACATTGACCCCGAAACCGGCATCCCGGTCGTAGATGAAGACAAATGCACGTCCTGCGGCGCCTGCGTCAAAATGTGTCCGCGGCAATTGTTTGAAATCCGTCCCAAAGGCAAAAACGGCAACCGCGTATACGTTGCCTGCCGCAACACCCAAAAGGGAGCTGTCGCCCGTAAAAACTGCGCAGTCGCATGCATCGGCTGTATGAAATGCGCCAAAATCAATCCGGAAATAAAAGTCGAAAACAATTTATCCTATATTCCGGTTTCGGTTTCTGCCGAGGAATACGGTGCCCAACTGGCGCAAAACTGCCCCACCGGCGCTATCATATGCACCAAATGCACGCCGGCGCCACAGGAGAAAAACAATGATTAAGCTAAAAACCTTTGCCATCGGCGGCATTCACCCCGACAAACACAAAATAACCACAGATTCTCCCATTATTGACGCCGGGCTGCCTGAAACGGTTTATATCCCCGTTAAACAACATATCGGTTCTCCCGCCAAAATTATGGTAAAAAAAGGCGACCGTGTCAAAGTAGGCACAATGCTCGCCGATGCCGACGGTATCGTATCTTCCGACGTACACTCTTCTGTTTCGGGAGAAGTGCTGAAAGTCGAAGCCGTTGAAGGCGAATTCGGCTATCTTGAAGATATGATTACCATCAAGGTAGAAGGCGACGAATTCGAAGAAAGCATTGACCGCTCAACCGAAATTAACCGGGAAATTCCGTTTTCGCCGGAAGAAATCGTGGCAAAAATTCGCGAAGCCGGCATCGTCGGCATGGGCGGCGCCGGTTATCCCACGCCCATCAAGACGAAACTGCCCGAAGGCAAAAAAGTCGATTGCCTGATTATCAACGGCATCGAATGTGAACCTTTCCTGACTGCGGACGACCGCCTGATGATTGAAAAGGCGGAACAAATCGTTATCGGAGCAAAAATCATCAACAAAGCACTGGGCATTCAAAACGCCATTATTGCCATTGACGAAAACAAACCCCGGGCAATTGAAATACTCACCAAAATAACCAAGACCTATATCGGCGTAAACGTCCAGGTTTGCTCTACCAAATATCCTCAGGGCGGCGAAAAACAGCTGATTACCGCCGTTACCGGAAGAGAAGTTCCGTCTGGAAAACTTCCTGCCGACGCCGGATGCTTGGTTCAAAACGTCGGAACCGTTTTTGCCATCTATGAGGCGGTAATGAAAAACAAACCTCTGTTTGAGCGCATCGTAACCGTCAGCGGAGATGCCTGTCTTCATCCCGCCAACTACCGAGTCAGGGTAGGGACCCCGGCATCTTTCCTGATTGAAAAGGCCGGCGGAATGACACCGGAAACGGCACAGGTGATTTTCGGCGGTCCGATGATGGGAACGTCTGCGTTTAACGTCAACGCCCCCATAACCAAGCTGACTTCCGGAATTTTGCTGCTGTCCGACCGTCTGACTCACAAAGAGGCCGAACAAAGCTGCATTCGCTGCGGCAAATGCGGCGAAGTATGCCCCATGGGACTGCAACCGTTCCGCATCGGTCAGTTCGTCCGTGCCGATATGCTGGAAGAAACCAAGGAATGCAATGTTTTAGACTGTATTGAATGTGGCTGCTGCGCCTTCACCTGTCCCGCTAACTTGCCTTTGTTGGACTATTGCAAACTTGCTAAATACGAACTAAAGAGGAAAAAATAACGACTATGCTCAAAATCTCGACTGCTCCTCATATGCACACCGACCGCACCACCGCAAGCCTGATGCGTGACGTTGTCATCGCCTTGCTCCCCGCTGCCGTTGCCGCTGTGCTGTTTTTTGGCGTCGGAGCTCTGAAAGTAATACTGACGTCTGTTGCCGGCTGTGTTTTATTTGAATACCTTGCCGGCCGCTATTGGTTCAAGACCGGAAACACGACTCGCGATTTTTCCGCCGTCATCACCGGTCTGCTGCTGGCCTTTAATTTGCCGAGCACTATGCCGATATTAATGATTTTGGTCGGTTGTTTTATCGCCATTGTCGTTGCCAAGCTCTGCTACGGCGGTCTCGGAAAAAACATTTTCAATCCGGCTCTGGTCGGACGCGTGTTCCTTTTTATTTCCTTTCCCGTGCAAATGACGATTTGGCCGAAACCGGACTTCTTAAACTTTTTTTCAACCGATGTTCAAACCGGCGCCACGACTTTAGGAATTCTGAAGCACCTGGATGCCCAAACCTCGGCAACCGCGCTGACTCAGGGACAGTTCTCTGCCCATGACCTGCCGACCTACTGGCAGATGTTTGTCGGATATACCGGCGGTTGCATCGGCGAAGTCTCCGCTTTGGCCTTGCTGCTAGGACTTGCCTATATGCTTTACCGTCGCGTAATCACCTGGCATATTTCGTTTTATTACATTTCCACCGTTTTTCTCATCACAGCCGTCATGTGGCTCATTACCGGCGATGTAAAATATGAACCGGTTACCCACTTGCTCTCCGGAGGATTGATGCTGGGAGCCATATTTATGGCCACCGATTACACAACCTCGCCAATGAGCAAAAACGGACAAATTCTTTTTGCGGTTTGCTGTGCAATTTTAACCGTCATCATCAGACTTTACAGCGCATATCCCGAAGGCGTTTCTTTTGCCATCCTGATTATGAACGCTTTTGTTCCGCTGATTGACAAATATTCAAAACCGCGCATTTACGGCACCCGGAGGTAAGGCTTATGAGCAACAAGACCAAAACATCCTCAAGTTTTTTTAATATGGTGGTTACGCTGGTGCTGATTGCCGTCCTTTCGGCGTTTGTCCTTGCCAAAGTGGAACTGTTTACCAAAGAGCCCATTCAAAAAGCCAAAGACCAACGGGAGCTCCAGGCCATTTCGGAAGTCGTCAACGAATTCGACAACAATCCCTTTGAAGAAAGGATGATTATCACCACTCCGAACAAAAAACACAAGCTGGAACTTTATCCCGCGCGCAAAGACGGCGTCATCAACTCTTTCGCCATCAAAACCTACACCAATACCGGATTTGGCGGAAGAATGGAACTGATTGTCGGTTTCTACATCGACGGAACAATAAAAAATTTCAAAGTCATCGACCACAAAGAAACGCCAGGCTTGGGATCAAAAGTCAATGAACCGCGTTTCAAAGAACAGTTTAACGGCTTTAATCCCAGCAAACATAAATTCAAGGTAAAACAAGACGGCGGCGAAATTGACGCCGTAACTGCGGCAACCATCAGTTCCCGCGCCGTTATCAGCGCCATTCAGCGGGCGGTTGACGCTTACAATAACTTTAATGCAGGTAATTAGTCATGGATAAAACAAGTCTTAACAACCTTACGCGCGGCATTATCAGAGAAAATCCCACATTTGTCATGCTGCTCGGTATGTGCCCGACATTGGGCGTAACCACCTCGGCTTTGAACGGATTGGGCATGGGGCTCGCGACATTATTCGTCCTAATCCTGTCCAACGCAGCCATTGCTCTGGTAAAAAACTTTATTCCCGATATGGTACGCATTCCCAGCTTCATTGTCATCATCGCGTCGTTCGTAACCGTTGTAGACCTGTTGATGGCAGCTTACCTCCCGACGTTGCACGCCGCTTTGGGCATTTTTATTCCCCTGATTGTCGTAAACTGCATCATTTTAGGCCGTGCGGAGGCCTTTGCCTCAAAAAACAATCTGTTTCAGTCCGTACTTGACGCAATCGGCATGGGCATTGGTTTTACGCTGGGATTAACCCTTCTGGGGTCGGTCCGGGAGATTCTCGGCAACGGATCGCTGTTTGGCTATGGCTTTTTGGGTGAAGATGCCAATACCATGCTGTTGTTTATTATGCCGCCGGGAGCGTTTTTGGCACTGGCCGGGTTGATAGTAACCGTTAACCATCTTCGGAGAGCAAAATAAACATGGCGTATTTTATGATTTTTATTACCGGAATATTTGTTAATAACATCATTCTGTCGCAGTTTTTGGGAATTTGTCCGTTTCTCGGCGTTTCAAAAAAAATTTCCACTGCCGCGGGTATGGGTTTTGCCGTTATGTTCGTCATGACCATCTCCACTATAGTGACGTTCCTGATTTATTACACATTCTTACAACCCTACGAACTCACTTTTATGACGACGGTAACGTTCATCCTGGTGATTGCGGCACTTGTGCAAATGGTCGAAATCATCATCAAGAAAGTTTCGCCGGCTCTTTATCAGGCTTTGGGAATATTCCTGCCGCTCATTACCACTAACTGCGCCGTTTTGGGTATTGCCATTCTGACCATTCAGAAAAACTACACGCTTGTTGCCGGAGTTTGTTACGCTCTGGCGGCTTCAATGGGCTTTACGCTGGCCATTATCCTCTTTGCCGGCATCCGCGAACGCCTGAATTTTACCGCGGTTCCCAAAGCTTTGCGCGGAACGCCGATAGCCCTGATTAGCGCCGGATTGCTTTCCATGGCGTTTATGGGCTTTGCCGGTATCAGCAACTAGTTTCCGGATAAACAGAAGGCCCGCATTGTCCTGACGACAATCGGGCCTTGTGTTTTGGATTAATTTAAAGATTTGTAACCTTCAAATTCGTTCAACGGAATGATTTCTGTCTCTCCCTGTGTTTGGGCCACGACAAAATATTCCGAACCGCGGCTTTGTCTGTAAGCCTTAAGCAGTTTCAACGTTTCCGCCGAATTTTTGAATTCTTCCGCAGCCTGGGCATAACTGACTTTGCGAGTATTCCAGCCGATGATAATCCTGACGGGATACGATACGCCGGGCAAAAGAGTATATTTCACGACATAGGAAAAACCTTCTCCCTTAGCTTTCTGAACGACCAGATTAAAATCCTTGCTGATTCTGCTGTCAGTACCTAAGCAGCAATACGGGCCAAAATAATATCCTTCCATAGCACATAATATTTTGAGGTTGAACAATATAATTTAATATTCTTAGATAACGTACCCTCAAATCTAAAAACATTAACCTTTTTTGTCAATTTATTTGTTCACCAGGCTTTGCAGATTCCTCAAAACGTCTTCAAACATCTGCTCGGTCAAAACCCCCGTATTGACGTTGTAACGCGAGGTATGATAGGAGTTCACCATCCATAAGTTATGGCGATCCAAACGATGTACGCCGTTGTGGGTAAACTTGAATGCTGATTTTTTGTACCCCAACACGCTCAACACCGCATTATGCGCAACGCTTCCCAAGGTCAAAACGGCTCTAAGATTAGGCATGGAAGCTATTTCCGCCGTCAGATAAGCGCCGCAGTTCTTAACCTCGTCACCGGTAACTTTATTTTGCGGCGGCACACAACGAACCGAATTGGTGATTCTGACGTTTATCAAACGAAATCCGTCGTCTTTGCGCCTTTGATAGTCGCCTTCCGCCCAACCGTATTTCTTCAACATCGGATACAGCAAATCCCCCGCATAATCTCCGGTAAAAGGGCGGTTAGTCTGGTTTGCGCCGTTAAGTCCGGGAGCAAGACCCACCACCAGGATTTGAGCTTCCAGCGGACCAAAAGGCTCCAC
Organism: Proteobacteria bacterium CAG:495; assembly: GCA_000432275.1. GTDB lineage: Bacteria > Pseudomonadota > Alphaproteobacteria > RF32 > CAG-239 > CAZU01. The sequence continues at coordinate 88,102 of HF995323.1, forward strand.
CGGACCATTGTAATAATGCGGATACTTGGCAATGTTCGCCTGCCGAAATTCAATCAGGCGAGGGCATTTGCAACAGCTTTTATCAGGACACACAAAACTCATTTTCAAGCCTTTCGAAAAATTTTTTAATAATTTAGCACTTAATGTTTAATATTTCGCAAACACACCGTCCGGTTGGCTTTGTTCCACATAAAAATATTTTAGTTGCAAATATTTTTTTATCCTGCTATTGTTTTTCTCGTAATTGGAACTAAATCACAATTACAACTCTCCTGGACTATAAATATGGACTATCGTATGTGAAAAAACTTATTTATAAATGGAGTTTATACAAATGAATAAAGCTTTATTGTTAGCAGGCGCAGCCTGTGTTTTATGTCTTTCCACCCCAGCTAAAGCACAACAGATGTTCGGTCACGAAATCGAGCCGTATATCGGTGCCGACTATATCTTCACCAGTGCTGACTTCAAAAAGGCCGGCAATCTTCTTAAAGAAGACTACAACGGCGGTGCCGTCAACATTGGTACCCGTCTGGGCAAATATGCCGGTTTGGAAGCTTACTATCAGATGACCGGTGAAAGAAAAGCCAAACACGAAAGCGGTTCAGACCTCAAGAGCAAATTCCGTTCTTACGGTTTAGACCTCTTTGGTTACCTGCCGCTCGGCTGTGCCGACAAAGTTGACTTGCTGGCTTCCGTCGGTGCCGGAAACTATACTCTTAAAGTTAAAGGGGATCCGACCGGCGAATACGATAAGGATCATATGGGCTATCGTTTCGGTGTCGGTGCCCAGTACAACTTCAATGAACACGTTTCTGCACGTGTAATGGGTCGTTACACCTATGTTGATACCAAATATCTTGACAGCTTGATGGAAGTCAATGCCGGTTTAAGATATACTTTCTAATCTGACTGCGTTTATAACCGCTTTCGTTTTTTCGGAAGCGGTTATATTTTAATTTAATTTATTACAATCTTAAAATTTCGGTTTTCTTAAGACTTACACAAGAAAAAACACAACAACTTGGAGCTTAAAAGATATGAAAAAAACATTATTGTTGGCCGGTGCCGCCTGTTTGTTTCCGGTTCTGGCTAATGCTCAGATGATGAGCGGTAATGAAGCAAAATCTTACATCGGCGTCGACTACATTTATGACAAGGCCGATTTCAAAAAAGACGCCAAATCGCTTGATGACGGTTACAATTCGGCTTCGGTCAATGCCGGCGTGAGGGTAGAGGACTTCGGCATCGAAGCGTTCTACCAGCATTCTGGGGAAAGAAAAACGCACCTTTCTGTAGCAGAAGGCGGAGAACACAAATTCAAATTCCAGGCGTACGGTTTGGACTTGTTTGGATATGCTCCGATAGGAATGAATGAGGATTTTGACCTTTTAGCCTCAATCGGTATCGCAAATTATGACACCAAACATAAAAATGAAAAAGGCAAAGAATCAAAAGGACGCATCGGCTATCGTTTCGGTGTCGGTGCCCAGTATAACCTGACCGAAAACTTTTCCGTCCGCGTTATGGGGCGCTACAACTACATCGGTATGCGTAACCTTGACAGCTTCAAAGAACTCACCGCCGGTGTCCGATACTCTTTCTAAAACTTGCCTTTCAAAAACAAAAGCCGTCTTTAACAGACGGCTTTTTGCATCTTAAAGCTCCAGACAGCCCTCGCAGTAACGTTTCAGCATCTCCATAACTTTAATGTAGTAATCCTTTCCGTGCGGAAGAAAATTCTTCAGCGCCGCAGAACGAACTTCCTTTGTATAGGAATTGTCTTGATTACGGCGATATCCGACCAATGTGACAAATTCAACCTTACCTTTCATCAGGTTAATTATGTCGTCAATGTCCGTTTCATATACGCCGTCAACTTCTTCCGGCTGCATTTTAACGTCTTCAAGGCTTTTATCCGTCTCCAACACATAAGTGGAGCAAAATTCCCGGTTGCACAAACCGGTATCTTCCTGAACCAACAGACGCGTAAACAGTTTGGTCAGCTTGTCGACATTAACCGTCAGCCCCAGTTCTTCCTCAATTTCCCGAATGCCGTCTTTGGGCTTTTCTCCTGAATGCAAATGCCCGGCAGCGGAAATATCCAGCATATTGGGATAAATTGTTTTATCTTCCCCGCGCAACTGCAACCAGACTTTTTTGCTGTCCTTATTGACAATCCAGCAATGGAAAACCCGGTGCCACAAACCCTCCCGGTGCGCTTGCGATTTCATTGCCGTTCCCAGATGATTCATATTTTCATCATATATGTCTATCAACTCGTCTGCCATTACATCCTCCTTTCAGACGTTTTCCGCTTTCCACAAAATTCCGTTGACGTCTTTGCCGTCCTCTTTGCGAAGCACCATTTTCTTGCAGCTGATTTTTGTATAACCGTTGTCTCTAAGCAGATTTTCAACATAATCCTGCCGATGTTTATAACGTCCGTTGGGCATAACCTTATAAGCCTCGGTGCCGTCATACAGCTCAGTGGTAAAAATCAGCTTTATCCCGCTGACAGCAGCCGCAAACTCCTTCAAATCGCCTATATATCCCAAAACGTCCGCCGCTATGGCCCAGTCATAATTATGATTGTTGTACAAAAACTCCACCACGTCTGACTGTACCAGCCTGTCATATATGTTTTTGGCCCGCGCCGCTTCCAGCATTTTGGCTGATATGTCTACTCCCGTGAGAGTAACCCCAGGGCCTTTAATAACTTCACCAACCAGCCCCGTACCACACCCCAAATCCACAACGGAAGCTTTAACATTTCCAAGAGCTCGTCCCACAGCCATCGGAACTGAATAGCCCAAATTCTTGACAACCAGCTCATAATTATCAGCAAAACCGTCAAACAGCTTTTCACTATAAATTTGATTATTTTCAATGTCTTCTCCCTTAAAAGCGGCGGCGGTCTTTTCGGCAAAAATGTTTTCCGGTGCCTGACGCACCCAGTTTTCGGCAATTTTTAAGGCTTCTTCCGGCTGCTGGCGCTGATAAAGCGTCAATGTCTCCGCCAGATTAATTGAAATCTGCTCAAGTTCCGGTTTCAAAACGTAAGCATTAAACAAAAGTCCCAAAGCCTGCTCATAGTCACCGCAATCCCGCAAAATAACGGCCAGATTATTGCTCACTTCTGCGGATTTTGGGTTGATGATAACGGCCTGGCGGTATTCTTCCAAAGCCTCCGCGGTTCTTTTTTGCTTATACAACAGTTCGGCAAAGTTGTTATGGGCGTCAAAATTTTTCGGCGCCAGTTCCAAAACCCTCTTATAACCTTTCTCGGCCTTTTCAAAATCATTCTCACGGCTGGCTATGTCTGCCAATCCCAACAAAGCGGCAATATTATATTCGTTCAGCAAAACCGCTTTTTCAAAATAAATTTTGGCATTGGCAGTCTGTCCTTCTTTAAGCGCCAATGTTCCCAATACCACCCGGACTTCATCAGACATCGGAGCCAGCTCTTTGGCCCGGATGGCCGCCGGCCAGGCTTTGTCATCCTGTCCGCGTTCAAGATAAAGCCGCCCCAGATAATAAAAGATGACGGCTTCGTCTTTATAGGTCTGCGCCAGCCGCTCCAGCTCTTCAATTGCCATGCTGCTGTTGCTCTCGCTGTAGCTCATTGCCCGGTTTGCCTTGGCTTCGACATAATCCCCGTCAATTTCCAGCGCCTTGCTCCAATAAACGCGGGCCTGCTCAAGTTTTCCCAGCGACTGACAGATAAGCCCCATCTCATTGTACGCTTCTTTAATGTCCGGTTGCAATGCCAGCGCTTTTTCAAAACTCTCCAAAGCCTCTACCGGCTTGTTGTCCAGCTTGAGCGAAAAGGCAAGATTGTAATAAAAAGGCGCGCGGGCAGGGGCCTGCCTAATCGCCTGATAAAACAAGCTGCAAGCTTCGTCCTGCACTCCTTTGGCCTGGGCAACCAGCCCCAGAAGATTCAAGACTTCCGGCTGTTGGGGCGCCGTTTCCAAAATCCGGCGGTAAATCTGTTCTGCTTCGTTGAGCTGTCCGGCTTCATGCAACTGCACAGCCCGCTGAAACAAAAGTTCGTATGACATCGGAACATCCTTTTTTTTCAAAACTTTTTACATTGTAATCCAAATAAGCTTAAAATCCACTAAATTTTGAAAAAAACTCTTGATTTTAAGCAATTATTGTTATAAATTGCAGCCACTTCCAGGAATGAAGACAGAACAACTGCCTCGTTTGACACCGATAAGTCAAAACTACTGGGACAATAAATAATGTAATGAAATAAAAGGAAAATCTAAATGAAAAGTATCGTTTCTGCAAAGAAAAAGAAAGAACGTCAGTATCATGGCCCGATTTGGGGCAATGCTAACGCTTCCTATGCCAAAAGAGAATATGCTCCCGGCCAGCACGGTCAGAGAAAAAAGAAAATGACCGACTACGGCGAGCAGCTGAACGCCAAACAAAGATTGAAAACATACTATGGTAACGTTTCTGAAAAACAGTTCCACAAATATTATGTTGAAGCAATCAGAAGAACCGGCGATGCCGCTGAAAACCTCATCGGTTTGCTGGAGTCTCGTTTGGACAACTTGGTATACAAAGCAAAGTTCGTTCCGACCATCTTTGCTGCCCGCCAGTTCGTAAACCATGGCCACATTACTGTTAACGGCAAAAAGGTAAACATTCCTTCTTACATGGTTAAAGTCGGCGATGTTATTGAAGTCCGCGAAAAATCAAAACAGCTGCCGATAGTTATCGCTGCTGTTGAGTCTGCCGGTCGTGACGTTCCGTCATATATCGAAGTAGACAACAAAAAATTGAGCGCAAAATACAGCTTTGTTCCCAAATTTGACGATGTTCCTTATGCTGGCATCATGGAACCCAACCTGGTTATCGAGTTCTACTCCAGATAATCTGCTTTTACGCTTAAAACGAAAATCCTCAGAAGTTATGCAAGCTCTGAGGATTTTTGCTTTAAAATTAATATAAATTATGCTTAGATAACTGACAACAGAGAGATATTTTCAAGAGGTTACACTATGGAAGACGTTATTATTGATGATCGCAGACAGGCTTCTGCCCAAGCCGTAAACCGTGAAAAAGAAGCTACCCGAGGCCGCCCGCGTCGCCGCAGATTTCGGCAGTATCTGGTCGATTTGTTCGTCAAAAGTATGATGGCAGCCAGCTTGATTGCCATCAACTTTGTTCTCTTTGCCGAAGCCGGAAGCTACAGCATTTTCACCGGAGCTCAACAGTTGAACACCGAAGCCATGTATATTCTGGCAGCTGTATTCGGCCTCTGCTTCCTGATATCATACCTCTGTTCTTTTTCCAAATTTCTGCAAAACCTTTTTACAACGAGTATTTTTGCACTCTTTTTGCTGGCTGTTTTCAACCAGTTTGCCCTGTTTGACAAAGAGTCTGTACTTTCTAATGTCATCAGCACAGACGGTGAACTCGGCGTGCTGTTGTCAACCGGTTCCCACCTGGTATTGACCGGAATACTTTCCCTGATTTTTCTGATATTTCTGATGAGTGCAGGACGGTTAACCCAAACTTATCTGCTCGGCATACTGCTTTTTATCCTTGGCGGACTGTTGGCACAGGGATATATGAACCCGACACCCTATAATTTCCGTACTTCGTTCGATCTGCTGAGCAATCAGGATCTTGCCAAAGAAACTGACGACGGCAAACGTTTCATTCACATAGCTATGCCCTCGCTGACGTCCTACAGCAACCTCCGCAGTTTTATCAATGACAAACCCGGAAACGAGGCCTATAACAAAAAAATCCAGACAGCTATGGACGCAATGCTCGGATTTTACGTTCAAAACAACTTTACCTTGTATCAGAATGCCTATCTTGAAGGAACCAATCCCTTTCTCAATCTGACTCAGTCATACAATCCGGTCAACCTGAACCAAAACCCGATGGAAAATACTTTGAATAACGTTTTATTCAAAAGCTACTTTGACTTTGACAACATTGTCTCTCCCACGGTTTACCTCAAAAACAACAAACTGTTCGACAGTTTCCGCAAAAACAAATATCACCTGAAAGTCTACGAAACCCGCGGTATTGAAACCTGTAACGTCAACAACGAAAAAGCCGTAGACAAATGCATCCAGAAAGAGAACGTCCCCTTCAATTTGGAACAAACCAACTTCTCTACGCTGCAAAAGACTTATCTGCTGCTGATACAATGGTTGGAAAGCACCGGCTTAATAACCGACTTCTCCATGGTCAACGAGGGAATGAAGCTGATTGTTCCCGGCCTGCCCAACAATCAGTTCTCCACCAAACAGTTATATGTTGCCAACTCCTTTAAGGCTCTCGACCTTCTGGCAAAAGACATCAGCACCGACCGCGGCAACAATGCTTACTTTGTCATTATGGATATGCCGGCCGAACTGTTTATCTACGACAGCTTCTGCAACCTGAAGCCGCTCAGCCAATGGATTAGTGCCGACAGCGCCAATACCGTAAAAAAACGTGAAGCCTATGCGGAACAAATGACCTGTCTTTACGGACAGTTGGAAAACTTTATGCAGAGACTGTCCAACGATTACAAGCTCAAAAAAACCGTAATCGTAATAGAAGGCCTGAGCGCTCCCCAAAACATCACTTCGACCAGAACGGCGGAGTTTGCAAAACAAATGCGCGAAAACAAAGGCGTCACCATGGCCATTTACGATCCCATGAAAGACGCTTCGCATATTGCCTCACAAATTTGCAGAACGCCGGATATCTTAAAAAGCTATCTGTATAAGAAATCAGCCTGCAGCCAGCTTCACGGGATGAATCTCGCAGAACAGCCGCTGAAAGAGCTTATGAACAACTACAATAACGAAGCAATAACCAATGCCGAAATCGCTTCCGGCCATAAAAACTTCTTAAAGTGGTACCAAAAATGGGCAAAAACCAATAACCTCAACAACAATCTCGACAACCTTGTTGAAGAAGAAACCGAAACTCCGGATAATGCGCAGCCCCAGACGGAAAATAAAGATGAGCCGGTTGACCAAAGCGCTTCGTTGCCTGAAACGGAATTAAAAGCAACGCCGACTGCCGCCGCTGCCGAAGAGCTTGACAAAGAAACCGTAGAAAAGCCTTTGTCCGCGGCAGTAAAAGAAGAAGCCCAAAAAAACAATGAAATCGTTGTCGACCAGAACAGCCAGACGAACAAGACACCGTCAACTGTCGAAGAACTCGTCCAAACTGTCCAGAAAAAACAAAACGACCAACAAAAGGATAACGCAAAAATAAATATGGAAATCAAAGTCATCGACACTCAGGCTCCGGAAGTCATCCCCGAAACGCATGATGTTCTTCCGCCTTTTTTGGAAGACGATGACAATGAAGTTCCTCCGGCAGACAAATAAGGATATCCGGCTTGCCCAACAAAATATCAAATGGCTGCTTAAGCCCACTCAATCAACGCCGTATCAATATTTTCAGACAAAATCGGCGGGCATGGTGGTCATTTGTTCTGTTTTGCATCATATTCGGCATCAGCCTCTTGGCCGAATTGCTGGCCAATGACCTGCCGTTGGTTGTCAAATATCAAGGGGAATATTATTTTCCCATTGTCAAAACATACAACGAGCAGACTTTCGGCGGAGACTTTCCGACACCGGCCGACTACCGGGACCCCTATATCAGAAACAACATAAACGCGAACGGTTATATGCTGTTTCCGCCACTGCCATACTCTTTCAATACCGTCGATTACGAGCTTGACACACCGACGCCGTCCGCTCCCTCCCGACATCATTGGCTGGGCACCGATGACGAAGGCAGGGACATATTGGCCAGAATTATTTACGGTCTGAGAATATCTGTTGTTTTTGCCTTTGTTCTCACCGTATTATCCTCGCTCATCGGCATTTTTGCCGGAGAGGTTCAGGGATATTTCGGCGGCAAAATAGATATTTTCTTTCAACGTTTTCAGGAGATATGGGAGGCGCTGCCCCAGCTTTTCGTACTGATTATCGTTGCCAGCATCTTCGCTCCTTCTTTTTGGACGTTGCTCATTATAATGCTCTGCTTTACATGGATGAGCCTTACCGGCGTTGTCCGCGCCGAATTTCTTCGTACCCGCAACTTTGAATTTGTTAAAGCCGCCAAGGCGTTGGGCGTAGGGGATTTTCGTATTATTTTCCGACACATTCTGCCTAATGCCGTCATCGCAACAATTACCTTTGTGCCCTTTCTGCTGTCGGAAGCAATCGTCGCTTTGACCGCACTCGACTTTTTGGGGCTGGGACTTTCTCAGGAATACCCGTCTCTCGGCGACTTGGTCCGTCAGGGAAAAGACAACCTTCAGGCACCTTGGATAGGTATCTCGATATTTGTTGTCTTGTCCACATTGCTCACTTTGCTTATTTTTATCGGTGAGGGCATTCGTGACGCTTTTGACGCAAGGAAAAACAAATGAATAAACCGATACTTAAAGTAACAGACCTCAGCGTTGGCTTTCATCAGGACGGCAAAGATTTTTATGCCGTCAACGACGTTTCTTTTGAGTTAAACAAAGGGGAGGTCTTAGGTATCGTTGGTGAATCCGGTTCCGGAAAATCCCTCACTGCATTGTCCATCCTCGGTCTTCTTCCTTATCCAAAGGCATTTCACGACAAAAAATCATCCATAAAATTCAATGAAATAGAACTTATAAACAATCCTAAACTTTCACGCTTCCGAGGAAACAGATTGGGCTTTATCTTCCAGGAACCGATGTCTTCGCTCAATCCGCTCCACACCGTTGGGCACCAAATTGCCGAAACGCTGATCCTTCATCAGGGACTAACAGCCAAAAAAGCCAGAAGGGAAGTTCTGCGCCTGTTGACTCTGACCGGCATCAAAAATGCCCGAGAACGCCTAAAGGCTTATCCGCACCAACTTTCCGGCGGCCAACGGCAAAGGATTATGATAGCAATGGCCATTGCCAACCGTCCTGACCTCCTGATTGCCGACGAACCGACAACTGCGTTGGATGTTACAGTTCAGGCCCAAATCATTGATTTGCTGATTAAATTAAAAAACCAATTGCAAATGTCCATTATTTTCATTTCGCACGATCTGCATCTCATCCGCAAAATCGCAGACCGAACCATTGTGATGAAATCAGGTAGAATCATAGAGCAGGGACTAACCGAAAAAATTTTCCTGTCTCCGCAAAAAGAATATACAAAAACATTAATAAATTCAATCAACACATTGAAACAAAGCAATAACATCTCAAGAAAAAATATCTTGGAGGTAAAAAATCTCAATGTTGAATTTCCCTTAAAAAAGAACTTTTGGGGAATAACCACTCAAACGATAAAAGCCGTTGACAACGTTTCGCTTACTCTTAAGCAGGGCGAAACCTTAGGAATTGTCGGTGAATCCGGCTCCGGAAAAACGACGCTTGGCCAGGCCATTTGCCGACTGACAAAGTCTGCCGGACAAATTCTGTTTGACAATCGAGACTTAAACACGCTTTCCAACAAACAACTGCGGCCTTTGCGAAGCCGAATGCAAATCATTTTCCAAGACCCCTATAATTCACTAAACCCGAGGATGACCGTTGAACAAATCATCGCCGAAGGCCTTATAGTAAAAAACAATAAATTACATAAAAATCAAATAATTAACAAAACAATTAAAGAAATTGGATTAACAGAAAAAGACCTTTTAAAATACCCTCACGAATTTTCCGGCGGTCAACGGCAGCGTATTGCCATCGCTCGAGCCTTGGTTATGGAGCCGCAGCTTTTAATCCTCGATGAACCTACTTCCGCGCTGGATGTTACCATTCAGGCACAAATAATAAAACTTCTTCAGGATATTCAAAAGAGTAGGGGATTATCTTATATTTTTATTTCACACGATATGCGTGCCGTTAAAGCAGTTTCTGACCGTATTGCAGTAATGAAAGACGGAAAAATCGTCGAACTAGGCACCAGAAGTGAAATCTTTGAGCATCCCCGGCAGTTGTACACTCAAAACCTCATTCAAGCTTCATTATAAGGGGAATAAATCCGATGCCTCAGACTTCAAAGGATAACTTACTGAATTTAATGAACTTTCTCGGAAGATTTAAAGACCTGAAGCGCAGCGGATGGCTGGCCCGAAAAGTATCTTCTCCGGAAAGCGATGCCGAACACAGTTTTTCACTGGCGTTTCAGGCTTTGCTGCTTACACCGTCATATCTTGACCGTTGCCGCTGCATCGAATTAGCCCTTGCTCACGACATAGCGGAAGTCTACAGCGGAGATATGCTTCCCGGAGAAATTGACGCTGCCGAAAAACATCAAAAGGAAAGGGAGGCCGTCTGTCGTTTGTCCAAAGAACTGAATGCTCCGACCTTGATTGAACTGTTTGATGAATACGAAAACCAGGAAACGCCGGAATCTCGCTTTATCAAATCTCTTGACAAGCTGGACAACGTCTTGCTGGCACATTACTATGATGCCTGTCATCGTGCGCCTCAGCCTTTGTTTGAAGAATTTTCAAACGGTGCAAAAAAAAATACCTGAAGAACCACCCGCAAAAAGAAAACGAAACGGCTGTAAATATCATTAAAATTCTGGAACAATAATCAAACTTCCTTGTATATAATTAAAACTATCTGTTTGTTTTAATCCGACTGCGGTAGTAGAGTAAAATCATCTCAGCAATAAGAAATAAGGACTGAAATCTATGAGTAAAATTAAAATTTATTTGCTAATCCTGGCCGTGGCAATCGTTGCCGTCGCCCTTGGTTATATGATGCATATCAAGCCTATCCAATCCCTTTGCGCCGCAAGCCTGACTTATATGAAAAACCCGGTCCTGCCGGTTACTGCCGCTGTTTGCGCCTTTTTATTCTACGGAGTAAAAAACTACTGGCTTATCATTATCGGCTGTGCCATCGTCACCGCC
>HF995323.1:98999-121928 GCA_000432275.1 Proteobacteria bacterium CAG:495
TGTGCCATCGTCACCGCCGTTGTTATGCAGTTTGTTATCGTGGGCCACGGCACGACAATCTTTTTATTTACCAGCAGGGCTTTGGCTTTCCTGGTCGTTGTGTATTTGATGAACCTGGTAAAACTAATTTTTAACGAAGCTTAAAATAAACCAGATAAACAATAAAGGCGAGGGAGTGTCACAACTCTCTCGTTTTTTTATGACTGAACCGCACCGGAACCTTAAATGTAAAACCAAAGACGTACACGGCACAATCATCAAAACAAATAAATTTGCTTACAAAATTATGTTGTCATTAACGTCGCAAACAACAAATTTCCTCAATTTAAACGATTATAATCCAGTGGAAATACTTTCACAGAAACAACGTTAACCATTGACAAAATTAACAACCCTTTGAATTAGCATAAAATAACGGAGGGGAGATGCATTGATCTCACATAAATTTGTCGCATAATCTTTATTATGAATACAAAAGAAACCAAAAATCGAGTAATCTAGCCCTAAATTACTAATTAATTTCTTTATTTTAGACTGAATTCCTTGATAATCAAGGAGAAATCAATAATGATAGTAGATATAAACGAGACTACCGCAATAGAAATTGAAAAAAATTTAAAAATCTTATCTCAATCCGTTAGTGAAATAGAAAATTTGGTCAAAGTTAGCTATTATAACTTTGGTAAAACAGAAAGCAAAGAACGGCAAAAAAATCCTTATATTGTAAAATCTGTCATCAAAAATTTGGCCTGCGGTCACAATGAAACTAATGCTATATTGCTAACTGCATCGGAATACGAAACGACATTTGAAAGAGTTTACGCTATATATTCCGAGCAAAAAAAGTATAGATCTGCAATTGTCCTATTTGCCAAACGTTATATGTGCGCAAAATTAAAAAGCCATGGATTTACAGCCAAAGAGATTTCTAAAATATTAAATGTCTCTGAAAATCACATTTTTAGATTACTTAATAATGCCATTGACTATTGGTCGCCCAAAACTAAAATTTACATAAAAAGAAAACGTTAATTTTGTGCGTGTTTTGTCAAAAAAGTTACAACCGGAATAAATTTTTATTTTAAACGAAAATAGAAATTACGAAAAATCAATCAATTAGTTTTCTTCGAAGAAATCCGGAGACGTCGGGAACGATTTGTATATTTTTCAGCAAAAGAAAGGGGGCGCAAGCCCCCTTTCCCACTCACTTGACTTATTTCAAAATAACAAGTAAGATTTCAAGTATCAACTTAATGATAATAATAAATTTTACTATCATTTCTTTCCTTTCAGCGTTTCCGCATTGGGAAAGGAGTTGACCCGCCTATTTTTGTTACTATATCAATTTACGTTGACAATAGCGAAAAAATAAGCTATTCTAACTTCATAGAGAGAAGTTAGGGGATTAACTCCTTTCGATGGTTAGAAAAAGTCAGGTGTTCCAGCACCTGACTTTTTTTGTATATCACACTAGTTGAAAATATCAAGACATTTATCTAAAAAGTCTTTTTTACGCCGTGTAGAGCGCTTTTCAGTTTTTACAGTAGTTTTACGCTTTACAGTCGATTTTCTTCTGCTGGTCGATTTTTTCCGCCTTTTTGTTGCCATATTATCCCCCTATGAGTTGTGTTAAGATATTGATAATCGCCTCTGGAGCCGACAGAGTACCAGCCAGGATTCCCCCGATTGCCGTCGCCACACCAGCCCAAAATCCCTTATTTTTAAGCTTATCTAAGATTTGAACCAACATTTTTGTTGCTCCTCCTTTATTTCAATTAAATCTTTTTCAATTAATGCGCACCTTTTGTCAAACCGGCCATACAAAAGCAATACAGCTATAAGCGTTGGACTATTGCCTAAAATATTTATTAAAAGCTCCTCCATTAGCGTGCCTTTTTATAAATCCAGTATGCGCCAAGTCCCAGAGCAACAAGCAATGTCTTATCCCACCATGACAAGTCTATGCCGGCGCTGCTATCGACTACCGGACGCTCTGTTTCCTTTTCATACATCATACCAACTAAAAAGCTGGCTAATCCTGACGTTATCCAAAACCAAGGCATTTTTACCCCCCTATGCGTAAAAAGTATGATTACCGATGACAGCAACCTCTTCCAAACTGGCAACCCAGCCCGGAACACTTGATAAAGACCCTAAAGCCAGATAATTAGTTGCCCCATTAGTGATATCTGGCAAATTTCCATTATATGCCGCAGTCGCTAATTGTTTAGCCAAGGCAAAATTTTCATCTGCAGTTGTGACGGCCAACATCGGCACATAATTCGGGTCGTTTTTATTCCAGACTGAAAATTGGCTTTTTTTAGTGCATACTTCCTTGGGGGTTGCTCCGTACCAACTGCCGGCTCGAACACGGTTCATAATAACATTAATAACCGCCTGCATTCCTCTGCTGCCCTCACCCCTGGCCTCTCCCCAGGCTGTCCGCGCCATATAATCAATTTGTTCATCTTTATCCGTCAAAGCGATTTTTCCCCCTCTGTAAATCAGAAAGCTGCCAACAAGAGCTAACAAAAGAACGCCAGGCTTATTTTGCAAGCTGCGCCTCCAATTCATTTATCCGGAGACGCCAGGCTGCCCGTTGCGTGATTAAATCGGCATATTCTTCAGCGGTTGCCGCCCCCTCCGCTATCTTAATGACGGCATAATCTGAAGCCGTCAGTTTGTTTTTCAACTCGATAATTTCTTCTGCAGCAATTTCAGATTCCGGCTTTTTCGGTGCATAACCCGTTATATACCAAGTACCATTATAGGCCTGCTCAACATCCATTTCCGTCATACCGATAGACTTGTAAAAATCAATATTTGTACCAACTCCAACGCTGCAGGCTTTGGTTTCTTCATTTTCAATTTTGGCATATTTTTTCATAGTTTTCCTCACTTATAGGGATAAAAGACAAATGGTGCAACGCTAATTGCTGTATCACCGGCACTTACCGGATATGTCACCGGAGGCAAAACACCATTAGCATAACTTCCCGTCATCGAAACATTAAATACTGTTGCCCCGTTGATGATTAACTTATTATTTGCATGGTCATAATGAAAAACTGAAACAGCCAACATTCCATTAGCTGGAACATCAAATTCGGTGTTTGCAGCAACATTAACCCCCGCATTGTAATCCGGTATTATTTCTGGTGGATTCACCAGGCTACCCCCCCCCCCGTCATATAATTTTTTTTTTTCTTTTTTTTATTAAACCTCCTTTTTTGGTTACTCCTTTTTTTAATTAACCCTCTTTAGTGGGTAAAAATAGATAAATTTTACCGATGTTATTGTCCTGCATACATCACCTTTTGAAACTAAAGCGGTCATACAATTAGCTGTGTTGACACCGGATGATTCGAAAAATTCATAACGAACTATTCCATTAATATAGATATCCGTAGGACTGACGAATACACCAGCACAAGGAACCGTATAATCTACACCACTTCCAATTTGAATTGCGGAATCGTAATCCGGCATGACAATTGGAAGATTATTCAAACCACTGCTGAACTGTCCCATTAGCTGAAACTCCCTACTGCAATTGTTTGTCCAGATGTGCCATAAACACTAACAGTTCCGTTAAATGAATATTCAAAGCTTCCCAAGGGCGTAACCTGCAGCCCATCCGTTCCGGTACCGCCGACATAGATTTTATCGCTGCCGGTGTTTTGGATAATAATGCGTTGTGCCGCTCCAACCTCAATAACCCCGGTCTCCGGAAAGGTCTTAGTCTCAACGCCAAAAAATGAATATGGAGCCGGTTCTGTTTGTACCGTTCCGGAAACGCTTAAACGGCTATCATCAAAATAACCAATTCCTAAACCCAGAGAAACAACTAACGGAGATTCACTCGGATTAAAAATCTGTACATACGGGATAACCTGGTCGAATTTCACCCCTAAACCGGCTTGAAAATTTGTTTGCCCGTTATTTGTAGACCACGCAACCTTAAACGGCTGGTTTGCATCCAGACATCTGCAGTAATTGAACGGACTGTTTAAAATGTGTGATCCTCGTGGCGGAACAATAACCGAATATTCTTGATAAGAGCTTTGCTGCCGTCCGTTGTCAATTGGTAACCAAGTATCAGCCATTATAATTTTCTCCAAATTTTAGGAATCATAAAAAGAGCCAGGACAGAAACCCCAACCATTAAAACAGGCTTCAGCTGCTGCAACATACCGGTAGTTTCCGAATAGGCCGACTGATAAGCTTGCGCAACCTGTTGTATGCTTTGGCCGGCAAGGTTTGAATTAGAACTTGTCGCATTATCAGTTACACCGCTTATCACATTTAAAAAGTTTTCTAAATCTTCCCCATAGAAACCATTTACAGTAACATCACCCGCACTCTGGATATTTCCCTTGGCCAAATCGCCAACCGTCTGGGATGTCGTCTGCGTGTAATTGGTTGTTGTTGAAGATGATTTTGAGCCGCCGCCAAACAATCCCATTGCTTTACTTCCTTGATAAAATGCGCCACAGGATAAAACCAATACCAGCAAGAGCTAAAGTCTTAACAAGTCCAAAACTTCCCCCGGAAATATTAAAAATTGCTCCGGTGTCTATTCTTCCGCCAGTTGCTGTTGCTGCTGATTGGTCCGATAATTCATACGAACCGCCGCCGACCGGTAATGTTCCCGCCATAGCCTATCCCTTACATCAATTTTTTTATACCAAGTCCGATAGCCAAAAGGCCAAGCGTGCCACCGACAATCCACAAAATGGAACTGGTAGAGATTTCGACATCCCCTATTTTAATGGTTCCTGCTGCCTCTTGCCGATTTTGTTCGCTTGTAATACCTGCTATTTGTCCCTGCAAATAAGCCTTTTCACTATCATCGTCATCTGTGAAACCACCTATGATATCCGAGGCAGTGGAGCCGAGTTTCCCGGCTCCCTCTACCAGAGTATCAAACCAAGATTTTTCTTCAGCCATTGGTTTGACCCTCCTTTATGCTGCCTTTGGAATGTTATCGACGACGATTAAATCGTTCGAATTAACGATATTTTTGATAACCGTCGGGCAGTTATGAATTTTCACAACCGGCAAATCATAACCGGTTGTCGGTGCCTTGCTGAATGTCGTTCTTACTGACAATTCAGAAGTTACATCGTTAACAAACAAGCCGGAATTCGTAGAGCCGTCACAGAAATTGTGAACGTATGCCCCTGAAATTACACCGAATCCGTTAAGGTTGTTAATTGAATCCATAACAGATTGAGAAATTGCCCGGGTTACGTTGGTATTGTTGATTAGGGTTTCACCCTGGGTAATAGTTCCGCCGCCATTGTAGGCAATCGCCAACAAGAACAAATCGTTAGCGTTTTTCGGCAGCGTATTGACCTGAGACTGCCCAGTCGCGGAAAAAGACTGAACATTGTTGTTGAACTGAATGTAGCTGTCATTCCAATCAGCCTCAATATTCAGACGGCTGGAATAAAGCTGAACATCCGTAATATCGGTCACCGTAGAACCGGCGTAAACCTGAACCACCAGAGACGAAATCTTTTTAGTCGGGTCAGCGTTGCCGAGTTTACCACAACGCCAAGCGAACTCGTCACGGGTAATCCCCGCCTTGTAGAGCAAACGTCCCATATTCAGGCTGAATACGTTTACAAGCGCGGTTTGCTGGACACGCGTTCCCAAGAATGTGAACAGGTCGACAATCTGCGACAGAGAAACGTCAAGAACGTTCATACCATTAAGCAAAACAACAATTCTTTCAATTGATGATTTACAGTTTGCCAAGGTTGCCGCTGCTCCGCTGTTTGTAAATTCTAACATCAAATCGCGAATAATTCCGTAACAGTTGACGTTAAAAGGGGTCATTGAACCTGCAGTAACAGGTTTTGACTCTTCAAAGTTGTAAATTGGAGTCTGCATTGACTAGCCTCCTTATTTGCTGCTGGTGATTTTGTTAGATACAAAATTGTAGGCATAAATGCCGACAACTACCGCCAGAGCCGTTTTAATCATAGTTTTCATATTTTACCTCGTTTGTTGATTAGCAAAAAATTACCGTTTGCGAATCGATGGTAAACATAAATAAAAACATTTGTCAAATTTGATAACACATTGAAATAAAATAATATTCTCCTATGTAACGTAGGGAAAAGCATAAATTTTATTTTTTTACAAAAATTTTTTGGCCGGATTTGTAAATATACTGGTAATTGTCCAGTTTCCTAAAGGTCTCCCGATATTCCCGGCCAAGCATTTTAACGCCAATGTCAAAATCTATCGGGTCCGTATGACGGAATAAATACATTCCGGAACAGTTGGCCCGGAAACAAACATCCACTTGTGCCGGCCGCTGGCTGATGCCGACGAGATTAATTCCATAATGCCGCCCTCTCCTGCAGAGATAGGCAAAACCATTTTTAGGGTCACGCTGTGTCATTCCAGACGGAAAACCAAGGTCGAGTTCATCAACAACAAGCGTCATCTGCGCCGTATGCTGCCCGGTCATATATCCGTTCTGAAGCGCGACTAAAAAATAGCACAAATCGTTCAACTGGCTGATTTCATCGCCGAACCCCGGACAGAACGCAAAGCGGAAACCCCGCGCAAATTCTTTGCGCAGGGCTGATTTTAGACTTTCCAAGTCCCTAAAGGCTTTGATGCCACGCTCTCTGGCCAGTTCCTGCAGCGGGTCAAAATAAACTATGCGGCCGAGTTTTCCGGTGAGTTCCCGGGCTTTGGTTGTTTTGCCGCTGCCCGACGCCCCAAAAATCCCCAGACGCTGCGCTTGCCCGATGCTTGTGCTGCTTCTGCTCGTGCCTTTATTTTGCTTCTTAGCCATATTTTTCCCTTTTCTGCCAAAGATATACCAGTCCAATTCATAACGATTGCATTTGTTTCACAGGCTGCAAATATGCTGATTAAAGCGCAATCATGCAGTAACTGTGTCTTTCGGTCGATTAAAAACCGCAAAAAACGGTATTTTTGAGCCATATTATAGATTTTTCCGGCTGCTAACTGCTGTCCTTGCGCTCTTAACGCCTCAAAAGCATCAAGCGAAACATCCGGAGACTTCAAAAAAGTTAAAAATTCATTAAATGCGCTTTCAAACTCGCCCTGGCTATAACAACCGTCATCCGTTGTCGTCGTCATCGTCAAGCAGCCAGTCGAGCAGTCCTCGGGCTGGTTTGTTTGCTGCAACTCCGGAATGCTGTTCGTCTGCCCGTCCGATAATTGTATTTCTTCCGTAATCTCTTGATTGTTCATCATTTTTCACCTCAAATATGTTATTTTTTTGTGTTTTTTGCCCATTTTTTGCGTTTTTTGACGCGTTTTTCTCTGAATTTTGCCCGTAAACCGGAACTAAAACCATATTTTTTACCTTTGCCGCTGCGCCCGTCCGGAGCTGGTCAATCGCTTGTCTGCTCTCTCTCGGATTAAAGCGAACGCTGCAGCGGTTGTCGCAATACATATAAAGATTTCCGTTTTTGTTAATTTTTATATTTTGCTCTGGTTCCCCACAAATTGGGCAGCTAGTCCGTGCTATTATCTCTCCCATTTAGGCTACCTCCTCAAGTAAAGTTTCACCCAAAACCCGGGTGTTTGGGTCTAAAATGCGCGCATCCAATCCCCGGCGCATCATCCAATAAAGCACCTCACGAAGCCGCACATCTTCAATCAACGCATATTTGCCTTTTTTCCTCAAAATGTATGTATTTCCAGCCATAGACAGGCTTAAATCAGCAAATATATCGGTAAACGCCGCCCTCATATCATCAACCAAGATTTGATTTTTAGTTTTAGCCGCCCCGGCCGAAACCTCCTCATTTCCTGCCGAGCTTTTGGCGGCTTGCCCGCCATCCGGCATTGACCGGCCGACGGCAACGTCCGTCGGTGCTATTTGGTTGTCCTCAAGTGTTCGATTTAAAGACCCTTCTTTCACGCGTACGCGCGCGTTTTTGGTTTTTAAATCTTGGTTTTTAAATTTTAAATCCTTATGTGGGGTGCGATTTAAAGACCCCTCTGTTCGGTTTAAAGACCCCAGGGTGCGATTTAAAGACCTTTCATCTGTTCGGTTTAAAGACCTTTCGAGGTTGTTGTCGGAGCAATCCCCCGATTTACTCCGACAACGTTCATAACCGTTCTCAAGCGTCAACCTTATCGCATTTGAACGGTTAAACCTATCACGGCGGTTTATCTCAATAAAGCCGAGCTGTTCAAGCTGCTTTAATGTGTTTATAGCCGCCCCTTTGTGGGTATAGCATAAATCAGCCAGGTTTTGATAACCCAGACAGCAACATCCGGCATATTTGCCGCTTGAATATGTATTATTGATGATGTGAATTAACGCGCGTAATTGCGCTGCTGATATGTCAACTTCCAAAAGTTCTTCAGGTATCATTACAAAAGACATCGGGGGTCGTCCTTTTCTGTTAGATGTTATCTATCATCAGATTTAAAAAAAATAACTTGATAGACTTTATCTAACAGTAAATCGTTAAAAAATAGTTGTAAAGATTGAATAAATATGCTATGCATAACTTGCTTATGTATACATAGGAGGGATTTTGATGAAGAGTTTTAACGATTATACAACGCGAGCAATCAATAGATACGACTTAAGAGGACAAAACGCTCTCGCCCGCGAAATTGGAATTGCAGGCGCAACGCTCTCTCAATTTTCTTCAGGCAAAGCCCTGCCCTCTGATGATACGATGATTAAGCTTGCCGAACTGGCAGGTATGCCGAAAGAAGAAGCGTTAATTGACCTTAACTTGTGGCGTTCAAAAGATAAACCTGAAGTTCAAAAAATCTGGCAACGCTTGTCAAAAATGATAGGATGTTTTGCGGCTACATTATTGTTTTCAAACAATTTACTAATCTTTTATAGCTACCTAAAGTTGATATACAATGTTAATTATGAATAGTAAAGACGCAATAAAAAGAAGTATTAATAAAAAAACGTCATATTTTATTTACCCGGAAACTTTCATTTATTGCGCTCTCACGACGAGCAAAATTATTTTTACCGAAGATTTATCCGTCAGCTCTTTATAAATTGATTGTAATAATGCCTTTATCAATGGCCAGATATATTACATAACCGACAATCCCGCAGCCAATCAATATCAACCATAATTTCAAACTTAAATTTTTTCTGTAATACAAACCCTGACGACCGGCATGAATATACGAACCTTTCGTTCCATAGCCCAAACGCAGCCCTTTAGCGCCAAACGACATTCCCAGACCGGATTTAGATAGGTTCAACCGCAATGGCCCCAAATTAATACCTTTTTTTAAATAAAATCCCATTTCGCTTATATCCGTTTCCAAATTCTTTGCTTGTTAATCTCTTCTTTTTCACGAAACGCTTTTTCCAAATCCACACCGTGCATATTGGCCATTCCCAGCAAAATAATAAAGACGTCTGCCATCTCCAGCTTTATATCCCCTATATGAGAACCGCTGCCGATGGAACCGCCTTTCATATGTTTTCGGATAGCGGATATTAACTCACCGCATTCTTCTGCCAGCATCATACAATCCAGCTTAGGATCGGACAGGTTCAAGCCTCGCTGTTCCTTCATCTTTTGCACATAGTCCTGAAAGTCCGCAATAACCGGATTATCTTTAAGTTTCAAATCGTTATCATCCATTTCAAACCCTTTCCTTTATACGAGCTCTTTGCGGAACTCCCTTTTTATCGTCTTATAAAGCAGCGGACTTACATGGCCGCTGTCAGGAACGACAACTAAGCGTGACCTGGGCAGAGCCTTATGCACTTCATAGGCACCCTTTAACGGACAAACAAAATCAAGCCGATTATGCACGATAACCGTAGGTATATCTTTGATTTTACTCAAATTATCCAATATTTCTTCATCTTCAAGCCAAAACTTTCGGGCGGCGTAACGAATATAAATCCTCTGCTCGGCTAACTCACAATCAGACAGTTCTTCTGCAGAATTCCACCTTGGATTCAGTGAACTGCGCACTCTCTCCCAAAACCCGTAAGTATTAGCTGCCTCCAACTGCTTTTCCGCCTCGCCGCTGCTTATCAATTTATCAAAATATTCTGGAATATCAAAACCCTGCGACTTATTCTTCAATTGTTCGACAAACTCGGGATAAAACCATGCCGCTTCACTGTTTTCCCACCGTAACGCCTCCTTGTCTGCCAAAAAAATCTGCGACAGCAGCAAGCGTTCAACTCTTTGAGGGTTTTGAATGGCCCATAACAAAGCCAGGGTGGAGCCCCACGACCCTCCCCTTAGAATAACTTTATCTTTTATTTTCAAATGATTGAGAAGTCTTGTTGTATCCTCGAGCAGCGCCTGGGTAGTGTTGTTTTTCAATTCGCCCAATGGCAAAGACCTTTTGCATCCCCGCTGATCAAACAAGATTACCCGATAACGCTTAAGATTGAATATGGCGGCATGTTTTGGACTGCACCCGCCTCCCGGTCCCCCGTGAAAAACGATAACAGGCAGCCCCTGCGGATTTCCGAATTCCATAAAAAAGACCTCATGCCCGTCTTTGGGCGGTAAATATCCGCAATTATAAGGCTTGGGCTCAAACCATTTGCTCAGCCATCCCATGCTGTCTGTCTCCTTGCCGGTTTCACATTTGCCGAAAGTGTAACATCATATTCAGGAGGCTGCAAGTTTTTCTAACGCTTTTTCCAAATCCTGCGGCCGCTCAATGCGCATTGCGGACAAACCGTTTTGGTTGCAGGCGTTAACCACCTCCAACTGGTCATCAAGCATAACGGCGTTTTCGTACCCCAAACGATACTTCTTCAAAGTATCTTCAAAAAACTTAAGCCGGCCGTTCCTGACATCGCTTTTAACATATCCGACCTGATGAGACGACACTACGTCGTCAAACAACTCATGCAACCGCAGTGACGGAACCGAATAGTCGCAAAAAACGTCAAAATTGTCGGTAGCGACCACGACTTTCACCCCCTTGGAACGTAAACGTTCTATCTTTGGCAAAAAAGCATCGCTGTCAAACTCCATGTTCTCGCAGCTCGCTTTCAATAAGCTATAAAAAGCATCATATTCTTTCCGGTTGCGGGAAATGGCGTTTAGAATATCTTGTTTAAAAATTTTGCCGCTCTTCCAAGGCACAAGAAGCGGCTCATTTTCAACAAACGTACGATGACGGCAGATTTTGCATAATTCGGGCTGAGGGTCTTTTTTATTCACAAAAAACTTTGATGAACTCAGCGTTTTATACCAGTCCACAAAAACAATCTTTAATTTCGAGTTTGTCATCCTGACCTCACAAACACGGCCCTGCCGAAAATCGGATTGCAAATAAATCTTGTATTTTTATATCCTAAATAGATTAAAAAAACCTTGATGATTTACCTGACCTCGCTAAATATTTATTATTTCATAACAAAAAAACTCACCCTCTTTGTTTCAAAGCCTTTCCGAAACCTGAAAGACACTGTCCCTGACCTCCTCTGTCAAAAACAATGCTGCCAAACGCACCAAAACGCCTTTTTTTCTGATAAGCGCTCCTAACGAATCATATGTGCAAAAAAGCTGACCGTAATCGTCTTTGCAAAATTCGCTGCAATTTTTATACGGTTCACCGGCCTCAAGCGGCAAACGATGGCGTTTTATCCCGGACAATGCAGCCAAAACCGACAAAACCGCCCGGTCATGCTTATGTTCTACAAACATCGGATGATTTTCCAACCCTTGCCTATTCGGCATATCTCCCAAAACGGAGTCATCACAGCAATATTTCAGCCATTCGTCCAAAAAGGCCAATACCCGGGGCGTCTTTTGCCATACTGACAAAACGGTTGAGGTTTCATAGTCCTTGTATATCGCCGGACGGTCTGCCCGCATCAAAACCAAAGCGTCCCGCTTGCACCAGCATTCAATTGTCTGCGGAACATTGGCAAACAGCAAAATCCCGTCATTTTCGGCACATAGCTCATATAAACGGGTCATCGGACTGAGCGCAAACACACTGGCATCGCTGTAGATAAGAAAGTCGCCGTCTTTCAGCTTTTTAAGCTCATTCAGAATTACATACGGACGCCACAGCCAATAGCCGGCTCCCTGCTTCTGATTCAAAACCGAACGATTTTCCTTGTAGAAAGAGGTTTTACGCAGCTGTTTTTCATTCCAGGCCACCACTTTGTCAACACTTTTGGTTGCCAGAGCCGACTTTGCCAAAAGATAAACGGCTTTGCCGTATTTTTTGCTTCCGAAAGTTACCAGACACCTCATCGTCCGTTCCTGTTTCATCACCGTTGATGTTGCTTCTTCTAAAACCATAGCTTCTCATTCCCGGATTGGCAACTGTTTATTCAAAAGGAGAGGATAACTAAGCGCTTGGCTTTTCAGCCGAAGAGTTTTATAATCAACCGCAAAATGACTTGTCTGAGGTAAAAAAATGCAAAAATACCAAAATATCGTTATCCTTACCGGCGCCGGA
Source organism: Proteobacteria bacterium CAG:495 (assembly GCA_000432275.1). GTDB lineage: Bacteria > Pseudomonadota > Alphaproteobacteria > RF32 > CAG-239 > CAZU01. Next base: position 111,441 of record HF995323.1, read on the forward strand.
ATCTCCGCTGAATCCGGATTGGCAACGTTTCGTGCGGCTAACGGCCTGTGGAACAATCATCGGGTGGAAGACGTTGCAACCGTTGAAGCTTTTGCCCGTAATCCGGAATATGTACATGAGTTTTATAACGAACTGAAACAGGAACTGATTCGCGCTGTGCCTAATCCGGCTCACTTGGCATTGGCCAAATTGCAGCAGAACTACCCGGCTCCCGTCACCATTGTTACGCAAAACGTCGATACCCTTCACGAAAAAGCTCAAAGCACCGGCGTTTTACATATTCACGGACAAATCAACCAAGCCGTCTGCCTCAACTGCGGACATGTCTTGGAAACCTGGGGCGATGTAAATACCGAAACCGTTTGTCATCAATGCGGCGTTCCCGCAATGATGAAACCCAACATTGTCTTTTTCGGAGAAAATCTGCTTTGCATGGATAAAGTTGACAGACTGCTGGAACAATGCGACCTGTTTGTGTCAATCGGCACTTCCGGCGTAGTGTTTCCGGCTGCCAGCTTTGTCCAGATAGCCAAGCTAAACGGTGCCGAAACATATGAGTTCAATCTGGAAACAACGTCTAACAACCGCTATTTTGATCACCACATTTACGGCAAAGCCGGTGAGACCGTCCCCCAATTTGTTGACACCCTCCTTGCCGAAGCTCCCAAGCAGTAAAAAAATAAAGCATCTCACTCCCTTCAGAAGTACAGATGCTTTACTTTTTACCTGTGAGTCATTTCAGACGAAAGCACTCACCGCCATAATCATATTCAACCACAAAGCAACGTCCGAAATCAATTGAATCGCCGCTGTAGCCTAACGCCGTCAGAAAATAAACCATATTAAGCTCATGTGAAGCAATTCCGACAGCCTGTTCGGGAGTTCTCAGCAAGCTGTAGAGAAAATCGAATATGCGTTCCCGAACGGCATACTTGCTTTCTCCGCCGGGAGCGGCATCATGAATAAAAGAGGCGCAGTCATAACGATTAGCCCACAACTCAGGATAATAACGGGATATTTCATCATAAGTCATATCCCCAAGCAAACCCAGGTTTATTTCATCCAATCGTTTGTCGGTATAAACCGGAATGCCAAGTTTAAATCCGGCCAATTCGGCGGTCTGATATGCCCTCAGCCGAGGACTGCTGTATATCAGCTCAATACCAAACTGTTTCAAATTGTCGGCCAAAACCAATGAACGTTCGCTTCCTTCCTCGTTCAAACCCGATTTTAACCATTCGCTGAGCGTCTGTTGTTCCGGACGATCTGTTTTTTCATGACGAAAGATTATAAAATTTTTTTTCATAATAAGTTTTTTATAATTTATAAATAAAATAAACTGAAACCTATATGTATAACAAACCATCCATAAAATCAAGGTGCATATTCCCCTTTCCGCCCAACTAAAAAAAGCCTCAGCAGATGAGGCCTTTTTTATACACGGTCGACAAACCCTATTTGCCGTTATAGGCGGTTTTATAAACTTCTAACACCAGCTCTTTTTTGCACGGACGCGGGTTGCCTCCGGTGCAAACGTCAGCCATGGCCGCATCGGCCAAAGCGTCCAAGTCTTCCTCTTTCACGCCGATTTCTTTGAGTGTCTGCGGAATGCCTACATCCATGGAAAGTTGTTTAACCGCATCAATGGCTGCTTTGCGATATTCCTCTTCGGACATCTCATCCACACCCTTAACCCCCATAGCCCGAGCGATTTCTCTAAATTTTTCGCCGGTATACGGAGCATTAAACGCCATCACATAAGGCAGCAAAACAGCATTTGCCACACCGTGCGGCGTATCATAAAAAGCCGACAAAGGATGAGCCATGCCGTGAACAACGCCCAAACCGACATTGGAAAAAGCCATTCCGGTCACATACTGGCCGAGAGCCATTCCTTCTCGCCCGTCAGGATCATTGGCAACCGCCTTGCGCAAATTCTTTGCAATCAGCTCAATGGCCTTCAGATTTAAGGTATCCGCCAGCTCCCAGGCTGCAAGCGTCGTATATCCTTCAATCGCATGCGTCAGCGCATCCATTCCTGTTGCCGCAGTCAGTCCTTTGGGCATTGAAGACATCATATCCGGATCGACAATGGCAACGACCGGAATATCATGCGGATCGACGCAGACAAACTTGCGGCGTTTTTCCTCATCGGTAATTACATAGTTTATCGTCGTTTCTGCGGCGGTACCGGCCGTCGTTGCAACGGCGATAACCGGCACACTTTTATTCTTGGTCGGAGCAACGCCCTCCAATGAAACCACATCAGAAAATTCCGGATTGTTGATAATGATTCCGATGCCTTTGGCCGTATCCTGCGGAGAACCGCCGCCAATGGCAATCATATAGTCTGCTCCGGCTTTTTTAAAAGCGTCTACTCCTGCCTGTACAACCGCCACGCTCGGATTAGCCTTAACCTTATCGAAGATTTCATAGGCAAAATCGTTACGGTCTAGAATATCCGTAACTTTTTTAACAACGCCGAATTTCATCAAATCGGCATCCGTTACGATTAATGCTTTTTTAAAACCGCGGGATTTAACCTCTGCAACAATCTCATTTACGGCACCGTGACCGTGATAGCTGGTTTCATTCAAAATAAAACGATACGCCATGGCAAGCTCCTTTTTTAATAAACCTTTTTCGACACAATATTTTATTCGTCAAAAGTAACTATTGGGTTAAAGATTTTTAATATCCTTCAAATAAGCCCAGCGTTTAATGGCCTCAAAATCAACGGAACCGTCTTTTTTCTGCCAACGCTTGTCACTGAGCCGGGCTAAAACCAGAGTGCCGTTTTTCTCCTCAAACAGACACTCTTCCGCCGCTTCCGGCAACACAGCCTCATACCAGACTGTCTTGTCCTCCCTGAGTTTGCTCACGGTGCGCTGCAGCTCGCCGATTTTGCGCTGCTGGTTAATCCCCCGCCACTCCGCAAAAACAATATAAACAACTAAAACAACGGCAATCAAATGCATTTTGTTCTCCTAACCGCAAAGTTTTCTGAAATAATCCCTGTCGTCAAGCCATGGCTTGATGTCAACCGGAGGCTTATAGCCGGTTTCCATTGTAACATAAGCATCTTCTGCCACAATGTCATTGACCATATGCGCCAAATCATAATTTCCTTCTCCGAAATGCAGATGCTTGTCCTGGACTTCGTCGGCCATACCGTCGCAAAGATGGTACATATCGGGCTTCAACGCCGCAAAATCTTCCAAAATCTTCCCTACCCGCCGGCCGTAATAATTGGCGGCACAGGTTGCATGAGAAAAATCAAGGCAAAACTTGCATCCGGTTTCACTCATTATTCGTTCAATCTGCTCGGGAAAAACGCCGTGAAGCGCTTTACCGCTGACGGAACAGCTTGCCGGCATATTCTCGATGGCAATCCGTTTATCGTCAAAGCGTTTGAACTGGCGGATAGTTTCTTCCAAATGCCTCTCTTCACAGCCGCACCCGGCATGCACGATGATAATTTCAGCATTCAGCATATCGGCAAACTTTTGAGAATCCCCGACATCACGCAGATTTCCGGCCAGACAGTCAGCATCCCCGGCATCAAAACCGTAAGCGCTGTGAGAGTTATGAATTATCGTCGGGCACCCCTTCAGTTCCCGGCGGATAACCTCGGCCGTATCATTGTAGGAGTTCGGAAAAACAAACAGCTCCAGATAGTCAAAGTCCTTGTTTTTGACAGCGGCAACCGCTTGCTCAAAAAAGTTTCGGTTTTTAACCACATCGCGCGTCCAGATTTTTATTCCCAGTTTTTTCATTTTTTTCTCCCTGCCGTTTTGCTGTATATTATCGCCGCGAAATATTAAAATTTTACATACAAATAACCGGAGAAAATAATTCTCCGGTTATTTTTTTAATCAATGTAGAGCACGCGGTAAACATCATCCCGGCTCCAGCCGTTTTCCAGATGCACACAACGTTCAACGCTCTTTTTACCGTTTTCGGATATCAGTGTAAAGCAATAAGTGCTGCTGTCATGCGAAGGCTGATACTGACTGCCGATAAAATAACTCCCGACCGTTGTTCCCACTATTCCGGCCAGCACTTCCGGCAACGGCGTATAATAACGATGCGGATAATGCGGTCGATAATGCGGCGGAACATAAGCATGGGATCCAAAGTGAGGATGAAACGGCCGATGTCCGAAGTGCCCGGTATGAGCCCGGGCACTGGAAACGCTCAACAGCAGCAACGTCAGAACTATCCATAGTTTTTTCATAAGCATTGCCTTTGCCGTTTGAACTAATCACGAGGTTCCGGTCCCGGACGCGGTCCTTTGTGCTTTTTCATCATTTTACGGTTTTTGCGCCCTTCCTCAAATTTTTTCTTATGCTCGGCTTTAATCTTATCCAACTTGTCTTTCTGTTCCGGCGTCAGAATTTTCTCAAAATCCTTCATATTATCTTCCCGCAGTTTATCCATTTTTTCGCGTAAGGTTTTCATCTCCTTCATCAGCGGTTCCATTTTTTCACGCCCGTCTTTGCGAATTTTGTCGGCCTGAGCTTTCTGTTCTTCCGTCAATCCCAAGTCTTTGGCAAACTTGTCGGCCATGTCTTTACGCACCTTGTGAGGCATTTCATGCGCCGGCGGTGGCGGCGGCAGCAGCATTCCTTCCTCTGCCGGCTGGGCATAAACGGTCGTAGCCCCCATGCTGACGACAGAAGCGCAAAGCAGTGACAAAAACATCTTATTCATTTCTATTCTCCTTCAAAAATTGTAATTTTTCACTCAAAATTTTACGGGCGTTAAACAAACGGGACTTTACGGTTCCTGCCGGCAAACCGGTTTTCCGTGCAATTTCGTCATAACTCAGTTCCTCAAACTCATACCAGACGACAATCTGTCTCAGCTTTCGGGGAAGACTGTCAACCGCCTTGAGGATTACCTTTTGCCTGGCTTTGGCATCCAGAATTTCCTCCTGCCGGCCGCCTACCCGAACCTGTTCCAATATCCCGTCGCCGTTTACCTGCCGAGCCTCCATTTTGTATTGTCTGGATTTGAAATAGTCGCGGCAGACATTGGCCGTAAGGGCGCTTATCCATTGGCTGAACTTGCCTTCTTCACGATAATTGTCAAGGTTCTTCCAGGTTTTAATATAAACCTCCTGCTCGATATCATCATTATAAGAACCGGTCAGCTTTTTGATAATCGCCTTAATACGTTCCTTATGGGCACTGATTATTTCTTTCATTAACCAACCATCAGCAGACCGTACTCGTCGGTCGGCAGCCCCCATTCTTCAATAACGGATGTATCGTTTTCGCTGACATAGACTTTGTCATAACCGTAGTAAGACGAAATAAAGTCATATTCATAGCTTCCGTTATTATTCTGCGGATAATACATTCCCAGCATCAATACGCACACCAAGGTCGCCAAAACGGCCTTAATCCGGTTGTTGCGCTTTTTTCTGGCAAAGTACAGCGGCTTGGCTTCTTTGAGTAATGCCGAAATATCGTCCATTGTTTACCTCCTTTACATAACCTATAACGAGGCCGTTTTCAAAAAAGTTCAGATATTTTTAAAAAATTTTCTTTTTTTATAAAGCCGGACGATGGAAGTTTCCCTTCAGACAACTGTCAACATCTTGAAAACGCTTAACTTTATTCCAAATTTTTCGTACGTCTTCCGGCGTATATTTTTTATGCATAAACGAAACACGAAAATAATCCGCACCGACTTTAGGCGCTTCGACAGCCAAACACAGCGGCTTGTCGTTAAACAACATCGTCTGACAATCTTTGGAAAGAACATCGTAAACATCTCCGCCCTTGCTCAAACGCATCCATTTTTCGCCCCGGACACAGCCTTTGCAAGGGTTGGAACGAATACAGGCCGCGCTGGTAAACAACGGTACGTCTTCATAAACCGGCAGACAAACCGGCAGCGAAGATTTTTCCGCCAGACAACGCATATTGTCAAAAGTGTCCTCCCACGACAAAGTCACCCTTGACGCGCCCGTCTGTCTGGCCTCTTCAATAGCCTGAGAGTTCAACATATACAACGAAGCATTATAACACAGGTCAATGCCCTTTTCCGGCAAAACCGACAAACCCCAGTAATTACCGATTTCCCATTTCCGATACCCTTGACTCAAAAGCTCATCAACTCTTAAACGATATTCAGACACTTTTCGGCATACAGCCGGAAGCGACAACCGCAGCTTGTTTTTGGGAAATGCGGACAATGCTCTGAAATCAGTCTTCGGATTTATTTCCACGATAACCTCGGCAACCTCGGAAAAGTCAAAATCTCTCAAACATTCCGGATTATCGGTTTTAACTGTCCATAAAGGCTCATTTTGCGGCTTTTTAGAACTAACCGGCGGCAGCTTGCGTTCTGCATTTTCGGGATGAATCTCTGCATACAAACACCGCCGCAGCTCATTCAGGACAGAAACCGGAACAAACAGGCCGGAAGGATTGTCAACCTCCAGTTTTCCCAAACAAAACTCCGTATTGCCGGTCTTGTCAAAAGCCTTAAATACGGCATCGTTCATCTTGTCCGGATTTTCCGCCGCAACAAAATGTCCCGCTATGTCTGCACGGCTCGTTCCGGAAACCGCAAACACGTTCTCAGACGTCACCGTCAGTTTTACATTAACGGAATATCTCTGCTTATACGCTCCGGGCTTGGGCTTTTCATACCGATATGCGCCTTTGACCTTGCTAGAAGACGCCAGATAAATATCCATTCCTTTTTGCAAATTAGGCATCTGCGGCGGCAACAATATTTCAACCGTCTCTCCGGCCTTGGCTTCAAAAACGCTTTTCCCGTTAACTCTGATTTCCTGCAAGGAAAAGCCAAAAGGTTTCTCCTGCCCCGGCACATCAATTTGTATACCGTCAAAACGGGCGATGCCGTGCTGGGGAACAAACGTTATTTTTCGTCCCTGAATTCGGCTTATCTTGCCGATTTCCAACCCGCGGTGGCCGACAAAATCCCGGTCGATAACCCTTTTGTCTTTGCCATTAACATGAAAACGGCACCAAGGCCTGGAAAAAATTTGTTTGATATTTTCGGATTTCTCGTCACAACATCCCTTCCCGTCCAAAATCTGGCGATAATAGTCGGTAACGGCAGCCACATACAAAGCGGTTTTCTTGCGCCCTTCGATTTTCAACGAAGTCACCGGCATTTTCAAGACTTCTTCTTCCAGGGCCATATCTTTCATTGAAAAGAAATGCTTTTCACCTTCCTCGCCCTTAAAAGCCGAACGACACGGATACATACATTTGCCGCGGTTTGCACTGCGGCCGTTCTCCATTGAAGAAAACATACACAACCCGCTGTATGAATAACACAATGCGCCGTGTACAAAAGCCTCCGTATCCAATCCCGGCACCGAAGCAATTTCCTTAATCTCGGACAAAGTCAGCTCTCTGGCCAAAACAACCCGTTTAAATCCCAGCTTTTGCAAAGCGAGCGCACCTTCCTTATTATGCACCGCCATTTGTGTACTGGCGTGCATTTCCAATTTCGGATAGCGCTCCCTTACCACGCGGGCAACGCCCAAATCCTGGATAATCAGAGCATCCGCCTTGCAGCGCACGCATATGTCAAGCTGCTTCAACAAATCAGGAAGTTCACATTCCTGCAACAACGTATTAAGGGCGACAAAAACCTTGCGCCCTAAGGAATGTGCATATCCGGCAAATTCATTCAAGGCCGGCTCGTCAAAATTGGCGGCCGTTGCTCTGGCGGAAAATTGCTGAAGGCCGAGATAAACCGCATCAGCACCATAATAAAGCGCAGCATAGCCGGCTTCAAGATCGCCGGCAGGAGCCAAAAGTTCTTTTCCACCCATAAGCAACAACCTTTTTTATATCATATCGGAGAACAGCGGCAAACCGCGCTGAAGCTTAATTTTCTGCTGTTCCAGAACCGTACCCAGATTCAGCTTGCCGCTTCGCAGGATGCCGCGAACCTGACAGCTCTTTTGCGTGTTGGGATTGGCAAACAAATAGGTTTGTTTTGCACGCTTGGGCACGCCTTCCAAAATCTGATGAATACAGGCTAAAAAGCCGTTGGCAACCAAATCATACGCCATTTCTTCGCTGATTCCGCTCGAGGCGGCATACTTAACCAGAGAATTCACCGCATCGCTGACGTTGTTGGCGTGAATCGTAGACAACACCAAGTGTCCCGACGTGGCAGCACGCAAAGCTTCGCTGGCAACTTCCGGCGTACGGATTTCGCCCAAAAGAATATAACGCGGCTTTGAACGAAGCGCCGATTTCAGCCCCTCTTCCCATTTTCCTTCGGGAGGCACAGTCTGCTTGCACAAACCCAGCTCGCCGTCTTGTGAATGATATTCGCCGTCCAGCGGCATTTCAATCGGATCTTCAATCGTAAATGCATAGCCGCCTTTGAGACTCAGATATTCCTTCAAAAGCGCGGACACCGTTGTACTTTTACCGGAACCCGTTGCCCCGGCCAAAAGAATCAAACCATAAGCGCCGCTCAATGAAACCAAATGCTTATATACGCCTGCGTCAATTCCCAAATCTTTCAAATCCGGTACGGTTGTCGGCATTTTGCGCGCACAGTATTGCGGCCCCTGTAAGGCAACGGTTCTTTCCACACGATAGTTGCGCCCTTTGTAATTAAGCAAATAGCTGCAGTTTTTGCCGTCATACTCAGTTTCCAAACCGGCTAAAAACTCGGGAAAATCGTCAAAAGTTATCGTCATCAAACCGCAATCGGTTTTTCCGCTCCAGATATAACAAGTTTTATCCGGTGTAATATAAAGATCAGAAAATTTTACTTCATTTATTAATCCCATTTTTTTCTTCCCCTGATAATTCAACTCACACCCATTGGGGCATTATATTATATCAGAGGTAAACAGATGTTTAAATTTTTTCCCAAAGTTTCCAATAATTCCCCGTTACGCCGCTAAACCTTGTTTTTGCGGCTTTAATTTGCTCATGACTTGATTATATATGAATAAAATCAATTATACGGAAAAAAACAATGTTAAAAATTTGCACCGTGTTCCTGCTCCTGCTGACAGTTTCTTGCGCCAACTTTGAACGCCGCCTCGCCGATGACCTCGTAAAATCAGGCCAGATTAAGCTCAACCGCTGTGAAGTCGAAGGTTTTGACTACTCCGGAATCGACAGCTATCTGACCAAAGGAAAACTGCTCAAAGTTCTGATGATTCACGGCATCGGCACCCATCATCCCGGTTATTCCCGCCTGATTCAGCAAAATCTGGCTGACAGCCTCGGATTAAACGTCATCTCCAGACAGCCCAAAAACATTTCCCTGTTAGACCCTTCCGACAATCATGCCCCCATAGGCAACCTGCGTATTACCTTTTGGCAAAATCACGACCGAAGCAAAAATATGCTCTTTTACGAGCTTACCTGGTCGGAAATCACCGCTCCCTACAAAAAAATCCTTTCTTTTGACACCAGTGAACAATATTCCGAATTTCGCGTACCGTTCAACAATTCCATGAAAGTGTTTCTCGACAATGCTTTGCCCGATCCGCTGATATATATCGCCGACAAGCACGACCTGATTGTAAACTCCGGAAAACAAGCCATTTGCTGGATGATAAATACAAACTGGGATGACATTCCCAATAACCAGGCAAAAGTCTGCAATATGTCGCTTGAACAGGAAATCAACGGATTGGCCGACGAAAACGTTATCTTCATCACCCACAGTTTGGGCAGCAAAATCCTGATGGACGCCATAACCCAAATCGCCGATAACATCGCCTTGCACGAAAACACCGCTTCGTTCAGACAAGCTGTCTCCAAACTGCAAAACAAAGAAATTACCATATTTATGCTGGCAAATCAGCTTCCCATTCTCCATTTGGACCAGCCCCTTCCCCGTGTCCACAACCAGATTTCCGCCTACTGCCAACCCCAAGGCGCCCACTATAGGCAACGGGTGTTTAAACACGTCAACATTGTCGCCTTCTCAGACCCCAATGACATCTTAAGCTATGCCATACCACAGAATTTTGCCGACAAATATATTGATTCCCGAATGTGTCCGTTGGTTACCAATGTTTCGGTTAACGTCGCTCCGGAAATCTCCGCATTCGGCATCGGCGTCGTCAGCCCGGTGGAAGCTCATGTCAATTATGACCGCAATCCGAAAGTCATCAATCTGATAACCCGCGGCACCGCAAACTTCCGTGAAGACAAAGTATTAGAACAACAATGCCGTTTTATTCAAATGAAAAATGACAAAACGATGACCTGGCTTCCGCATTGACGAGACTTGAAAATAAGCACCGCTTTTCCTATAATATATAAAAAAGGAGGATTCATGGCAGTCGGATGGGCCGGCGACGGCGCGGTAAACGAGCAAATTCAAGACAGCATCAACGACGAGATTAAACGGGCTCGCCGAAATGTTCCCTGCGGCGAAAGCCTGCTTTATTGCGAGGAATGCGGAGAAGAAATCCCCGAAGCACGCCGACAGGCGGTTCCCGGCGTGCGGCTG
>HF995323.1:121956-182357 GCA_000432275.1 Proteobacteria bacterium CAG:495
GGCGTGCGGCTGTGTATCCATTGCCAGGAAGAAGCCGATAAAGAACAAAAAGCCGTCAGTCTGTACAACCGCCGAGGTTCCAAAGACAGTCAACTCCGTTAAAAAAAGCTCCCGAAGGAGCCTTTTTTTATTTAATTGTCGGAAACAACCGCGTCAAACAGCTTTTCCCATTTTCCGATAATGACTTCCGGAGCATAAGCTTTCATATCCGCAATCGCGTTCTGCCCCATACGAATGCGCAACTCTTTGTCAGACATCAGCTGTTTCAGTTTTTCAGCAAAATCATCCAAATTCTTTGCCAAAAAACCGTTATGTCCGTCCACAATCACTTCGTTGACAGACAAAGCGTCGGCAAAACCGAGCGTCGGCAGACCGATGGCCATACCGTCGGCAATCGCCAAACTGAATCCCTCGGCGCTGCTAGGAAAAGCGTGAATATCGGCACTGCGGTAGAGTTCATTGACATCCCGGGTATATCCCATAAGAAAGACATTGTTCTCCAAACCGTTGGCTTTTATCAAATCCTGAATTTCCTTGTCATAATCGGGGTATTTCTGCAATCCCCAAATTTCAACCTTCCAATCAGGAAACTCCCGGCCGATTTTGGCAAAAGCTTCCACCAAAAGATGAGGACGCTTAATATGCTTTTCTATTCTGGTAACATAAATAATTTTCTTTTTCTCGTGCGTCAAATCAACCTTTTCTTCATCTTTGAACTGATAAACGGCATTGGCTATCCGAACCACGTTTTTGGGCTCAAAATAAGGATTGATTTTGTCCATATATGAATCCATCAACACCTGAAAAGTATGCACTTTTTTGAAACTCTTTTTATAATACCAGCGAATAAACCACGGCTTGCGCAAATACTTGTCTAAAATAATTGGCGGAAAATGATGCACCATCTGAATAATCGGAATATTGTGATTCTGAAATCTGGTTACGTTAAACAAATCTACCGGAAAATAACAGACAATTACATCCGGACGTTCTTTTTCAATCAGTTTTTTGAACCGAAAACAGCGCGGAAACAGTTTCCCTCTTATTTTCCGATATATGTTTTTTACCCAAGACGTCGTCTTGGCGTTAAGATTAACCAGCTTAATATGGTCATTCAGCTTATTGCCCTCGGCCAAAACGCCAAGCTTGCCGTAAGTATCGCAGGCAATGACCACGTCATGACCTCTCTCGGCCAGCAAATTGGCATAAAAAACCAGCCAGTTGGTGTTTAATACGTTCCTGTCCCGAACCAGTAATATCTTCACTGTATAGCTCCCGTATAAGGTTTAAATTTCAACAATACAGGTATCTTAAATGAAATTCATTAATATGCAAGCGCATAAATTTTTCCTTGTTTATTCCAATAAACCTCCACCTGCCCAATAGGTATGTCAACCGTTCAGAACCGCATTCTCCCTGCCCCGAAATAAGCAAGCCTGATACATAGAACGAAACCCAAACTTTTTATGCCAACCATAAAAAAAGCTCTGCAATGCAGAGCTTTTCACATCCGAAGCAAAACTAACGACGACGTTTGACAATACCGCGGTTCCGGTGGGGAGGCAATGCCTCCTCTTCTTCAAAAACCAGCATCTCGGTTGTTTCTTCCGGCGGTAACGGTTTGTTCCTCTCGGCTTCTTCTTCAAGTCCGCATTCCTTGAGAAGCCAATTGCATTTCCAGTTGACTCTTCCCTTAAACAACAGGGCAAATGTACAAAACGACAATAAAGCCATTATGTAAAACATTGCGGCATATATCTGTTCGGCCAGCGTCAGTGCCATACTGTTGATTGAAGCGCCGATAACCAGCGTCATCACCGTGATAATCAATAAAATAACTTTCATAACCTCTCTCCTTTGTAAATATCTCCCTTCTTAAATATGCACAAATCAGAGGTAATCAAGCGGAGAAAACTCTCTAAAATTATTTCTTGGTTAATTTCAATTTCTCACCCCAATACGCATCATAACTTTGAGGTTCAAAAAAATCACAGCCATTTCCTGGTGTTAAAGTAATCTCACCATAATAAAGTTTTCCATCTACATCATAAAAATCGGCTCGAACAAAATCAAAATTTTTTGCAATTTCAGCACCTATTTTCACCATCAAATCAAAAGTTTGAGGTTTCACAATATCATTACCTTTTCCATGAACACCCCAAGTAAAAGGCATTGGGTTCCAATTTTGATCATAAATATTCCTGATATTCTCACCTTCACGGTCTATGGAGCAATAAACAAAGCCAAGTTCTCCATTAAAAAAAGCTAATTTATAATCATTTGGTATTTTACCTTCTTTTGTCACCAGCAGTTTTTCAATTATAATCCAAGGCTCAATATTTTTATACTGAGGTTCCATCCCTATATAGTAATAGTTTGAATTCAGCCATCTCATACATTTTTTCTGAAGAGCATCATAGTCAACATCTTCCTTATTCCGTATAATCTCATACCAGCCGCTGCCATGATTAGCTTTAACAATACAAGGCTCATTCGGAATATTATCAGGACTTATATCCCGCCAATTTTGTGTTTTAAACAATAAAGGAATCAAATGTTCTCCACCAAAATTCTTTTCAAAAAATTCCCTCACAGCCAACTTATCTGAGCAAATTCCCCAAAAATCAGAATTTTGACAATTAAGTTTTAACCACTGGATTTTTTCATTAAAGGTTTGAGGATTATCTAAATCCGGGTATTGTCCAAAAAACTTTTTATAATGCTCTCTAATTAAAAATTCCTGCCCAAACCTTTGTTCCGGTACAATATATTTCTTATAAAAATTTCGTTTATACAAACTTTCATGACGATTAATAAAGTCACTTTTGATTTTTTTTACAATTTTCTTTAAAGACATGCCATTTCCTCCAAATTATATTTTTTTGCCCATTTGCTACCATCCTTGTGACAAACAACCACCCCTTTGTCACACCACTTCAACATAGGCAAATCAGATAAACTATCACTAAACCCCACAATATTAGAAAACTTATTCTTATCAAAATACTGATCTAACAAAATAACTTTGTTTTTATTCATACAGTCTAAACCATTTAATTTTCCCTCGCACACACCGTTTTTAAACGAAATTTTACTGCTTATGCACCCATCAAGATTATATTCCCGAACAAAATAGTGTAAATACACATCATATCCGCCGCTCAGAAGATAAATCTTATAACCTTGAGCCTTCAATTGCCGCATCTTGTCAACCACTGCCGGAATTAATGCCGGTTTTATTTTCGTCCGATAAAAACTCGATGCATAATAATCAACTTCGGATTGAGGTATCCCTTTCAAAAGCCACAAATACAACATCTTATTTAAAGGTTTTCCTGTCTTTCTTTCCAAAAACTGCAAAATTCCGCTCTTCATTAAAAGTTGACGTACAAAATTTTTAAATACAATTGAAGAACTACAGTGATTTCTTCTTAAAAATTTAACAAAAGCATTTGCAGTCTGAAAATTAACAAGTGTACCACAAAAATCAAACAGAGCCAATTTACTTTGCTCTTTTTCGCCTTCAATACCAATAGAAGAAAAAAAATCACAAATAGCATTTAATACACGCTGCATCTGCTTTTGATTGCCTATCGTAATCCTCACGCTGCTGCTTAAAATTGGACTTTGTGTTAACTTTCGAACATAAATATCTTGTTGAAGCAGATACTCAAATAACTGATTTTTTAATTCTACTGTTGCACATTTTAGAACAACAAAGTTAGCAAAGCTATTATACACCTTACACTCTGCCGCAAACCTTTTCATTTTTGTATAAAACCATTCTCTCGCTTTGCAAACTTCTTTGACATAATTTTCCATATAAGGAATATCCGACAATGCGCCAATTACTGCTTCTTGTGCAAAAGTGGTAATATTTTTGGGATTACGTATTTTAGAAATTAGTTCTATATTATCAACACAAGAAAGCAGATACCCAAAACGAAAATTAGCAAGTCCAAAAGCTTTCGACATAGTACGAGAAACAAGAATATTTTTATATTTTAAAACTAAATCCTTTACTGTCATTCCTGAAAACTCACAATAAGCCTCATCGAGCAAAAACATAGTATCAGAAAATCGTTTCAATAAACTTTCAATATATTCGCGGGACTGATAATATCCTAAGGGATTATTGGGATTAACAATATAAACCAAAGACGGCCGTATTTTTTTCAAATCCCTAAGAAAGTTTCGCTCATTAAAAGTAAAATCCTCATCCACCTCAGAAAAATAAACTTTTGCTCCACATGCCTCCGCGGTTAATCTAAAATTATCATATGATGGAGATTGAATAACTACTTTTGTTCCTCTTCCTATAAAAATTTTAGCTATATACTCGTGCAAAGAATCAGAACTCGCAAAATATTGAATATTTTCACAAGGAAGCTTAACATACTTGGATAAGAGAGAAAGTAATTCACGATTTTCCGTAGATGGATATAAATTATAAAAATTTCCCTTTGTCACAAGTTTTCTTATCTGCTCATCAACTTTTGGTGATGGCAAAACAGTCGCTTCGTTCCAATCTAATTTCAATATTTTTTCTCTATCCTCCGCTGCAACACTCCATATCTTATGTGATGCTGTTTTATACGGTAGTATATTTTTTAGATATTCATTTACATATAACATATCCTTTGACACCCCTAAAAAATTTGTCAAATTTTCTCCGCTAACCTTTTTTACAATCAACTAAGCATCTATATTCCAACTGCTTAGGATCTTGTTTTGTCTGCAAAAATTTCTGCGCCAAACAATCCGTTGTTTTAATAAAACGAGCAGGATTTCCAGCCCAAACTTCTCCTGAAGGAACATCTTTTGTAACAACGCTGCCTGCTCCGATAATTGAGTTATCACCAATGGTAACACCTGGTAACAATATAGAACGGCAACCTATAAAACAATTATTTCCGATTTTGATTCGCCCGTATCTTCTCATGTCTTCACTACTGTTTATGTATTTGCTACAATTATACCATGCACCATCATGAGTTAAAAAAGATACACCAAAGGAAACAACAACATTATCACCAATTTCAATTAAATACGGCTCTGATCCAAAATCAGGAAAAGAAAAAGGATATGGATGAATAACAAATTGAACATTTTTTCCAACAGTTACCCCCAGAGATCTTGCATATTCAGAAGAATCACAAACACGACTTAATTTAGATAAATAAGATAAACACTTAGAATTAGATTTCTTATATGAGAAAACAGGAATCCCAAACAAACAAATAGATCTTGTTCCGTCGAACTTTTTTATTTTTTTCAAAAACATATCACTTATTCCGATAATCCGCTAACGTCCAACCTTAATTTTTATCCTCAATCCTAAAAAATGAACAGTTTTATGAGATTTTTTTGCTTGAGATTTGTGAGTTTCAAATAAAAAGTTTCCTTTATTAAAACGTGCATTAGGAATACTAATATCTTTAACCGGTATTCCGTTTTTCCATAAAACATAAGAAAAAGACAATTGATCCCTCTTAGATATATCCCGGATACAATTCCACCAACTTTCCATCAAATTAATAATGGAACTTTCAGTATGTTTCCGATAAATTACATTAGTTTCATTTAAACCATAGTGCCTGGGCATTCCCTCTTTTTTCAAAAATGACAATACGCTATTGCAATTTTTCAAAGTATCTTTTTTACACTTTAAAACTTCTTCACACTCATCGTAAATATCATCACGACTAAAATGATATGGTACAAGCAATGAACTATTTTTCTCTTTAATAATATCAAACAAATATGAACTTAAAATATCTCCGTTAGCATCAATCCAAATACTTTCTGACACCTTCGGAAACAAGACATGCGGGTGCGTTTTATGCCATCTGGCATTTTTAGTTCTATCCAATTCATCAAAGTACAAAGGGTATATTTTCCATAAACCCACAACCTCGCGCCGCAATAAATTTTTATTATCCGTAAAACAGACATATTTAAATTCAGAATCAGTATACGTATGGTCAATTAACCGATCATAATCTCCGCTAATACAAGTATAAATAACGCCCCTGCACTCTCCAAGATCAGGAATTTTACAAATAAATATTTTTTTAGACACAACAGGGATTTTACAAATTTTAATCAACAATTTTCCTGAATTAGTTATTTTTTTCTGAAACAAGAATGTCCGCCAATCAAAATGTCTGGCTGTTTTTATCTTTTTAGTACTCTTGTCTCTTCCTATAACCGTATGTGCAACTGTGGAGGCATAATAGCATTTGGAAATCGTTTTGTACTTTTCTTGAACATATTTTACAGAATTATAAAATCTTTCTGTAATATTTCCTCCCGAATAATGAACACATTTAAGCGGAATAACTTTTAATTTCACATCATATCTCTCACTAGCGTTAATGCAAAATTCCTCTACATAAAAATCAAAAGTCAAATTTTCATCAAAACGAAGCTTATGCCTTTGAATTAAAGAAGAATGAACAATTAAACACTGACAATCAACGGTATCGGCAAACTCACCTCCGATACACACCTGACGCCCGACTACAATTCTATTCTTTCCTGTTTTGTCACATTGAACAATACGGCCGACAGGATGTATCAAATCATTTGGGGTACTTTCCTCATATCTCACTCCGATGCAACCGTACAAACAATTTTTATCTAAACCCTGCAGCTTCTTTTCGGGTTCTTCCAGAATTTGCCAATCTTCATGACAAAAAACAAACCAAGCTTCCCTTGAATATTCATAATCATCCAAAAATTCGTTATATCTCTGCGATATACCTTTATTTTCAACTCTGTTATCAATCGGATTTAACTGAACATTACGGCAGAATTTATTTTGTCCGACACATTTATCATACATATCATAATCGCGAACAACACTGACAAATATCACTGATATATCTGTAGGATAGGATTTCGCCTTAAAAAATTGTTTTAATTTTTTTCGCCAGGGAATAAAAGAAGCGGCAATTTTTAGTAGTCTTTCTGCCGTCAACGGTGCCGTTTTCGCCAATCTTCTGTTATAGCTCTCCTGCGTATAAAGCTTCAAATATTCTTTAATAAACGTCTTGCCGTCAGATTTTCTCACATACCCGATTTTGCCTTCGTCAACCTGCAAACCATGCGCACGGCCAAATTGCGCAAGATTATCCGTAACCCCCAGCAACGCTGGACCCGCAGAATGCTCTATCGGAAACGGATTCATATTCGTTCCGATACAGTACCACTCTGCTTCTATCGCCTGATGTATCAATGCCTGTTCCTCTATCGGCGTGTCGCTCCGCTCCAAAATAATCGACTTGACACCTTGCCGCGCAAAAACCTCCATATGCGTCGCCGTACCGATAACCCCGGCAACCGTTTTCGCTCCCTTCAGATAAGCTATCTGCTCCCTCAAACTCATACTTTCAGGATGCAAAATTTTAAAGCCGTTCTTACGAAACACATCTTCGACATAAGCCTCTCCCAAACAAAGCGTCCCTCCACGAAACTTTGTGCGCGAAAGATATATCTTTTCTGATGGCTGCGCCGTTACCTGGTCCGCCGCATACCGAAAAGGATGCAAAAACTTTTTGTTAAACGAATGATTGATTATATGACTTTCACCGGGAACATAAACTTTGCTAAACCTTGTCGGTTGGCTGATAAAATGAACCTTTTCCCGGGAAATCCCCAACAAATCCATAAATTCCCAAAACTGGGGAATAACCCTCTGCCTCTTGGCGTTCAAAAAGACAATGTCCAGATTTTTTTCTTTATTTTCAATCAAATACCAGAGCCTATTCGTACTTTCCATCAAAAAATGACCAAAATGGTTGACGAATACCCCGCCGTACAATACTTCCTTAGGAACAATCTCGGCATCTTTTAGGGAAAAGTCATACCCCTCTGTTAATGAACCGCCTTTGCTTCCGCGCCAATGCCTCGACATTTCGACAAAAACACCGCAGCTGTCCGTTACCCCGCCTCTGAAATAGGATGTCCCGAAATCGTCAATACTCTTCTTCAGCGGTAATACAAAACCCTCCTCCACTTCTTCGCATTCTACCGAACAAACATCATAGTAATTCCGGCTCGTCACTCCTTCATAAACCGACTTTACCTCCTCTGCAATATATAAACGCTTGCAGTATTCCTGACTTCGAATAGACACCGACCCGACACCTTTGCTAATAAAACTTTATTGAAATAAAGCTATCACAGCGCAAAGATATGAGTCAAACTATTTTTGGTTTTTAATAACAGATAAATAAAACCAACTATTCACAATACAAACTTAAATTTATTTAACTGACTTTGTCATGGGATACGCTTCCGGACGCTTAGCATCACCCAAAAATTCCAAATAACAATTTGGCTGAAAAAATGAAATTAAAAATACAGATACAAAAAAACCACCTAATTAAGGTGGTTTCAAATTGGTGGGCGCTGAGAGGTTCGAACTCCCGACCCTCTCGGTGTAAACGAGATGCTCTTCCAGCTGAGCTAAGCGCCCATCTTGTTTACGAAAGAGTTTATACACTTATAAAAATAATTAATCAAGCAAAAAAATAAAAAAATTTGATATTTTTTTAGAAAATGCCTTTTATCAAAAGGCTAGACAATTTCTTTTGCAAACAGAGCCGCGGACTTTGCCAATGCGCCAATAAAAACGGGCTTCCGCAATGGGAAACCCGTTTTAAAGTGCTCTATAAACTTAAGGACTGGCGCAGCCAGTCCTTGCTTATATTAGTTTACAGAATCTTGCAAAGCTTTACCAGCTTTGAATTTAGCCTGTTTGCGAGCCGGGATTTTGATAGCTGCGCCGGTGCGCGGATTGCGGCCGGTAGTAGCTGCACGTTTAGAAACGGCAAAAGTACCAAAACCAACCAAACGAACTTCATCACCTTTCTTCAAAGCGTTGGTGATGGAAGCAACAAATGCATCAAGAGCCTTAGCAGAATCAGTTTTGGTAAGGCCTGTTTCGCTAGCGATGCTAGCAATCAATTCGTTTTTATTCACGGTGAGGACTCCCTCTAATATAAGTTATAAACCAATTGTGGAGAATAAATCTCTAACCACAAGAAAATTTAACCGCCAAAAAAATGATTAGTCAAACAAAATCAACGCTTGCAAACAAAAAAAGTGCATTTTCTGTTAGCAAAAAGCCTTTTTTCCCAGTTATTCACAGCTATGGTTAGAAAATTCCCGCTTTTAGAAGATTCGAAAACCGAATTTTAACGTCCGTTTGCGATTCTTGTTGTATTTAATAGACACCCCAGTCAAATGATGCTATACTTTTATTTACATAAGGTTTGGGAGAACAAAATGGATGTGCAAAGCAAACTGCAAAAACTGAAAAAGAGGCTGGGACTGACTGCCGCACTGTCTATTGCCGCCATGAGCGCTTCCTCCGCAGAACAGCAGGATTCCATACAAAACACTGCTTTCCCCGCAGCCAAAGAAACAAAAGTCAATACCTTTGCCGAAAATGACTCATCCCGACAAAATCAGGTAAAACAATATTGCAACTTTATAGAAATAGGGTCTTTGGAGGAACTGAACAGCCTTAACCGGCAAGCCGCCTGCTACAACCAGTACGCCGACGCCATCATCTACAACCAATATAAAATGTCTGACGCAGGCAAATCCGAACGCAGTCTGATTGAAGCTGTCAACAACCAGAATTACTCAGTCAGCACTGAAGCTCACGAAAAGCTGCATCGCCTTTTGTCACCCATCAGTCAAAAGCTCCACGACGGTTCCTGCATATTAAAAGTATCAGATCGTATCCGTGTTAAGATTATGGAAGAAATCTGCTGCCTTAAATCAGAAAAAAGACTTACTTCCATTACGGATGCCATTCAAAAATTTAAGGACCTCGACAGAATCACCTATTATTCCAACCATTACGGAGAAATCGCCGGAGAGCGCATCGGCTCTGTTCTGATTGCCAAAACAGCGGAAGAAAAAACGCCGGAAAAAATCGACCTGGGATTTGAACGCTCTTCTCATTACAAACCGCTGCAAATCAACGGGCAGGAATATATCGGCAGCCTTTATGTTTCTCGCGATAAGAAATATAAAACCTGGGCTCTGCATGACCTAAACGACCAAGTTGTTACATCAGTAGAGATTCTCTCCCAAAGTCCACTCGCCATCGGCGTTATGACCACGGCTGAGGGCAAGGATGTCAAAATGACGGATGGAAAAACGGTTCGCGCGGACTATCGGTGTGAAGCGAAAAACAACCATGGAGGCTGGGCCGGATACGCTGTTTTCAAAGTTGACAATTTCGAAAACCGTAAACAAGGATACGATTTTCACACGGCACAACAGAATTTTGACAACATCTGCGGAGAATATGCTAACGCAACCGGCTTAACGGCACTTGAAGCCCAAACGCTCAAAGAATACGTTTCCTCAATGGACTGGCTTAACGCCTATGATTTGCAAGACAGCGAAATCAGAGACATTCGCGACAATTACAAAGACGTGCCTCTGCAAACGCTCGTAAATAAGCAGAAAAGCAATTATGAACAGCTGGCCGACGCTGCCCGGACACGGTTTGAAAAAGAAACGCTGCCCCATCTGGTCAAAGTCCAGTCGCCATCGTCCCTCATCTCCGGTGCTGAGAAAAGCATAAAAACCGACGCTTTTAAAATCAAAGCAAACGGTAAAGAAAAAGACTGCCGATAACAGCCTGTGCATCCTTTGCCGACACAAAAAAATACCGCCGACCAAATGTCGACGGCATTTTTTTATCAGTTGACCGAAGCCTGCTCCGCTTTAAGCGGCTCGCAACGGCACAATTGTGTCAGCGGCTTCACTTCTCCGTTAAGCGCTATCTTCAAAACCTCTCCGACCTCTGAAACCGGAATGATTTTCAGGCCTTTTCTCACATTTTCCGGAATTTCCTTCAAATCCTTTTCATTATCTTTAGGGATAATGACGGTTTTAATTCCGCCGCGCAAAGCCGAAAGCAGTTTTTCTTTCAGTCCGCCGATGGGCAGCACCCTGCCCTGCAACGTAATCTCCCCGGTCATCGCAACATCTTTGCGAACCGGAATCTTCGTCAGCACCGAAACGAGAGTCGTATACATCGCTATGCCGGCGGAAGGTCCGTCTTTGGGCGTAGCCCCCTCCGGAACATGAACGTGAATGTCCGTTTTGCCGAAAACATCAGGATCAATCCCCAATTCCATAGAATGGGAACGAACCACGGAATACGCCGTCTCAATGGATTCTTTCATAACATCTCCCAGCTTTCCCGTTTGTTTGATGTTTCCCTTGCCCGGCATATCAACGGCTTCAATAAACAAAATGTCTCCGCCGACTTCCGTCCATGCCAGTCCGGTAGTAACGCCGACATGGTCTTCTTCTTCAGCTTCGCCATAACGGAATTTCTTAACTCCCAGATATTTGTCAAGATTAGCCGCTGCAACCGTAACCTTCTTTTCTTTGGAAAGCAGAATCTCCTTAACCGCCTTGCGGGCTATTTTTGCCAATTCGCGTTCCAAGTTACGAACTCCGGCCTCACGGGTATAATAACGGATGATGTCTCTGATAGCGTCTTCTTCTATCTTAAGCTCGTTTTCCTTGATGGCCATTTCCTTAAAGGTTTTGGGAATCAGATGACGTTCGGCAATCTGTATTTTTTCATCTTCGGTATAACCTGACAATCGTATAATTTCCATACGGTCAAGCAGTGGACGCGGCATATCGAGAGAGTTGGCCGTCGTCACAAACATAACGTCAGACAAATCATAATCAACTTCCAGATAGTGGTCGTTAAAGCTTGAATTCTGCTCCGGATCCAAAACTTCCAACAGCGCCGAACTCGGATCGCCGCGGTAATCGTTGCCGAGTTTGTCTATTTCATCGAGCAGAAACAACGGATTAGACGTTGCCGCTTTTTTCATTCCTTTAATTATTTTGCCCGGCATAGAACCAATATAAGTCCGACGATGGCCGCGAATTTCCGCTTCATCGCGCATACCGCCGAGAGAAGCGCGTACAAAACTGCGCCCGGTAGCTCTGGCTATCGACTTTCCTAAAGAAGTCTTACCGACGCCCGGAGGGCCGACCAGACACAAAATCGGACCTTTGACTTTGTCGGCCCGGGATTGCACGGCCAAATATTCGACAATGCGTTCCTTAACCTCTTCCAGTCCGTAATGGTCTTCTTCCAGAATTTCCATAGCCTTGCTCAAGTCTTTATTTACTTTGGAGCGTTTTTTCCAGGGAATGTCCAGCATCCAGTCCAGATAATTGCGGACAACCGTTGCCTCTGCCGACATTGAGCTCATAGATTTGAGCTTTTTAACTTCAGCCAGGGCTTTTTCCTTTGCTTCCTTGGACAGCTTGGTGTTCTCAATCTTTTTCATATATTCGGCGATTTCGGCATCGTCGTCTCCGTCGCCGAGCTCTTTCTGAATAGCCTTCATCTGCTCGTTCAGATAATATTCTTTTTGGCTTTTCTCCATCTGCTTTTTAACGCGATTCTTGATTCTGTTTTCCACCTCAAGCATCGTGATTTCCGCATCCATAAAGCCCAAAATCTGTTCAAAACGTTCGCTTAAGGTTGTCCCTTCAAGCAAAGCCTGCTTTTCCGGAATCTTTAATGCCAGATGAGAAGCGATGGTATCCGCCAGTTTGCTGTAATCTTCTATTTGGTTGACCGCCACCAAAACCTCGGGAGGAGTCTTTTTGGAAAGTTTGACATATTCCTCAAACTGCGACAAAACGGCGCGAACCAAAGCTTCCAGCTCCTGATTGTTGTTTTCTATCTCCGGCAGAATGGTTACGTTTGCTTCCATAAAGGATTTGGTGTTGTAAAACTTGTCGATTTTAACCCGCTCCAACCCCTCAATCAAAACCTTTACCGTACCGTCAGGCAGCCGCAACAGCTGTAAAACCGTGCCGATGGTTCCGACATGATAAACGTCACTGCTGGTCGGGTCTTCAATTGCGGCATCTTTTTGGGTGGTAAGGATAATGTTCTGATCCTTATCGACAACTTCCTGCAAGGCGTTAATCGACTTCTCCCGTCCCACAAACAACGGAACAATCATCTTCGGATATACCACAATATCGCGCAACGGAAGTACAGGATATTTCTCTTTCTTAGCAACCATATTTTACCACCTTAAAAATTAACATCATTGTGTATTCTTATATAAGAAAACTTTCCGGCTTATGCAATGCGGAACAGTAACTTTTTTGCCACAAACGCACTTTTTGGGCAATGCTTAAGTTTTTAATCCACAGCCCTGGCCGCGAAATCCAACTTTAACATGAATAAGTATTAATAAAGAATTTGCAGATTTAAAATAATAATATATGATGCAATAAAAAAACAAACACCAGAAAACCCCATGGAGAAATTTGATGGCCGCCGCAAAGAAAAGCGCACTTTCCAATGATGATATTATGGTTGAAATTTCCGTCACGCTGGGAACCGCGGACCTCCGGGTCAACCAGCTGCTGAAGTTGGGACGCGGAGCCGTTGTCGAGTTGGACCGGGATATCAACGACAACGTAGATATTTACGCCAATGACGTTCTTATCGGTCATGGCGAAGTCGTCATCACCGAAAACGAAACTATCGGCATCAGCGTAACCGACACAAATTCCAAATAAGCAACCGTAACAATGAACTTTAATCTGAAAAAAACACTGAAAAAATCCCTGCGCCGGATTACCAAGTCAGATTTTGTCATAAACCTGATTTCGTCAGCTATATATTGGTATGCCCGTCTCGTCGGCAAAACCACAAGCTGGGAGGTTCGCGGCATAGACAACTTCTATCGCGAATGGGATGACAATCGCGGCATCATTCTGGTTGCCTGGCACGGACGAGCCCTTATGCTGCCTTATTTCTGGAACCGAAAAAAACCGCTTAATGCCCTGGTTTCATTACACCGGGACGGCAGAATGATAGCCGGCCTACTTGAAAAATTCGGTCTTGGCACCATCGGCGGTTCCAGCAACGAAAACGCCAGCGGCGCCGCGGTAAAACTGATGCACTCGCTCAAAGACGATACTGCCATCTGCATTATCCCCGACGGTCCCCGGGGACCCCGGATGCATATGGGACGCTCTCCTCTTTATTATGCGCAAAAAACCGGAAAACCTATCGCCTGTATTTCGTACAGCATCGCCAACTCTTTCCGCATAACAAAATCCTGGGACCACATGATGATCCCCCTCCCGTTTTCCCGCGGCATTTGCACCGTGAGCGAAGCGATGTCCGTTCCCGCCGACGCAGACAATAACGAATTGGAAACCTACCGCCTTCGTCTGGAAGAGCAGCTTAACCGAATAAGCCGGGAATGCGATATCAAAATGGGACTGATTCCTGACGAACCCGGCGTCTGCAAAAATCAAACCGAAGAAAATGGACAACCGCGATGATGTTTATGAAAATTTACAACGCCTTGATTACCGTTTTATATCCTCTGGTTATCAAACGCTATATTAATAAGCGCAAAGAAAACGGCAAGGAAGACGTCAAAAGATTCAACGAACGTATCGGGCGTCCCGCTCTCAAACGTCCCGAAGGAAAATTAATCTGGCTTCACGGTGCCTCTGTAGGCGAGTCCGTTTCCATGCTGCCTCTGATTCAAAAAATTTTGGACACTTACCCTCAGGCGCACGTTATGGTCACCACCGGAACCGTCACTTCCGCCGACGTAATGAGCAAACGGCTTCCCGAGCGCGCCTTTCACCAGTTTATACCCATTGACAACCCAACTTTCACCACCCGGTTTGTCAAATACTGGCATCCCGACGTCGCCCTCTGGTTTGAGTCGGAATTCTGGCCGGCAATGCTGTCGTCAATCAAACGTAAAAATATTCCGCTGATTTTAATCAACGGCCGAATTTCCAACAAAACCTTCAAACGCTGGCAGCAATTTGACTTTATCAGCAAAGAGCTGCTCTCCTGCTTCACCCTTTGCCTCGGACAATCGGAAGAAGACGCCTACCGCCTCGGCGTTTTGGGCGCGGCCAACTCCGTCTGCCTCGGCAATCTGAAATACGCCGGCCTGCCGCTGCCTATCGACCAGGAAAAGAAACAGGAACTGTTGCAACAAATCGGAACCCGCACTCTATGGCTGGCAAGTTCAACCCACAATGACGAAGAACGCCGAATTGCCAAGATACACAAACGGCTCAAGAAAAAATTTCCTGACATTCTGACGATTATCGCCCCCAGACATCCCCAGCGCGGCCCCGAAATACAAAAAGAGATTCGGGAATTGGAGTTGCAAACGGCTTTACGATCGGCAGGAGAAGAAATAACCGGACAAACTGACATCTACATTGCAGACACTATTGGAGAAATGGGCTTATGGTATGACGTTGCCAAAGTTGTGTTTATCGGCGGCTCCCTGATTCCGCACGGCGGACAAAACTTTATCGAACCCTCGCGGATGCGCGATGCGGTCATCGTCGGCCCCCATATGCATAACTTCACCGATGCGGTCAACCGTGCAAAAAAAGCAGATGCGCTGATACAGGTGACCGATACACAGGAACTGGAAGAAACAATTGCCCATCTGCTCAGCAACAAAGATTTTTGCAATGCCAAATGCAGCCTCGCCTATAATTGGGCCGCCAGTGAAAATAAAGTGCTTGAAAACATTATGGATAAAGTTAAAGGTTTTATTTAAGATGCGAACCCCAATATATTGGAAAAACAAAAATATTATATCTTCGCTGCTTTTGCCGTTGGGATGGTTGTACGGTCTGGCGACCGCTTTGCGTCTTGCCCTGACCAAACCGCAAAAAGTCAAGGCCAAAGTTATCTGCATTGGCAATATTACCGCCGGAGGCACCGGCAAAACGCCGGTATCCGTCGCCATAGCTGCCCTTCTGAAACAAAACGGCCTTAATCCCTGGTTCGTCACCAGAGGATATGGCGGAACTCGGCAGGATATTATTGTCAACCCGGCCGAACACGCAGCAGCCGAAGTCGGAGACGAACCGCTGTTGTTGGCCCGGGAAGCCTCCGTCGTCGTCAACAAACAGCGTTGGCTGGGAGCGCAAAAGGCCATCGCAAACGGTGCCGACTGTATCATTATGGATGACGGCTTTCAAAATCCCGCACTTCATAAAGATTTGTCGTTTATCGTCATTGACGGGGCCATCGGTTTCGGTAATCGGCGCTGCATTCCTTCCGGTCCGTTGCGGGAATTTCTTTCTGCCGGCCTGAAACGGGCCGATGCTGCCATTATTATAGGGCAAGACAAAACCAATCTGAGCGGATTGTTAAAAGACCTTCCCGTTTTTCACGGCAGCATAACGCCGGTTGAACCGTTGCGGGACAACCTCAACGTTATCGCCTTTGCCGGCATCGGACGACCGCAGAAATTTTACCGCTCATTACAGGAACTCAGCTTTAACCTTATAAAGACCGTAGACTTTCCCGACCATCACTTTTATACGGAAGGAGAATTGAAACAACTGATTTCCGAAGCAGAGGAAAAACAGGCCGTCTTATATACCACCGCCAAAGATTACGTAAAAATTCCGGCTGCGCTGCGCAACCGTTTCCGTGTTTTGGAAATAACGATTACTTGGCGCGAACCGGAACTTTTAACCCAATTTCTGCTTAACACTTAATTGGCTTCATCCCACAAATTGGCATAACTTCCGTTGGCAAAGGCGTCTCCGCTGATAAAACGATAATTTTTATCCAGCGTCGCAATTTTAGCCATATCTGCCTCATCCAGCTCAATAGCGAGAGAAGCATAGTTTTCCCGCAAATGAGCCTCATGAACCGACTTTGGAATAACGGCTACGCCGCGCTGCATCTGCCATGCCAGCACGACCTGAGCCGACGTTGCCTTAATACGTTCCGCAATTTCCTGAATGACCGGATTTTCCAATACCGATTCCTGCCCTTCGTGAGGTTGTGACCCCAATGGTGAATAGGCCGTAACTTCAATATTGTTCTTATGGCAAAAATCTATCAAATCGTTCTGCTGCAGCAAGGGATGATTCTCAATTTGGTTAACCGCAGGAACAATCTCGGCTTTTTCAATCAAATCGCCCAATTTCTTGGCCGTAAAATTAGAAACGCCGATACTTTCGACGGAGCCTTCCCCCTGAAGTTTCTCCATTGCGGCCCATGTAACCTCCAAGGGCAAATCGCTCAGCGGAATCAAGTCTTCCGCGCGTTGGGGAATACCGGTGCCTTTTTTCTGCGCTACCGGCCAGTGCATCAGAAACAAATCCAGATAATCCAGTTGCAAATCTTTTAACGTCTGCTCCAACGCCGGTTTTACATCTTCCGGTGCATGCGCGTCGTTCCATAGTTTAGAGGTGACAAACAATTCTTTGCGCTTAATGTCCCCTTCTCTGATTGCATCGTTTATCGCCTGCCCGATTTCGCCCTGATTGCCGTAAATCGGAGCACAGTCAATATGCTTATATCCCAGTTTTATAGCCCAGCGTACCGCCTGATAAGTCTCTCCCGGCTTAGACTGCCAGGTACCCATACCGATAATCGGCATTTCACTGTCGTTATTCAGCTTAACATACTTCATGACAAACCACTCCTCCAACGAAAAAAATATTAAAATCAACCCTAATATAATCGTAAGAATTTCCACTTAAAGGAGCCGTACGCGAAAAAAAGATTGCCATAAAACAAAAACGCAGCCCCCACACCTGACTGCGTTTTTAAACAACTTGCAAAAAAATGAGTTATTTCACTTCCCAACTGCGGGAAAATTCTTCGTCCTTGAACAATGCGGCCAATCCGGTAACTTGTTTCATTCTGAGCAACTCGTCGGCCGACATACCGATATTCTTACAAATCCAGCTGTCGCTCTTGCCCATTTCAACTAACTCGGCAACAATATTACTCATCAAATCGACATTATGGCTGCCGCGAGCCCGGTTATGGCGAATAGTCGACGCCATCCGCTCTCCCAGCTCCTTATTGATTACCACGACGGGAATTTTACCGTGTTCACGGGCATAAATGCGATCGCTGGTCTTCATAATCGTATAACGGTGGAAACCGTCGACAACGATATATTTGTCAGCCTCTTTGTCATAATAACATACAATCGGCTGAGTAAACCCATCTTCCCAGATGGAAAGTTCCAGCAGTTTCATTTCCGGAGGTGCAACTCGGTTGGGGTTATAATCATTGGCCTGCACCTTCTCAACGGGCACGCCGATGACATTATAAACCGGACTAACAAACTCTTTCATATTTAACCTCATAGTTTTTTATATTTTTCAAGTAACTCTTTTTCTCTTTGAGTCTGCTTTTTAGTCTGTGCAAATCCCATATACTTGCATAAATGGTCGTTTTTCAGAATACAGATGGCCATTCTTTTCCATGAAGGAATGTCAATGGTCGACTTAATGTCATCAGTGTCATCGGGTGTTCCCAAAAACTGAATCCGGTCTTTGTCTTTACTGTATCCGCTTTTGCCGTTATGCCGTATTCTGTAGTTACAGGCTTCAAGCTCTTTCAAAGCGTCATCACACACCACACCACCTTTCTTCCACCAAAAACGGATAGAAGTTTTAAATTTGGCAACATAATTTTCGCGGATTGAATCCGGAAGCGTCGCCAACAAAAATTTAACATACGAACGCCAGGTATGCCCTTTCGGCAAAGTAATCTTGCCGGCACCCATCAATTTTGAATTGCCGTACATCGCGGCAAAATTAGCCCCGTTTACGCGGGAAACCACTCTGGCCCATGTTCCCGGTTCCAAGACACGATAAAGGTTGAGGCTCTCTTTTGCATTTTCATGATAAGGGCTGGAAACCCGCATCTGATTGATAGACAGCCCGGCGCGGTAATAAAGGTCATAAATCTTGTTATACTCATAACCTTCTTTGCCGTTTGCAATCCATACGTCTTTAGTAGACCAGTCATACAACGGATAGGCGTTATAGAAATTCTTGCCCATTTTGGTTGTCCACTGCGAATTTTTCATCAATGTCTTGCGCGTATTGGCATAAGCCCGGTAACGGTTGATAGACTCATCGGCCCTGATGCCAACCATACACAACGTGGTGCCCTCATGATGTCTGGCATACCAATGCCCAAACTCGGCATACAAATCCTCCTGAGCCATTTTATACTTATAAGTTTCAATCGGATTGTTCTTCAGGTTAATAATATAGGGCATCGAGGGCATCGGACGCACCCACAGTTCTTCCTTTTCGTCATCCCAGGGGTACCAATACATTTGATAATTGCTGACGGCGCAGCGCGATCCCATCGGCAAACATACCCAATAAGGCTCAATATCGTCTATGTTGTCTTCAAACATCTTGGTAACATAGTCTGTCGTCAGCTGATACTGCGCCTCAAAATCCTGATGGAAAACACCGATTTTTTTCTGAATGTTATGTTTGCGTTTATAGTCAAGAACCATATTCAGCAGCAAACCGCTGTCTTTTCCGCCGGAGAAAGACACATAAATATTGTCAAAATTTTCAAACGCAAACTTAATTCTTTCCATCGTTGCGTCAAAAACATTCATGTCCTTATAAATCTTCATAGTTTCAAAGCCTCATCTCTTGACATAATATTACAAACGTTGCTCAATACGTTTTCCTTGCGGTTAAGATTATCCTTTATCAGACTTTCAAGCCTGGTTCCTACCCAAAAATTGTAGATATTCAAATTTATAACATCTTTATTATAAAAGCTAGTTAATGTTTGAATTTTATCCTTATAATCAAAAGTCTGTGTAAAATAAATAATATTGTTGCACCCTTTAAGGTTCAAACGCGGACTTTCGACCTTATACGTACAAATCATGATATCCACATTTTTCTCGAACCGGTTAAGAGCCTTTAGCTTGTTCGAATTTCCGGACATCACCACAAACTTTTTATCTCCGAAGCCTCCTGCTTCTTTGAAAAAACGCACCTCGCTTAAAAACTTGGTGTAAATAATAACCTTCTCCTTGCGTTCCAAAATCTCGCTGACCAATTTAAACAATGCATCAACCTTATGCTTGCATATGGTATAAAGATATTGAAAACGCTGCACTACCTGCAAAAACGCCACTTGTTCCTTATCTTTCAGGAAATCTTCTTTTTCCAGTTGATAAACGGCGGCTTCCTGAGGCGTAAGCTCAAAATCGCTATCATAATAGGTTATCTTAAGATTATCCTCAAAATCACAAGCAAGTAAATAGGGTTTTATCATTTTCACCAGCTTTGCTTCATTTTTTGGCGTCGACCACCTCTTCCACACCTCAAAATCATCCATATAAAACGGCAAAAAGCTGTGCATAAACTGCGTCTCCGTCATATTGAGGATTGCCGAGTCCATAAATTGCGTTTGAGAATACAGGTCAATCAGCCCCTGAGTCAACGGCGTTCCCGACAAAATAAGACGATATTTGAACTTATGCTTCATGGATAAAAGCCGTCTGGTTCTTCCCGCCTCCGTGTTTTTAATCGTAATGCTCTCGTCCACTACGCAAAAAATACGATATTTGTCAGCCAGATTATAAAGTTTCAAATACTGCCCGTCGTTCAGAGAAATGTTTTCAATCGAAAAAAAACATATCCGGTTAGATATTTCCCGAGCCACCGCCTTGATGTCATTGACATAGTCATCCGTGGCCAGATAGTTTGACGGCGCAATCCATACGATAAAATCGATATTTTTGCGAAAATGCCGGATAAGCCTGAACACTATTCGGATTTTTTCCATGCCGCGCTTCATAAACAGCGCACCCGAACTTAGCCCGGCAAACCGTTCGCAGATTTTTTTGTGGTCGAACTTTGCTCTCATGATACAAAACCCATTTTGATGACTAATTTTCAGATATCTAATATATGTAATCGTTCATCTGTCGTTTCAAAGGAATTGTCGTCAAATATACCGGAAGCCCCATCACCAAAGAAGCCGTCATGCCTTAAAATATAATCCGGCCGCAGCCAAATGCTCCAAAAGTACTAACCAACAACCACATATACTAAAGTATATATACTTTTTATCTAAGGGCAAAAGAAATTCAGGATAATTAACATAAAAAAATGCTTTCCGACCCGCAAAAACAACCGCAGATACAAGGCAATAGAACGATACTCGGAAAAAGCTGCACGCCAAAATAACAAATTTCGCCTTTACAACATCTGCATCAGTTCCGGACTATCAAAAAAGCCCGGAAAATTCCGGGCTTTTTAGTGGCGGAGAGTACAGGACTCGAACCTGTGCATCGTTATTCACGATGACGGATTAGCAATCCGCTGCATTACCACTCTGCCAACTCTCCATTTGTGGTACGGCATTATATGTATATTATCTTTTGGTTCAGGTCAACATCTTTTTATTAAATTTACAAATTTATTTAACAGATATTTTGCCTGTCGGCACCTCTCCGCAAAAAATAAAACAAATGCAAAAAAAAGCACCGTTTTTTCTTAGAAAAAACAGTGCTTCCGCAATTCAGACGCTAAAAGTTAGGCCATGTGTCATTCACATATCCGTCGTAGTCGCCGTTTTTGCTGCCGTCATGAGTGCCGAAAGTTTCGCCCACCCAATTCCAAAAAGCATCCCACATACCGAATGTTTTTTTAGTTATACAATCAAGTTAGCTCACTCTGCAAATAATTATCCGGATTACTCACATCGGTTAAAATGTACAATAAAACCAGAATAATTATTTGTCTTATTTTTATTTAATCCCAAAAACAGACGTTGTCAATTATTACTCAAGCGTCTTTATAAACTTGGAATACCGAACTTTGCAGTCTTCACACTGTTTCAGGGCTACATCCCGCATAATTTTATTTTCATACAAGCCGATAAAATAATCACCTGCCGAAACCGTCAATATTGAATCCGTCTCGTCATAACTCAGAGACAGACCGATTAGCGGCGCCTGATATTCGCTGCCGGACAACTGCTCGTAATACTCCTTGGCGATTTTAAATTTAACCGCAACCGGAACATCTTTATTTCCTGCTTCCCGGTTGGCAATACATTTTGCCGCCGTTTCAAACCGAATATAGTTTCCGATTAAAATCGGTGAAAATATATCATAAACCGGCCATGGCTCGCTCATACTCTCCTCCTCTTCAGTCTAAAACAATACTGATATAAGTCATCGCGATAAAGCCGACAAAAACCGCTGCCGCCGACCGGTTGGTTTCCTTTTGGCCATAGGTTTCCGGCAAAATTTCATTAATCACCACAAACAGCAGCGTACCGCCGGCCAATGCCATGCCGTACGGCACAATGTTGAAACTGATGTCCATCAGCAGCAAACCGACAATCGCGCCCAACGGCTGAACCAGTCCGATAGCCAACGCAGTCAACGCCGCCCGCAGACGGGAGTTTCCTGCCGCTACCAAAGAAATCGCTATTGTCAGCCCTTCGGGAATATTATGCGCGGCAATCCCCACCACCAGAGACAACGGACTGATAATGTCCTCCGCACCGTAAGCAACGCCGACGGCCAAGCCTTCCGGCAATTTGTGCAGCGTAATGGCAATAATAAACAGCCAGGCCTTTTTCAAATCAAAATGCGGGCCGTGATGCCCCATTGAGTTATGCTCATGCGGAATCAGCAAATTAAGTATCCAAACCAGCAAAACGCCTGCAAAAACTGTCAATACATAACCCAGCGCTCCGCTGTAAATATTGCGCGAATCACGCACGATTTCATGCATCGACGGTACCAGCAGCGAAAAAAACGATGCCGCCAGCATCACCCCCGCCGCCAAATTCAGAAGCTGGTTAATTTCGGTTTTCAAATACCTTTTTTTCAAAAATATCATAAAACCGCCAATTCCGGTTACCAGTCCGGCCGCCAAAGCTGCCAATAATCCCTGCATAAAAACCTGATTCACCATTTTGCATTCCTAATCTTTTTCATAATCCGATTGTAATACGGCAATACTCCGTCATCAGCACAATAATCTTTAACTTCGTCAAAACTAATCCAACGTACACCGGAATTTTCATCCGGTTTAGACATTATTTCTTCGGTTTCGTCAGCTTCCAGACAATAAACAACGTTATAATGTAAGTGCCGGGGAACAAAAACACCACGTTTGTAGTGATTATGCACGACCATCACATTCAGATCTATCGGTTCGTCAACCAAAGCACTGACCTCCTTCAACGAGGTTTCTTCCTTGGTTTCTCTCAACGCCACCGCCAACAAATCAGCTTCACGGTCACTGTGTCCGCCCACCCAGGCCCAGGTTTTGAACATATTATGATAAATCATCAAAACCTTGTTTCGCTCTTTGTTAACAATCCAACAAGAGGAAGAAAAATGCCCGACCAAATTTTCTCTGTCAAAAACCTTATTCCCATACGCATCAACGAACTGCCTGAAAGATTGCCGTTCAGCCTCTTCTTCCTCGTCTGCTGAGCGATAACGCTCCAAAAACATTTTCAAGCTCTGTAAATCAACAATTTTCATCTTAAGCCTTTTTATCTGTCAAACAGCTTGGCAATATCCTTAATCTTCAGTTCCACATACGTCGGACGGCCGTGATTACATTGTCCGGAATGCGGCGTCTTCTCCATATCCCGCAACAGACGGTTCATTTCGTCAACATTAAGCCTGCGCCCTGCCCGCACCGAACCGTGGCATGCAATAGTGGCACACACCAAATGAAGCTTTTCGGTCAGTTCAAAACCGGTACCCCATTCTGCCATTTGCTCTGCCACGTCGCGAATAAGGGCTTTAACGTCGCAATCCCCTAGCAGTGCAGGCGTTTCGCGGACGAGCACCGCGGTGGAACCAAACTCTTCCACAACCAACCCCAGCTTGGCCAGTTCGGGAGCTGCCGACAGAATGCGCCCTTTCTCTGCCATATCTAAATCCACGATTTCGGGAATCAACAGCATCTGTGACGCAACACCGCCTTTTAACAACCCGTCTTTTAACTTTTCCATCACAATTCGCTCATGAGCCGCATGCTGGTCCACAATAACGATGCTGTCTTCGTTTTGCGAAATAATGTAAGTGTCGTGAAACTGCGCCTTGGCCAGTCCGAGCGGACCGATATCGCTGCGCTCGACAACGTCTTCAACATTTTCAACCCTCACCGAAAATTTGCGTTCCAATTCCGGCAGTTCCGCTTGCCGGCGGCCGGCAGTGTTCATCGACTGATAAAGCCTGTTAATCTGCGGTGTCGGCTGATAACTGTGTTCTCTCAGCCCCATAAAGGTTTCTTCTTCTCTGACCGTTGACGGCTTGGCGTTGTCAAAGTCGGGAATGCTGTCATGCACCAGTTCCTCCAGACTGACAGTCTGCGAACTGCGATTGGCGTGCATATTCAGACCGTTGCGAATGGCACTGACCAGCAGCCCCCGAACCAAAGCCCCGTCATAAAAACGAACTTCGGCTTTGGCCGGATGCACATTGACGTCCACATACCGCGGATCTACGTCAAAAAACAACGCGCACAAAGGATAACGCCCTGAGGCCAGCACATCCTGATAAGCGCCCCGGATAGCTCCCAAAAGCAATTTGTCGCGAACCGGACGATTGTTGACAAACAAAAACTGCGATAAGGAATTGGCCTTATTTAAAGTCGGCAGTGAGACATAACCGCTGATGCGCACACTTTCTCGCTCGGCATCGATTAAAATGGAATTTTCGCCAAACTCTTTTCCCATAACGGCCGACAACCGTTCAAGACGGGCATCAAACAAATCCCCGTTGCAGGCCGGCAGTGCAATTTTTTTCTTTTCGCCGTCGTACAGATAAAAGGCTACCCCCGGGTTAGCCAACGCAATGCGATGCAAAATATCCACACATTGCGTCGTTTCGGCACTTCCCGTTTTCAAAAACTTTAAGCGCGCCGGCGCGGCATAAAACAAGTCTCGAACCTCAATTCTTGTACCTTGCGGATGCGCCGCCGGAACCGGTTGGCTTTTCTCGCCGCCGTTCACCTCTATTTTCCAGGCGCTGTCGCTGTCCTTTGCCCGGCTGGTAATGCTCAGACGCGCAACCGACGCGATGGAGGGCAAGGCTTCTCCGCGAAACCCCAGAAAATTTATATTAAACAAATTGTCGTCCGGCAGTTTTGAAGTTGCATGGCGTTCCACCGCCAGCTCTAACTCTTTTTCCGACATCCCTTTGCCGTTGTCTGTAATCGTAATCAGACTTTTACCGCCGTCGACCAAACGAACCTCGACCGAAGTGGCTCCGGCGTCAATAGCATTTTCAACCAATTCCTTAACCACCGATGCCGGCCGCTCAACAACTTCGCCGGCCGCGATTTGATTAACCAGATTAGAGGGTAAAATTCTGATGGGCATTAGGCTTAAAGTCCTTATTTTCTGAGACGTTTGATGATATCAATCAAATGCGTCGTCGAACTGTCGTGACGAATGCCCGAAGCATTGCTTTGTAATTCCGGCAAAATGCTTAATGCCATTTGCTTGCCCAACTCAACGCCCATTTGATCAAAAGAGTCTATATTCCAAATAATGCCCTCAACAAAAACTTTGTGTTCGTACATCGCTATCAACATACCCAGAGCATAAGGGTCTATTTTCTTAAACACGAAAGTGTTGGAAGGACGATTTCCCGGAAAACTCTTAAACTTTTTCAAAAATTCAGTTTCTTCCTTGCTCTTTCCCGCTTTTCTGAGTTCCTCGGCAGCCTCTTTTACGGTTTTTCCGCGCATTAGCGCTTCACCTTGAGCCAATACATTCGCTACCAGGATTTCATGATGGTCACCCACTTCATTATGCGAAATGGCAGGAATAATAAAGTCGCACGGCACAATGGACGTTCCTTGATGCATCAACTGGAAAAAGGAATGCTGAACATCGGTACCCGGTCCGCCAAACAAAACCGGAGCCGTACAATATTTAATATACTCATTGTTGTTGGAAACAAACTTGCCGTTGCTTTCCATGGACAACTGTTGCAAATAAGCCGGAACATACTGCAAATATTGGTCATAAGGAATAACGGCAACGCTTTTCATTCCGAAAAAGTTATTGTACCAAATTTCCAATAAGGCCAAAATGACCGGAATATTTTGAGAGAACTCGGTGTTTTTGAAATGCATATCCATCTCATGCGCACCGTCAAGCATCCGTTCAAAATTGTCCATACCGATAACAATCGCTATTGAAAGGCCGATTGCGGACCACATCGAATAGCGGCCGCCGACAAAATCCCAGAATTCAAACATATTTTCAGGATTAATGCCGAATTTTTCAACCTCTTTGACATTGGTTGAAACCGCAACGAAATGTTTGGCAACCGCATGTTCGCCCAAAGCGTCGACCAGCCATTTGCGGCAGGTTTTGGCATTGGTCAGCGTTTCAATCGTTGTAAAGGTCTTTGATGAAACGATAAACAGGGTTGTTTCCGGATCGACTTTGTTCAAAACTTCGCAACAGGCAGTTCCGTCAATGTTGGAAATGAAATAACAGTTAAAGTCTTTTCCCCAATATTTGCGCAATGCTTCGGTTGCCATTTTCGGCCCCAAATCAGATCCTCCGATGCCGATGTTTACGATATTCGTCAGCTTCTTGCCGGTCTGCCCCGTAAACTCTCCCAACCGCACGGCTTCCGAAAACTTGCGCATTTTAGCCAATACCGTATTGATTTCCGGCATCACGTCCTTGCCGTCGACATAAATCGGTGTATTGCTGCGGTTACGCAAGGCAACGTGCAGAACCGGGCGATGTTCGGTAATGTTAATTCGTTCGCCGCGAAACACCTCTTCGATTTTCTCATCAAGTTTGCGCTCTTTGGCCAAAGCCAGCAAATATTTCATGGTACGGTCATTGATACGGTTTTTGGAGTAATCCAGCATTAATCCTTCCAGATTTATGCTGTATCTCTCTGCACGCTGCGGATCCTTGCGAAACATATCGCGCATTTCCACTTTGCGCATGCTTTTGTAATGATGCTCCAATCGTTTCCAGGCCCTTGACTTGTTAATTTCTTTTTTTCCGAACATTTCCATGTTTCTCCTTAGTCTCTTCCCTTAAAACTGCCAATGCTCACACTGACCAGCTTATCCTTATTAAAATACTTACGGGCAGCGTTGTTAACTTGTTCCTGCGTTACCTGCTGCACATAATCGTTTCTTTTTTGCAAAAAATCCAGTCCTAAATTATATTTTTGCATGGCGGTTAAAATGTCCGCAATGCTCGCAATCGAAGCAAAACGCAAATTATACGAAGCCACCAGATAATCCTTGGCCTGGGCAAGCTCTTCCGCAGAAACGCCGTTCTTGCCGAAATTCTGCCACTGTTCCGCAAACAGCTCTTCTGCGCGAGCATATTTGTCGGCTGTTGATGAAAAGCTGGCCATAATCACCGGAGCTTTGTCATCCAAAACCAGATAGGAATAAACCCCGTAAGTCAGCCCTTCCTTTTCCCTGATGGCTTGAGACAACCGCGAACTCAGTCCGGAACCGCCCAGAATATGGTTGGCCACAAACAACGGATAAAAATCCTCATGGTTGCGTCCGACGCCCGCAGCCGCCTTCATCACAATATTCTGTCCCGCCGGCATCTCGATTGTTCTGCTTCTTCCGTTAAAGTCAAGCTCCGCCTCACGTACAAAATTCACGCGACCGCTCTCTGCCAAAACACCGAACACGCTGTCCAGCATCTGCTCGGCCTCAAACGGGGTAATGTCGCCGGCTATTCCGACCAAGAGATTTTGCCGGCTGAAATAATCCGCCATAAAAACCTGCAGTTTTCCCTTGTCGACTTTGAGGATGTTTTCCGCAACGCCGATGGGGTTGCGTGCATAAGGATGCTTTCCGTACAATTCTTTGGAAAATTCCAGTCCCAGAATGCTGCCCGGATGCTCTTTCTGCCGTTTCAGACTTTCCAGAAGCTCGGCCTGAACCCGGCGAATGTCATCCGCGTCAAAACGCGGCTCGCTCAAAGCGAGACGCAGCAGCTCATAGGCCTTCTTCTGATTGTCTTTGGTCGTCAGAAGCGCCCCGCTGAAATCGTCTTTGCCCGCAGAAAAGGAAATCCCTATTGCGTTGCTCTCCATTTCTTCCTTAAAGGCCTGGCTGTCCAAATCTCCTGCGCCATCCGTCAACAACGAA
The DNA here is from genome assembly GCA_000432275.1 of Proteobacteria bacterium CAG:495. GTDB lineage: Bacteria > Pseudomonadota > Alphaproteobacteria > RF32 > CAG-239 > CAZU01. The sequence continues at coordinate 149,980 of HF995323.1, forward strand.
GCCATCATATTCGCAATCCCCTGTTCATTGGGGTTATCGCTTGCATAACCGGCGTTTTTAAATAAAAAGCTCACGCTGATAATCGGATTGCTTTTGTCCTCAAGCAAATAAGCCTGTATCCCGTATTTTGGGGAACGGATTTCCTGAACCGGAATAGAAAAACTGCGATTGTTCAAAACCGAATTTTCAACCAGCTCCTGAGGATGAAATACCATTTTCTTTTGATAAAAATAGTATAATCCGGCACCGACAAGCAACAATGCCAGCAATACTTTAAAACCGCAGTTCGAAGATTTGCGACTGTACAACGGACGATGTCCCATCACCGGCCTCCTTTCTTTTCCGGACGCAAAATACCGGTAATCTGAGCAGATTCTTCCGTAAGCTTCTGTGCCGCCTTGCGAACGTCAGCCAGCTTTACGGCTCTGATTTTTTCTTCCTGAGCCTCAATTTCCTGCAACGGCATACCGATAACGGCCAAAGAACCCGCAATGTTTGCCGCATCATTAGGATTGTCTTTCAAATAAACCAACCCCGCCAGCATTTTCTGCTTAACTTTTTCCAGCTCGGCATTATCCAGCTGAACCAAAGCTTCTGCCCAGGCTGCGTCAACCGCTTCAAGCAGTTCCTCCGGCGACACCCCTTCTTGCGGAATGGCAGAAATCGTGAAAGTTCCGTAACTTCTCGCTGCCGGATCATATGCCGTGCCGACCGTCAGCGCCTTGCGGTCCTCAAGAACCAGCTTTTTATAAAGCTTCGAAGTCTCCCCTTCTCCCATATAAGCTGACAAGACGCTCAAAGCATAAATATATTCTGGTGCCGTATTATATGACGGAGCCGCAAAATTACGGCTGACGCGAACACCTTTAATCTGAGGCCTGGACATCTCAATTCTCGAACGCTGGCTTTCTTCAAGCTTCGGCATTTCCAAACGTTCGGGCGTTTCTCTTCTTTTCAGCTTGCCGTAATATTTTTCCGCCAGCAGTTTTGCCGTTTTAACGTCTATGTCGCCGGATAACACCAAAACGGCATTGTTGGGAGCATAAAATTTGTTATAAAAGGCTTCAACGTCTTCTTTGGTCAACGCTAAAATTTCTTCCGGCATACCGGTTACCGGACGGGCATACGGATGGTCCAGCCACAGGCTGCGGCGCAAAGCCTCGCCGAAATAAGCCGCGGGATTGTTGTCAATCCGCTGTTTGCGCTCCTGAAATACAATATCGCGTTCCAAAGCAAAATCTTTGTCGCTGATTTCCAGATTCTGCATCCGGTCAGCTTCCAAAAACATTGCCAGCTCCAACCGGCTGATGTCCAATCCCTGATGATAGGCCGTCATGTCCGTACTGGTAAAAGCGTTGCTCTCGGCGCCGTTAGCTTCCATAATTTCATTAAAACGGTTGCCTTTGATTTTTCTGGTGCCGCGAAACATCAAATGCTCAAGCAAATGAGCCTCACCGCCTTTTCCCAACGGTTCGTCAATGCTTCCGGCCTTATACCAAACCATATGCTTAACTATCGGAGCACGGTGATTGGGTATAACAATCACCCTCAAACCGTTGTCCAGATAAAACTCTTCTCCATTAAACAACTTTGCTTGCGCGGAATTTCCAAACGCAAGCATCGTCAACAGGAACAATATGTTAATTAACTTCTTTTGCATGTATGCCTAATTTTTGCTTTCCAGTTGTGAAATCAAACCTTGTTCCGCTTCCGATAACCCGGCGCTGTTGTCTTCCTCGGGCTGAGGATCGACGACCGGCCTCAAGTCATATTCCGGCGGCAGTGACAGCGGAGCCCGCGGTACGACCAAAAATTCGTTCGGAGCCTTCTTCGTCAGCCCAAGCTTTTCTTTGGTAGCGGTAGAACATGCTGCCAAAGCCATACAGGCAGCGCTTAGTCCAAGAATAAACAGTTTATTCATCACTTCACCTCGTTTTTCTTCACTACATTAAATAAACTCTGCATAATCAATATTGTAGCCCCGATGCAGATAAAACTGTCGGCAACATTGAAAGCCGGCCAGTGGCTTTCGCCGATGTGAAAGTCCAAAAAGTCAAAAACCGCCCCCAGACGAATACGGTCGATAACGTTTCCGACGGCGCCGCCGATAATCATTCCCAGAGCAACCTGTGCCAGCTTGTCCTTTTCCTGATACAGCCAATATACCAAAAACACAACTATCACCCCGGCAATAACGGAAAGCAAAATTGCCCCCAAATTGCCGTAATTGTTAAACATTGAAAAACTGACCCCGGTATTCCAGGCGCGAACGACGTTAAAAAACGGCGCATATACAATCATCGCCTGCTCGCCCAGCAAATGGTTCAAAACCCAGAACTTGCTCAACTGATCGGCTACAATAACGACTGCAGCAATAATTAAACCCGATAACACTTAAATTTTCTCCGTATTTATCCAAATTACCTGCATTATAAACCATAATCGGCAAATAAAAAGCCTAATATCGCAGATATACAGATGTTTTAATCTCTTGCGCCTCAAAACAACAGCAGTTTGGCCAGTCCCAAAAAGACAAAGAAACCGCCGGAGTCTGTAATTGCAATCAGGAAAACCCCCGAAGATATCGCCGGGTCGGCCTTCAGACGGTTAAGCGTCAACGGTACCAAAATTCCGGCCAGACTGGCTATGGTAAGCTCAATAAACATGGCTATGGCAATAATGACGCTGATCATAATATACTGTGGAAACAACAGATGGGTAATAAGTCCGATTAGTCCGGCAAACAACATTCCGTTTGTAAAACCGACTAAAAACTCCTTGACAATCATCCGGATTGTATTGCGGGAAGTCAGCTCCTTGGTTGCCAGTGCACGAACCACCACTGCCAACGTCTGGTTTCCCGTTGTTCCGCCCATTGAAGCAACAATCGGCATCAACACCGCCAAAACCGAAACCTGGGCTATTACGTCCTGAAAGTTGCGCACCACCGTGGAAGCCACCAGCGTCGCACCCAAATTGGTTATCAGCCAGGCCACCCGGGACTTGAAAATCGAAAAAACCGATTTGTATACGTCGCCTTCCTCGGCACCGGACAAGTGCATAATGTCCTCGGAGGCTTCCTCGTGAATAACATCAACTACGTCGTCAATCAGAATAACACCGACCAAATGTCCTCTGGCGTCAACCACCATAGCCGACATCCAGCCGTATTCTCTGAACATATGGGCGACTTCCTCCTGATCCGTCATCACGTCAATCGGAACAATTTCGCCGTCCATAACGTCAAATAACTTTTGCGACGGTTTGGCCCGCAGCAATTTGTCCAGAGCAATCTGCCCGGTCGGATGAAATTTGTCGTCTGTCAGAAAGATATCGTAAAAATCTTCCGGCAATTCTTCGTTTTTCAACAGATATTCTTTGGCTTCCTTTACCGTCCACCAGTCCGGCATACTCACAAACTCGCGTGACATGATACGGCCGGCGGAATCCTCGGGATATCCCAAAGAAGACTGAACCTGATATTTCAGTTCCGGATCGAGCTGCTTGATGATGCTTTCCTGCTCAGCTTCATCCATATGCTCCAAAATTTCGACGACTTCGTCGGAATCCAACTCATTGGCAATTTTAACGATTTGCGGCTCGTTCAAACTCTCAATGACCTGTTCCTGAACCACGTCGTTCAGTTCGGGAAAAACGTCCGGATTGATTTTATCGCCCAGAATTTCAATCAACTGTCTTCGGGAGTTCAGATCCAAAGCCTCAATCAAATCGGCCAGGTCATACTCGGACAACCCTTCGACGATTTTACGAACATGGATGTCATCGCCTTCTTTGAGAGCAATGTTGATGGAATCTATCATTTTCGGTCCCAAACCCAGTTGGTAACCGTCGAGACAAGATAAAGTTTTCTTCTTTTTTTTGAGTTTAGCCTTGGGAAGCAGGTCGCGTTTAAATCTTTTGCTCATAAATCCCCTCCCTTAATTACCGGCTATTGAGAATGGCTATTCAAATGAATAGGAATCAGAATATGATATAGTCTAAAATGCCAAGCATCTCCACATACACAAAAAGCTTTATTCGGGCAATTCAAAAGTGGTGCGGCCAAAAGGACTTGAACCTTCACGGGAGTGCTCCCACAACCACCTCAAGGTTGCGCGTCTACCAATTCCGCCATGGCCGCATATTGCCAATAAAGCTGTGCTTAGATTTATAGCACAATCCAAAAATAATCAAGCATTTTTTTCAGGATTTGTGAAAAAATTTTCCGCTGTCCCGCCGGCTGTCGAAAAAAGGCGCTTTGCAACGCCTTTTTCATCCTGTGGACACTATCTTCTTTTGTTCTTTTTCAGCTGATCCGGCTCAACCAAACCGCCGGATATGACAAACTTGATTCCGTCCTCCACTTTCATATCCAGCTCTATCGTGTCTTCCTTGGGTACAAAAATCAAAAAACCGGAAGTCGGGTTCGGCGTCGTCGGAATAAAAACATTCAGCATCTCACGGTCAAACCTATCCCTTACCTCGCCTCTGAGCTCTGAACTCACAAAGCCTAAAATCCAGATTCCCTTGCGCGGATACTCCAGCATAACAACCTTGCTAAAAGCTTGTGTTTTACTTGAGAAAAATGTTTCAAATATTTGTTTTAGAACAGAATATACGCTCGAAACCAAAGGTACTTTATAAACAATCCATTCTCCCAGACGCAGGAAGAAACTGCCCAAAAACCCAGCGGCAAACATCCCTACCAACGTCAGAGCCACGATTAAAATAACCAAACCCAGCCCCGGAATTGTAAACGGCAGATAATTGTCCAGCTGATATTGCGGCGGAATAAGCTGATTGACAAAACGGTCAACCCACAGAATAAACTTATATGCCATATAAAAAGTAATCGCGACCGGCGCCGTGACCAAAATACCGGTAAACAGATAAGCGCGAAGCTTTCCGCCCAGTTTCATAAAAACGGCCTTCTCTCGTTCCAAACGAATTCTTTTAATGTTCAGTGCCCGCTTTTTTACTTCTTCATCAGCCATATTTTTTCCCTTTTGTCCTGTTTATAACCCCACATAAACCGCTTTATCCTGCCATTATGCGCATTTTCTGACGTCGTCGATAATAAACTGTACCGAATTTCGCCCGCCCCAGGTATCTTTGCGCAAAACGCCCACAACGTCAAAGGCTTCGCCTCTCGACTTCAGCAGCGCCTGGCCGATTTCGTTATCGGCGGAGCGGAACGCCATCGCTTTCAGATTTCCGCCGTTGTCTGACGTCAATACACAACGGACATGTCCGACCCCTACCAACCCGGGCTTAACCACTTTGACGTTTTTTAACATCAGCTTAGGCTCGCTGTTACCGGCGCCGAACGGTTCCAGCTTTTCCAGACAATCAGCCAGTTCAATGCTTGCTCCCGCCGCATCCAGGGTCGCATCAATGTCTATCACCGGGGTAATAGCCTCCCCGCCGATTTTATCAACCACATATTTACCGACAAAATCGCGGAATTCCTCAATTTTATCTTCATTCAGCGAAAAACCCGCCGCCATGGTATGACCGCCGCCTTTGGTCAGGATTCCTTTTTCCTTGGCGGCAATAATCAAAGCGCCCAAATCGACTTGAGGAATAGAACGGGCCGAACCTTTGACCTCGTCGCTTTCAATCGACATCACAAAGGACGGAACGTTATAACGCTCTTTAAGCTTGCCCGCCACAATGCCGATAACGCCCTGATGCCAGTCCCTCCCGTATACGAACGCAATTGGATAAGTCTGTGGCGTTCCCTCCAGCGTTTCTATCGCCGAAAGCATAACATAAGCCTCAATATCTTTACGCTGAATGTTAAATTCATTAAGCTTATCGGCCATCAGCTCGGCCTGATAGCCGTCTTTGGTACATAACAATTTATGTCCCATATGCGCTTCGCCCACACGGCCGCAGGCGTTAATACGCGGTCCCAAAACATACCCGAGATGAAAAGCCGACGGTGCGCTGGTAATGCCGGCCTTGTCAATCAAAGCCGTCAAGCCGAGATTATTCCGGTTGCCCATAATTTTGAGCCCCTGCCGGACATAAGCCCGGTTCAAACCCTTAAGCGGCACCACGTCGCACACGGTTCCCAATGCCACCAAATCAAGCCACTGCATCAAATTCGGCTCCTGCCGCTCTGCCGTATAAAACGCCGCGGCACGGAGTTCGCGGTTAATTGCGACGATTGTCATAAAAACAACTCCGACGGCCGCCATGTAACGCAAATAAGGATAAGTGTTGTCTTCATCCAAACGCTTGGGATTAACCACCGCAAAAATTTTGGGCAGTCGAACTTCCGCTTCGTGATGGTCAATGACAATAACGTCCATTCCCTGCTCTGCGGCATATTCCAAAACATCGAATGCGGTCGTCCCGCAGTCAACCGTAATCAGCAGTTCCGCTCCCTGAGCCTTAAAGTCGTCAACCGCCTGCGTACTGGGCCCGTAGCCTTCATCCCGTTCGGGAATATGAATTTCCGGCATACAGCCAACCGATTCCAAAAACAGCTTCAATACTGACGAAGATGTTGCGCCGTCAACGTCATAATCGCCGATAACCGCAACTTTTTGCTGTTTAACAATCGCTTCGGCAATCCGTTTGGCTGCCTTTTCCATATCCTTCAACACAAACGGATTCGGCATCAGATTTTGAATCTTCGGGTCAATAAAACCGGCCACCTCGTCAACGCTCACGCCGCGCAACGTCAGTATTCGCGCCACAATATACGGCAGATTGTACTTTTGAACAATCAATTCCGCCGCGCGTTCGTCCGCTTCAGCCGTCTTCCACAAATTTCCGCCCAGAGATTTTATATTGTCTGTTTGGTTGTCCATAATTCTCTCTTTTTCTGTTACCTGATATACAAAAAACGCGAAACGTCGAAACCCCGGTATGCCTCAAGGGCACAGTAAGTCTCAAATACCGCCTCGCGTTTCGAATTGCCTCATTCAAACCAGACTCAGCACTTTTGGCTTAGTAGGAGATATAAACCTCAGCTCGTCTGTTCAAACGCTCGCCTTCCGGCATAACTTCCAAATAAGCGGGAGCCGTGTCGGAAAGTGCTTCAACCGTAATTCTCGAAGCCGGCAGCCCTGCCCGTCTCAATGCGGCCGCGACGCTCTCGGCCCGAGCCAGCGAAACCCTGAAGTTTGCCATTTTATGGCTGACCACATCAGTATTGCGGGTTCTGCTCGAAGCATAACCGTACACGGTAACCGTAGCGTTGTTAGCCTTGGCTTCTTTAACGATTTTACGAATATTGCCGTTATACTCGCTGTCCAAAACCGAACTTCCGTCGGCAAAATAAAACGTATCCAAACGATAGCTGACGCTGGGAGCGCTGCTTTCCGTCAGGATGCTCATATCGGAAACGGAAACTGCGGGAGTTTCGGCAGCTTTCGCCGTCTTGCCGCTTTCCTGCTTCGGAGCAGTTTTTTCTTCGCTCAAAACCGGTTTGGTTTCAACGGCGGCAACGCTCTCGTCTTTTTCAATAATCTGCTCTACACTGTCATTAGCCGGAGTTTCTGACTCTTCTTCGCCTTCGTAAGCCCTGTTCGCTTCGTCGGCTTTAAGGCTGTTTCCTTCTTTAGGCAGGGTTCTGACCACACGGCCGCCTTCGCCGACCGTAATTTCCTCTTCGTCCTCAATCTCCGGAAAAACGGCATTTGCACAGGCATTCAGAAGCAGAACCGCACTGCAGATTCCGCACAAAACACTTACTTTCTTAAGCAAAAACATCGACTATTCCCTATAAAACTAGTAATTCTTTTGCTTGAAGATATTATATTTATCCCTATAACACAAGAGCAAAAACAGACTTTTAAGCAAATTAATTATGGTTGATTATTTATGAATATTTATTTGTAATTATCCGCACATATATTATAATGCAGATAGTTTTTACAATTTCTGAGGAAAAAGCAATGTCTGTACCCGCAGTAAATTCAGCTCTGGATGTCGCCAATTGGTTTTTCAAACAGGCTGAACGGGAAGAAATTTACCTCGAAAACGAAAAAGTCCAGCACTTGCTGTTTCTGGCACAGGTTCACTACGCTTTGCTCAATAACAAAGACTACCTGAGCCCGAGCCTGTTCATCTGCGACGACAACGGTTTTACCGAGCCCAATCTGGCCAAAACCCTCTCCTTCGGACGGCCGTTGATGAACCGTCCGGATTTTCCGACCCAGTTAAACAGCTTTTTGACTCTGATTTGGAAAAAATATTCGCCGTTAAGCATCCGGGATCTTTCTTCTTTCATCAAGAACTCCCCGACTTACCTTGACAACTACCGGATGGGGCAAAAAAACATTGTCGACGTGACATCCGATTCCGCCCAGTTCAAAAACCACCTGACCCCGGCCAAATTCAGCCAGGCAGAAGACGGTCCCCTCAAAAAAGTTCTGATTTCACAAAACGGTCCTGTCGTCGTATCCAAATGGCAGCCCCGTAAACTTAACTCCCATAAACCTAAGGAGAATTTTAATGTTTAAATACGCAAAATTATTTTTAGCCGTACTGCTGCTGGTCGGCTGTACCAAAGAACCCGAACCTCGTCCGACAACGCCGCTGATTGTCAAAACCGGCACCGGCGACGTCCGTTTTTCCGTTGAGGTGGCCAAAACCCCCGAAGAACTGAAAACCGGCTTGATGCATCGCTCAACTCTGGCTTTCAACAGCGGTATGATTTTCAATATCTACCCCGTTCGTCCGACCGCCATGTGGATGAAAGACACCAAAATCTCTTTGGATATGCTTTTTGTCGGCCCGGACGGTTCAATCATCAAAATCGTCGAAGCGACAAAACCGATGTCGGAAAACCTGATTATCTCCGAAGAACCGGTACGCGCCGTCATTGAACTCAATGCCGGTCAGGTCAAACGCCACAACATCAAAATCGGCGACAAGGTCAACCATATGCTCATAAATAATCTGCAGGACATCAAAACCCCCGGACCGGAAGCCCAGAACACACCGGCTGCAAATGCAGCGCCGGCAGCGCCCAAAGCAGACATTCCGGTTCCCGAACTGCCGGCAGAACCCAAAGCGGCAGCAGCTGCTACCCCGGATTTGGACAATTCGGATATTACCGCCAATGAATTGGAAAACCTGATTAACCCTCAGGCCAAAGTTGCTCCGGCAGCACCTAAAGCAGAAGACGGCGCGGCTCCCCAAGCAGCAGAAACACCTGCGGCTCCGGCCCCCAAACTTCCTGTCCCGGCACCGATGTAATCCGTATGTTCAAAATAAAAAGCCCCTCAAACGAGGGGCTTTTTATTTAATTGTCTCAAACTGTCGCAAAGCGGAAAAAATTATAAACTAACCCGAAAGGGCGTCAGCTTTTCAACAATCAAATCGCTCAAAGCCTGTTTCAGCCCCTCAGGATCCGACAATTCAGCCTCATAAATCATATATTTTTCACTTGTTCGCCGAAACCTGCCGTACTGTCGGAATAATGCATCAGCCGCCCCCATTACCGTGACCACGTCATAAAGGTTGAAGTAACGGATTTTAGGCCAAATTTCTTCAAAACTCTCACGGCCGCTTATAACCCTGCTGGAAATCTTGTAATCCTTTCCCATAAACACCTTGGCAAAACGGCGAATGTCAAAATGCGAATAGTCTCCGCGGCGAATTGCATTCCACAGATTCTCCAGGCAAAGCTTATTGGCTGCCGCTATCAGCTTGGCAAGAGGCGATGACAGCTTTTCAAGACGGTCATAAAATTCCCGCCCCAGCTGCATCTGATAAATCACGTCTTTAGGTACAAACATCAACCGTACCCCTTTTTCCTGCGCCACCCGATAAAGTTCTTCGGCTCCCTGCATACAAACCACATTGTTATAAGAACTGCTGTCGGGAACGGCCGGATTTTCATCGTTTTCCCGCGGAGCATACGCCCCCATAACGATAATTCGGGCAAATTTTTTCAGATTTTTAGCGCCGGCTTCCCGCAAATAGGCGGCAACGTCAGACATCTGGGCATTTGCCACAATCGTCAGGCTTTTGTCTTCTGCCGCATTCACACAGGAATGAAACAGTCGCAACACATTGCGCTCCACAACCACACCCTTGCGTTCAACCGCCTCGCTCAAAGGATGGCTGAGATAAAAATTGTCAGCGTCGCCGTTGCGCCTCGGATAGTCAGCCCCGACCGCCACCTTCAAAAACGGATACCCCAGTTCAATAAAACATCCTTTGCTGAACATGGCCCGGCGCAAACGCGTCATCATTTCTCCGCCGGTGGCGACTACCCCGCCGAGTTTAAAATAACCTTTGTCAGCCAGAACTGCGGCCATAACAAAACTGACCAAATCGTCAACATCCGAATTTGGATCGCTGATTAAGATAAGTTCCGGTGTAACGGGAGCTTTTTGTTTCTTTTTGCCCATTTGCTATTTCAAGACTTTCTGCAACTTAATTCTAAAGATGGCCTAATGCCGCGGCTGAAATTCTCTGACGGCAGTAAAAGCTTTTCGGCCAACACTGGCTCCAAAGCTTTTACGCCGCATAAAACAGCCACAAACACACGCTAGGCGAGTTTTTTCTTCAACAGTTCGTTGACGACGCCCGGATTAGCCTTTCCGCCGGAAGCTTTCATTACCTGCCCGACAAACCACCCCATCAGAGCAACTTTGCCGGCGCGGTAAGCTGCCGTATTGTCAGGATTAGCCGCAATCACGCTGTCAATTACAGCTTCAATGGCAGCGGTATCGGTAACCTGCTTCAGCCCCTTTTCCTCAACGATTTTCTCAGGATTTTCCCCGGTTTCCGCCATAATTGCAAAAACGTCTTTTGCCGTTTTGCCGTTAATTACGTTTGAAGTGACCAGTTCTACCAGTTTACCCAGATTTTCGGCGCTGACCGGACTTTCTTCCAACGGAATTTTCTTTTCGTTCAGCATTGCGAAAAAGTCACCCATCATCCAGTTGGCTACTTTCTTGGCATCATGCCCCTTAGCCGCCTTTTCAAAAAATTCGGCAACTTCGCGGTTTTCGCACAAAACGCCGGCATCATAGGCCGTCAGCCCGAGGTCTTTGACAAAGCGTGCTTTTTTGGCATCGGGAAGCTCAACCAAATCCGCCTTTACTTCATCGATAAACGCATCACTCAACACCAACGGCAATAAATCCGGCTCCGGAAAATAACGGTAATCGTGAGCAAATTCCTTTTTGCGCATAACCTTGCTGGTACCCGTCGAAGGATCAAACTGCCGGGTTTCCTGGGCTATATCGCCTCCGGCCTCATAAACCTCAACATGGCGTTTCGCCTCGGATTCAATCGCCTGCATCACAAATTTTACCGAATTCACATTTTTCATTTCACAACGGGTACGATACCCCTCTTCACCGGCCTTGCGAACCGAAACATTAACGTCACAGCGCATAGAACCCTCATCCATATTTCCGTCACAGGTCCCCAGATAACGAACGATTGAACGCAGCTTGCGCAAAAACGCCCCGGCTTCTTCCGGCGAACGAAAATCCGGTTTGGTGACGATTTCCATCAGCCCCACGCCGGCTCTGTTCAAATCGATAAAACTCTTGTCCGGAGAAATGTCATGAATGGATTTTCCGGCATCCTGTTCAATATGCAGCCGCTCAATCCCGATGTCTTTGGTTGTTCCGTCACTCAAATCGACCGTTACATGTCCTTCTCCCACAATAGGATATTTAAACTGGCTGATTTGATACCCCTGCGGTAAATCGGCGTAAAAGTAGTTTTTGCGCGCAAACTCCGAATATTTGTTGATTTTTGCATTCAAGCCGAAACCGGTCTTAACCGCCTGACGAACGCACATTTCGTTTAAAGTGGGCAGCATACCGGGCATACCGGCATCCACGAAAGACACATTTTCATTAGGATCAGAACCATAGTGTGTCGACGCCCCCGAAAACATTTTGGACTTGGAAATAATCTGGCAATGAATTTCCAAACCGCAGATAACTTCCCATTTGCCGCTTTTGCCTTCAATAATCATCCCCGTCATTATTTCTGTCCTCTCTTAAAATCTGCATCCTTTTCCAGCGCGCTTGCGGTTTTAAATACGCTAGCCTCGTCAAAAGCCCGGCCGATAAGCTGCATACCCAGCGGCAGCCCGTCTTTCGACAGCCCGATAGGCAGGCTCATTGCCGGCAGGCCGGCGAGCGATACCGAAACCGTAAAAATATCGTTCAGCCACATTGTAATCGGATTCTCCTGCATTGACTTGTCGCCAATCGGAAAAGCCGCCGTCGGCGCCGTCGGCGTCAAAATAACGTCGCATTTTTCAAAAGCCCTGACAAAATCGTCGCGAATTAAGCGGCGGACTTTCTGCGCTTTAAGATAATAAGCGTCGTAATACCCAGCCGAAAGGACATAAGTACCTATCATAATCCGGCGTTTGACTTCTTTGCCGAAACCTGCCGTACGCGAATTTATGTACATATCGTCCAAATGCTGCCCGTTGACCCGGTTGCCGTAACGCAAACCGTCATAACGCGCCAGGTTGGACGATGCTTCTGCCGGAGCAATGATATAATACGTTGCCAATGCATATTTGGTATGCGGCAAAGAAATATCGACAATCTCCGCCCCCCGGGCTTTGAGCATTTCCGCAGCCTTGTTCCAATAGCCGAGGATTTCTTCATTCATCCCCTCAACCCGATACTCCTGCGGAATACCGATTTTCATTCCCTTGATGTCTTGCCCCAAAAACTTTTCAAAATCAGGAACCTCAACCTTGGCGGAAGTTGCATCCTTGGCATCATACCCCGCCATTGTTTTAAGCATAATTGCACAATCACGAACATCTTTGGCAATTGGTCCGGCCTGGTCCAATGACGATGCAAATGCAATAATCCCGTAACGGGAGCAGCGGCCATACGTCGGCTTTATGCCCGTCACACCGCAAAAAGCAGACGGTTGACGAATTGACCCGCCGGTATCGGTACCGGTTGCCGCGGCGCACATTTCGGCTGAAACAGCGGCTGCCGAACCTCCGGAAGAACCGCCGGCAACCAGGGGCGTATTCGCACTCCACGGATTGACGACCGGGCCGAAAGCTGACGTTTCATTACTGCCGCCCATTGCAAATTCGTCCAAGTTCAGCTTGCCCAAAAAAACGGAGCCGGCATTCAGCAGTTTTGCAGTCACGGTAGATTCATAAGGCGGAACAAAACCTTTTAAAATGTTGGAACAAGCGGTTGTCGGTATGCCTTTGGTACAAAACAAGTCTTTAATTCCGAGCGGAATTCCCTCTAATTCTCCTGCTGTGCCATTGTCATATTTCATCTGACTGGCTTTGGCCTGTTCCAAAGCTTTTTCCGGTTCTTCACAGACATAAGCGTTATAATTGCGGCCGGCATCCATCTTTTTAATATAAGCCTCCGTCAGTTCCGGCGCCGTAAATTCTTTCTTGCGCAATCCCTCGCGCGTTTCCGCTATGGTTAATTTAGTTAAATCTGTCATTTTTTTCTCTCTCTTTTTTTAAACTTCTCAGGCTCACCCCAATAACTCGGATGCTGTGCGGATAATAAGAAGTAACAAAACGTACAAAGAAATACGTAAGGACGCTTTCCTCCCGCAATTTCCGTATCAGGCACCAACCAAAAGGGTTATTCAACAACTTTAGGCACTGCAAAATACCCGTATTCTTTCATCGGCGCATTGGCCAGCACGGCGTCGGCCTGATTGCCTTCGGTAACTTCGTCGGCACGCAGGGTCAAATTGTTTTCATTGACGGATATCAGCGGTTCAACCTCATCGGTATTCACCTCTTTGAGCTGTTCAACCCATTGCAAAATTTTGTTAAATTCTTTTTCCGTCGCTTCTATTTTGTCGTCATCCACGCGCAACCGGGACAAAAATGCTATCCTTCTTACAATTTCCTTATCAATCGCCATTGTCTTTTTCCTTTAGTATTTCATTACAAACGGCAGTAACACTGCATCATATTGCATTCTTTTTAGCACAGTTAAACTTTCAATATCAAGCCCTAAATCGGCCTTAACCTTTTTAGCGGCTACCATTGGTGCCGTACCGAGGACTTCGCTGATTTTTTCCTGCAAAGTCTTCTGTTTCGGATAATACGCAATGGTAAATTTGTCTTCCGGTTTGATGCCCGCCAGTTCTTTGGCTATACCCAAAGCCTTGTTAAAGCCGCCGATGTCGTCAATCAAACCGTTTTTCAATGCCCCCGAGCCGGTCCAAATTCGCCCTCTTGCCAGTTCGTCCATTTTTGCCGCATCAATTTTCCGGGCTTGCGAAACTTTTAAAGTAAAATCTTCATATATGTTATCTAATGATTTGTTAAATATGTCTTTTTCGCTTTCAGAAAAACCCGTATTCATACTCAATATTCCGGCGTTGCTGCCAAAACGCAAAGCCTCCCAATTGATGTCAAGCTTTTGCCACAAACCGTTCAAAACCATTTTTCCGCCCAACACGCCTATTGATCCCGTAATCGTAGAAGGTTCGGCAATGATTTTATCTCCCGGCAATGCAATAAAATATCCTCCTGATGCAGCATAATTGCCCATCGAAACAACAACCGGCATTTGGCGTTCTTTCTTCAATTTGTTTAAGGCATACCAGATTTCGTTAGAGGCGGCATAACTTCCGCCCGGAGAATTTACCCGCAGCAGCAAAGCTTTGACGTTTTTATCCCGCGCAATCTCGTTTAACTGCTCCGTTACCGTCGCAGCGCCCACGGTAGCCTCGCCCTGCAAAGGATTGTCAATGCTTTTTCCTTCATTGATAACGCCGTCTGCAACCAAAACGGCAACTTTCGGAAGCCCTTTGCGGCCGTCACGAATAACCGAAGCATAGTCGCTTATCTCCACAACCTCTCCCGAAACAGTCTTTTGAATTTCGTCAAACAGCTCCGGCTCATATCCTATCCGGTCAATCAATTTGGCCTCCAAAGCCTCGGCCGCAAACAACGGTGCCCGGTTTATCAGCCGGTTGACGTCTTCCTCGCTTAAACCGCGGGCCGCACTGATGTCGCTGACCGTTTGAACCAAAATCGTTCCGCCCAAACGAAGCATCTCCTGTCGAAACGGCTCAGACATCCGCTCGTCCAAAACGGAAGCCATTGCGTTCTTATATTCATGTCGGGCGTAAAATTCCGGCTTAATTCCGACTTTATCCAGCAACTTCCGGAAAAAAGGAACCTCCATGGCAATTCCGGTCAATCCAAGGTCCGTGTTGGGCTGCATCCAGATTTCGTCAAAGGCTGAAGCCAGATAATACTCGGAAGTACCGCCGCCGAAACTGCCAAATCCGGCGGAAAAGATATAGGCTTTTTTGCCTTTGGAACGAAAAGTCGCCACCGCCTGCCGCAATTCCTGAATTTGAGCCAACCCAAGCGGAGAATTGCCCACTCTGCCGACCAAAACCTTAACCCGGTCGTCAATTGCCGCTAAATTGATGGCCTTGACCAAATCGTAAAACGACAACGGAGACACCTCGCTGATTTCCGTCAGCAGATTATCGCTGCGCACCTCCCGGTAAGCCTCGTCAAAATTGATTTTAAGCACTGTTTGCCGGGGAATTGTCGTCGCCCGTCCCGGCTCCTGCCGCAACAGTCCCAAAATAACCAGCAACAGCAAAATAAACAGTATGCCGAAAATTGCGAATGCATAAACCAGTGATTTGATTAAAATTCTCACGGCCAGCTTTTTCTTTCTTTTTGCAGTATCCTTAGGAAAAGGCGTAAGCTTCTCAGACATGTTTCACCCGGTAAAAAAATAAAGACCATTAAACAATGGTCTTTATTCTAAACTTTTTCAGTTTTTTAACAACTTTTAATTCGGTTTTTCACCAAATTTCTGTTGATTTTACTCACTCAGCATTGCTGCTGTTTCGGCAGCGTTATCCAAGCACAACATACCCTGAATATGATAGCCGCAGTCCACGTGGATAACTTCTCCGGTAATGCCGGTGCCGCAGGGAGACAACAAAGCCATCGTGGTCATACCGACTTCCTCTTGGGTAACATTGCGGTGCAGCGGACAGTTTAATTCGTTCCAGTGCAAGATTTTGCGGAAATCGCCGATGCCAGAAGCCGCAAGCGTCTTAATCGGACCGGCGGAAATAGCGTTAACCCGAACGCCCTGCTTGCCCATATCCATGGCGGCATAACGAACCGAAGCTTCCAAGGCGGCCTTGGCAACACCCATAATGTTGTAGTTTGGCAAAACCCGTTCGCTGCCCATATAGGTCAGAGTAACGATGGAACCGCCTTCGTTCATAATCGGAGAAGCATATTTGCAGGCTTCGATAAAAGAAAAGCAGGAAATTTCCATGGTCATTTTGAAATTGTCGCGGGTCGTGTCGATTGTACGGCCTTTGAGCTGATTTTTGTCAGAAAAACCGATAGCGTGAACCAAAAAGTCGATTTTGCCCCACTTTTCGCCGAGTTCTTTGAAACAAGCTTCAACACTGGCAGAGTCCGAAACGTCGCACTTAATCAGCAGCGGCTCTTTGTCCAGTTGGGCGGCCAGAGGCTGAACCCTTTTTTCCAGAGCCTCGTTCTGATAAGAAATCGCAATCTGAGCACCCTGAGCATTCAAAGCCTGAGCTATGCCCCAAGCGATTGATTTGTCATTTGCAAGGCCCATAATCAGACCTTTTTTTCCAGCCATCAAAGCTGCAGTTCCAGTCATAACGTCTTCCTTTACTTCTTTATCTTTACTCTTTGGTAAGATTAACAGTTTATTTAATTAACTTGAAATCTATGGTAGATTTCTATAAAATTAAACCGAATTTGTAAACAATTTTTTTCATAGGTGCAGAATGTATCTGAATAAGTATCTCCGTTCCGGAATCTCCCGCCTGCGGCAAACAGCTTCCGGCGCAGGGAATTTCATCGTTTTCCTTATGCGCAGAGCCCAAAGCGACACTATATTCCGGGTTGCGGCTTCCTTAAGCTATACGTCTCTGATTGCCATTGTTCCCCTGCTTGCCATCGGATTGGCCATTTTCTCGGCTTTTCCCGTCTTTCAGGGGGCCAAAGAACAACTGCAGGAAATCATCCTGCAAAACTTTGTTCCCAACATCGAACAGGAAATCAGCCAATATTTCGCCGATTTTATTAATGCAACGGCTCAATTGACCGCCATCGGTGTCATCGGCATCGCCGTCACCGCCATTTTGATGCTCTCCACCATTGAAAACAGCCTCAATTTCATATTTAAGGTATATAAACCCCGCAACATCAAAACTAAAATCACCCTCTACTGGACCGTAATCACCCTTGGGCCTCTGCTGCTCGGTACCGCGCTCTCTCTGCGCGGATACGTCTATACGCTGCAAAAATTTATGCCGGAAGACATCATCAGCTCCCAGTTTTACCTCAGCACGCTGATTCCCAGCCTGTTCACCACCTTGGCGCTGGTTCTGCTCTATGTTTTGGTGCCCAACAAAAAAGTACGCCTCTCCAATGCGGTTATCGGCGCTGTGGTTGCCATGATGATGTTTTTCCTGCTCCGCAAGTTCTTCGGTTTGGCCATCTCGGCCAGCGCCACCTACAAGACCCTTTACGGTGCCATGGCGACGCTTCCTATCCTGCTCATTTGGATTTATTGCTCCTGGGCGGTAGTCATCTTCGGTGCCGTTGTCACCGCCGCAATCGGAGAATATCGCGAACGCGAGGCTTTCTCTTCCGAAGAAAATGCCGAAGATTCTTATGTTTCCCGCCGTAGTCGCAGAAAAAAACGCTATTACGCAAAAAAGTTCTTGCCAAAAGAACAAAAATAGAACATATTACTTTTCATAGGGATAACTGAGAGTCGGAAATTGTATTTTTCTGCTGCCGGTTTATAACAAAACCATTACTAACATCTAACTTACAAGGTAACTGTCAAATGGATAAAGATAAAGCGCTTGATGCGGCACTAAGCCAAATTGAAAAAGCCTTCGGAAAAGGCTCCATTATGAGACTCGGACAAGATAACGCCCATGCTGACATTGAAGCCATCTCCACCGGCTCCCTCGGTTTGGACCTGGCCCTCGGTATCGGCGGTATGCCCCGCGGCCGTATTGTCGAAATCTACGGTCCGGAAAGCTCCGGTAAAACAACTTTGGCTTTGAGCGTCATCGCTCAGGCTCAGAAAAAAGGCGGTACCTGCGCATTCATCGATGCCGAACACGCTTTGGACCCTTCTTATGCAAAGAAAATCGGCGTGGATATTGAGAACTTGCTGATTTCTCAGCCGGATGCCGGAGAACAGGCTCTGGAAATCACCGACACTCTGGTCCGTTCCGGCGCTGTCGACGTTTTAGTCGTTGACTCCGTTGCCGCTTTGGTTCCCAAGGCCGAACTTGAGGGCGAAATGGGCGATTCCCACATGGGGCTTCAGGCTCGTTTGATGAGTCAGGCTTTGCGTAAACTGACCTCAACGGTTTCCCGTTCCAATACCCTCATCATCTTTATCAACCAAATCCGTATGAAAATCGGCGTAATGTTCGGCAACCCCGAAACAACCACCGGCGGTAACGCATTAAAGTTTTATGCCTCGGTACGCATTGATATCCGCAGCATCGGAAAAATTAAAGATAAGGAAGATATCATCGGCAGCCAGACTAGAGTCAAAATCGTCAAAAACAAAGTGGCTCCTCCGTTCAAAATCATCGACTTTGACATTATGTACGGCGAAGGTATCTCCAAAACCGGAGAATTGCTGGATCTCGGAATTAAAGCAAACGTTGTCGAAAAATCCGGCTCCTGGTTCGCCTATAACGGAGAAAAACTCGGCCAAGGCCGCGAAAACGCCAAGATTTTCCTGAGAGACCACCCTGATGTCGCTCTTGAAATCGAAAACAAAATCAAGGCTGATGCCGGACATTTGACCTCCGAACTCATTGGGGACGACAATATCGTCTCTGACGAAGAGTAAACACCAGCGTTTTTTATCTGCCCTCCCCGGTTCTGAACATTCAGACCGGGGATTTCTTTTTGCAGAATTTAGTCCACCTGCTATAACAGAGCATTGACATTTTACTGATGATAAACTAAAATTTTTTGGGTCTCGGGTTCAAAAATTTTGAGCGGCATAACGTCTGTCTCAGTCAAATTTACACATCACACCGACTTTTTGAACCCGTCTCGCCCAAATTAGATTTTCAACGTCGCATCCCTGATGCACTCTATCAAAACTTTAACTTCCGGACGCTGAACATAATCTTTGCGCGTAGCAATCCAAAAGTCATGTTCCTCTTCATATCCCAGTTCAGAAAGGAATACCAAATCTTTTTCCCTGCTGGCAGAACCGATTGGATGCAGGCTGACTCCGTTGCCGTCACGGATTAAACTAAGCAAAACAGCCGTAGCGTTCGTTGAAGCCACCACATTTTGCGCTCCGTCCAGAATCTCTTTCCACCTCGGCCAAACCGACGCAAAATTATCTCTGGTGCAAATTTTATGATTCTTTTGCAAATCTTCAATGCTTTTGGGGCGTCCAAACACCGACAAATAATCCAGAGAAGCAAACAACCCGAATTTCAGCCGTCCTTTAAAAACAGTTGTCATATCCGCTCCCGGCTCCTCATAAATGATGCAAATATCCATTTTATCAAGATTTTTTGGCCGTTCCAAACTGCAAACCATATCTACGCTTATTTGTGGATATTGCAAATAAAAGTCTGACAAACAAACGGACACATAGCCGGCACCCAATCCGTCGCTTGTCCAAAGTCTCACGGTTCCTTGCAGGGTGTTGTTCTGTCGTTTGTAGTTTTTCACGTCATACATAATACGGTCAAATCCCATTATGTAATTGAGAATGTCCTTGCCTGCCGCAGTTAACACCATCTTGTTTTTAATCCGGTTAAACAACTGCAAACCCAGATTCGCTTCCAAGTCTGCAATACTGGCTGACACATTTGACTGTTTCATACCGTTATCGTCCCCGGCTCTGCTGACGGTTCCCTTTGCACAGACCTCCCGGAAAACCCTCAATTGTCTATATGTAATAGCATCATCTTTTATACCCATTTTATATACCTCCTATATGAAATCAGATAGTTATTTATAATCATTTTATGAAATACAATGACATACGTAAAATAAAATTACCACCTTAAAATTCTACTTATCAAGAGGGACTATCGATATGAAGAAGAAAAACAATACTTTGGCGGGCTTCGTTGCAGATGACAACGCTCGTGAAATTAGCCGCATCCATTATCAATTTGAAGATTTAAGACACAATATGCTGCACCGGGGTCTTAACGACGCCGAATTCTATATTAGCGTTGCATATCTTCTTTTTACGAGAGACGTGGATAAAAAATTAAAACAGTCGAACCGCTGATTTATTTAAAATATGAACGAAACAAAGGAATAATATCTAACAGAAAATCAAGAGTTTTGCTGTTTAGCGCCTTTATCTCCTCATAAAGTTTAAGCTCCTTGGCTATTCTTGCCGGAGACTTGTTTGAAATACTCTTAAGTTCCAGCATATCGTCAACACTGGCGTTAAACTTTTGTGCAATACTCCGAAGCATTGTCAAATCGGGAACCACCAGGCCGCGTTCCAAATTGGAAATGGTACGCCAGCTAACGCCGCACTCTTCAGCCAGCTGCTCCTGAGTCAGCTTGGCTCGCTCGCGCATAATTTTGACCTTAAGTCCCATATGTTTTTTCACTGCTTCTTCCATATCGTTTTTATACCCGCAATGCAAACAATTCGCCACGAAACTCTTTACATAATAAAACGTTTAAATGAATTACATTTCATAGCCTTATTATAAGTTGAGGTAATACACGTTTAACAAATTTCAAGTGCAAAAACTAAAGTGAACTTTATTTCAGATTTATTTATTGAATATACAATGAGTTGGATAACACCCAAAAAAGAGCTCCCAAATTAAGCAACCTCAACAGCACATAACATATTATATAAAGCCCAGATTATAAAACAATGATATACTTCTTATAACCCAAGGTTATAAGAAGTATAAATCCCATTATCTCCAGAGAATTTACCCGCTCAATCAAGCCTCAATGACCAGGCTTGCCATAAAGGCCAAAAAGATGAAGAGCATCAGGCCGATACCGATAACAATCATTGTCGGCGAAGATTTGGTCTCTCGGCGCAAAATCCAGTTTGCCGAAAAAACGGCAAGATAACTGATAAGATAAGCGGCACTGGACAGATTGACGATCTGATTAAAATCAAACCACAGCGTTGCCGCCAGCATCAGCAACACAGTGAGCAGATTTCCCCAAGTTCCCCGTTGCCAAAACCGACGGTGATAAAATTCCGGAAGAATATGTTGCTGGGATAAGGCATATGAGATTCGAAAAATGCTGAAATAAGTTGCCCCGATTCCGGAAATAAAAGCAATAACCGCCGTTATATACATCAAAGCATACCCCCAGTCTCCCATCAGACGATTCGCCGCCACCGCAACCGCAATATCCGCGTTCGCCATAAGTTCCTTGGCCGGAATAAAGTGCAAAGCGACAAAAGCCAGAGCAAGATACAAGCCAATAACGATAAGAATAGTCAAAAAAATGCCCCAGGTGATAGTCCGCTGCGGATTTTTTACGTCTCCGGCAGCATTGGTAATAACACCGTAACCGGCAAAGGCAAAAAACGTCACGCCGATACTTCCCATAAACTTGACTTCGTTAAACGGAATGGTTTGCATTTTCTCGGCAATGTCATAATGAATTAAAGCGGCAATAATCAAACTCAACAAAATTCCCATCTTGATGGAGACCATCACAATCTCGGTGTTGCCGACGTCTTTGGAGCGCTGCATATTTAAGGCCGCCAGCCCTACAATCAAAAAGCATGCTGCAGCGTTAATAAAAAAATTTGTATCTTGCACATGAGGAAAAAGTTTTACGGCATAAATGCCAAACGATTTTGCCATCATACAAATGGAAACGGCTGACGTCATCATATAAATAAGAGAAAACGTCCCTACGACCCACCGTTTTTTGAATGCAATATGAAAATAATCGGTCAGTCCTCCGGAATCTGGATATGCGGCGGCCAGCCGGGAATAAGAATATCCCGAAAACAAAGCGGCAACCCCGGCGATGATAAAAGCGTAATAAGTCTGGTCTCCGGCCATCATGATGACCTGTCCCAAAAGTGCAAAAATACCGGCACCGACGACGGAACCGATACCCAATGCCGTAACGCTGATAAGATTTAAACCATATTTTTTCAATTGCATCTCACCCTCACCTTCCTCGATACATTTAATTAATGCTCACCAGGACATTTTCAAGCGAGATTCACTCTCAAATCCAGACAAAATTATTTTGAAGATGATTCATCACGAACACTAAATGCTTCGTAATTAAAAATAATTACTTAACTTCCCATATCTTCAAATTGCTGAGTTTTATAGACTTAAAGATTAGTATTCTTCAAAGCGATTTGTTTAAATCTTTTTTTATAATATTTTAGTAGAAATAAATGTTTGATTACGTTTACTATGGATTTTTTATACGGTAATTGTAAAAGGTTAAACTTTTTACCAATTAAGTAGCACAATTTTTCAATAAATGGATGTCTGTATATGCCGCCACTACGCGTCATAGTGCAAATACCGTTATAACGTCTCTTATATTCATAATTTCCACCTAATAGATAGGCTATCTTTTTGTGGTCATTTATCCAACTTTCAATGATATTATGGTAAAGAATCATTCCTATAGAATACTTTGAATACTTAGAATCGTAAGAAAAGTTTTCAAAATATACATTTTCTTTGCTTGTTTCAACATCAAATCCAATCGCTATAATGGTATTGTTTGTCTTCAATAAATATGCGTTAGATACGCAAAAATCTTTTAAATAAGATGTCTTTTCATAAGAAAATTTATGCGAATCTTTTTTCCATAATAAATACAAATCCACAACATCTTGAGAAATTGAATCTCTGTTTATTTTTTCAAAACTGATGTTTCCAACTTCATTTAATAATTTTTTGGCATAATATTTACAATGTTGTCTCTCTTTCGCTGATAACAAACCATCAAATTCTTCAATCGTATCTGGCAATTCAATATGCCAATGCGATGCAACAGACAGAGTGGCTATATCCGTTAAAGTATGCAGCACGCTAACAACCTGAAGTTTTTTATGTGTCTTAAATAAATAATTAACAAATTTTTCAAAAAGACATTTATCTATTTTGCGCATATAGCACCCGAGTTCGCATGAAGTATTGTTGAAAAAAACGGGAATATATGTTTTTTGCATATTATTTTCTATACAATATAAAGTGTACCCCCCCCTATTTTCAACCACAGAGTGTAACACATCAAAGCGGTTTTTGATGACATCGGGAAAGACGTTTAATTGAAGTATTTTATCTTTGTTGTCAGTAATTTCTGTTATCTTCATTGTTTCCTCAAAACTTCAGATGACGCAAATGCCACCAAAAAGAATGATGTTTGCTTTTCGCTGCCAATTTATGCAGTTTTTTGCATAATCTGACATTATTTTTCGCAGTTTTTTCAAGATTATGTTTCAGCCATTCCAGCCCTTTTTCTTTTTCAGCATTTATGATTTGATTTATGCTGTCCCAATCTGTATCTGCGCCCAAATTATCATAATCAAGCCCGAATGTATTAAACAAAGAAGAAAATCTTGAATTTCCTCTCATTTCATTGCCAAACGTTCTGAACGGTTTGTTAAAAATAATGGCAAAGCAGGTTCCGTGAAAAGAATCCGTAATAATTGCCTTAGCGTTCAGAAAATAGGCCATAAACTGTTCAACACTCAAATTTTCCTTAGCAATATTAACGTACTTGTTGCCATATTTTCGGATCAAATTCTTAATATCCTCATTTTCATCAAGAACATATCCGACCACCATATCCGTGGGAACATTGATACCTTCAGCCAAATCCTTAAAAATTCTGCTGTCTGCCAAAAATACTGGATCCAAAATATGCTTGCCGTCCGGATAGTTATGTTGCCTTAAGATATTCAGTCCGTCATCTTCTCTTACGGAAACAGCATCAAACGCTGCCAAAAATTTATCAGCATATCTTAATTTAAAAGTATCTTTGCCAAAACTTGCGGATATTGCAATCCTTTGTTTGTCCGGATCGGCAAACGCCAACAAATATATCCCTGGTATGTGCCTGATATAGTCATCGCGAAAAACCTGATCCGAGCCGACGATAAATCCGTTTCTTACAATTTTATTGAGTCCTCTGAAATCTTTGTAATTATAATATTGTCTGGTCTGGTGCAGATATTTGCGGGCAAATTCATCCGTAAAACTACCATCAAATTTATCTTTCACATGGTCATATCTGTAATCTATGTGCGCGTTCGTATATCCCAAACTTTCCAGAACGGTCTGGAAAGCATAAGCCGTCAAAACAGCACCATAGTTTAATGATGTCCAAAAATTAAGGCACAAATAATCATATTCCAGATTATCGTCAACCGCTGTATGCAAGGTTTTATTAATGTCTTTAAAAAATTTATCCCGATTGCCGTGGTGCTTTCCAGAAATATGAATTGTCGGATTATAGGGTAAGATGGCATCAAAATCGGCTTGCTCAAAAATTTTAAACTGGGCTTCGCACTCTTCTAACAATCTTCCACCTTTGTCAGTATTGACTAAAACTTCGCTAAGCCCCCTTTCATCATTTAACTCTTTATTGATTAAATCTATTCCCCAAAAATCACCCAATGTTAAATCTCCCTGTCTTGGCAAACTATTAAATAAGCAAGCTCCACAGGTTTTTCTTAAACATAAATTATTTAGAAAAGCACGCATATAATCATCAGTCGCTGCCATACGTGATGTCGTTGAAATAGTAGTAGTCGTCGTGATTATGAGCTCCGGAGACCATCCTTTTTGCTTATCTCTGAAATTAGTCGCAACAAACGTTTCATTAGGAAAATTTTCGTTAATATATTTTTTAAATACCGCTGGAGACGGCACACCGTGACAAACGATATCCAACAGATACAAATTTGGATAATCTTTTTTCAAAAACGATTTAATACCGGCAACTTGACAAGGGGTGCCGCAAAATAAAAGTTTTCTGTTTTTTTCCAAAATGTCTTTTATCGGTTTATAAATACCGGAAACATCACTTTGTAAATATTTTGAACCTTGAAGTTTGCAAAGCTCATTTGCATCTTCTATTATAATGTGGCACACACATGTATTATCAAAACTCGCACCACAAACAGCTCCGCCTTGCTCTAAAATATGTAGTGCTAATACTGAAAATACACCACCACTTGAACTGTTCTTACGGATTTCATCAGATGCCGCTACAGCATAACATAACGGATTGTCCTTTTTTATCTTATGATAATTGATAACGGGACATACCTGTTTACACAAATGACAGCCAACACATTTTACAGTGTCTATATGCGGATATAAAAAACCTTCGTCGTTCTCTTGCATTGAAATAGCTCCAACTGGACATCTATTAAAACAAGCTGCACATCCGGTACAGTTTTTACATATAATTTTATCCATTTAGTGGTATCCTATAGTGGTATTTTATAATTTTTATTCAAATAATTATTAACGCTATCAATATAAAAGGCTTCGGCATATCCTGTCGGCAAATTTGCCTGTGTTCCGCGATACCGGTTTAACCCTTGAGTTATATCAGCATATTGAAACAAAATATGAGCTGTTTTATACAAACGTAAAATACGAATTTTCTTCTCAATCACATGAGAGATATCTATGAAAGTATTAGGATTTGGAATAAGCGACCAAACTTCATAAAAAACTATCTTTAAATTTTTTTTGTAGCCATTTTTTTGCAAAATACGCTTAAATAAATTATTGGTAATATAACCATGATCCGGATGTCGATCGTGTGGAACCGGTAAAAATATATATTCATAATTTTGAGTATTTAATATTTCTGAATATTGTGGAAAATAATTTTCCATTTGTTCAATACCCCGAACACCTAAGGTCTGAAAAATATAATGATTTTTAATACCCAAAGCAGCCATAACATTATTAAATTCTTCCGTACGCATTTTCGCGTGATCAGCAGCTTTTCGTTCTTTATAATCCGTACCACTTGCCCCCATAACAATAACATCAAAATTATCCGGCCAAAGAGATAAAACACCACCACCGCCGATCATTTCATCATCAGGATGTGGCGCAACAAACAAACATCGCGTATTCGGCTTTATCAAAAACTCGGGTTTAGCATAATAGTTTTTACGTAATCTATGACGTAACTTTTTGTTGGGAATTAAGTTAATAAAAAATTTATTCATATTTTTCTCTGCTCTTAATATGATGATCTTGCATAACTATACCTAAATAAAGTTTTTTGATATCATTAAGCGTAATCTTCAACTTTTTATAAAACTTATACTGCTTTTCATAAACCATTGCTTTAAAGAATGGTTCACACGGCATAAAATTTACGGTCTTGTTAGCCAGCAAATATTCACCATGCCAGGCAGCTTCACAACTTACGGTTTTAATAAGTTCTGATGCATTATACTTTTCATCTAATTCTTTACAAACCTCATTGGAAAACATAATAGGTGTGGTTAAAAATCTATAGTTTTTGCCTTTACGCCCAAAAAATGAGCGTACCGTTTGTTCTTTGGAAAACATATCAGAATTACCACATTTGTTGTTAATCAGTTTAGCATCTTTACCTTCACGACAAACAATATACGGCGTTGTTTCATCATACATAAAATCTGAAACATAAAAGTTTTTGATAAAATACGAATCACTATCAATCATCAAATAGAAATCACATACATTTGCTTTATAAAACCGTAACTTAACAATTTGCTGATTTAACCACCCGTCATTTAATGTATCTTCTCCCAAAAATTCTTCATCCGAGAAAAACTGTATATTATAACTTTCTTTTCCCGTAAGGATGCTTGATTGTATCAATGCAATATCATTTTGAGGAGCGACAATATAAAAAGGAATATCGTCCTTATTATATTCATCAATACTCTGCTTCAAAGTTTTTAAACGCAATAAATTGCGACGATACGTTTTACACATCAATGCCATTTTACTGTTATTTTTTTGCTTACACTTTGATAAATTTATTGCTTGTTCTAAATCACCTAAAGATTGTTTATAGATGTTATCCGCCAATTCAGAGAGATTTGACTGCATCCTATCATAATCGGCAACGGCCATATTATAGGCATCGGTCATTACTTTTCCCAAAGCGTTGCCATTATAAAGAATAGCTGTCTTATCTGAAAACTCATAATGTGTGCCAAAGATAGAATTTATGATTAACGGTTTCCTAAACCCTAGAGATAATTGTACAATACCGCTTGCTTGCCCATTTAGATAGCGATGATGCTGCAAATTATTTATATCCATTAACCCTAACAGAAAGTCCGTCTTTTCAATCGCATCATACATATCCGGAAAGTTTAGCCGACCGCGCATTTCAATATATTGCTGTAAATTTTGAGGAATTTCTAACTTTCCCGAACCGATAACAACAATCTTAAAATTAGTAATCCCTTGCTTTAATAAAACTTGAATACCATCAAATAGCATTTGATGATTTTTAACAGATGAATCTATCACACCGACAGCTGTAAAAATTATAGTATCCTTATGTTTTGACGTAATTTTAATATTCCCAAAATAATGAGGATTAAGCCTCGGAATCCCTTGAATATCAGATAACACAAAGAGTCTATTTTCCGATAAAGCCTCATTAATTTCAGGAAAGATTGCACAATTTTTAGATAAAACATCATGCTCAACACCTAAAAAACCATATTTCGCAGATACAATTTTCTTAAATTTATTAAAGATATTTGTTCCACACTTATAGGTACATGAGTTGAAAAAAATAAAATCATATTGTGATAATATTTTAAAAGATCCCCACTTTTTTAATTCATTTTCTGTCCCCACAAAAACCCTCGGCGGATTTATTATATAACGGCACAATGGATATTCTTTAAAGTTTTCAAAATGCATAAAGACGTCAACATTATATCCCAAATCCGAAAAATATTTACAATGTCCGGCAATGGTTTCTGCGTGGTATGGATTCAGTTCAATAATAAGTACAGACTTTTCTTTTATAACTGTGTTTTTATTAAATGTAATTGCACTAAAACATTCTTTACGTAATTTTTTTACAGCAATTTTCTCTTTGATTTTTCGTTTTAGTTTCTTAAACATTTACTTTACTCCATTTATTTAATATCCACGAAGATGAATTAGCTTTATTCTCCCCTCCAACACCAAAAGCTAAATCCACTCCGCATTCTATACAAGTAGAGCACTCTGGAATATTCTCTTTTCCCCGATCACCTCCGTTTGCAAATACTAAGTTTGCTTCAGGATATCTTTCTCTGACTTTTTTTATTCCATCATTAGCTGAACCATCCGAATCATCAAATTCAAGGACATCAACAACACCTTTTAAATTTTCTAAAATCGATTTACGTGTTTTCATTGAATGAAAATTTTTACCTTTTTTACGACATAACCACTTATCAGAATTAACTAAAACTATTACGCCATCTGATGCCTGTGCTGAAGCCTTGATCATCTCAATATGACCTTCGTGAATAGGATCAAAACCACCGGACACAATGTAATATGTAGGAGTATGTTCAACAACACTATTACAAAAATACAAAAAGGGCTTTGCGATATTTTTATCAATAAACTTGCTTTTATATACTGTAATGCCCAATATTTTTATCCGCCGGCAATTATTCTTGACGTTATTTCGGTAAAAAATTTTAATAAACTTACAATATAAAATTGCCCAAAGACGCATTTTAGGATGATATCTTTGCAGCAAAGTATCTTTATAAAGCCGTCTTTCTCTCAATTCTTTTTTGAAATAGTTTTTCCATAAAGATTCTTCCTGACTTTTAGTACGATAAAAAAATAAAACTTCTGGCAAACGTATCATTGGAAGATTATTATCTACATAATTGAGCCAATAATCCATATCATCGCCGCTATAACCATTAAAATCTATTTTATATCCTCCAAATTTTTCAAAATCTTCTTTATAAAATAGAGCCGAGATAACACAGCATTCATGCCTACCATACATTTCATATTTTGTAAATTTGGGCTGATAGAAGAAACCACAACATTTTCCAAACATCCAAACCTCACTTGCAACAACACGATTATTGGTTGTGGATATAATATGATACAATCTTTCCAAACATGTTGGTGCTATTTTATCATCCGCATCTAAAGGATAAATATATGTCCCCTGTGCTTGCTTTATCGCATTATTACGAGCGACAACAACACCCTGATTTGCTTGCCGTATCAACCTTATATTTTTATTATGTTTTACATATTCATTTACAATTTCAGCAGAATCATCCGTTGAACCATCATCGATTACGATAACTTCATAATCTTTAAATGTTTGGGAAACCAAGGAATCAAGACATTCTTTAATGTATTTTTCCTGATTATAGCAAGGAACAATAACACTTATTTTACAAACCATACTGGTCTCCTTTTTCTTTCATTCCCAATAACGGAATTTTACCAAACAAATAAACTGAATATTTGTTGTTTTTTAATGTAACAGTCAAAAAAGGAACCAGCTTAAATAGCCTAATACACCATACCCTCTTTCTCGTATTCGTATAATAAGCAAAAAACGCAGGATATTTATTTCGCATAATTGCGTGAATTTCTTCCGTGACTTCTCTCATTGTCTTTTTTTGTAAAACAGAAGTCCTGTGATCATGTGAACGATATCTAAACAAAACTTCAGAAATGTTATAAAACCGAGTAAATTCCATTAAGGAACACCACAATTTATAATCCTCCGCCGGAGAATATTCTTTCTCGTACCTGATTTTATTTTCAATTAAAACAGATTTTCGAAGCATTGATGAAGGGTGAACCACTGCACATATATTCATCATTAAAGACTTGATTTTAAAGTCATCTGAAGGAAAATATAACCCTTTATTATCAGGAAAAACATCTGTCCAACACCCAACAACGCCAACATCAGGATGAGCATCTAAATAATCTACCTGTTTTTCCAATCACTCCGGCAAAGAAACATCATCATGATCCATTACTGCCAAATATTCTCCCCTCGCCATATCAACTAATTTGTTACGAGATTCTGAAATTCCCATATTCGTTTCATTTCTCAAATATTTAATACGACGGTCTTTATATGATTTAACAATAAGTTCTCTATCGTCTTCTAGACAATCATCCAAAATCAAAAACTCAAAATCACTATATGTTTGCGCTAAAATACTTGAAATTGCCTCTCTCAAATACTCTTCGTTCGTCCGATACACCGGCATTAATACAGAAACCCTAACCACAAGCAGCTCCCTGTTTCATTACAATTTAAGCTTGGCTGAAACCTTGGAATAAGTTTCGGCTATTGGTAAAAAACCAAACAAATAATACTTTGTCGTTGCACGGAAGCGTTTGATTTTCAAAACAGGTATGCCAAATATTTTAACTTTGACAAAACATGGATACTTGGACTGAACCTTATCCCACAATGCCCGATGCTCTGACTGGAGGTACCCAAACACCCTCTCCTCTATTGACCTGATTTGACGCGTTTCCTTTTTGGTTGTATTACTCTCGTGTTTCCTGTACAAAAACAACACCTCCGGCAAACAACCAAAACGCGTCTTGCCAAGCAGATGTAAATACAGATTATAATCTTCCGTCGGAAAATATTCCTTGTCATACCGCAAACCGCTTTTCTCCAAAACCGACTTGCGCATCATAGTCGTCGGATGAAGCAAGGCGCATCCGAGCATCATCGCCTCTTCTATTCCCTCGTTGTCCTCCGGCGGAATAACCAGCTTATTCTTGGGTATTTCCCTATGTGCCGTACCCAATACGCCAACATCAGGATGTGCATCAAGATAAGCCGCCTGCATCTTAAAACGATCCGTAAGTGAAATGTCGTCATGATCCATTATTGCCAGATATTCGCCTCGAGCCAAATCCATCAGTTTATTCCGCGTTTCCGAAATTCCCTGATTATGATCGTTTTTGTAATATCTGATACGCGCATCGTCATAACTTTTAATAACCTTTTCCACTCGCTCATCAGTAGAGGCGTCATTGATTATTATCAGCTCAAAATCGCCATAACTTTGCCGCAAAATACTTTCTATACATGCACGAAGATAAGCTTCCTTTGTATTATATACCGGTAAAAGAACAGAAATTTTCGGCATTTTTTTATTTCCAGTCACCATGCGTCCAAACACCCTCAATACTTTCCCATCTCCGTCTGAGAGATAAGTTTGACCTGTTCGTAAAGGAACTTTAGTTTTTCCGGACTGTACTGATTAATGGAAGCCAGAATAAAATCAACCATGTCATTACGCACACGGTCTTTTGAATAGGCTTTCTTTTCAACCCTGTCCCTGAAAAATTCTTCATTGTCCGCAAACAAATCCAAGTAAGAAACGCCAAGAACCTCCGCTATTGACAGCAGCACCGACAAGTCAGGATTATACAACGCCCGCTCCAGATTCGAAATCGTTGCTATCCCCACATGGCTCTCTTCCGCCAGCTCCTTTTGTCCCATATGACGTGCCTGTCTCAGGCGTTTGATATTCGCCGCTACCAATCCCCGGTAATATAGTGTCTTATCCTTTTCCGTCACATCAAAACCTTTGTCGTTCTTATCTTTATTTATGTTTTGTAATCTAGCATAATAAATTATTATTCGTCAAATAATATTTATATGCCTGCGACAAAATCCATTTTCCAGATTTTGCTCGGCCAATCAAACAATACCCATACATTCGCAAACGCCGCTTATGTGTCAGAAATTTAATAAAAAAAAAGAGATTGGCCTTTTTGAAAAAGGGCAATCTCTTTAAATAAATGATACTTACTAATTTAAAGCATCATACGGAGCGGAACACTAAACATGGCCATTTGCCTAAAAGACTGAGTCCTTAAGCTGCAAATACAACCACGCCGTTAACGATGATTAAAATTGTTGTTAACATACTACAGCAAATTTTAATGGTTAATAACTGTGTTAATACTCTCTATGTTAGTCGATAAACGAATAACCATAAAAAAAACATCTGATAGACATAATACTCTAATTTCGGAAATAACCTATAGACACCTTTAGCCTAAGAGTCAAGCATAATATTTCATACTTAAACATTCCGCATCAACAGAAACAACAAACAGACAGTTTGCAAATTAAAAAAAATCTTTAACCACGACTTAGCATATCAATTTAAATTTTCGAAAAAAAAACACCAATTTATTTGCAATACATTACCGGGACTCACGCCGAAAGATTGGAGAAATCTCTTTAAAAATCACAAAAAAATTCCCTTCCGCATGGGAGGAGGATTTTATGGTGGGCCCAGATGGACTACTCTGCGCTCCGCTTGAAGTTGCACGGGCGCTCGTTCGCT
>HF995323.1:182508-230392 GCA_000432275.1 Proteobacteria bacterium CAG:495
AGGCTGAGCTAGCAATGCTCGAACAAAAATTGATTATTTTAAACAAATTCCTAATGTCTTTAGCAACAATACAAAATATTTTTAATCTCGGCTAAAATGACTTAATAACGGAGATATCAATATGTTACACAATAGAGATTTAAAAGGATTAATCCATGTAACAAAATGATTGAGGGGCTGTAAATCTGGGAAAAATAGTATGAGGATCCAAAGGTTCTTCATATTTTGTAACTTCCTCAATTTCAATAGCATAAGCCTCAGTTCTATTTTTAAAATAATCAAAAAAGAATTTTTTAGATATCCCTGAATGTTGTTTAGTTTCGTTCCAAATTATTTCAGGACTATCAATATGAATCTTTTTAAATTTAAATTCACCGACTATTTTACCAACCGGCATTGTCGAATATATAACAACGGAGCTTATATCCTCATTTTTAAACGTAGCCTTACGATATTCGTAAAGCTTTTCACCTGAGAATATTTTTTCAACAAATTCAGGTTTAATTGACAATAAAACTCTCATCTGTTCGTGTTATCTCCAATATTTTTGACATTTGTTCCTGAGTTAAAGGCTCAAATCCTCTAGGAACTGAGTGAATATCAGCAATTATACCGTTAGATATAAGTTGGGAAAGATTAATTTTTGGTGTAGAAAAAGAATAAACATACAAAAATTCTACAACAAATGGTTTCAAGCGACTTGGATAAGACCAAAATTCTTCCAATTCTTTCTCCGTCATTACACTCTTTTTTCGACAGATTGATTTAAATTCGCTCAAGGAATTTATATTATCATATATATCTTTTACAATCCCAATAGTTGTTATTACACTGGTGTGATAAGCATTACATCCTTGAGGAGAAGTTCTGTAAAATACAATATTATCTCCTCTTTTTAGATTTCGGTTTACGGAACGAGAAATATAAACTTTTACAATGGCGTTCATATGTGGCTTGTTATCTCTGTATTCATTTGTTTTTTCATTTTTTAATATTGAATCAGGTAGTAATTTAGTATGATAATTAGGCCAAATAGGAACAATAAAGTTGTTAGTTGTTTTAGATATATAAGGAAAACTTTTTCTTGGATCCTCTAAATTGAATTGCTTAGCCATTGACCTAACGTAAACTAATTCGTTACTGTCGACTTTCCTTCCCCAATAGGAAAAACCGAAATTTTTTAATAATGATATTAGGTATTTTTGAGGTTCTCCCTTATCAAAAATTGTAACATATATCTCATCTACAGCAAATCTTATTGCATTTTCACATATGATTTTTATAAAACGTTCTCCTAATTTTAGTCCCGTCATTTCAACTTTAAAGGTGCCAATTTTTAAACGTTTTTTAGGCTTGAAAATTGGTTCAATTTGGTATGGCTCGCTCTCATCTTCCTTTTTTAAGTATAAAAAGGCTTTAATTTCTCCATTGTCTCGACAGATATAAGCTTCTTCTTGATACTTTTTCTTAAACCACTCTTCAAAATTAGGATAATCATCTTTCAAACTATTAAAAAATTTTGATGTTAAGTCAATATCTGCAAACTTTTCTTTTACAACAGACAAAACATCATAATTATTTAAACGAGGATTTTCGCTTCTTAATTTTTCGGAAAACCGTTCAATACTATATACCTTATCTGCAAGCCCTAAACTTATTGCTTTTTTATATATTTGCTTATCTTGCGTAATAAGATAATCAACATGTTCACACAATAACTCATTAAGAATTTTGCTATCAATAACTGAATTTTCATCTTTATCTTGAGCTATAATATTGAGAATCCGATAATCCAACTCAGCAAGAGGAGAAACCTCTTGATAAGTTTCGAGTTTTGCTAAAATAGCATCTCTAAGCGTAGTATTGCCAAATTTAGATATTTCTAATTTTGTTAATGGGTGAATATATTTATCATAGTGAAGTTTTTCTAACCATTTAAATAAATCGGGAGTATTTTTATTGAGAATTCTATCAGTTTCTCTGTAAATTATCACATTTGTATCAAGTAATATTTTAGGTGTTTTAGGCATTTATAAACTCCTTCCTAAGAATTTCTTCTAAAATATTTTCTTGATTATCCTCCAATTGATAAAACGGTACCTTCAATTTTATAGATATTAATTGTGCATATTCTAATTCTTGTTTTTGCATACTTAATATTTTATCCAAATCCCAAATTTGATTATCTCGATTTTTAAGACGCTGTAATATTATGTCTGGCACAGAAGTTTTAACGATTAGAGCTTTAGGGGCAATTTGCATAAACGTATCCATTGGAACTTTTTCTATTTCTCCCGATTTATTCAATAAAGTAAAATGCCCATCTAAAAGATAATTTTGCCCATCCTTTACTATTTTTTTCAAGTTTTCTACCAATATATCTTGAGTATTTGTAATAGAATTTACCAATTTTTTATCTGGGGTATCACTAATCTCCTTCCATTTTAAAACTTCACTTGCTGTTAAATGGGTAAAAGGAATGTCCGATTTGATACTCTTTAATAAAAAATTTTTCCCAGCTCCATGAACCCCGCCAATAAAGATTATATTTTCCATTTCCACCCCTTATCAATAAAAAAAGATAAAAAATAATACAATTATTAGCTATGAAATACAACCTAATTTTTCTACAACGTTTGTATTTTTGAAAAATCTTCGTCTTATAAAAAAATCTCTGCCCTTAACATCGACAGAGATAAATTTAGCAAAATATTTTTTAACAATTAGCCGCTAGCCGTTTCATATTTTCATGATAAATATGTATATCATTTGCCAAAAAAACAATCTGCAATATTTTCTCTATGAAAATTGACAATACCGTCAAACTTTGAATCAACCAGCAATTTATCAAACGACTTTTGAATTTTATAAATAAGTTTTTGGCTATCCAAATAACAATCAGAAAGAATCAAGCCAAGTAATTCCCTCTTTTGCAAAGGATCAGACATTTTCATAATCATAGAAACACTTGCGGCAATATCCCAAACATCATTAATTATATCCTTTATTTCCTGAATAATAGCACCATATTTTTCTACTGTTTTTTGCAGTTCTTTTCTTCTGAGCTCAATATTAGCCTTTTCTTCTTCCCATTCAGCCCCGTCAATACCTCCATCAAAGAAAACATCTTTTTATGCCTACAGTCAAATCTGCTTTCCCTCATACCAAATTGGAGGCTCAATATATATATAAATATAAAAAAACATATCCCCAAGACCCTACTAGACTCCAACCGCACTAACCCATTGAAAAAAAATAAAGGAATATAAACAAACGAGTTTGGAAAATTCTCCCAAAATGCAATTTTTAAATTTGCAACACTCGAACTCGGTTAAGCACTTAATTTGTAAAAGAAAAACAGCTCCCGCAGTAGGAGCTGTTCACTATGGTGGGCCCAGATGGACTACTCTGCGCTCCGCTTGAGTTGCACGGGCGCTCGTTCGCTTACCGGCGTTCTTCCGCCCGCCTCTCGCTTGTAGTCGCACCAACGCCTCGTTGGTTCGAGCTACCATAACATACCATAATAAAAACCTCCCACAAGGGGAGGTTTTTATTATGGTGGGCCCAGATGGACTCGAACCAACGACCAGACCGTTATGAGCGGCCTGCTCTAACCAACTGAGCTATGGGCCCTGACGCACTCAAGAAAATATGCTAAAACCAATCCTTAGTCAAGATAATTTTTTTAATAAAAAAACAGTATCTTTTCACAGATACTGTTTTTCACAAATCAGGTAACGCTATTATACTTTGATAATCACACCGTCTTTATAGACATAGCGTTCATCTTCATAACGTCCTTTTTCATCATGCATCGAAAAATCATCCCCGTTTTCAATTTCTATAAAATCAAAATTCGGTTCATTTTCAATGAGGTGCATCCTTGTAAGCAGCGAATTTTTAGTACCGAAGGCCTTAACGTATACGATACCGTGAAGATAACTGACCGGTCCCATTCCCTTGAAATCGCATACAAAACAAGGACAACCGACCAAATCTTCGCCTTCAATGTCACGGGAAAACTTGCCAAACTTAATATAATACTCCGGGTTTTCCGAGTTTGGGTCATCAACCTCAAGCTCATTATCCAACATGTTTGCCGCCAACATGGCTTTCATCAGTTCCAATGCTTTCTGAGCAGAGGGAACACTAAGTATTCTTTCCATAGTCTTAAAAAATTTATAATATTAAAACTTTATCAGACTACCTCCAAAAAAAATTTTGTCAACCTTAATCTCAGCACAAATTTTCCACCGTCTTATGTCCGGTTGCAAAATCCTTTACCAAAAACGTCGTCACCTCGACATTGGAATACTTTTGAAACAACAAACCATGCCCCAAACACAAACCGACATTTATATTAAAATCCGTATTACGGTCGTTAAGGTATCTGGCCTGAAAAACCGGATCACAACACGGCCCCGCCATTTCCGTGCAAATTTCGCAGCCGTCGAAACCGCTTTCTTTGCAGTTCACGCTGATAACCTCAAACCCCTGCTCCGTCAGAATGGCTTTAAGCTTGTCGGCATACTCCTGCACGCCCTTGCAATTTGCAATCCCCAGCCTGTGATAACCGGCAGACTTGGCAAAATCAATAAGTTCCTGAAGGCGGGATTTGTTTTTTGCCTGCGCAGCCAGTTTCATCAGCTTTTTATCGTCGTCGTTATAAATACAATCCATTTTTATCTCCGTTATTGTCTCTAAAACGTTATAACCAAAAAAAGAAAAACACTCAAGCATAAAGCAAGAGTGTTTTTCTCATCCGGTCACGAAATAATCTCGTTCCAGTCAGAAACCAGATATTCGTTCTTTCCGGCCTCTGCGGCAAAAATGCCAAAACAACGTTTCTCCTCATCCGTAAATCCCGTTGCTTTTCTGAAACGAATATACTGGTTAATCTCCATCTCAAAGTCGAAAAACAATTCCTGATAATGATCGTAAAAATCCATCAGTTGCATGTATTTCATCTTGGCATCAAACAGCTCTTCCGGCGAACCGTCTTCTTTTTTTTCCTTATAGAAATCGCGCCATTGGCACAATATCTCAAAACTCTCCAGCATTTCGCCGATTTTCGCCCGGCGATTACCGGTTACAATTTGACGAGCCAATGACAATGCCGTAAAAACGTCTGTCCTGGCTTTTGATAATAATTTTCTCATAGAAGCACTTTTTATTCAAATAAGTTCGAACTTTCCCTTCCATAACTCAAGATATTCATCTATCGCCTTCCTTAGGGCCATAAAACTTTTTCCTTCAACACTGTCACTCTCTTTAAACCAAAGTAAAAGCTCTTTTACTACAACGAGTTCCGAACAAAAACGATTTTGTTCCTTTAACATTGTTTCCGCATAAAGAAAAATCTCACTAATATCAGCTTCGCTCATCTGTTCTCTCAGCAGCGTCATAAAATCATACTCCATAAAATTATAATTTATGGCTGTATTTTGTTTATAAACCAGTTCCTCCTGAGAACGGGAGGTTATTCCCTTTTGATAGTTGTAAGCCCGGCACAATGCCGATGCCCTCCAACGCCAAATTTCAAATATCCTCAGCCAGTCAACAATTTGGAGCGGTTTCGCCAATTGTTTCAGGTCATCAAAAAACTTTCTTGAAACCGCGTAATCCAAACTCAAAATCAGCTTAGTAAAAATGTCTTCCTTTTTCATCTCCTTAATAATTAAAATTGATAATACAAATAAATGAACTTTAACATACGTTCAGCCAAAAGGCTTGTCAATGTTAAAACACCCCTGCACATAAAAAAAAGAGAGACAAACAGGATTTGTCTCTCTCGTAAAAAAACGATCTGCTTACATACACCGGAGCGTCTTCTGACAATACGTTCGGGCAAAAGCCTTAATCTCGCTATGCAGTTGTTCAAATTCCGGTTGTCCGACACCCTCGGTTAACGCCAAAAATTCTGAAAAATCAAACAAATCCCGCAACCTTTGCGGAAACAGGAATGCATTGCCCATTAAGCGACGGCCCAATGCACAAATCATTGCCACATCATGCTCGTCCATCACTTCTTTCATCTTTTTTATAAAATCGCTTTTCAGAGCCAATCCCTCCGAAGTCTCCATCAACTGTGCCTCAGGAAAATCCTGCAACAAACGGGAGGACTGGCTCAGCTGAATCCGCCATTGTTTCCAATCCCTGAAAATCATCAACCAATCCTCAGCCGTCATCTTGGCCTGTATGGCTTCCAGATTCTCTTTAAAGTCCTCAGAGGTCAAAAAAGACGAATGCAAACTGATTTTACTCAAAAATAAATTCTTAAAAAAGACGACATATTTGTCCCAGACATAAACACTGTCCGTGACCGGCGCCATCAGCGCGGCAAACAACGCCACTTTTCGTTTAATCGGCCAGCTGGCGCTTTGATGATAGTTGAACTGCCACAAAAATTCCAAACGGTAGAAATAAACCTCCGGAGCATCATTGACTATTTTTAACAGCCTTTCATGCGCCTCGTCAAGCAAGGCGGCATTATTGTCAGGACCGACTGAATTTTCATCAAGACAAAGCTTATGCTGATATTTTTTCCAGCGAACCAGCAAAGCACCGAGTTCTATAATATCATCAAACTCGAAACTGTGTTTTCCGTCACAAATCTCTTGAAGCAAACGTGACAAACATTCCGGTTGCTTCCTGTTTTCAAAATTTGCCTGACAAACGCAAATCAATTCCTTTACAGTTTTCATGGTTCTAAAAATTAAATTAAAAATAAGGTTAATAATCACGATAAGTGCTAACCTTATAGCCAAAAACACTTTTGTTGTCAATCCGACGTTCCCGCAAAAAAAACAAAGCCTCCCTTTACAGGAAGGCTTTATTTAAGCTGTTTCAACTAATTATCGAGAAAACTTCTCAACTTACGTGAACGGCTCGGATGTTTGAGTTTGCGCAGGGCTTTCGCTTCAATCTGGCGAATACGCTCACGGGTAACGTTAAACTGCTGACCGACTTCCTCCAGAGTATGGTCGGTATTCATACCGATGCCGAAACGCATACGCAAAACGCGTTCTTCTCTCGGCGTCAACGAAGCCAGAATTCGGGTACAGGTTTCCTTCAGATTGGAATGAATGGCTGAATCCAACGGCTGCAAAGCGCTGTCATCCGCAATAAAATCACCCAGTGAAGAATCTTCTTCGTCACCGACCGGTGCTTCGAGAGATACCGGCTCTTTGGCAATCTTCATAACCTTGCGCACTTTTTCCAGCGGCATTGACAAACGTTGCGCCAATTCTTCCGGAACCGGCTCACGCCCCATTTCCGCCAGCATCTGACGAGAAGTGCGCACCAATTTGTTTATCGTTTCAATCATATGTACCGGAATGCGAATGGTGCGAGCCTGGTCTGCAATCGAACGGGTAATCGCCTGTCTGATCCACCAGGTGGCATAAGTCGAAAACTTATAACCCCGGCGATATTCAAATTTATCAACGGCTTTC
This sequence comes from Proteobacteria bacterium CAG:495, assembly GCA_000432275.1. Lineage (GTDB taxonomy): Bacteria > Pseudomonadota > Alphaproteobacteria > RF32 > CAG-239 > CAZU01. The sequence continues at coordinate 189,963 of HF995323.1, forward strand.
ATCAAACCGATGTTGCCTTCCTGAATCAAATCCAAAAACTGCAAACCGCGGTTGGTATATTTTTTTGCAATCGAAATAACCAGGCGCAGATTGGCCTCAATCATTTCTTTCTTCGCGCGTTCGGCTTCTCTTTCACCCTTTTTGATAGTATCGACCATACGGCGGTATTCGGTAATCGGCAGACCGCATTCTTGCGCCATTTGTGCTACTGAATCGCGAAGTTCGGTAATCTCCAATCCGTATTTTTCAACAAATGCCTGCCAATGCTTGTCTTTTTTATGAGAAACTTCTTCCAGCCAGTTCGGATCCAGCTCAGATTTCTGATACGCATCCAAAAAGTCTTCCCGTTTGATTTTGCAGGACAAAGCATATCTCAACAGCTTGCCCTCCAGCCCCATTAAACGTTTGTTCAGACTGTTCAGCTGTTCGACCAGTTGCTCGACGCGGGTAGCATTCAGATGAATGGAACTCATCAACTCAACCAGTTCTTTTTTAACCTGCAAATATTTTTTCTCTACGGCCGGCGTAACAGATTTGCCTGCAATAATCGCGGCCACCCGCTGGTTTTGGATTTTTTTCAAATCGTCATAATAGCTCGAAATCTTATTTAAAATGTCCAAAACAGGTTCTTTAAGGGCTTCTTCCATTGCGGCGACAGAGGCTGCGGCACGGTTTCCGTTGCCGTCCAAATCATCGTCTTCGCCATGAGCGGAATCACCGTCGTCATCGCTTCCGGCCAAATCATCCGCGGCTTCGTCCTCGTCTTCATCCGGCTCGTCGTCAACCGCGCTGTCCAACTCGATGTCATCATCCAAATCATCGTCAATGTCGTCAAGATTTTCTTTTTTAGCCAGTTCTTCTGCAACTTTGTCAAAATCATCAACGTTGGCGGCTGCGTCGTCTTCTTCAAAAGCCAAATCGTCGACATCATCGCCGTACATCATCTCCAAATCGACAATATCTCGCAGCTGCATTGTGCCGTCCAACAGTTCGTCGCGCCAGCCGGCAATGGCCTTAATGGTCATCGGGCTTTCGCACAAACCGTCAATCATCACCGTCTTGCCGGCTTCAATACGTTTGGCAATGGCTATTTCGCCTTCGCGGGAAAGCAGTTCAACCGTTCCCATCTCTTTCAGATACATTCTGACCGGGTCGTCGTTGCGTCCCAATTCTTTCTCGTCGAAATTTCCGGCTTCGTCTTCCTCATCAATTTCAACATCGTCGTCTTCAACCATATCAGGTTCAAAACTGTCCACGTCGGCTTCGGCGATAATACTGATGCCCATGTCGGAAATGCCGGCCATAATGTCTTCAATATGTTCGGAAGATTCTCTCTCCGGCGGCAAAGCTTTATTCAGTTCTTCTACGGTAATATATCCGCGCAGTTTTCCTTTATCAATCAAACGTTTAACTGCGCTTCCTAAAGAGTCGATTAAGGGGGCGTCTGCTGACACACCATCATACAGATCGGGATTTTCTATATCTGACATTTACGTTCCTTAACAAAACCGGTTTTTATATGTATAAATTTCGAGCTAGTGAACTTGTAGTGATTTTTAATTGAAATGTCAACCCTTGGGGGTAATTTTTTAGCTAAAAAAACGACTAAATTTCAAAATTTTCACATTTTTGCGATTTTGCAACCGCAAATCAGTCGGAATCCTGAGCCGCTAAAATGGCTTCACGTTCCTTTTTCAACGATTGGTAGCGACCGAAGACGTCCTCGGGAAACGACTCGCAGCTTTCAATCTGTCTCAGACATTCCTTTATCTCCAAATCCAGCTGACACAGCTGTTCCTCGACGATTCTGGCATCCAAATGCGCCCGCATTTTGATAACGTCCGGATTCTGCCGCCGCATCATTTTACACTCCAGCAGCTCTTTGACATCTTTGCCCATCCCTTTTTCTTCCAGATAGGCGGCCATTTTTTCGGCGTCGGCCAAACTCTCGTCTTCGCGCACGGCTTCCAGCATCATATCAAGAATTGCACGCAGCCTGGCGTTTTTGAACTCAAAATTATACAGCCGTTCTTCATATTCTTCCAACAATTCTGGATAACAGTAAAGCGCGGAAACCACATATTGCGCCATCAAGTCATCCAGATTGGTCTTTATCGTTCCGACCAGCGAAACCGTCGGCGCTGCCGAGCGATAATCGCTGCGGCGGTACCCGGAATTATGGCTGCTTCGCCGCTCCTCATAGCCCGCATCGGCGCGTTTCCGCCAAGATCCCTTTCCCAGCTCGTAATAAATCTTGTTTTGCATGTCCTGGGCATAATAATTGCGAACCGTCTCGTCGGCTATCTTGGCAACCTCTTCCTTAATGTTCTTTTCCACCAGCGCTTTCTGCTCCGGTGTAGACACCGGCTTGTCTTCGGTATTTTTCTGCCACAACAAGTCCTTAAGAGGAACCGTGTTAGAAATCACTTTAAGAAATTCATCTCGTCCGAAAGCTTTTAAAAATTCGTCGGGATCTTTGGCACCGGTCAAAAAAACATATTTCAGCGAATTGCCGGCTTTTAATATCGGCAAAACCCTGTCAACCGAACGGATTGCGGCTCTTTTTCCGGCCATGTCGCCGTCAAAACAGCAAGTCGGTTCATCAACGACTTTCCAGGCTTCTTGTATCTGATCTTCGGTCAAAGCCGTTCCCAGCGGCGCCACAGCATAATGAATACCGTAATTGTCCATTCCGATAACATCCATATACCCTTCGCAGATAATCAGCCTTTTTTCCTGAAAGGCGGCATCGCGCGCATGGTTCAGATTATAAAGGACGCGGCGTTTGTTAAACACCGGTGTTTCCGGAGAATTCAAATATTTCGGCTGGCCGTCTCCCATAATACGCCCGCCGAAAGCGATAACCTTGCCCCGCTTGTCCATAATCGGAATCATCACCCGGTCACGGAAAAAATCATGAGAACGCCGGTTTTTGTCTTCCGGAATTGCAATCAACCCCAGCTCGTGCATTTCCTGCTCGGTAACCCCTTTGGAGGCAAGCTGTGCTTTCAGCCCGTTGTTGCTGGGCGCATAGCCGAGGCGGAACTTGGCGATAATTTCATCCCCAAACCCGCGTCTGGCCAAATACTCCCTCGCCCGCTGACCGCCTACCAGTTTGAGCTGCTTTTCAAAAAATTTGGCAGCCATTTCCATAATGTCGTAAGCGGTGTTTCTTTTTTCCGTCTGTTCCGGACTCTCACGGTTCATCCGCGGCACTTCCAAGCCTATTTTATGGGCTAGCTTTTCCACTGATTCCATAAAAGTCAGACCGTTGGCATCCATCTCGAACTTTATAATGTCTCCGTGGGCCCCGCAGCCGAAACAATGATAAAAGCCTTTGGCTTCGTTTACCGTAAAAGACGGCGTTTTTTCATTGTGAAACGGACATAAACCGGTATACTCACGCCCTTTCCGGGTAAGTTTAACCTTAGCTCCCACTACGTCTGCAATCGAGATTTTCGCCCGCAGCTCGTCCAGAAATTTTTGTAAATCCGTTCCCGCCATTTGAAACCCGTTCGTTTACAACTGCAATCCAGTATGCCCGACAGTCAAGCGACCGCCTCTTGCTGCAGAAAACTATGCCAGCAACGACTTAATGATACCGTTGGCTTTTCCCATGTCCAGCTGTCCGGCATATTGGCTTTTAAGAGCTCCCATGATTTTACCCATGTCTTTCATGGAAGAAGCGCCCGTTTCGCTGATAAGAGCCCTGACAGCGGCTTCAATCTCGGCATCGCTCATCTGCTTGGGCAGAAAACGCTCGATAATCTCGATTTCCTTGCGTTCTTTGGCAGCCAGCTCCGGACGGTTTCCGTCCATATACATTTTTATGGAATCATTGCGCTGCTTAATCATTGTCTGCATCATGGACAGCAGCTCGGCCTCGGTTGCTTCTTTGGCGCCTTTGCCGCGGGCATCGACGTCTTTTTCCTTCATGCCGGCGATAATTAAACGAACGGCGCCGGTCGTTTCTGCATCATGAGCCAGCATAGATTCCTTCAGCGCTTTCTGCAAATCTTCTCTTAACATCTGTTTTCTCCTTTGTTAAAAACGTATTACAAGCACAATACAGTCATTACATAAAAAAATCAACGGCTAAAAATTGGCATTGTCATCCGCCGTAAACTGCACTATTTTATAAGTACTGCAACCAATGCCGAAAGGAACCTTCATGCATAAATACTTTATACTTCTGCTCTTCAGCCTTTTATCCGCATTTCCGGCCGCCGCTGCCGACGACGTTATCAACCGTGATATGCAGCAGGCACTCGAACAAACGAACCGGGCCGTTGCGGATTCCGTTATGCAAATGGATGAAACCATGAAAAAACTGATGCCGGAAGTAACCGCTGGTATGACACAAATGATGATCGACATTTTCAACGCATTTCCGCCTCTGATGACGGCGATTGAACGTAATCAGGTCTTAAGCAAAGCTTCCAAACAGCTCACGCAGGAAGTTCAAAAGTCGGCGGAAGAATTGAACGCTGCCGCTCAGGAACAGCAGATTCCGCAGCTTCTCCGGCATCACCGCAAACAACCGATGAATTTTCAATATCCGGAACCAAAGACGAAAATGGCAGACGTCTGATTTTCAATTTTAATCAAAACCCAGAATTAACCCGGAAGACGCAACAAGCCGCTGATTGGATTTCATCCCCCGGTTCCGAGAAAAAAGCGATGCAGCTCACCACCTTAAGCGGCCAAACCTACCCGTTGACGGATTTTAAACGGGAACGAATCAACAATGCCTATTTTCTGATCCGCTCACTGCAGAACGACACCGCTTATGCAACCGGCAACGTTAACGATAAAATCAACCTCAGAGTGGAAACCTCGGGCCCCGACGCCCTGCCCCGCCTTCGCGCCTTTATCCAAGAATTCAGAGGTAAGTTCGTCAATTAAGAAAAAGCCCGGAAAACACCGGGCTTTTTCTTAAAAATAAGTGCGCCACGACAGCATTGTCTCATCGACGTCATGACCGTAATTTTGTTCTTTTTTATAATTAAGCGCTGCCGCATTATTAGTCGTCAGGGTCCAAACGGCTTCGGCCTTATAAACCGTTTTGCTTCCGATTTTAGAGGTAGCATATATTTTCTCGGCTTCCGCCAACAGGCGCAGCCGGCCGAAATCGGCAAATACGCCGCCGGCAAAACCAACTCCGGCATATTGGTTGCGGGGCAAAAAGCCGCCGTAGGCCCCGCGTAAATTGCTCATACCGTAAACCCAGACTTCATCGCTCAAAGACAGGGTTCCGCCGCCGCCCACCGTTAAGTTCGAAGTATACCCCTCTTTTTCCGTCTCCGGGTTCATCTCGCGACGAACGTCAGCCAAAATCTGATAAGACAACGGCGTAAACATTCTCGACATCGGCGATAACGAGCGGATGCCTACCAAATCAAACTGCTGCAGGACATATTTGTCGCGATCGTCATAATGACGCAGGGTGGTATTAAGAAAATTTATTTCCGCCCCCCGCAAAAAGCCGTAATTGTTATCCGTCAAGGAATGATAGGCCGGACGATAGGAAATCTCCTCAAAAAACTCGCCGTTGCGCACACCGGCTCCCGCCGTCGCCCGCATTGCCTCATGAGTCTCCAACGGAGAGCGGCCCTCTTTAAGCTCGGGAATTTTCCCCTTTGCACCAAGTCCGCTGCGCATTTTTAAAATGTTAAAACTGCTTTTGCGGTAATCTTCCAAACCAATTTTTTCCGCTACATACTGATACTGAACAAATTGATAAGCGGTTTCCAAAACATCGGCTTTTTCCTCGTCGTTCAAACCGGCCATTTCAAAATTTTCATCATTGAGAATTTCAAAATAAGCCTCGCGTTCACGACGGCTCATCTGCGCATAGCGATAATTGATTTTAGCCTGCCGCGACGGACGGTAGTTAAAGCCCTTTACCAATCCCGGCGCCCGGTTGGCCGCCTTTATCGTACCCAGCGGAATGGTCTGCACCGGAAACTTTTTTGCCAGTCCAAGCGAAGGCCGCACTGCATCTAAAGTCTCCATCAGCATATAAGAGCAGTTACGGGTAAAAAAGTAATATTTTGACTGCGCATGCCCGACTTCCCACAAATGCGCCACAAAAAAATCCAGCTCTTCCGGCGTAAAATCAAGATTATATTCCCAAATGTCGCGATTTTCGATGTTATTATAGGTGTTGATAACGTCATAATAAGGCTTTACCGTAAAACCGCCGTAATAACCGCCGGTCAGTCCCCACACCGCAAACAATACGCTGTTTTCCCGTCCTTCGGTAAAAGCGCCGTAATTCGCCCCGTGCGCCAAAAGCTGCGTCCCCTTGCGCGCCGTATCAATACGCAGCAGCGTATGGCCGAACAACGACGACGGATTGCTCATATAAGCGTCGGTAAACAACAGCGTCACCCCCGAAGGCCGCAGGTCGTCATAAAATTTTTCAAGTTCCGCACATTTGGGAAAGGGCTGATCCGTTATTCCTGCTTTTTTCAAAAGTTTATAGCGTGACGGGAACAAACACTTGGTTTTGTCGTCATTTGACTGAAACAGCGCAATCGTCGCTTCAAGCTCGGCACCGGGGTTGTTTTTCCCTTGCGCCGACAAAAAGAAATTTGTCGAATCTATCGTACTTTCATAACCGCCGCCTTTGGGCTGATAATGCCCCACGGCAAGCCATTCCGGAGAAAAAGCGAACGAAGCCTGAGCCTCCGAAACCGTTAAACAGCACCATAACCAAAAAAGAATTTTGCGCATCGTTAGAATCTGTAAAAAAATAAGAGCGAACGGCTCCGGAGAGTCTTCCGCTCTTAAACCGCCGGCTCCGATTAAGCTTCGGCGTTGGCAACGTCTAAGAATGTCAGCGTCAGCTGCAAAGCGTCGACATTCTGGTTCGGAAATAATACGGCAAAGTTTTCTTTAGTCAGCTCGCCCAGCTTTTCGCTGTCCATATTAACGATTCCGGCCAAAGTCTCAATGGTCTCGCCTCTGCCGGCGGCGGCATCCATGGCAAACTGTTCCATATTGTTTTCCATAAAGGCCAAAACCATTTTTCCGGTGCCGCCGGTTACGCGGCCGTCAGGATCGCAGCCGGACGTACCGAAAGTAATACCGAAAGTCTGTGTACCGAAAGAACCGTTGGTCGTCGCCGCCAAAACTTGCGGACCGATACCGCGCTGACCGCGCCAGGCCATGGAACCGAGACCGCAACCGGTACTGTCGACAGCCTGAGCCGGAGCAGCCAGAATCATTGCGGCACCCATCATTGCTGATGCTAAATAAACTTTTTTCATATTAAGTCTCCAAATAAAAATTGTACAAAAAAGACCTTACCACAAATTAAACTATTGTATAGAAAAGATTTGCCCTTTTTCACATCTTTCCTCAGCGCCGAGAAAAAAGCTTGATTTATTTGCAGACTGTGTTATATTCCCCTATCAGATGCATACCTATACGGGCTGTAACGGGTTTTCCCGCGCAGTCGTTTTTTTTTAACAGAAATTTATTAAGGTGATTGAAATGGAAAAGTTCCCTTTAACCAAACAAGGGTTCCTTGCACTTGAGGAAGAATTAAAAAATTTAAAAGGTGTTGAAAGACCCAACATTATTGCTGCCATTGCCGAAGCTCGTTCTCACGGCGACCTTTCCGAAAATGCCGAATATTCTGCTGCAAAAGAAAAACAAAGCTTTATCGAAGGCCGCATTCAGGATTTGGAAGCTGTTTTAAGCCGTGCTCAGGTGATTGACGTCTCCGGCACCAAATCTGACGTCATCCGTTTCGGCGCCACCGTTTTAGTCGCCGACGAAGATACCGATGACGAAAAAAGATATCAGATTGTCGGCGATTACGAAGCTGACATTGAGAAAAACAAAATTTCGTTGTCCTCGCCTCTGGCCAAGGCCCTCATCGGCAAAGAAGTCGGCGACACCGCCGAATATGTGGCCCCGGGAGGCAAAAAATCCTTTGAAATTCTGGAGATTAAATATATTTAAATCTCTCGTTTCATAATTATATTTAAAGCCGTCTGACCAACAGACGGCTTTATTTTTTTTAACCAGGCAAGGAGAACACCATGGACACCAGAAATTACGATGAACCGTACAACTGCGGGTTGGAAGAATGCGATTGCAGCGAAGTGGACAAATGCGGCTGTACCTTTCCCAACAACATCAGCAACTACGGTTGTGATTGCACTCAAAACCCTCAATGCGACAAATTCAACGAAGAAAAAAGCTTTGATCAGGCTCAAAATCCCGACTACAAAAAAAGCCGCCGGGTAAAGGAAGACACCGTTTGCGTCTGCAACAAAGACGAATGTGATTGCGACACAGAGATAACCAACCTTACCCGTCATTGAAAAAATCCCCCTTTTCAGGGGGAATTCTATTTCCCGCTTGCAAATCTTCTTTCCAATGTATAATTTATAACTAAATTTACGAAAAGGAGAACGCATTATGGCTGAATACAAAACGCCGGTGCTCATTATCGGCTCCGGCCCGGCCGGATATACCGCAGGCATTTACGCCGCCCGTGCCGGTCTGAAGCCCATCATTGTTTCCGGCGAACAAATCGGCGGACAACTGACAATAACCACCGATGTTGAGAACTATCCCGGTTTTCCCTCCCCCATTGCGGGTGCCGAACTGATGCACAATATGCGCGTACAGGCCCACAATGTCGGCGTTCAGATTGTTGACGACAAAATTATCGAGGTCGACTTCAACCATCAGCCGTTTGAATGCAATTCCGAAAATCACAACCTTTTTTGCGGAGATTCCGTCATAGTCGCCACCGGTGCTTCGGCCCGCTGGCTGGGATTGCCCAGCGAAGAAAAATTCCGCGGATTTGGCGTATCCGGTTGTGCTACCTGTGACGGCTTTTTCTACCGCAATCGCGACGTAGCGGTAGTCGGCGGCGGCAATACCGCGGTAGATGAGGCTATCTATCTGACTAATTTTGCAAAATCAGTCACCCTCATTCACCGCAGAGACAGCCTCCGCGCAGACAAAACATTACAGGAACGCCTGTTTGAAAACCCCAAAATCAATGTAGAGTGGGACAGTGTCGTCGAAGAAGTCGTCGGTACCGAAAACCCGCTGAGCGTCACCGGTCTCAAAATCAAAAACGTTAAAACCGACCAGAGCAAACTGCTTAAGGTCGACGGCGTGTTTATAGCCATCGGACACCATCCCAACACCGAACTTTTTAGAGACAGCCTCAAACTGGACAAGGACGGTTACATTATAACCGAACCCAACAGCGGCAAAACCAACATCGAAGGCGTCTTTGCTGCCGGAGACGTCAAGGATCCTTATTACCGACAGGCCGTTATCGCCGCAGCTTCCGGGTGCATTGCCGCACTTGAGGCGGAAAAATACCTCGTCAGCAAAAAATAAATATTGCTTTTTTAGACAAGCCTCACTAATATGGCGACCATTCACAAAATCTTATTATGGTCGCCTTTTATTAGTATGGACAATCCATATCTTTCGATTGAATTTACATCTTTGTAATATAAACCCAATTAAATTTTTAGATTATGGAACAAAATTATTCTTACGAAGAGTTATTGGCTAAACTCGAACTGACAATTGACAATGTTGAAAATCAAAAAGCTTGGACACAAGTTATCGACAATCAGATGACAGCGATGTTTCCTTCGCCTTCTGTTGCAGAAATCCGCAACATCTGCCGCAAAGTAAATATTCGTGGGCTCTACAAAGAGTTTCAAAAACGCTGCAAAGACCTAAAACCCGAAAGTTATCTTAAGCTTTTCGGAGTGATAGACAAACTGCTGCCGGAATATAAAAATCACCTGATTGTTTTGAGTTTCAGATATGCGCAGGATAGCGAAATCGTCGATTTCCTTTACAACAAAATACGTTGTTTGCGCACGTCTGACAAATTCCTGATTGAACAAATACCAATTCTGTTGTTGTCTCGCTGCGACGAAAATGAAAAATACGTAATCACGGCTTGCCGGCGTATCAAATATTTTGCCGAACGTACGACCGTCTTTGAAAAAGTATTCGAATATCTGGAAGATTTTTCCGTTAGCAACACGCCCGCGGCCCTCAAAATCGTCACCGCGATTACAGTTAACGCAAACAACAAAGATAACTTCAAGCTGGCGATGCGGCTGCTGCGCGATTTTTACATCGATTACCCGTCGCACATCGCAGCAATTCGCGAAATGCTGCTGACAATCAGCATCAACTTCGACAAACAACATCATTGGCGCCTGTCCGAAATTAAAGAGTTGGCCGTTACTCTCAACCTGGCTTGGGAAGAAAATGATTTCGGCTTGGCCAAAGCAATGACCGATATGCTGTTCAAAGCCTTTCAAGACATTTGCTATCAGCCGTTTGCGCCGATATCTTCCGTCGCTTTGAAATGCATGGAAATCATCCGCAGTCACACCGAGCTTTACCAAACCGCCTTAAAAAGCATCAACCGCCATGTAGACAAAGATTCCCCGCTCTACCGCGAGCTGAATCTGCTGCTGATGCCTGCTTAAATTGCAACTTATACCCCCGGAAGCACACAAACTTCACGGGGTATATTTTTATTCATATCGCAAGGCGTTAATCGGGTTTAGCAAAGAAGCCTTGTATGCCGGATAAAACCCGAAAAACAATCCGACAAACCCGGCGAAGGAAAACGGCAGCAAGATATACAGCAAAGACACTTTGGCCGACAGCGACGTAAATGCCGAAACCATTTGTGCCCCGATTAAGCCGATAATGACGCCAACCAGTCCGCCGATTAACGAAAGAACCAGAGCCTCCGTCAAAAACTGCCAGCGGATATCCCACGATTTAGCGCCGATTGCCATACGGATTCCTATTTCACGCGTCCTTTCGGTAACCGACACCAGCATAATGTTCATAATGCCGATACCGCCGACCAAAAGAGAAATCGAAGCTATCGACCCCAGCAATATAGTCATAATTTTAGTTGAATTTTCCATCATCTCCATCATCTGGGTCAAATTGCGGATAATAAAGTCGTTTTCCTTATTGGCGCCGAGATTATGCCTTTGCCGCAAAAGCCGGGTTATCTCCTCTTCCGCCGTATAGGTGCTTTCCGCGTCAACCGCCTGTAGCATGATAAACTTTACCTGGTCCGGAAACTTAATGCCCATAACTTTTTTCTGAGCCGTCGTAATCGGAATATATACCACGTCATCCTGATCCATTCCCATACCGGTCTGTCCCCTCGCCTGCAAAATCCCGATAACCTGAAACGGCATCCCTTTGACACGTATTATCTTTCCGATAGGGTCCACGTCGCCAAACAGCTCATTCACCACCGTCTGTCCTAAAATGGCAACCTTCGTGGCATTTTTTACATCCGTCGAACTAAAGTTCCTGCCGGACTCCAGTTCCCATTCCTTAATCTCAAAATACCGGTTGTCGGTTCCCGTAACCCCGGTTGACCAGTTGGCATTGCCATATACCAATTGGGCAGTTTCTTCCAGTATCGGAGCCGCCAGTCGAATTTTCGAAATTTTTTCCTGAATGGCGTCGCCGTCGCTTTTCCTCATACTCGGACGCGAACCGTGCCCGCTGCGGGCGCCACTGGAGGTTGCCACGCCCGAACGTACGATAATCAGGTTAGCCCCCATTGTTTTCATCTCGTTTTGAATCGATATCTGAGCCCCGTTGCCAATCGCCAGCATAACAATCACCGCGGCCACGCCGATAATAATGCCTAAACTGGTCAGAATTGAACGCATTTTGTTCGCTTTAATCGCGCGAAAGGCAATGCTTGAAATGGTAGCGACGTCAATCATAACTCCAACTCCAGATTTTCGGCTTTGACAACCCTGGCCGTTTTTTTCTTTACAGCCTGGTCAACGCTGATTTCGCCGTCGACGATTTTGATAATCCGGTCGGCATAAAGGGCAATGTCTTCTTCGTGGGTTACCAAAATGATGGTCCGTTTCAGTTCCCGGTTCAAACGCGTAAACAAATCCATAATTTCGACGCTCATTTTGGTATCGAGGTTTCCCGTCGGCTCATCGGCAAAAATAATCGGTGCCTCGTTAACGACGGCGCGCGCAATTGCAACCCGTTGCTGCTGCCCGCCGGAAAGCTGGCTCGGCTGATGATACATCCTGCGCTCCAGCCCCACTTTTTTCAAAGCTTCTTTCGCCCGCCGTTCCCTTTCTTCCGCCGGCACGTTGGAATAAACCATCGGCAGCTCCACATTTTCCAAAGCCGAGGTGCGCGACAGCAGGTTAAATCCCTGAAAAACGAAACCGATTTTCTGATTGCGGATTGCGGCCAGTTCGTCGGCAGAAAGTTTTTCGACATTCCTGCCGTCAAGAATATATTGTCCCGAACTCGGCTTGTCCAAACAACCGAGGATATTCATCAATGTCGATTTTCCCGAACCGGAAGGCCCCATAATCGCAACAAATTCCCCCTGCTCTATCGACAACGAGATTTTCTTGAGGATATTGAGCGTAAATCCGTCCAGAGGATAACTTTTACAAATGTTTTTTAATTCAATCAAAGCCATTAACGCGGCATCCTCATTCTCATTTTGCGGGCTTCGGCAGCGGCATTGTTTTTGTCTTCGACAATCAGCACCATCTTATCATTCAGTTCGTTTGACATAATTTCGGTTTTGTCGTCATCTGCAACTCCCGTCGCTATTTTTATGCGCTTGGGCTTACCGTTATCCAAAATCCAGACGCCTTTGTCCTTATACCTTTTGGTAATGCCGTTTTCATCCGTAACATAAAAACGCAATGCCTGATTGGGTGCCAGCCAGACGTCTTGTTTCTGAGCGGTGACGATGTCAACGTTTGCGGTCATTCCCGGCTTTAACTTCAAATTTTTATTGTCGATTTCGATTATCACTTCATAAGTAACCACGTTAGACGTCGTCACCGGATTGTTGCGCACCTGAGTGACAATGCCGTAAAAAGTCTCGTCGGGAAAACTGTCGACGCTGAATTCCGCCGTCTGCCCCTCTTCTACCTTGGCAATGTCCGCTTCCACAACCGACGCCTCAATTTGCATTTTGGTCAAATCCTCCGCTACGTTAAACAATGTCGGAGTCTGAAAGCTGGCGGCCACCGTCTGGCCGACTTCAACTTCCTTGGAAACCACAATGCCGTCAACCGGAGAAATAATCTTGGTATAACGCAGTTCCGTCTCAGCCGAGTTTAACGCCGCCTGAGCCTGGCTGACCTGAGCTTCTTTCAACCCCAGTTGCACAATGGCGTTATTATAATCGCGTTGAGCGGACTCCAGTTCTTTGTCGGCGGAATATTGAGATGAATTCAGTTTTTTAATACGATTCAAATGCTTTTTATAATAAACGATGTCGTTTTTAACCACTTCAACTTCTGCTTTCGCAATGTTAAGCGCAGCCGCACGCTGGGCAACCGTAGCTTCAAACAAAGCCGGGTCAATCTGTGCCAACAGCTGGTCTTTCGCCACCTTGGAGTTGTAATCAACGAAAATTTCAGCAATCGTTCCCGATACCTGAGTTCCGATGTTCACGGTAGAAATTGGATTAATGATGCCGGATGCGGTCACCTTTTCGGTAATATCGCCTTTTTGAAGCTTTTGCGTTACATATTCCTGCTTAACGCCGTCATCCCGCCAATAATAGCCGGCAATTCCCGTCAACAGCAATACAGGCAACACAATTTTTACGATTTTTTTCATATCAATCCAACCTAAGACGTTAAAAAATTACACAATTTTGTTTTATGTTATCCGCCAAAGTTTAAAAAAAAGATAAAACCGGGGCAATTTATTGTTGAAAAAACTTATTTTTTTGTCTATGATAGTACTTGCATAAAAATTTTTAAGAAATAATGTTAAACCCGTTTTGAAAACATTATCCATGCAATAAACGTTTTCAAAACACAAACCCAATTAATTATGGCTAACAAAGAAGAAAAAGCCGCTCGCCACGAAAAGGTCGAAAGTTTTAAGAAAGAGTTGCGCACTGCCGCCGGTATTAACATGAAGCTCGCTGAAATCACCGAAAAGGTAAAAGCCAGCGATTGGTCGGTTGACTACAAGGTTGTAGAGCTGCTCTCCCGCAAAACTTACGTTTGCGATGAAACCAGAGCTTGTTATCAGGTCTTCATCGACACCATTAAGATTTACGGTGGCCCGACGCTTCAGAAAAAAGCCAAGGAATTTGCTGCCAAAAACAGCTTTAGATTCTAAAAAAAATCAGCAGCGGAGTTCCCTCCGTCGCCAGTAATTAATCTGTTAAAATTATTAAAAATTATGGAACATCAAATGAACGAATTGACACCGGAGATGGCGGCAATTCTTGAAAGCAAGAACACTGTTGAAAGACAGGAAATTATTGAGAAGTGGCTGGGAGACGGCCTGATAACTTTTGAATTGGCTCAAAAATTGTGGGAAAACCAAACCAACCTTTCTGTTGACGAAGTGATCACAATGATAGCCAAGATGTTTAAGGTCCAACCTCGGGAATTTCTCAAAGCGGAAAAATTGCAACTGGTATATGCCCTCATTAACAGCACTCACGGACATTTCAACGACCAGTTCATCCCGCCGATTATGACACTGTTGACTGTCAACGACTACGAAGAATATCATACGCATTACTGCATGATAATCTCCGCCGCCTGGAGACAGCGTCAGGTCAAGATAAAAGACCAGATGTTCGACTTCCTTGATTCCCTGCTCAATGCCGGCAAAACAGGAAGACGGGTTTTGATAAGTATGTTGGAAGGAGAATACATCTCCAACAAAACATTCAAAATTCTAAATAACGACCACCATGCCCAATATTACATTGACCATGGATTTGGCGAAATGATTATTCCGGCTCTTCAGCGCCTGGTAAAAGAGGGAACCACCTTCTGCACCTGGACGCACGAAGGCTTGCCGGTAAATGAGGTTAAGATGAAAAAAATTGAGGCGCTTCTTGAAAAATACCAGAAACTTCAGGATGCAGCTCAAAAATAATCTTTGACATCCTCCACAAAATCCCTTGTTGTCGAAAAGACAATAAGGGATTTTTTTATATTCCGATAATTTATTGTTGCCACAAAAGCTTTTTTTGTCTATAATTAATACTTGAGAAAACAAATTAGTATATCATAACAATTAAAAAAATAATTATCATGGCAACAAAACAAAAAATTTCCCCGGAAGACGCAACTATTTTGAAAACCTACGGAACTTCCCCCGCAACCAAACGGTTTGCCCGCGATTTGATGCTTGAAGGCAAAACTCTGGAAGAGGTTATTAAAACCTGCCAGAACATCGCCAAAAAAGAACAAGAAATCAAAAACACCTGGTACCGTGCAATGCTGCGGGAAATGAGCGACCAGCGTTTCGACGGTACGACATACGAACTTCAAAAACTGCTTGAAGACAAAGCTGTCGTCACCGAAAAGATTCTCAGTCGTGCCAACCGGCACCTCAAAGAACTTACGGCTTTGGGAAAACCCAAAAGCAGAGAGCTTCAGGTTTTCATTAAGATTCTGGAACGTTACCTCAAAAAAATCAGCGACTTCAACCACTATGCCTACAAATTGATGAAAGACGGCAAATCGTTGAAAGAAATTGCTGCCGTTGCTGCCGAACGCGACCGCACCGAGCAGATTGAAAATGAGGAAAGACTGTGGCGTATCCAATGCGTTCACCATTGTCAGAAGCTCTTTGACTACGGTGGACAAGTTGCTCCTCTCCTACTGGAACAAGCGCTTGACCGCAAGGGCATCAAAGACGGCAAAACCAGAGAACTTCAGGTTCAGCTGGTTTTTCAAAGCTTTTCCAAAAAAGGGGAGAATTATTCCGTTTTGAAGAACATTGATTACGCTTATTGCCGTGACTATGTTCTGACAATGAAATCAATTCATCCTCTGTTGGTTAACTTTTTGGTCGCCGACGAATGGGTCAGCCCCGAAACGGCAGAATTCTTTTTGGATAAAGAAATCAGCCGCTTTATCATTGAAGCAGGCCAAGCGTCTCTGGTTTATATGCCGTTCCACCGAATGGCTGAAGAAATCAGAAAAAAAGAAAAAATTACGGTCATCGACCGCAATGTCCTGACCATCGAGGGCTTTTACGACAATGCTATAAAAAAGTATCAAGCCTGAACATAAAAAAAACACCCCGACAAGATTCTAATCTTTCGGGGTGTTTTTTTAGCCAACCGTCTCTCCGCCGACAAACTCAAAACCGCGCAGCAGTTCTTCCGTCGGCATCGCCTTTTTTCCCTGCCGCTGAATTTCTGTCACCAACAACAATCCCGGATTGCATTGCAGCAATAGCCCGGTATCATTGGGCACAATCGTTCCCGGCGCCATATTGGCATCTGCGTCAAGAGCTTCTGCAGCCAAAACCTTAAACCGTTCGCCTTTATACTCGAAATAAACGGCCGGATAAGGATTAAACGCACGGATTTTCCGCTCCAAAATTTCCGCCGGTTGATTAAAATCAAGCTTGCTCTCCGCCTTGTCTATCTTGGCCGCATAACAAGTTAGCGCCTCATCCTGTTTCAGAGGTTTAACATTATCCCAATCATCCAGCGTTTTCAGCAAAAGTTCCGCCCCGATTCTGCTCAAAGCGTCATGCAACCGGCCGCCGGTCGTCTCCGGCGTAATTTCCACTTCACCCTTAAGCAGCATATCACCGGTATCAAGCCCCTCTTCCATTTGCATAATGGTTACCCCACTTTTTGCATCTCCGGCCTCAACCGCACGCTGTATCGGAGCCGCTCCCCGCCACCTCGGCAGCAATGAAGCGTGAACGTTTATGCACCCTTTGGGAAAAGCCTCCAAAACCGGTTTAGGCAAAATAAGCCCATATGCCGCCACAACCGCAATGTCGGCGTTAAGAGCCTTAAACTTTGCCTGTTCTTCATCGGTACGCAAAGTTTTCGGCGTCCGCACCTCAATTCCCCTGCTTTCTGCCAGCAAATGAACCGGCGTTTTGGTTTCCTTTTTACCGCGGCCGGCCTCTTTGGGTGCCCGCGTATAAACGCAAACCACATCATGTTTGGCCGTCAAAGCCTCCAAAACCGGCACCGAGAAATCCGGCGTTCCCATAAAAACGACTCTCATCTTTGTTTAATACTCCTACCCTGCTCCGGCTGCGCAAACCGCTCTGCCAGGCGCTTATTTACCCTGAAAAAATATGTCAGATACCGACTAGGCGTTTTTTTCCGCCAAATGAGCCTTGCGATTCTTTTCCAGCTTCTTTAACAACATTTGCCTTTTCAGACGGCTGATGCGGTCAATATAGAGAATGCCGTCAAGATGATCAAGCTCGTGCTGAACCACAACAGCCAAAAAGTCTTCCGCCAAAAGTTCGCATTCTTTGCCGTGATAATCCAGATATTGAACCTTCACGCTCGCCGGACGCTCGACTTCCGCCCGCATTTCCGGAACCGAAAGACAGCCTTCCTCGCAAATTTCCTTTTCTTCCGAACGCCAGACAATCTCCGGATTGATAAAATACATCGGTGCCGGCTCTTCATCTTCGCGAGCGGCATCAATCACCACAATCCGTTTGGACACGCCGACCTGAGGCGCCGCCAGTCCTACGCCGACGGACTCATACATGGTCTCCAGCATATCGTCCAGAAATTTCCGCAGTTCGTCATCGACCTTTTCGACCTTTTCGGCCTTCTTTTTCAAAATCGGATGCGGGTATTCATATACTTTTAATTTTGCCATTTTTACCTCTTTGCCAAAGCGGCAGAAAATCAACGTACGGCCTGTGCGATCTGATCCAAAAGCGCATTGACCATTTTAGGTTCGTTTTTGGTGAAAAATGCATAAGCCAAATCGACATACTCCTGAATAATCACCTTGGCATCAACATCCGTGGTGTTAATCAGCTCATAAGTCGCACACAACAGCAACGCACGCAACGTGCCGTCAAAACGCTCAAAAGACCAGCCTTCTTTCAAATAATGTGCCAAAGACTTCTCAATCGCTTCCTTGCGCTCGTGAACGCCGCGTGTCAACGTGGCGAAATAATTGGTATCCATTTCGGTCACTTCAACCAGTTCTTCGCGGTCATCCCCTTCGTCCTCAATCACATAGCGGCCGACTTCGCCGTTAATAAAATCCTTGATGACCTCGTCAACCGGCAGCTGACCGTATTCAATCATATAAGTTGCCTGAACTGCGGCCAGTCTTGCGCCTGATTTCATTTTAATTTTTTCCGAAATAAATTTTGCCATTTAATTTTCTCCCTGTGGCTTGGCCAGCTTATCAATTGTATCAACAAAATCCTCAAAATCTTTAACTTCTCGAAAATCACGGTAAACCGATGCAAAACGAATATATGCAATATGGTCGAGCGTAGACAGCGCTTCCATCACGTATTCGCCGATTGTCCGGGACTGAATTTCAGGCTCTCCCGAACTTTCCAAGCGGCGCTGAATGGAATTGACTATCTTTTCAACCCGCTCTTCGCTCACCGGGCGCTTTCTCACCGCAATGGCAATGGATCTTGCCAGCTTGTCACGGTCAAACATGGTTTTCTCACCGTTTTTCTTCACCACGACAAGTTCCCGCAGCTGTACCCGTTCAAACGTGGTAAAACGCGAACCGCACTCGCTGCATTCGCGACGGCGCCGAATGGCGGTATTGTCATCAGCATCCCGGGAATCTTTAACCTGCGTGTCATCGCAGCCGCAAAAAGGACATTTCATTTTTTTACGCTCCTTTTTTAATCAAGCTTTCCGCTACCTGATAAAGTTTTGAAGAATATCTGGCTCCCTTTATAAGGACAATATCATTATTTTGCAATAGCTTATTTATCAAAAATTCATCCAAACCCTCTTTATTTTCAAAATAATGCCGTTCCTTGTCAGCCGGCAGCTGTGCCAGCATATCTTTCATCTCCGGACAAACGCCTACCACAATGTCTATCGAACTGTCGGCAAGCTGCCGGCCTATCTCAATATGCCGGGCCTGAGAAGTCTCCCCCAGCTCGGCCATTTTTCCCAAAACAACGACTTTGCGCCCGGAACAAGGCATTTTATCCAACGTCCCGATTGCCAGCTTCATCGCCTCAGGCTGCCCCGAATAACTGTCGTCAATCAAAGTATACAGCCCTCCCGGCAGCTTGAGCTTATGTTGTTTGCCGCGCCCGTCCAAAGCGCCAAAATCTTTCAGACAGCCGGCTGCTTTAACCGCATCCAGCCCGAGAGCCTCCGCAACGGTCAATACGCACCAGGCATTATACAGATAATGTTCGCCCTCATTCGCCAGCTCAAACTTCACCCGAGGATGATGTTTTTTGCCGAAGGTTACAACCCGGGCGCCGTTTTCCTCAGCTCTGCGTATCAGTAAGTCTGCAAAATTCGTATCTTCATTGATAATTGCCAAACCGCCTTTTTTCAGCGATTTGAAAATCTCTGCCTTGGCCTCTGCAATTCCCTCAAAATCGGAAAAAAATTCAATATGCATAGGATAAACGTTGGTAATCACGGCCACATCAGGTTTTACGAAAGAAACCAGTTCTTCAATCTCGCCCTTGGCACTCATTCCCATCTCAATCACGGCATAATCCGCGCTCATATCCATTTCGCACAGCGTAATCGGCACACCTACCTGATTATTGTGGTTGCCGCCGGTGGCAAAAACCCGGCCGAATTGCGACAACATAAACTTGAGCTCTTCTTTTGTCGTCGTTTTACCTGCGCTCCCTGTCAATCCGATAACTACCCCCTTGAAACGCGAACGGTTATAGGCTCCGATTAAGCCAAAAGCATGCAGACAGTCCTTAACCACCAACTGCCGTTCCGCCGGCACCCCGTCTGTCTCGTGCTCCACCATAACCAGGGCGGCTCCGGCTTTGATGACTTCAGGCACAAAATCGTGAGCGTCAAATTTCTCACCCTTCAGAGCTATGAACAAATCGCCCGGCTGCACCTTGCGGCTGTCGGTAACGATATTTTCAATTTCACAATCAATCACCTTCGATACCGAACCGACGACTTCGGCCAGTTTACGAGAATTAATCTTTTCCATATGCGTCTCTTTACAAAAACAGTTTTCGATTCTTGTTATTTTAGCCCGGAACCTTTAAAATTTTATTTAAAATGCCCTTTTTATGAAATTTTGTCTATTGATTTTAATATTACATATGATATAGTCGTCCGTACAAAACAAATTACTATAGACTTATTAAGAAAAACAACGCTTTTTCATTGCTATGGGAAATGTTTTGAAATTAACTCTTTATGTTTCATCAAAAAAAATTAAAGCCTTATGAAAAAGTATGTAAAATGTGCCATCCTTATGGCATGCGCAGCTTTGTTTGCTGCTTGTGGTTATGAATCCGTGATAACGCCGATTCAGGGAACCGATTTGTCAACCTACACCGCTAAGACTGAAGACGGCAAGATTGTCCTCGGCGTCCAGAACAAACAGAACATCGCCATTATTCCGGCGGCTTATGACAAGATTACCCTCTCTAACGGTGTATTGATTGCCGATTACACCTCCGTTAAGGGTAAACAATTGTATAATTTATACAAATTAAACGGAACAAAAGCAATCAATGCCGAACAGGAAACCTGCGAATGGAAAGGAAACCACTTCCGCACAACCTGTCACCTGGGAGAATTTTTGTATTATCCTGAGATTGGCACAACCTTTGGCCCTTATCAAAGTTCCATCGTCTGGCAAGACATCATTTTTTACAATGAACTCAAAAACAATGTGTCAAAAAGTGGCTTTATCAGGGAAAACGGCACCGCAATGCAAACAAATGAACCGATTTTTGTTATTAAGGACAAAAAAAGCGGCAATTTGTTCTTTGCAATTCAGCAAGGGAAAAAAGCCGTACTTTATGACTACGACCTAAATCCCAAGACTGACAAAACACTGTCTGCGTGGAGCTGGTCTCAATTAAAAAAACAACTCACTGACAAACAACAGCTCAGTGACAAAATCACGCTGGGAAGCGTTGCCAACATCAAGGCTTTTTAGCCTTCTGAATTATTTAATGTTTGTAAAAAAAAACCTCCGCGCCCTAAAAGCCCGGAGGTTTTCCGTTTTTTTGTTTCATCAATACTGGGCAGGTTATCCGCAATTTCATGTTTTAGAGAGGCTGATAAAATTGTTTCCAGATGCCCTGTAAAACAGAAAATTTAGTAAATCGGAAACTGTGCACACAATGCCACCACTTTCTCCCTGGTTTCGGCGATAACCTTATCTGCATTGCCGGCAGCCAGGGCGTCTATCACATCGCCAATCCAGTTGCCGATAAGTTCAAACTCCCTCTCTTTGAAACCGCGCGTTGTGCCCGCCGGCGTTCCGACGCGAATGCCCGAGGTTACCTTTGGCGGCATCGGATCAAACGGAATGGCATTCTTGTTACAAGTCATATGTGCCGCTTCCAAAGCCTTTTCCGTTACATCGCCGGTCAAACCTTTCGGCCGCAAGTCAACCAGCAGCAAATGCGTATCGGTTCCGCCGGAAACTAAATCCAAACCGCGTTTTTTCAGCGTTTCGCCCAAAACTTCGGCATTTTTAACCACTTGAGCCGCATAAGCCTTAAACTCCGGTGTCAAATCTTCCTTAAAACAAACTGCCTTGCCGGCAATCACATGCTCCAGAGGACCGCCCTGAGAACCCGGAAAAATAGCGGAATTAACCTTCTTGGCGATTTCTTCATTATTCGTTAAAATCATACCGCCTCGGGGACCGCGCAGCGTTTTGTGGGTCGTCGTCGTAACCACATCGGCCCATTCCAACGGATTCGGATGAACGCCGCCGGCAACCAACCCTGCAAAATGAGCCATATCCACCATCAGATAAGCCCCGACCTTGTCAGCAATTTTGCGAAAACGGGCAAAGTCAATCTGCCGCGGATAAGCGGAACCGCCGGCAATAATCAGTCGGGGCTTGTTTTCTTCCGCCAGACGCTCAACTTCGTCAAAATCAATCAAGCCATCCTCTTTGCGCACGCCGTATTGAACCGAAGTCAGCCATTTTCCCGAAATCGAAACTTTGGAACCATGCGTCAAATGCCCTCCGGCATCAAGAGACATCCCCAAAATAACGTCATACGGTTTAAGCAAAGCCAGATAAACCGCCGTATTTGCCTGAGAACCGGAATGCGGCTGAACATTAACATATTCGCAGTTGAACAGCTTTTTGGCCCGTTCTATGGCCAGAGCCTCAACCTCGTCAATAAACTCACAACCGCCGTAATAACGCTTGCCGCAATAGCCTTCGGCATATTTATTGGTCAAAATGGAACCCTGAGCTTCTAAAACCGCCCTGGACACAATGTTTTCAGAAGCAATCAGCTCAATTTGATTCTGCTGGCGGTGCAGTTCCCGCTCGATTGCATCAAAAATTTCCTTGTCTTCACTCTTCAAATCCTGTTCAAAATCCATTAGCGGCATCCTCCTTGTTCAATCTTCTCCAAACGCCGGTCATGGCGTCCGCCTTCATACTTGGCATTCATAAATATGTCAAATCGCCGGATACAGTCTTCGACGGCCATGGTCCTGCCGCCAAACACGACAACATTGGCATTGTTGTGTTCATGCGCCAGACGGGCTACGTCATCGTCATATAAAACGGCGGCTCGAATTCCGTGATAGCGATTAGCGGCAATAGATATCCCGATTCCTGTTCCGCAAATCAAAATGCCGACCTCGGCTTTTCCCGAAAGAACCGCGTCAGCCATTTTTGCGGCATAATCGGGATAATCGACCGAAGCCTCCGATGCGGTGCCGAGATCAATAAAATCCACACCCTGCCCCGCATAATGCTTTTTCAGAACCTCTTTCAGTTCATACCCGCCGTGATCGGCCGCAATCGCAATCTTTTTCATTCTTATCTCCTTTAGAAAACCATTATCGCCATAATAATTAAATGCCGGTAATTTTCAAGCGATGTTTGCCGTTATCATCCACAATTTTGTTATAAACCGAAAGCCCTTGCCAAAACAGATTCCTCATCAAAACAAGTTTCCGGCATCTCTTTTAATTTTAATAAAAACACACCAAACAAATTTCAGATAAAATGTTAACATTTATAAAATATTGAATTTTAACCAGATTTCAAAAAAATACAAAATATGTATAAAAAATAAAAAAAAGTTATTGACGATAACAAAAATTATTGTATATATAGAGGCACCGATTGAGAGAACGGTAACCAGTTGGCCGGTTGGCAGAGTGGCTCATGCAGAGGACTGCAAATCCTTGTACATCGGTTCAATTCCGGTACCGGCCTCCAAATCATTTTTTACCGTATTCCGGCTTAGCTCAGCGGTAGAGCAATCGGCTGTTAACCGATTGGTCGCCTGTTCGAATCAGGCAGCCGGAGCCAATAAAAAAACACCCACCATCTGGTGGGTGTTTTTTTATTGATTTCTGCTGTTTTTCTGAGAACAGCGACTGCCTGTTCGTATCAGGCTTGAGGATAAAAACAACCCCTGCTCTGGTTGTTTTTACCGCAAAAGGCGTAGCTTTGTCGATTTGTGAGCCAGCCTGTGCGACGCGAAACAAACCTTACAAAGCAAGTGACCGACGCGCGGTTTGTGAGTGCATTGCACGAACTTACCAAGCTAGAGCCGGAGCCTCATTTTTCTTTACTCCCGTCTGGTGGGTGTTTTTTTTATTGATTTCTGCTGTTTTGCTGAGAACAGGCGACTGCCTGTTCGTATCAGGCTTGAGGATAAAAACAACCCCTGCTCTGGTTGTTTTTACCGCAAAAGGCGTAGCTTTTTTTATTTGTTTATTTCTCTGAAAACAACCCCGTCGTTATTGCGGAGTTTAACATAATCCCGCACCTGAGCAATAATGTTCTTAGGCAGATTGTCAGGAGCAAACCATTGCAAACCGCCACAGCTTTCCGGTTCCTGGTTTTTAATTTCGCCCTGCCACTTACGGCAGCGAAAAACAAAATCGACATAAGGCAAATCAATACGATTATGTACCACCGCTACCATTTCCATATCCTCCGGCGCCACCACGGCTCCCGTCTCTTCCAAAGCCTCACGCAGAGCAGCGTCTTTTATGCCTTCGCCGGATTCAACATGCCCCTGCACCCAGCCGCACATACCATCTTTATAACCGGTGTTTTTTCTCAGCGAAAGCAACACTTTGCCGTCTTTTTCAAAAATAACATAAACGGCAATTCTGATACTGTAGCGCTCCGTCATCAGCCAAAAGTCCTTCCGCCCAGCGCCACATCCGCCGCCTTCATATCGACAAACTGAACGTTAACAAAACTGCGCTCAACGTCGGTTACATCCGTCACATATTTGGTCAGCGCCTCCGCCAACGCGTTTTTGTCGCCGAAACCGATTGACTTCATTTCCAACAAAGCGCCGCGATTTGCCGTCTCTCCGCCGAAAGCCATCGCTTGGCTGACCTGCAGGTTGACCACCACGTACGAAACCGGCTTATGCAGCTCTCCCGCTACCAAATCGGAAATCTCCTCAACAAAATTTTTCTGATTAATTTTGGTTGCATTGGTATAAACAGTCAAAAAAGGCATTTTCTCCTCCCTGAAAAAAATTAAATCGGCTTCATCTTAACTGAGTTTGCCCATAACCGCAACAAAAAAGGCGGCAGTCATACGACCGTCGCCCTTTTTTAAAATAGCTGTTTCATTTTCCCAGCTTGTAAACAAATTCATACTTATTGGCCTCAACCGTATTGTTCCCGATATGAATCTTGGCCTGCCCCGAGCTAATCGGCGTCATCGTGGCGTTAAAGTCATAAATGTTCCAGCTGATAAAATCCTGCTTAAGAACATCAAAAAAGAAATACTCCCGGCTTGCGCGCTTTCTTTTCCTGCCGATAAGCCACACAATGTGCCGCTCTGCCGCATTGCAGAGGAAACGCCCGCGAATGTTGTAGTCTTCCAAACTTCCGCCAAGCTTTTTAACCGCAAACGCCAATACATCCGATTTCTTCAGAGACCAAGGACGAATCAAATACTGCATTCCGTCGTTCACATCAATGAACAACTGATAACGAACAAGCTCATAATCGCTTTGAATCGTGATAAACGGCGTTTTCTCCACCGAATTTCCGGCATACTGAAACACCTCTTTCGGCACCATATAAAAAGTCTTTACGGGGCCCTTTATCGCATCTGCATCCAAAATTCTGGGCATCGCCGTAAACCAGCAAGTCACGCCCAGCAGCTTGTCATTATACTCGGCAATCCACAGTTTGTATTCCTGCCCTTTGCGGTAGATTTCACCATTGTTCTCGTCACAAAAAGATTTTGTACAGCGTACCGTCTTAAAAATCAGACGTTTTACCCCTTGGCCGAGATGATTGTCCGATCCGGCATTTTCCAGAATTTCTTTTTCCGAAAAATTGATAAACTCAGCATTAAACAACAAATCCATACTAATAATTTTTTTAATTAAACTTTATTTTATCTGTCACAATTTATATCTGAATAATCATTTGCTGAAATCTGTTGTAGCATCTTTGTCCAAATTTGCAACAAAAAAAACCGGCCGTTTTCACAAACAACCGGTTTACATACCCATATTTTATAAAAAAAGAAATTGAAGCCTGCCCTCGCTGAAACAGACTTTTGCCTCGGCAATTTGCGCGGTTACATGAGAAAACGGTACAAATGCCAAAACATCATATTCAAAATCGGCAGGATAATCCCTGAACCCGACCTGAAAACAAAAATATCCCAACACTTTCAGTTGCTGCATGCAGCTTCGGCAACGCCAGACGACAGCAACTCTTCCGTCATAAACCAGACCCGGATCACAAATAACAACTTCTCCGTAATGTTCAGACGCAAACTTTTCCATCGCAGACTTTTGCAGCTGCCATTGAGGAACCATTATAACATCCCCCAATACATTGGTAATTTTAGCTCTCTCCATAATATATAAAATTTAGATAATACGCAAAATAAAGAGCACCGAAAATCCTTTCCTGTCAGAAATTTCCGATACTCTTTCAAAACTGTCTTCAGTAAATGCATTCCGGAGAAAAAGAACGTGTTAAACTCTGTTGCTAAATAAAAATTTCCGTAATGCACGACAACTTCACTCTCGCTGCCGCCGAATTCAATTTTAAACCGGACGGTTCTTTTTACGACTTATTCCGACTTTCGTTTACATCGACCCCGCAAGTCCGCATGTCTCATCTCTTGTCTTCGCCGCAACTTAACCCAACCGGTAAATATTTCAAAGAACGCAATATGCGTTAAGCATATCCATATGTAAGTAATTTTTTTGTATGGACTCTTTTAGCACAAATTTGACAAATTGCAACAAAAAAGTTCCCCCGCCTCTCGACAGGGGAACTTTCCAAAGCAACAGCCGGCTGGCTATTCCTCTTCAGATTCGACATCCGGTTCGCTGACATCAGGTTCGGTATTGCCGAATTCTTCCATATCGGCAACACTCTCGCCCAGAACCTCGCTTCCGGTCTCTTCTTCGAGTTCGTCGTCGTCACCGTCATCGGCATCCAGCCAGGTAACCGAAACGACTTTTTCATCGTCTGCGGTACGGAACAGGATAACGCCCTGCGTCTTGCGCCCGGCAATACGAATGTCTGCCACCGGCATACGGATAAGCTTTCCGGCATCGGTTACCATCATAATCTGATTGTTGTCCTCAATCGGGAACGAGCTGACAATCTCCTTGTTGCGGGCAGACATCTCCATATTGGCAATACCCTGACCGCCGCGGCCGGTAACCCTGTATTCATAAGACGAAGAACGCTTGCCGTATCCGGTTGACGTAACCGAAAGAATAAACTGCTCTTTCTCGCGCATTTCCAGATACTTTTCAGGCGTCAAGACATTCATCTCAATACCCGTTTCCTCGGCCGGAACCAGACAATCGCCGCCGCGTTCAGCCTGAATACGCTTAGCTGCGGAAGAAATTTTCTGATATTCGTCACGTTCTTCCGAAGTCGCATCACTGTGATTCAGAATAGACATTGAAACGACCTCGTCGCCCTCTGCCAGCTTAATGCCGCGAACACCGGTAGAGTTGCGTCCGACAAACACGCGGACCTCGGTGACCGGAAAACGGATACATTTGCCGCTGCGCGCCGCCAGCATAACGTCATTGTCTTCATGACAGATGCGAACATTAATCAAACGGTCGCCGTCATCAAGCTTCATGGCAATCTTACCGTTGGATTGAACATTGACAAAATCCATCAGCGAGTTGCGGCGGACGTTGCCCTGGCTGGTAGCAAACATAATGGACAGGTTTTGGCATTCCGCCTCATTTTCCGGCAGCTTCATAATCGTCGTGATAGTCTCGCCGGCATCCAGCGGCAGCAAATTAATGAAAGGTTTGCCCTTAGACGTGGGAGAACCCAGCGGCAGCTTATAAACCTTCATCTTATAAACCAAACCCTTGGACGAGAAGAACAGAACCGGCGTGTGGGTCGAAGCCACAAACAAACGGGTAACAAAATCTTCGTCTTTGGTTGCCATGGCCGACTTTCCTTTGCCGCCGCGCTTTTGCGCCTTATAAGCGTTAAGCGGAACACGCTTGATATAACCGGCTTCGGTAACCGTAACCACCATATCCTCACGCTGAATCAGAGATTCAATGTCGGTGTCGTATTCAATGTCTTCAATCTTTGAGCGGCGCGGCGTTGCATATTCGTCTTTAATCGCAACCAGTTCGTCGCGCATAATGCCGTAAAGCTTTTCGCGAGAGGCCAAAATAGACAGACATTCCTTAATCTCATCACCCAAAGAAACCAGTTCTTCGTGAATCTTATCGCGTTCCAAACCGGTCAGTCGCTGCAGTTTCAAGTCAAGAATGGCCTTGGCCTGAGTTTCAGACAAATGATACGTTCCGTTTTCAACCTTACGGTCCGGCTCGTCAATCAATTTGACCAGCGTCTCCACCTCGCCTGCGGGCCAGGCTTTGGAAAGCAAAGCGTCTTTGGCTTCTTGCGGGGTCGGCGACGTACGGATTAATTCAATAACCGGATCAATATTTTCAACCGCAATCGCCAGACCGACCAACACATGTGCGCGGTCGCGGGCTTTGTTCAGTTCAAAGATTGTCCGGCGGCGGATAACTTCCTCGCGAAATTCGATAAAGGCCTGAATAATCTCTTTCAGGTTCATCATCATCGGACGGCCGTTGTTAATCGCCAGCATATTCATGCCAAAACTGGTCTGCAACGGCGTATACTTGTACAACTGGTTCAAAACCACGTCGGCCTGAAAATCGCGTTTGACCTCAATCACCACGCGAACACCCTGACGGTCGGATTCATCGCGGATTTCCGAAATGCCGTCGATTTTCTTTTCCTTAATCAATTCGGCAATACGGGTAATCATCGCCGCTTTGTTGACCTGATAGGGAATCTCGTGGACAATGATGGCCTCTTTGTCCTTGTGCAGTTCTTCAATGGTGCATTTTGCACGCATCACGACCGAACCGCGGCCGGTCAGATAAGCAGACTTTGCACCGGCATAGCCCAAAATCAAGCCTCCGGTCGGAAAATCCGGTCCGGGAACAATGTTAATCAGGTCTTCGACCGAAACAAACGGATTGTCGATATAAGCGCAGCAGGCGTCAATCACTTCGCCCAGATTATGCGGCGGAATATTGGTAGCCATACCGACGGCAATACCGTTTGCGCCGTTAACCAAAAGGTTCGGATAACTGGCCGGCAAAACAGTCGGCTCCTGCAAGCTTTCGTCATAGTTGGGCATAAAGTCGACGGTGTCTTTGTCGATGTCGTCAATCAGAGAGTGGGCAACTTTTGCCAGACGGGCTTCGGTATAACGCATGGCAGCGGCGCTGTCGCCGTCCATTGAACCGAAGTTGCCCTGACCGTCAACCAGCGGCACGCGCATCGAAAACGGCTGAGCCATACGAACCATTGCTTCATAAACCGAGCTGTCGCCGTGCGGGTGATATTTACCCAAAACGTCACCGACGATACGGGCTGACTTACGGAACGGCCGGTTGTAATCATATCCGTTTTCAAACATCGAATAGATAATGCGGCGGTGAACCGGCTTCAAACCGTCTCGAACATCGGGCAGCGCACGTGAAACGATAACACTCATTGCGTAATCGAGATAAGAACGGCGCATTTCTTCCGAAATTTCTACCGGTGAAATATCTTTATTAGGATTTTCAACCACTTGATTAATTTCTTCAGTCACTTTATTTACCTTTACTTGATTATAAACTGAGCCGAATATAGCAAAAAATGCCTTTTGCCGCCAGCGAATAACACAAGTTATGCCCAGTTAAAAATGCGAAATTCCTCTCTACGGCCAAAAAAACGGCCTTATTTTCGATTTTCACTCCGACAAAGTTTCCAAAAGTTAACGCCCGCCCCTCTCCAAACCCCAAAAAACGCTTTTTTTGGAGCCAAACGTCTCCCGTATGCCGTCCCCCGCCCGCTCTGCGGCAAAACCTGCAAACCGTATGGTTTTTCTGATTGCAATTATCCTAAATTATAGTAAACTCAATTTCGCAGCTCAGAGGTGAGCTGTGGTGTCTACAAACATCTTCGAGATAATCCACCCTGTGGTGGAGTGCACGGAATAAGCTACTTTTGTAGTCGAAGAAGTGCGGCTGTTCTCGACAGTTTGTAGCTCCACCGCCTTTTCTTTTTAAGAAACGGCGGTTTTTGTTTTTAATCAACAAAAGGAGCTAAAAAAATGATAATCGATAACATTGACCCCAAAACCGTCCGCGGCAGCGTCGGCCTGATGCTGCGGGAAGAACGCTTAGCGCGTGGCCTGAGCTTTGAACAAACCACCGACAGCGCCAGAATACCCGCCCGCTATTTGCAGCGCCAGAGTATCTCACCGTTATATGCGCAGGCTGGAAGACGGCAGAGGATACTATTTTGTATTCTTCAGGCGACTGCTTGAACTCTACGGCAAACAGGTCAACATTGAGCTCGTTGACCGCAAATAACAAAAAAGCCCTGTTTGAACGGAGGGCTTTCTTTATGCCGCTTTCTGCGGCCCAATGTCATCAAAATGCCCTGTGCCCCAACCGCCTGATTGGTTATCATTGCCGCCGGACGATTGAAAAAGTTGAAATAAAAAAACTTGGAAAACGGTCTAACCACAGCAAAAATAAGAAGAGAGAAAATTTTAGTGTACAAAAACGTACCTGAATTTTCTCTCTTTCGCAATTTTTGCCCTCAAAGAGGCGTCATACAAGTTTTGTTTAGAAAGGAATATCGTCATCCAAATCGGCTGCCGGAGCTGCTGACGGAGCAGAATCCCAACCGTTGCCGCCTGCCGGCGTAAAGACGTCGTTACCGCCGGCGGGAACACCGTCGCCGCGGCCGTCTAACAGAACCAGATTGCCGCTGAAGTTCTGCAGCACAACTTCGGTCGTATATCTTTCCTGTCCGCCGTTGTCTTCCCATTTGCGGGTTTGCAGCTGTCCTTCCAGATAAACCTTGGAACCTTTGCGCAAATATCTCTCGGCAATATCCGCCAGCTGAGGATTAAAAATAACCACGCGGTGCCACTCGGTGCGGTCTTTGCGCTCGCCGGTCGCCTTGTCTTTCCATGTATCGGAAGTCGCAATGTTCAGATTGACGATTTTAGAACCGCTGGTGGTGTTGCTGACTTTGGGATCGGCACCCAGGTTGCCGACTAAAATAACTTTATTAATGCTGCCTGCCATTTTATCTTTACCTTATACTAGTTTTATTAAAATCTTTTTTGAATATACATTGATAAATTCGATAAGGGAACAAAAATCAATAAACCTGTGTATATTCCCCGCTTTCAAGCTTATAAATTCCGTAATTGATTGATTTGTCGGGATTTCCGTTGACAAACGTCCTTTCGCCCCAGACGGTTTCGACTTTGTCTTTGCCTAAAGCCTTGGCCAAATCGCCGTATTTGAAAGAATCTGCCTTGTCTACCAGCTCCTGCCACAGTTTCACCGCCGAATAGCTGTAAACCCCCAGCCCTTCCGGCTCCGCCCCCTGCAAACGCAGCCGCACCAGCGTTTCCGTAAAGCTGGGTTTGTCTTTTAGCGACGGCAGCGCTACAAAATAAGAACCTTCCGCCAAATCGCCCAGCAGTTCCTCATAATTGCCGTTTGCCTGATAACGGTTGGTAAAAATAACGACGTCTTTCTTTTCGTCCTTAAGGTTGCGGGAAAGCTCGGCAATATTTTCAGACTTGCCCAAAATATAAACCACATCGTTGCCCTGCACCGTAATGTCCTGCGCCATTGCGGCCAAATCCCGGCGATAAACCGCAAAATCATAAACCCTTAGCTTGAGGGCTTCGTTGTTTCTGCGAAATTCATTCTGGACCGATGCCGCGATTTCCACCACGTTGCGCACGCTTGAATCATAAATCAGCGCAACGTTCTGCCCGTTAAAGCTGGCTTTGTAATAATTATAGAAGTCAGCGCCCTGGCTGTCGGTTGAACCGACCATTTTAACCAGTCCCTGATGGCTGTGCTGTGCCTCGCTTTTACTGATTGTCGTCGGAATAATCTGAAAAATGTTTGCTTTCGCGTAAATGTCGGAAACCTTTTCAAACGCATTGGGGCAATATGGTCCCACGACCAGGTTCATCCTGTCTTCTTTAGAGGAATTAACGGCCATCATCTGTGCTGTTGAGACGGCAAAAGTATCGTCGCACTGGTCGTCGACCACCACGAGATTTACGCGCTCTCCTTTAACCCCGCCTTGAGAATTGATGTCGTCGACGGCAATTCTCACCCCGTTAATCAGCTCGTCGCCAAAGTGCTTGAATTCCCCCACCTGGGGAGCGATAACGGCTACATTGATTGCGGCATTGGCATTCCCTGCCCAGAACAAAGCGCACCAGGGAATTATTTTTAGTACATTTTTTAACATAAATTCAATAAATTAGATTTCAGCACAGTTTGTGATAATAACATTATTTCACCGCAATGCAAGGATTTTTATCATTTTTCCCGTTTTCCGCGGCGGCAAGCGCCTGTTTTCCCCTCCTCCAAAGGTTATGCCCTTTCGGATGGCTTCACCTGACCGAA
The DNA here is from genome assembly GCA_000432275.1 of Proteobacteria bacterium CAG:495. GTDB lineage: Bacteria > Pseudomonadota > Alphaproteobacteria > RF32 > CAG-239 > CAZU01. The sequence continues at coordinate 221,928 of HF995323.1, forward strand.
TTATCCTCACGGTTTTTTTTATTGCTTTAAATAAAATAAATGACTATATTAACACAGAACAAAACAGAAACATCGAGCTAGGAAATATGACCAACGAATTTATCGAAATCAAAGGCGCCCGCGAACACAACCTTAAAGACGTCGACATCAGCATCCCCAAAAACAAACTGACCGTCATCACCGGCCTTTCCGGCTCCGGAAAGTCGTCCCTCGCGTTTGACACCGTCTATGCCGAAGGGCAGCGCCGTTATGTCGAAAGCCTTTCTTCTTATGCACGCCAGTTTCTGGATTTGATGAAAAAACCCGAAGTTGATTCAATTGAAGGTTTGTCGCCGGCAATTTCGATTGAGCAAAAAACCACGTCGCACAACCCTCGTTCGACCGTCGGCACCGTTACCGAAATTTACGACTATATGCGTCTTCTCTGGGCCCGTGCCGGCACGCCCTATTCTCCTGCGACCGGACTGCCCATTGAATCCCAAACCGTCTCTCAGATGGTGGACAAAATCCTCGCCATGCCGGAAGGAACCAAACTCCTGCTGCTCGCGCCCATTGCCCGCGGCAAAAAAGGCGAATACAAAAAAGAAATCGAAAGCCTGCAAAAACAGGGGTATCAGCGCCTGAAAATCGACGGCGAAATTTATGACATCGAAGAAGTCCCTTCTCTCAATAAAAACCAAAAACACGACATAGAAGTCGTGGTTGACCGTCTTGTCGTTAAACCGGAAATCGGCGAACGGCTGGCCCAGTCTCTGGAGACCGCGCTCAAACTAAGTGACGGCCTTGTCTTTGCCGAAGACAACACCACGCATGAGCGGACGACTTTTTCCTCCAAATTTGCCTGTCCTGTCTCCGGTTTCACCATTGAAGAAATCGAACCGCGCCTGTTTTCGTTCAACAACCCTTACGGCGCCTGCCCCCATTGCGACGGCCTCGGTGCCAAACTCTATATGGACCCCAATTTGGTAGTGCCCAATCCTAACCTTTCCATCTCTCAGGGCGCCGTGGCGCCGTGGTACAACCGCAAACACGGTTTTTATACCGATACGTTGGACTCCCTTTGCCGTTATTTGAAAATTTCCGACAAGACACCGTGGAAAGACCTTCCTGAGGAAGCCCGCAATGTCATCCTTTACGGTTCCGGAGACAATCCGGTGGCAATGTACTATTCGCATTTTGTCACCAATAAACCCTTTGAAGGCGTCATCAACAACCTCGAAAGACGCTTTTTGGAAACAGACTCCCCGGCCATGCGAGACGAATTTGCCCAATATCAGTCGGCGGCGCCGTGCGAATTTTGCCGCGGCAAACGCCTGAAACCGGAAGCTCTGGCCGTCAAAATCGGCGGATTAGACATCATGGACGCCTCTGAAATGTCCATAAAAAAAGCTCTCACCTGGTTCCGCGGAATTGGCCCTACCCTGTCTCCCAAAAAACAGGAAATTGCCGCCAAAATTCTGAAAGAAATCACCGAACGTCTGAGCTTTTTAAACAACGTCGGACTGGATTATCTCACGCTTTCCCGTCAATCAGGCAGCCTTTCCGGCGGCGAAGCCCAGCGTATTCGCCTCGCCAGCCAGATTGGTTCGGGATTGACCGGCGTTCTCTATGTTTTGGACGAACCGTCAATCGGCCTTCACCAACGCGATAACGACCGTCTGCTCGAAACCCTCACTCGTCTGCGCGACATCGGCAACACCGTTATCGTCGTTGAACACGACGAAGATGCCATCCGCGCCGCCGACTACCTGGTGGATATGGGACCGGGAGCCGGTTCTCTGGGCGGAGAAGTCGTAGCCAGCGGCTCTGTCAAAGACGTGCTCAAAAACCGCCGCAGTCTGACGGCTCAATACCTTAACGGCGAAAAATGCATTCCCGTTCCGCCCAAACGCCGCAAAGGCAGCGGCAAATTCATCGGTCTGAAAGGCGCCCGTACCAACAATCTCAAAAACGTAGACCTGAAAATCCCTCTGGGAACGCTTACCTGCGTCACCGGCGTTTCCGGCGGCGGCAAATCTTCTTTGATTCTGGAAACCCTGTGCAAGGCACTCAACAAGGAAATAAACGGCACCCGCGGCTCTGCCGGCATATATGACAAACTTATCGGCGCCGAAAACATCGATAAAATCATCAACATCGACCAATCCCCGATTGGCCGGACCCCGCGCTCCAACCCGGCGACTTATACCGGCCTGTTCACTTACATCCGCGACTGGTTTGCCGCCTTGCCGGAATCCAAGGCCCGCGGCTACACTGCCGGACGTTTCTCGTTCAATGTCGCCGGCGGACGCTGCGAAGCCTGTAAAGGCGACGGCGTCACTAAAATCGAAATGCACTTTCTGCCGGACGTATACGTCGCCTGCGACGTTTGCAAAGGAAAACGCTTCAACCGCGAAACGCTGGAAGTCAAATATCGTGACAAATCAATAGCCGACGTGCTGGATATGACCGTAGACGAGGCTTATGTCTTCTTCGACGCCATTCCTTCCATCAAAAACCGGTTGGAACTTCTGCGCAAGGTAGGCCTCGGATACATTCACCTCGGTCAACCCGCCACCACGCTTTCCGGCGGCGAAGCCCAGCGTATCAAACTGTCTAAAGAACTGTCCAAAAGAGCCACCGGCAAAACGCTGTACATTCTGGACGAACCCACGACCGGACTGCATTTTGAAGACATCAACAAACTGCTCAAAGTTCTCCATACCCTGGTCGAACAAGGAAACTCCATGATTGTTATCGAACATAACCTCGACGTTATCAAAACCGCAGACTATATTGTCGACATCGGCCCCGAAGGCGGTGACGGCGGCGGCAAAATCATTGCTCAGGGCACGCCCGAACAAGTTGCCAAATGCGAGGCCAGCTACACTGCCAAATATCTTAAAGATAAAATCTAAGCAAACGCAGTTTTGGCAGCCGAACATTTGTGTCTTCATCGGCAAACGCCGCAACACCAGTAAAAAAACTCCCAAACGACTCATTTGGGAGTTTTCTTCGATTAATGCAAATATTTTGAATTGTCTTTGTTCATCAGTGCCGGAGGATAAATGTATTTCAGGCCGCTTTCCTTAGCATTGCGCAATACCTTAAAAAAGAAACCGCATTTCAGACAGCGTTTGTTCATCATCAGGTTGATGTCGCGAAAACGATCCTGATCCCGTTCTTTGTATTCGCTCAAAACTTCATTTTGAATCAAAGTTCCGTCAGCAGGCTCTTTTCCCTCCGCCGAGATGCGGCTGTAACGGCGGGAGATTTCCTGTTTAAGCTTGTCTTTCTCCGTTTTATAAAGATTGTCAGGCTTTTCGCGGCCGATATCAAAGTCTTCAATAAACTTGCGATACAGCATATTCACGTAAACCCGTCTGCGTGCCGCCTGCTCCAAAGGTTTTTGTTTGCGTTCGCGATCATACCAGGCGTTTAATTCGCGAACTTCCTTTTCTTGTTTAAAATCATACACGTCAACGAGTTTATTCGACAAATCGTTTAAGTTTTCCTCCACCGAACGGGAAACCCATCGCTGATTTTTTATTTCCTTGGCCAGTTGTTTAACCTCCTCCCGGCTGAAAGAATTTTTACTGACCACGGCAACCATCATATTTTTAAATTTTTGGAGATAATGCGGACTGACATTCTCAACTTCGCGAGCTTCCACAAGCTGCCGGGCATAAATCAGAGCCGTAAGCCTGACCAGGTTTTTATCAATCATTTCCTTCTGCCGTAAATCTTCGTCAAACAGGTTAATCTGAACCGTAGAACCATGAGCCTGGGTTCTGCGCTGCATCATTGTGTACAAAGCGCTGAAATGAACCTGTTTGCTGTCAGTGTCCCGATCGGCAAGCAGATTCAGAAACTCTGTGGTATTGTTCATAAACGTCTGCAAATTAAAGTCTTCAGATTTCCGATAATACTCTTTAATCTCGCGCAGCCGCATATGTGTCGACTGCAAATAGGCCTCATTCGGATTATACGTCTGCAAAAAGTTACGCAGCCTGTCGGAAAGAAAGATATTATGCTTTACAATATAGGCCAGCGCCGTTTGCTTGTTTTTGTTGTCTACTTCCATCTGCGGAATAAACTCGTTAAGCAGCATCACCATCCGGTCGCGTCGGTCATATCGCAACCCGGTTTCCGCCTTCTTTACCGAATTTATCAAACGCCACATAATCCTGCCGCAAACACGGTGAAAATCCTTATGCCCGCGAAACCGGCAAATTTCCTTAAAATCCCGGCGCAAACGTTCCGGAGCCGCTTCCATCATATCGGCTTCCAACGCAACCAGCTTGTGCTTTAACATTATTGAAGGAGTAGTCATAACGGACTCCATGTTTATGTCTATTTTGTCATTATAGCGGATTTTATAAAAATAACAACAAAAAAAATCCGGCAGTATCATACTGCCGGATTTTTTCTTTAAGTCAGACTAAAACTTGTAGTTCATCGACAAGCCGAACAGCTTGACCGAATTGCTGTAACGTGCAGAAAAATCTCTTGATGAACCCGTATTTTCCGTCAGTCTGGTATTAACGGTGGCTTTTTTGGCCTTAATGTAAGTATAAGCCAAATCAAACGACAGCTTGTCGCTGTACTCATAGTTCAAACCGCCGGAAAACCAAACGCGGTCGGAATCCGGAATACGCGGCGTCCTGTCGCTGATTGTAACAGCCGCCTGATCAAACGCCACGCCGAAACGAGCCTTCCATTGGTGGTCAAGCTGATAGCTGGCGCCGAGAGCGTAAAAATTGGTATCGCGCCAATTTTCCTTGGTAGAACTGATAAGCCCGGTATTGTCACCAACAATATCCAGAGATTTAAATGAACTCCAGAACACTCTCTGATATTCGGCCATAACCGCCCATTTTTCATTCAACTGATAAAAACCGCCCACAGAAAACATTGCCGGCGTATCCAGTTTGGCGCTGATGTCTTGGTTTAGCAATACTCCGGGAATAATCCCTCCAATATCGGCCGCGTCCTGGGATTTTATGTCGCCCTTGAGTTTATGGTTGATTTCACTGCGGTATCCTACGCCGATGCGCGCATTTTCATTAAACTCATACATGGCGCCTAATTGATAACCGACGTCAACCGTATCACCCTTCAAATGAACGTCATCAGCCGACACTAAAGAAGCACTGTTGCTTAACTTGGCTTTAACATACTGGATGGGAAGTCCGGCACCGACAGACAACTTGTCATTAACCTTATATGCTGCCATCGGCGTTGTGGTAACCGTAACGACTTTAGAGAGGTTGCCGTGATCAGAACCGACCCAGCGCCCGTCATATTTGGTAATCATGCCAAACGGTACGTTGAGGGAAAGCCCCACCGTCCATTTGTCATCCAGCTGATGAGAAATCGTACCGTTGGGAGCCCATGCCGCATGCACGATATTGTCGATATCGAGCTGATCTTTACCGGTGTCGTCTTTCACGTCGGAAGCCTCCGCGCGCGGCGCAATATAGGTTACCCCGGCATTACCCTGCGTCCCTTTGTGACGGGTCAGCCCCGCAACGTTGAAATAAGCATAGGAATTGTTTTCGGCTCCGGCCGTAGCGCCGGCAAATGCATTACCTTGAGCAGCGGCAGATTGTTCTCTCAGATGAAAACCTGCGGCCATCGCATCGGCAGCCATAAGTATGGTCCCCAACGCGGTTAAAGTAAGAAGTTTCTTCATATAAGTCCACTTTTATAGTTGATACAAAAAGCACCATATCATCACCAACCACGGTCTGTTCGGCCGCCCAACAATATACTGCCATAATTCTGGTCTAGTAAAAATATGACGCAAAATCAACAAATTATTTATCCACCTTGGGAAAACGGTTTCATTATTTCACAATATCAACCACTTAGAGACAAAGTTGCAGCGGCTTCCCCGGCCTATACCTTTTTACGCTTTACAATATGGTTAATAATGGGTTAAAAATATTATTATTTGAACTACTCGGAGAACTATCTTGAGAGACTTTGTCAGATTCTGCCTCAGAAGCATATTTACTTGCCTGAAGGTCAGATGCAATATCGCTTTCGACGAGAACAAGCTTCCCACTAAAGCGGTTTATGTTTCCAACCACGTTTCCTATCTTGACCCGATAATACTGTTTGCCTTTCTGCCCGGAAATCCGGTATTTGCCCTCAACGGTCATCTCTACCGCAACAAATGGATACGCTTTTTGATGCGTACGGCCGACATTATGCCGTTTAATCCGATTGAACCCGGCGACATCAAAGAACTCATTGCCAAAGTAGACAGCGGACGCCGCTGCGTCATATTCGCCGAAGGAAGAATCACCGAAAACGGCGGCTTAATGAAAATTTACGAAGCTCCCGGACTGGTTGCCGATAAATCCCAGGCGCCGATTGTCCCGATATGGATAAACGGTCCCCAATACGGTTATTTTTCCAAAACCAAAGGCAAACTACCGCACCGGCCGCTGCCCAAAATCAGCATCACCGTAAAAAAACCGGTAAAATTCAAGTTAAAAGACACTTTGCGCCGCCAACGGGACCACATCAGCAACGAAGTCTACATGATTATGCGCGAAATGAGTTTCGAGGCTTCCTACAACGATAATATCTCCCTGTTTGCTCAATTGATGAAAACCGCCAAGGTCCATTCTAAAAAAGGCTTGCTGCGCCGTCCCCGCTTCGTGGAAGACATTAACCGCACCCCGATGTCTTACAAAGACATCATCATCCGCTCTTTTGTCCTCGGCAAATATTTTAAGCGCAGGAGCAGACCCGGCGAACACGTTGCCCTGCTGTTGCCAAACTCCATAGCGGCTTTGTGTACTTTTTTCGGCCTCTCTGCCTATGAACGCATCCCCGTAATGCTGAATTTTTCGGTCGGCGCCAAAAATATGGTATCAATGTGTAAGACCGCCGTTGTCAAAAAAGTCATTACCTCCCGCCTGTTTATCCGAAACGCCAAAATGGAAAACGTTGTCGAAGAGCTGAAAGACAGCGGTTTCCAGGTTGTTTATCTGGAAGACCTCCGCAACAAAATCAGTCTGTGGGAAAAAATAAACGCCTACCTGCGTTACAAAATCAAACGTGTGCCGCACCAAGCCGGCGGTAATAAAAAGGCAGTCATCTTGTTCACTTCCGGCTCGGAAGGCGCACCTAAGGCCGTTGTTTTGAGTCATGCCAACATCATCTCAAACATCAAGCAGATGGCTTCCATCGAAACCATAAACGTCACCGACACCATATTCAATGCACTGCCGATGTTTCATAGTTTCGGTCTCACCGTCGGAACGCTGTTTCCTCTGCTTGAAGGGGCCAAACTCTTTTTATACCCTTCCCCGCTCCACTATCGCGTCATCTCCGAAATTGTGTATGAAATAGGAGCCAGCGTTATGTTTGGAACCGACACTTTCTTCCGCGGTTACGCCAAAATTGCCCATCCGATAGACTTTCACAACATCCGCTTTATGTTTGGCGGTGCCGAAGCCATCAAACCGGACACCCGCAACATGTGGGTAGAACGTTTCGGAATTCGCGTTATGGAAGCTTACGGCTCAACCGAATGCTCACCGGTCGTAACCGCTAACAATCGTATTTTCAACCGTTTCGGTTCCATTGGCAAACTCCTGCCAAAAATCCAGCATAAAATTATCCCCGTTGACGGAATTGAAAACGGCGGCGAGCTTGTTGTAAAAGGTCCCAATATCATGATGGGATACATTATGCCGGATAATCCGGGTGTTTTAGTCCCGCTGGAAGGCGGTTGGTATCACACCGGCGACGTCGTAGACATTGACGAAATCGGCTTTGTTTTCATCAAAGACCGCATCAAGCGTTTTGCCAAAATCGGCGGCGAAATGGTTTCGCTTAATGCCGTTGATGAAATGGTACGCAATGCCTATGCCCGCTCGGGAGCCGAATATTCATACGGAGTGGTTTCCGTTCCGCACGAAAGCAAAGGCGAACAAATCGTTCTGGTCACCAACAACAAAGACGTCACTCAGGACGGCTTGCACAGCTTTATCCGCAGCAACGGAATGTCTGAGCTCTATCTGCCCAGAATAATCCTCTATCACGATTCCCTGCCTGTTTTCGCAACCGGCAAAGCCGATAACGTTACGCTCAAAAAACAGGTTTTGGAAGAGCTGGGGCTCAATATGTCCCAGGCAGCCTGACAATAATGCGTTTTCCCGGCCCCGGTTTTGATAACCGGGGCTTTTTTTATAAATTTTTAGTCCACACCGCGTAATTTGATATTGATTTTGCTCAAATATTTTGTTAAAATAATAGCTGAAACTTCGGGTTTCGGTCACAATTATTTTAACCGAGAGGTGTGCCATGAAACATATCAAAATTGTATTATTTTCCCTTGCCGTGATGATTTTGTTCTGTGCCAAGGGGCATGCTACAACATATTTTCTGAAAACGCCTTTCGGTTGGAACCCACAACAAATCACACCTTTGTCATTGCTGCCGAAACCCGCCTCCAATCCTGCTGA
>HF995323.1:230409-245675 GCA_000432275.1 Proteobacteria bacterium CAG:495
CAATCCTGCTGAAGAAATCAAGACGGCGGCAATTTACTGGTTGCCCGATTATATGAAGGGAAACGTCAGCCGTGGCAACACCGATCCCGTCAAAGACCCTTTTAAGGAAAACTGTGAAGACAATTATGATCTTAACACCATTTGCCCTACACCCAAAATTTCTACCGGTATTCTGCACATTACCAACGAACTGGACTGTCAGGATGCCTGCATTTGTCCGAGCAACTACAAATACCACTCCGAAAACTGCAACGGCAATTATGTGCTCGCCGGCTCTTCCTGTAATGACGACGACCGCAGAAAAGGCGACGGAAAAATAAAATACACATTGTGCCGATGCAGCAGCTCATATCCTTACAGCACCTCAAACTGTAACGGCGAATACGAAGTCGGAGGTTCCTCCTGCAACGATGACCGCGGAACCTTTTACAGCAGTTGTAATCCGCGACCGTGTTCCGACGGCGGATATTATGACTCCTCCAGCCAGACCAATATGAAATGTTCCGGCGTCACTTATGGCGGCAGAACCTGTTATTCTTGTTATCAGCCCTCATGCTCGGAAGGCGGATACAATTCGTCTGACGACAGTTCGATGGTATGTTCTTCAACCTCTTATTACGGACAAACCTGTTACAATTGCCGCAGCAAAACCTGTTCGGACGGCGGATACTCGTCATCGTCCATCAGTGGACAAACCTGCTCCGGCGTCACATATGAGGGAATGACCTGTTATTCCTGCACGGCAGACCCCTGTGCCGGTTTAACCGACAAACAATGTGACAGCGGCTGTGCTTCCTATTACAGCCAATGCCCGTCCAAATGCCAAAGCTGCAAAACCTGCTCACCGTACTCAAACGAAACCGGCTGTACGAATGGAGACTATGATTGTTCCGACGGCTGCGGCGGAACCCGGAAATGCTGCAAAGTCTGTGACCCCGAAGACCGTACCTGTTCTTGTCCCGGCAAAGTCTACTGCGACCCGGAAACTAAGGTAGGCAGCGGTGCCACCTGTACCGCCGGCGGAAAAACCTTTTATGAAACCTGCCTGGTCAAAGAAACCTGCAACAACGATTATATCAAAAACGACAAAGGTACCTGCTATACCAATACCGGCAGCATCGGAACCGGATGGTATCAAACCGGAACAAAATGTACCAAACAGGACGGTTCGAAAATCTACACCCATTTCAGCTGTTCTTATTCCTGGACTGACTGTTACGGCAATCTTCCGCCCTGCGCCGGCAAAAAAGAATGCCCCGGAGACAAGGGAACTGGAGAATGCACCTGCGGCGGCAAAAAATATTTTGAAACCTGCGCCGACACCTGTGACGACTCTTCATTGAGCGAAAACGGCGGCTATTGCCTGGCAGATACCACAACCTCTTGCTTCGGCCAGGAAACCTGCGGTTACTACGTGGTTAAGTCAAAATGTACAACTTCCACCGGAAAATCATACGTATATATTTACGACTGTAACGGCACCAGCAAAGACTGCAACGGAAACACCCCGCGCTGCGCCGGATATCAGGAATGCGAAAACGGCAGTATCGGCAGTGGCGGCAGCTGCACCTGCGGCGGTAAAACCTACTACAAAACCTGTAGCAGCTGTGATACTTCCGGAGGATATATCAACTCTGAATATTACACGGCAACCGACGATCCGAGCCGTTTGTCCACCGGTTGGACTACCGTCCAGCAAAAATGTACTCTCCCCAGCGGAACGCCTGTATACTATTATACGGAATGCAATGCTGATAAAAGCCTGGCCCCCTGCCGGGGAAAAATCACCAAATCCAAATGCAGTTCCGGACAAACGCTGGGTGGCTCTATTTGCAGCTGCGGCGGTACCCAGTTCGGAGACTACTGTATTCAGGAATGCCCATACGAGGACACCGCCGAAACCTGTGCTGCGCAAGGCAAGGAATTCGAGTCCAAATGCCATGGTGACGGTGCCAACGAAAGCGAATGGATATGGTACGGTATCTGTAAATAACCGCCGCTTCTAAAGAAAAGCCCGTTTTTACGGGCTTTTCTACTACTTTATATTAATGATAGAGGCAAAAATTTAGTCAACACCGCATAATAATATATTGACTTATTCGAAGGATATATTCTATAATGTAATCATACTTTTGGGGAAACCTATTCATCTAAGAATTAAGCCCTTAAATGATGTTCTGGCAGATTAGCTTCTCATTCTCTGTTGCTGGAAGCGAAATAAAAACAATCATTTCAGGATTTAATCGCCTATAAACCAGTACCTCTTGAATACGGTCTCCCCGCCTTCCCCTTAAAACCAAACCCGCCCTTAAGGCGGGTTTACTATTAAAATTTCGTCCACCCCGTTCAAATATTTGTTTACTTTGTTTAAAGTTTTTGATAAAATAAAAACAGGAACGGCAGATTCCGGTATTTTAATCATCAAGGACGACTGACATGAAACATTTTAGGTTCTTAATATTCTCATCGTTGTTAATGCTTCTGCTAAACGGCGGCGGTACAAGGGCTCAAAATACGGTGTCGCTCACCCCTGATATAATTACACACATCACACTTCTACCGGAATCTGCTTCCGCCGAAGGAATTAAAATTGCCGCAACCTGGTGGCTCCCCGACTGGCAAAACGCCATGTCGCAACGCCTCTCAGACAATTCCCAACCGGATTCCGGATCCGACCAAAATTGTGCACGTTACGGCTATATCCAAGAATGCGAAACGCCCAAAGTCGGCTCCGGAATCGTTCGCCCGCTTGAAGGTCTCACCTGTTATCGCAGTTGTACCTGCCCCGCATCATACCAATACGACGACTCAAACTGTTCGGGAATGAAACAACCGGCAGGAGGCTCCTGCGACGGGCAATATCTGGAATGCCGCTGCCCGGAAACGTTTATCTATAATCAAACCAACTGTAAAGACGAGTATAAACTCGCCGGAGATACCTGTGACGGGCTCTACGACCAATGCATTCCGCGCCCGTGCAGCGACGGAGGCTATCTGGAGGCGGAAGACCAAGACAAAACCTGCAACCAGGTAACCTACGGAGGCAGAACCTGCTACGCCTGCCGCGAAAAAAATTGTGAAGAAAAATGCTCTGCACAAGGATTTATGCTCAATCAGGAATGCAGCAAAGGCCAAACCAAAGAAAGCTGCTCCTCAGCCTGCGGTAGTTACGTTAAATGCATCGGAGAAGCCTGCCCGGCCGGCATCGGCGGAAGCTGCGAATACGGCTGCAGCAAATACAGTACCCAAAACGGATGCGAAGACGTTTGCCTGGAATGCAGCCTCAAACCCAAAGGCTGCGAGAACGGCACCGTCGAAAGCGACAGCGTTTGGTGTTCTGCCTCAGCCATAACCGACTGCGCGGCTCTGGGCTACAAGGATGCTTCATGTTCCGGACACAAAATCCGCTGTCCTTTTGACACTAACCAATTCAGCTGTTTTGCTAACTAAAGGAGAAATACTATGTCCGTTCAATCACGTCTTATCAGTTTCACCGCTTTGGAGTTGGTATTCTCCGCCGGATTTTTACCCGCAAACGCCATATCGTCCTGCATAACAAACGACTGTGCCGCTTTGGGATATACCATAACCGATACCTCCAAATGCACCGGCAACATCATCCGCTGCCCTTATGACAAAAGCAAAGCATACTGTGTGAGCGACACCTGCGGAGATAAATTTTACGGTATCACCCAATGTCCAGCAAACGCCACTTGCAAAAACTGCGAAATCGGCGGAATCACATACCAAAAAACAATTACCTGCAACGAGAATTATGTCTTTGACGTTAACGAATGGAGCTGCAAGTCTGACCTTTGTCCCGAGGGATATGCCCGAACCGCGGCTGACTGCGGCTCTTCCGGCGCCCAGGGATGGGAGCTTAGCAGCTACAGTTCGCAAACAACCCCTGCCGGAAACAAATGCTATGCCTGCAACCAAAAAAACTGCAACACCAGCATATACAACCTCACCTCATGCTCAAGCGGTTGCAACGTTTGCTACAGCGGCGACAAACCTTACTACACCTGCGGCAGTACTTACAGTCCCAAAGAAATGTACCAAAACAAATGTTTGTACATCCTCATCAAGGACAATATCTGGCAAGGCAGCTTCCCCTCCGCCTGCTGCTTTTACAAAGTCAACGGCAGTTCACAAATCTGCACTTCTCTTTCGGGAAAACCGGCATATCAATATCCGATCAGCAATGCCGAAATCAGCTGCGGCAAAGTATATCAGTCCGGCTATACCTATTATTACGAATATTAGCCGCTTTCCGCAGCAAAAAACCCCGGATTTTCATCCGGGGTTTTTCATAACTTGTAAGATTCGACTAGAATCCTTCAGTATCTAAGCGTTTGCGAAGTTGCTTACGGGCACGTCTGACAGCTTCTGCCTGACGGCGGGCTTTCTTCTCAGAGTTTTTCTCATGACAACGGCGAAGCTTCATCTCGCGAAAGACGCCTTCACGCTGCATCTTCTTTTTCAAAACCTTCAAAGACTGACCAACATCATTACCGATAACAGTAACTTGAACCACTTAAATCACCTCATTTCAACATATAAAAAAGGGTTAATCCATCAAATCTGTACTTGCTTTTAACATCATAAAAAATAAATTGCAACAAATATTTACAATATTTTTACTTACAATGCTTATATAAAAGCGGTAACAGGTAATAAAAACGGTTACGCGATAATATTCGGAGTAACCTTGCCTTCAATAGTTTTAATTCTTGATTTAATATTAGTATTCAGTGAATGCAGCTGTTTGGCCTTGAAAAAATCGATTGTCTGATTGGCAACTAAATGCTTGATGTCTGAACGAACTCGGCGCTCCTCAAGTTTCAATTCGCACAATTGGTGCTGAAGTTTGCTCATTTGGTTCTTATCAAACATAAATTATCGTCCTTTCATAAAAAAATTTTATAAAATGCATTTTTTACTGGAAACTATGTGAATTAATTTGTATTAGATTATACAACAAAATAAATAAAATTGCAACTCAATAAAGGAGTATTTTAATGAATACCAAAAAAAGAATAGGTATTTTAACCAGCGGCGGCGACTGCGCCGGCCTTAATGCCGTTATCAGCTCTGTTGTCGAAGCTGCAACCCAAAAAGGCTGGGAAGTTTACGGTATCCATAACGGAACCGACGGCATTACCGAAAAACCGCACAGCTACGAAGTCCTGACCGTGCATAACTTTTCGGACTCTCCCTGGCCCCGTCTCAGCGGTTCTTACCTTGGTTCTTTAAACAAAGGCGTCAAAATGGAATCTCTGGAAGAGATGTCCAAGCGATTCGCTCAGGGCGTAAAGGAACTCGGTCTTGACGCCATCGTTGTTGTCGGCGGCGACGGCAGTATGAACATTGTTTCCAACTATTGCAAAGGCAGCACCGTTCAGGTTGTTGGTATTCCCAAAACCATTGACAACGATACTCCGATTACCGAATTTTCCGTCGGTTTTGAAACGGCTGTTCAGCAATGCACCACGGCGATTGACAGTCTGGAATGGACTGCCCGCTCTCACAACCGCGCTTTGATTATGGAAGTTATGGGCCGCGATGCCGGACACCTGGCTATGCACTCCGCTCTCGCCGGCGCTGCCGACGTTTGCCTGGTTCCGGAAATCCCTTATACGATTGACGGCGTCATCAACCGCCTTAAAGAAATCAAGGCCAGCGGCCGCAACCACGCCGTTATCGTTGTTTCCGAAGGTATTAAGACCGAAGACGGTTCTCACCTGTCAAACAAAAAGAACCTTGTCGGCGAAGCCGTCTACGGCGGAATCGGCCAATATCTTTGTGCCGAAATCAGCAACCGTTACAAAGAGTTCCAAGTTCGCGTAACCACGCTTGGCCATGTTCAGCGTTCCGGTACTCCGGTTGCTTTTGACCGTATGCTGGCTGCCGTTTTTGGTGCCAAAGCCGTCGAATTGCTGGCAAACGGCGAAGACAACAAAATGGTCATCTGGAAAAACGGCCACGTAGACTATGTTGACCTTTCAGAAGTTGTTAAGGCAGGAACAACCCTGCTCAACACCGAAAGCGACTATGTAAAGGCCGCTCGCGCATTGGGTATGTACATCGGCGAATGCGACAAATAGCCCTTTCTAAAAAAGCCAAAGGCTGGATTAGAAATAATCCAGCCTTTTCTTATATTCACTCCAAAACAACATCCCGATAAGGATTCCGACACCCCAGGGAATTATTCCGAAAAACAATGTCCATCCAACGTCTTCGCCCAAAGCTCGCCACTGTTGATATATTCCCCACACCAGAAAAACCAAGAATATAAACATCAGCAAAAGCAATACAGCCCCGCTTAATAAACTGACTTTTCTTTTTTTATCCAGAAGCATCATTAACAGACGAACCAAACAAAATACGCCGGCAATTTCCACCAGAGAAAAAAATGTTGCATACGCAAACATAATTGGAGCAATTTCAATTTCCATAATTATTTGTTTTTTAATTAATATCAGATTGCAAATTTACATCATTTTTGTTTAACATGCAAATAAATTTTGCCCTCCCGATTCAATCGATTATTTAACCTCTTCATAAATTTGTTATTATAAAAACAGAACTTTCAGCCCAAATTTACTGGTCGTCCTCACATTCCAAACCAAGTCCCAGCCATATATATTCAGGCAAACCAAACTGCGGCAAAATAATATTCACATCCTGTTTATCAAAGTACAAAACGGTATGCTGTCTCTTGGCTTGCTAAGAAAAACCCCGGATAGTTCTCCGGGGCTTTTCTCGCAGATGCGAAACCTTTACCGCATTTTCATATTCTTCAGTCCCGGCCGCCCGGTCTTGCGGGCCCGTTTCTGAATCTTACGCTTCATAATATTTTCTTCGTCAAAGGTTTCTCCGATAACCGCAAACATCATCGGCACAAACAACGTTGCCACGAAAGTCGACAGTATCATACCGCCAATCATTCCGGTACCGATGGCATGGCGGCTTCCCGCACCTGCACCGGTTGAAATCGCCAAAGGCAAAACACCGAAGGTAAAGGCCAGCGAAGTCATTACAATCGGGCGAAAACGAAGCTTGGCTGCTTCGATTGCTGCCTCGGCATACGTCAATCCTTCCTGAACTTTCATTACTGCAAACTCTACAATCAAAATTGCATTTTTTGCAGCCAGACCGATTAAGGTAACCAAACCGACCTGAAAATACAGGTCATTTTGAATACCGCGCATCCAGGTTGCCATCAGGGCGCCCAATACGGCAAAAGGAACCGAAAGAATAACCACAAACGGCAACGACCATTTTTCATATTGAGCCGATAAAATCAGGAAAATCATAATCAAGCCGAATATAAAGGCTTGGGTCGAAGCGCCGCCGGTCAGCTTCTCCTGATAAGCGGAACCAATCCACGACAAAGAATAATCGGCACCCAACACCTCCTGAGCCACTTCCTCCATTGCCGCAATGGCCTGACCGGAAGAATATCCCGGCGCCGGATCACCCAATACCTTGGCCGCAGGAAAGATGTTGAAACGGTTGACCAGCTCCGGTCCGGTAACCCGTTCGACATTCAAAAGCGTCGCCAAAGGCACCAGTTGACCGTTGTTTGACTTGACATAAACATAACGCAAATCATCGGGAGTCCGACGGAATTTCGATTCCGACTGCAGAGTAACCCTGAAGTTACGTCCCATATAGGTAAAGTCATTAACGTACAAACTGCCGAAAGTCGACTGCATTACCGCATAAATGGAATTAATCGGCACGTCAAGAATACGGGCTTTTTCACGGTCCAAATCAATCCGATATTGCGGCGTACTGACCGAAAAAGTGGTTTTGACGTTGGTAAGTTCCGGCCGCTTGTTGGCTGCATCAATAAACTCCTGCGTCTTGGCCATCAGTTCCTGAGAAGTCGCGCCGGCACGGTTTTGGATATACCCCTCAAAACCTCCGGACATACTCATACCCATAATCGGAGGCATACTGAAAGCATAGCCTATACCTTCGGGCTGGCTCATCCCTATGCCGGTAAATGTCTTGGCCAAAGCTTCCGCCGTCTGGTCAGCCTTATTGCGCTCATCCCAATTTTTCAAAATGATAAAGCTGATGCCGGAATAGGTATTCTGACTCGAAGACAGCATATTATAGCCGTTAATCGTCAAAACGTCAGCAACATTGGGATTATCACGAACCATTGCGGAAACCTTGTCGGTAAACTTGGCCGTCCGCGGCAGCGACGACGCCTCCGGCATACTGTAAGCCATCAAAAGGTTACCCTGATCTTCGTTGGGAACCAAACCGCTCGGAACAATCCTGAACAACAAAATAATGAAGGCAATAACGCCGAGAAAACCGCCGACTGCCGTTTTACGATGTTCCAAAAAGAACTTGACCCCGGCCAGATACCAGTCGGTCACCTTCTGAAAACCGTCGTTAAACCACTTGAATATGCCCTTAGGCTCCTTATGCTCCCGGTTGGGCTTGATAATCAGAGCGCAAAGAGCCGGTGTAAGCGTCAACGCAACCAATGCGGAAATTAACACGGACACGGCAATGGTCACCGAAAACTGTTTATACATAACACCGGTCATCCCGCCCAAAAATGCAATCGGCAGGAAAACCGAAGACAGCACCAGCGCCACCGCTACAACAGGTCCTGAAACCTCTTTCATAGCCTTGATTGCCGCTTCTTTGGGAGAGAGTTTTTCCTCCGACATCAAACGTTCGACGTTTTCCAGCACGATAATCGCATCGTCAACCACGATACCGATTGCCAAAATCAATCCGAACAACGTCAGCAGGTTAATTGAGAAACCCAGAACATACATGCCGGCAAAAGCGCCGATAATCGACACCGGAACCGCCAAAATAGGAATCAACGTTGCCCGCATATTCTGTAAAAACAGATAAACAACGACAATAACCAGCAAAACCGCTTCGAAGAAAGTATGAATAACCTCATTAATCGACACGTTTACAAACAAGGTCGTATCATAAGGAATCTCATACGTGATTCCTTCCGGAAAATTCTTTGACAGCTCGGCCATTTTGGCCTTAACCAGATTAGCCGTCTCCAAAGCATTCGCTCCCGGCTGCAGATAAACTGCAAAAGCAACTGAAGGCTCTCCGTTGAATGTTGAGCTGACACTGTAATCCTGAGCACCGAGTTCAATCCGCGCCACATCTTTCAAGCGCAGCATTCCTCCTTGGGCGTCAGAAGTGAGAATAATGTTTCCGAACTCTTTTTCATCAACCAGACGGCCTTTGGTGTTAACCGAATACGTAAACGGAACCGCCTCGTCCATTGGTTCTTGTCCGAACTGTCCGGCGGCAAATTGCGAGTTTTGTTCCTGAATCGCCGAAATCACATCCTGCGGCGTCAGATTATAATCTGCCAATTTATCCGGACTCAGCCAGATACGCATTGAATAATCCTGGCTCGCAAACAGCGACGCACTACCTACGCCCTTAATGCGCTTAATCTCATCAATAACATTCAACAAAGCATAGTTTGACACATAAACCGTATCATAGCGCGATGATGTGGAACGCATGGTGACAACCTGCAAAATCGAATTAGATTTTTGCTCCACCGTCACGCCCTGCTTGGTCACTTCCGAAGGCAGCTTTGAAGTTGCGGCCTGAACCTTGTTGTTTACGTCAATCGTCGCCTGATCGGGGTCGGTACCGATGTCAAAAACCACGCCGATTGTCAGATAACCGCTTGATGTGGCGTTGGAATACATGTAAATCATATCCTTCACGCCGTTCAGCTCCTGCTCAATCGGCGCCGCCACCGTATCGGCCAGCACTTCTGCCGTTGCTCCCGGATATACGGCGGAAATCTGAATCTCCGTAGGTACGATATTCGGATATTGTTCAATCGGCAGCACCTTCATTGATACCAAACCGGCCAAAACGATAATCAAAGAGATAACCGTTGCAAAAATCGGCCTCTCAATAAAAAACTTTGAAAACATTTCTTTTATCCTGTAATGGTTAAGCGGCTTCGTCGGCAATCAACTGCGGTTTTACCGTCATTCCCGGGCGGATTTTCATAACCCCGCTGACAATGACCACATCACCCGGCTTCAAACCGCTGTCGATAATCCAGCCTCCGTCTTTGGTCGTCAGACCAGTCTGAACGCTGACAGATTCTACAACGCCCTTTTCGTTGACGCGATATACGAATGCGCCGTCGGATGCTTGCATAACGGCCTCCTGCGGAACGACCAACGCATCAATTCTCGTCAGCCCTTCCATAATCAGACGCAAAAACTGCCCCGGACGCAAACGAGCTTCCGGATTAGGAAAGACCGCTCTCAATTTAATCGTTCCCGTCTTCTGGTCAACATTGGGGTTCATAAAATTGATTTCGCCCTCAAGCGGATACATAACGTCATTGCCGAACCGGACTTTGGCTTTGATTTCGTTTTTATTTTCCGGATTTCTGATTAAACCGCGGTCAACCATATTGGTCAAAGAGAGCATTTCGTTCTCCGATGCCGAAAAAATCACATAAATCGGATCCAGCTGGGTAATATGCGTCAACAAGCTTGAATCGCCGGTTGCCGAAATCAGGCTTCCTTCGGATTGAACCTCCATGCTGGTAATGCCGCTGATCGGAGCTTTGACCGTCGTATAATCCAAATTCAGCTGTGCGGCGTCGACTTCAGCCTGTGCCAGTTGTGCAGAAGCCGCAAGTGAATCCAAATTGGCTCTGGCATCGTCACGGGCTTTTTCACTGGCATATTTTTCTTTATACAGCTTTTCCGTACGCTGCCATTGGGTTTCGGCATTTTTCAGTTCAGCATTGACTTGGGCAAGTTTGGCCTTGGCCTGGTTTAAGGTTACCTTAAAGGGTTCCGGATCAATCTGGAACAAAACGCTGCCTTCTTCAACTTGCGAACCTTCGACATAATTCCGCTTCAAAAGAATGCCGCCGACCCGGGCGCGAACCTCGGTTTCTTTAGAACCTTGCGCTCTGGCTGCAAATTCAAAACTCAGCGGAATGTTCTGAGGCTCAACCTTTACGGCCGCTACGGTAGGAACCTGCGCCGCATCTCCCGCGCCGCTTTCTTTCTTACAACCGCCGAGAGCCAAAACGGCTGCCAGCATCACAAATGCTTTACTCTTAAAAAACATGTCAATATCCTCTGCTTAAACTAATCCTGACATATAAGTTACAACAAATATAGCAAATTTCCATACAAATATGCATAAATATAAAATTGGGGATATTTCGGAACTTATATTGCACAAATGCGTTGAAAAACGGCTCTCCGGGATTAGGTATAAGGACAGCTGATGAAAATGAGCAGACTATTCATATTGTTTTAACAAGCATTTAAGGAGAATTAAAATGACTGAAGGCGTTCGTTTTCCAACTTTTGCATTCATTACCGGCGGTGCCGGACAGGCTGACGACGGTATTCCTCCCCAACCGTTTGAAACCTTCTGCTATGACTCTGCCCTGATGCAGGCCAAAATCGAAAACTTTAACGTTGTCCCCTACACTTCCGTTCTGCCTAAGGAACTGTTTGGCAAAATCGTTCCCCTGAACGATAAAATCGTCAGCCAGTTCAAACACGGTGCCGTTCTGGAAGTTATTATGGCCGGCCACGGTGCCAGCCGCGACCAGCACAAAGCCATCGCAACCGGTTTGGGCGTCTGCTGGGGAAAAGACAAAAACGGCGAACTCATCGGCGGCTGGGCAGCTGAATACGTTGAATTTTTCGATACGCAAATTGACGATGACATCGCCAAAGGACATGCCGAAATGTGGTTGAACAAATCCTTGAATCACGAATTGTCAATCCGCGGCGTTGAAAAGCACTCTGAATTCCAGATGTGGCATAACTATGTCAACATCACGCAGCAGTTCGGTTACAGTCTGACCGCCATGGGCTTCTTAAACTTCGAACACGCCAACCCGGCTCAGGCTTAATTGCCGCCCGTCTCGGTGCACAGCCTGACCGCTGTGCCCGGGTCTGCGGGTTTTAAAAGTAAATTTAATCAAAAAATTTCAAGGATTTAAACAATGGCAGATAATCAAGTTTCTCAAACTTCTTCCGCCGACACGCCTGCCTCAGCTGCCGGCAGCTACAACAAAAACGGCCTCGGCGTTTTAGCCCTCGCCGCCATTGTCGTCAGCTCTATGCTCGGCGGAGGAATTTACAGCCTGCCCCAAAATATGGCCGCCGGAGCCTCTGCCGGAGCCGTTTTGCTGGCATGGCTGATTACCGGTTTCGGTATTTATTTTATCGCCCGTACGTTCAGTATTTTATCCATGGCCAAACCGGATTTGAAAACCGGTATTTACTCTTACAGCCGCGCCGGCTTCGGCCCTTACGTCGGCTTCACCATCGGTTGGTCGTACTGGCTTTGTCAGGTCTGTGGTAATGTCGGTTATGCCGTTATCACCATGGATGCCCTCAATTATTTCTTCCCGCCCTATTTTGCCGGCGGCAACAACCTCGCTTCCATCATCGGAGGATCGCTCATTATCTGGGGTTTCAATTATCTGGTTTTGCGCGGCGTACGACAGGCCAGTTATATCAACACCATCGGCACCATAGTCAAAATCGTACCGCTGGTTTTGTTCATCCTGATTTTGCTCTTCGTTTTCAAATTCTCCCGTTTTGATTTCGATTTTTGGGGTGAAGCCGTTTCAGCCAAAGTACGTCTCGGAGGCCTCAGCACACAGATTAAGAGCACCATGCTGGTAACCTTATGGGCCTTTATCGGCATTGAAGGCGCCGTCGTAATGTCCAACCGCGCACGCACGCCGGGTGACGTCGGCAAAGCGACCATTCTCGGCTTTATCAGCTGTCTGGCGATTTACGTCCTGCTGTCGCTGCTGCCTTTCGGCTATATGTCTCAGGCACAGCTGGCCGCCGTTCCCAACCCGTCAACCGCCGGTGTTCTGGAACATATCGTCGGTCCCTGGGGCGCTTGGCTGATGAACATCGGGCTGTTGGTTTCGGTTCTCACCAGCTGGCTGGCCTGGACTATGGTAACCGCTGAAATTCCCCAGGCCGCAGCACAAAACGGAACCTTCCCCAAAGCGTTTACAACCGAAAACGAAAACGGTTCTCCCTCGGTATCCCTGTGGGTCACCAGCAGTGCCATGCAGCTGTTCCTTTTGTTGGTATATTTCTCTAACAACGCCTGGAACACCATGCTCAGCATCACCAGCGTTATGGTACTCCCGGCTTACTTCGCGTCCTGCGCTTATCTCTGGAAAATCTGCGAAGACGGAGAATACCCCGACACAATGCTGACCAAACGTTCTACCGCACTGATAACATCCATCATCGGCTCTATTTACGCCTTGTGGCTGATTTACGCCGCCGGTTTGAAATATCTGATGTTGGCTGTTGTAATCATTGCACTTGGCATCCCCGTATATATGTGGGCCAGAAAGGAAAACAATCCTCAGGGAAAGGCCTTCACCCGCGGCGAATGCATTTTAGCCTCAGCCTTGGTTATCATCGCGATTGCGGCCATCTACGGCTTCAGCCGCGGACTGATAAGCCTGAACTAAATTATTTTAAGCACAAAAAAACGGGGGTTGCCTAATACAACCTCCGTTTCTTTTATCGGTTCAAACCTAATAGTCTTACTCGGCAACATATGTTCGGTATTTTTCACGAATAAAACTCTGACAGTCTTTAACCGCCTGAGCATAATCGCTTCGTACATCCTGCCTGTGGCGCAACAAATCTGCCAAGATGGGAATATACTGCATAATCGTGCGCAGCATATGTCCCGGCTGTTTGATTAAATACTTCTTTTGCAGCTGCTCTCCGGAAATTCTCGCCTGCGCGTCAATTCCTTCCAGCTTAATCATAAACTTGCCTTCATAAGCGTCACACCTTCTGATAACATGCGCCCAAAAATGCAAAGCCGGTTCGCCGGAGCGAAGTTTCATACCATTAAGCCATTTGAGCGTCTCGTCCACTTTTTCATAAATGGTCAAACGCAACAGTTTCATATTCGGAAACTGAAATTCCTGAGATGCGTACAAAATTGCGGAAAGACGCTGCGTTACCGCAACTATGGCCACGTCACTCCCAATCTTATGATTGAGCGCTTTCAGATTGTCGCCGGTATTGTTTCCGCCGTCGAGAACAATAATGTCTCCTTCTTCGACATACAAATTTTTTACCGTTGCTTTCAGCATCTGCCCTTCAGTCTGACTATACAGAAAGGTCGACAGTTTCCCCTTTCCGCCCAAACAAATCAACTTGCGCTTTTTGCCGGACGGACCGTTGTCGTCGTACAAACGCTTCAACTCCCACCAGAGCTTGGCTCCTTCAAAAGCGGAAGTCATATCATCGTCATAAACAACGACATAATCACAGTTTTTGAGTCGTTTGCCGCCAAAATACTTCGGCATACTCTCCGCTCTGGTCAAAAACGGCTTATACGCAAAGTTCTTATCGCTCATAAAGTAATCACGAATACAAAACAAAACGTTGTTCAGCCGTGCATTACCGCGCAGCGTTAAAAACATATCCATCCTGGCCACAATAAGCGTTTCCTCCAGGTTAAAACCTCCCTTGCACAAAAGGGAAACAAAGTTTTCAGCCTGATTGTCCACGTCTTTTGCCATATCCAGAAGAGCAAACTCCGGCCCCGAATAAATGACCGGATACACAAACGTCTGTTTACGAATAATCTCGGCCAGCTGTCGGGCAATCATTCTCGACGGCAAATCGTTACCGCAGATAATTTGACTGACTGACGGAACGTCGATTAAATCAAAACAGTTTGACGGCGCCATAATATGCGCATTCAGATAGCGTGCCGCTATCAAATCCTTTTCTTTTTTCATGATGATTTATTTAATGTAAAAAAAATAATTTTCCAGTCATCATACGAATATTAAGAAAGCGGATTGAACCTTTATCAATAATATTCCCACACAATAACTTTTTTAAGATGGTCTTACTATACGCTCATTTTAGACAAAAATCAATCTTTATTTCGCTTTTGCGAAACAAGCAAAAAGGCTCTGTTTTTACAGAGCCTTTCAATAACAATGCCAAACCGGGCTACGCGACTTTTTTCGTCAAATCATAACCACAGGCAAGATCATACATCTCACTCACCGTACCTCCGGCCTCTGATATATCCGTCCTCGAACCGCTGTCTGCCCCGAATGTACTCAGCGCCTGCGTCAACAAATCCGATGCATTCTGAGATGACAAAGAAGGAGGATTGGTCAATAAATTAATCTTAGTACCATCAGCAAACTCCAGAACCTTATTCTTTGCATT